>NZ_JAIUGZ010000026.1:0-65637 GCF_020164875.1 Mesorhizobium sp. CO1-1-8 | reverse complement strand
CCAAGCGACCATGCCCCAGCTTGGATCGAGCTCGATTGACCGCCACTAAGTCACTCACGCAGCTCCGGAACAGAGCAAAATCGCTCCTAGGAGTGACGAGTCTACGAAACGTTACCCGACATCGAAGGTATCCGCATTTACTTGGAAAGATGCGCCTGTCAAAGTCAGTGATCAGTCTCTGAAAACACGGAGGTTGTTTTCTTTTGGGACCAAGCTGTTGGAGGCGAAGGGGCGATTAGAGCCGCATTGCCGGCCGGCAGCTTTGGGGCCGAAAGCGGAATAGCGGCTTCCGGCCCGCAAGAAGCAATTGCGGACACCCAATGCTCGCCCTCCCCGAGTTCTGACGGACGAACATCGGCAATGTCTTGACCCTCGACGCTGCCGTCGCCGCCTTCAACCCGCTGTGCGCCTGTTCAATCTCGAACGCGTCCTAACTGGCTCCTCAGGCGCGTTAAAGACCGACGTCGTGAGCAGGACAGCGGCAGCGAGGAGCCAGTAGTACCAAGCGTCGAACCCGGAGAATTTGACGGCAAACGGGGCGATGACAAACACCACCCCGACGACGCGATCGACCCAAAGGTGCAGCCGGTAGGGAATGATGCGGACGAGCCCGGTGGGATGATCGGTCAGCGCGGCCAAGAGTAGCGCCGCGACACCGGCAATAACCGAGAGCCACGTTGCGACCGGTCCGCTCTGGCCGAGCTTCAGCACGAACGGCGCTGCGATCAAGACGATCGCGACGGGATAATCGATCAGGTAGGCGTGGATAGACTTGGTGATGAAGCGGAACGACATCGGTGACTCCTACTGTTGGTTGTTCGAGCGGGATCCTTACGACGCGGAGAGTGCATCCACCCGCCCGCAACTATTGGCTGCGGCCTCGCTCTGGTATGAGTGAGGTCCGGACGATCTGGCAAGATCGGCGCAATAGACGGGAACCAGAGGCATAGTCTTTCGGACGATCTGCATCATTCGACCCTGTTTCGCTTGACAGACGCGCGACGAGATGTCGCTTTGAACGAAGACGAGCAGGGAGGCGCCCGCGCGCCCATGGACGTTCTTAGCGACATTTTCGAAACGCTGTCGCTCCGGGGAAGCTTTTACTTCCGCACGGAATTCTCAGCCCCTTGGGCCGTCGCGGTACCAGCCTTCGCACGCGCGGCACGCTTTCACCTCGTGATCGAGGGACGGTGTCATATCCGGTTGGCCTCAGGCGCAGACATCGTCCTCAACACCGGCGAAATGTTGATGATCCCGTACGGACAGGCACACGTCCTGGCAGACGCGCCGGGCCGCGACGCACCGCCACTCGAGACCGTCCTGGAGCAGGCCGGATACAGTGGGGAGGGTGTACTGGTTTGTGGCGGGGGCGACCCCTCCGCCACCACCCGAATGGTCTGCGGGCACTTCAACTTCATCGAGAAGGCTGACCATCCGCTGATTCAGGCGTTCCCGGAATACTTTCTGATTACGCCGGTCACGCGCGCCAAGAATCCCTGGCTCGATGAAATGCTGCGCTTGATCGTGCGCCGCGTGTTTTCGGAGGGGCCCGGCGCGATCGCGACGATCCTCAGACTGTCAGAGATCATCTTTATCGAGACGATCCGCGCCAGTGGTGAACAGTCGCCAGCGTTGAGGCAGATTCTGTCCGCATTCCAGGATCCGCAGATCGGCAAGGCGATTCAAACGATCCATCGGCGCAGCGAGCAGAATTGGACTGTCGCCTCGCTTGCCCTGGAGGTCGGGATGTCGCGAACGCAGTTCGCCGAACGTTTCAAGGAGATGATCGGCGACGGTCCGTTGGGCTATCTGACGAATTGGCGCCTGCTGCGGGCACAGGCTCTGCTAACCCGGTCCCGACTCAGCGTTCGAGAGGTAGCACGGCGCAGCGGCTACGCGTCCGCTGCCGCCTTCACCCGCGCCTTCCGGCAAAAGTTCGGCGAGCCGCCAACGGCGCAGCGCGAGGCTCGGGTCGCAACAAGGGCCCGATCAGAATAGTTGGCCCTCACCGACCGGGCGGAACAGGGCCTTCAGTTAATCGGCATCGGGTCCCGGCGCCGATCGGCGCGAGTAAGTCACCGGATTCCCGGGAATCCAAGGGGATCACAGTGCTGTGCTGATTCACAGCCGCGCCCGGAACGTCGAATAAGCCCACCCGCTGCGCTCGCATGGGAGGGTGAAAGCGCCTTCTGCTTCGCATCTCCTCGTTGCCTGCCTCGCATCGGGGAGAGAGGAACCGCCCTCTCTCCCCAAGAGTCCTCACGGACGGACGCGGATAACCGTCTTTCCAACGAGGCGGTCGGTCGAGTTGAAGGTCGCAACAGCGTCGTCGAGGCTCGAGACCTTGCCGATATTCGTCCGCAGTCGTCCATCCCGGATCCGCTGAACTATCTCAAAAAGCTGGGCTCGATCAGCCTCGACGACGAAGTCAACCGTCCGGCCATCTGCAGGCCGAACATCCGTTGGTCCGACGACGGTCACAAGCGTTCCTCCCGCCCGGACCAGCGTTGCGGACCGTTTCTGGATATCGCCGCCGATGACATCAAACACCAGATCTACTGCGCCGACGTCTTCCAGGGTGTCGTTCCCCAGGTCGACGAATTCGTTTGCGCCGAAGTCGAGCGCCTTCTGGCGGTCAGCGGCGCGTCCGGTGCCGATGACATAGGCGCCAGCTTCTCGCGCAAGCTGCGTCACGACCGAACCGACGGCACCCGCCGCGCCATGCGCAAGCACGCTCTGCCCCGCCTGAAGGCGGCCATGGTGGAACAGGCCCTGCCACGCGGTCAGGCCCGAGATCGGCACGCTCGCGCCCACTGTAAAGTCGACATCGCCCGGCAGCGGCGCGAGGTTGCGTGCCTCCATGGCTACATACTCCGCGAGCGTGCCGTCGCGATGCCAATCCGCAAGGCCGAACACCCGCTGCCCGACCGACAGCCCCGTCGTGCCATAACCCAGTGCAGTGACCACTCCGGCCAGCTCATGGCCGAGGATCGACGGCTTCCGGGCACCGAAGGCTCGATCAGCCCAGGTCGAAGGCCATTCCAGTTCGGTGTTGACGAATCCCGCTGCATGAACCTGTACGACGACGTCGTTTATTGCCGCCTGTGGCTCGGGCCGCTCCACCAGCTTCATCCCGGCCGTTCCTGCAGCCTGGTCCGTCACTACGATCGCTTTCATGGGAATGTCTCCTCAGTGATTGTTGGTTCGAGATAAATTGCAGACGTGGAAGGTCTTTCGATCTATCGGCTCGACGCCTTCCGCGAAGACCTTGATGTCGAATTGCTGCGTGATCGACGAGACACCTGGCGGGCGCTTCATAGTCAGAAGCTCCGTCACTTCATCCAGATCATCCCGATGAGATGGCAATCGTCAGCCATTTTCCCTCGATGTATGTTTTGGCTTCATCGTAGAGCTTGACTAATTGCGGACGCCAGACATAACGCCGCGCCTCAAACTTCTCTCGTTCTGCACCACCCATGACCACCACAGCCGAAAATCGTCGGTATTCCGGCACCAATGTGGTGAACGCCTTCGTTTTTTTGTAGCGCAAGGACCAACCGCGGTTCTTGCCACCGTAGAGCCAGTCCGGCGTAAAAACCCCAGGGTAGGATTCATCGATCCACTTCCGCAGCTCAGTCCAGTGCTCGAACGCTTCTGGTCCGATCCATTCGCGGACGGCGCCGTCATCGGGTGGTGCTGATTTGTCGGTGATCCTTTCGCCGATTCGGGAGAGCTTATTAGCAGGTAAAATCATCAGAAAGACCTCGTGTTCACGGTCCGCCGGAGGCCGGAGGGTTATGATGCGGGCTTGCGGAGCTTGCAGCGCGCCCTCAGAAAACTGCTAGCGCGACGCTCCCAAGAGCAGGGCGGACATCGCGATACGATCTGCCGGTCCTTGCGAGTACTGCGGGCCAAGTATCGAGGCCCTGAAGCTCTCGCACGGCCGTCAGATCGATCGCCGCCGAGGCCTTCTCCCTCGCCAATTCGGCTTTGTCCTGGTCGAGGAACGCAGTGGCCTGTAGGGGGAGGAATTGCAGGGTCTTTAGTCCAATGGAGCCAAATGCCAGCGTCAGATACGGCGTGAGAAAATCGGGTTGGTTGGCTCGCTCGCCGGAAAAGACGCCACCGGAAGCGACGCCGATAAACACCGGACGGTCTCGAAGCATTCCCACCTTCCCGGCAGGCGTCGACTTCATCGTGCGACCGACGCGCAGGATCTGGTCGATCCATGCTTTGAGGACCGAGGGAATGGTGAAGTTGTGCATGGGCGTTCCGATGACAATCACATCGGCCGCTTCGACTTCCTGAATAAGTGCTTCGGAACGATCCAGAGCGCCCTTCGGTGGTGCCGCCAACGTGGCCGGCGTCGACAACGCAATGGAGTAGTCGGCCAAGGTGTGGGGCAACGGATCGGCGCCCAAATCGCGCCGAGTAATGCTCGCCCCGGGCGCAACCTCGAGGAGCCTTTCGACGATCGCCGCCGAAAGCTGGCGGCTATGCGATTCTTGTCGCGGACTAACATCAATATGGAGGATATTCATGTGATTGTTCCTATGGCTTCACGAGAGACAGAAACCGAGCTCAGATCGAGCCGGCCGGCGCGACGGCGGGAAAGTCCTTCTCGTGATCGAACACGTTGTTGAAGAAGTTCGTCAGCGAGTACATGGCCACAAGCGCGACGATCTCGATGATGTTCGCATCGGTGTAGCCAACCTCGCGGACAGCTTTCAGATCGGCGTCACTGATATGCCCTCGGGTCTCGATGACTTTGCGCGCAAACTGGAGGGCCCCGTCTCGCTTCGGGTCCTTGGCATGACCCTTTCGGGCCAGAATGATGTCATCAGCCGGCAGCTTGGCCATATGTTCGGCGGTAAAGCTGTGAACCGTCAGGCAGTAATTGCAGCCGTTCACTTCGGAAACGGCGAGGCCGATGCTGTCTCGCGTCTTCACGTCGAGCGTTTTGCTCAGGGATCCGAGCAGGATGGCCCAGGAGTTGAACGCGATCGGGCTCTGCGCGAAGGCTGCCATCATATTTGGGGTGAACCCGATGTTCCTGGTGAACGCATCGAGAGTCGGTTTGGATTCGGCCGGCACCTGTTCCGGCTTCAGAGCGGCAGTTCTTGCCATCATAGTCTCCATAACATCCTGAGTTGACTAGTGATTATGCAAAGTCCAGGACATCAGCCACCGGCATACGGGGCTTCTGCGGCCAGTTGCCAGCTCGCTCCGGCCCAACGGTCAACAGCATGACCGGCACTTCGTCTTCGGCCAGGCCGAACTCGCGGTGCACCGCCTCGGAGTCGAAACCGATCATCGGCGTCGAACCCAGGCCCAACGAACGGCCGGCGTAGATAATCGCCGCGGTGCCAAAGGTCGCGGAGCGTACTGCCTCGTCGCGCTGCCGCTGGGGTTGATCGTCATACAGCCCGCGAGCGGGGATTTCCCATTCCGGCACCAGATGCGCCGGCATGATGCCCGCTTCCACCACCGGCGCCAGACGGTCGGGGATGGTGCTGGCATCGGCCAGCTTGCCGATGACGATGAAGGTCGCGGCCGCGTCGGTGATCGCGGGCTGGTTCCAGGCGATCGGACGCAGCCGTGCTTTGGCTTCTGGCGAGCGTACGGCGATGAAGCGCCAGTTCTGCAGGTGGAAGGAGGTTGGCGCCGACGTGCCGATCCGCACAAGGTCGCGGATCTGGTCGTCGCTCAGCGTGGCATTAGGGTCGTAGTACTTGGCGGCACTGCGGCTCAGGATGGTTTCGATGACGGCGTTCGTCGGGTAAGCGTATTCGCTCGTCCCGTTCTCCCCGAAGATTTCGGCGGCTACGCGGGTTGCGGGCTCGGTGGTGGCGAGGCTGATACAGTTCATTGGATGGCTCCCTTATCAAGTGTTTACGGAGCCTAATTTACGGGCAGGGGTGATAATTTCGAGGCTTGATTAGCTCAATATGATGCGCAAAAGGATCAAACTGTGCCTTCCGGGTCTTAGACCGCGCGCCTTACTCGTGCTTGTGCGCCAGTCGCCGCCACTCCCCCGGCGTCATCCCTATCCTTTCGGTGAAGACATGCCGGAATGCCGAAACGGATTGATATCCAACGGTCTCGGCCACAGCTTCCGTGCTAATCGCCGGTTTCCTAAGCTCGTTGGCGGCCAAACTCATGCGCAGATCAGTCAAGAAGTCTAGGGCAGAGCGGCCCAACTTGTCCTGAAACTGGCGCATGAACGTAGCGCGCGACATGCCGCACAAATCGGCCAGCTCGGGCAGTTTCCAAGGCCGTGCCGCATCGGCGAACATCGCAGAAATGGCTGGAGCAAGTCGTGGATTGCCGGCCAAGGCCAACAAGCCTTCGGGCGCTTTCCCGGATTGGCTCGCCGCGCGCAGGACCAGTGTGAACAGGGCCGAAGAAAGCGCGTTGAGAATGGCCCGCCCTCCGGCTCTGTCACCGGCGGACTCCATTCGCATCAGCCTCACCAGACTGGCCAGTTGGTTGGAGGCGGAGCCGATGTCTTCTTCCGTATGGCCGCCCATTGCCCGCGCCACCAGATTTGTGGGCAGGTAGTTGCGGATCAGCCGATCATGGGGCGGCGCGATAGAAAATCGCCCACACAGCAAATCCAGTTGCTCGCCCTGGCCGTCGTTCTCGCTCAGCATCCATCCGGCAGAGCCCACGCTTTCGTGGGTCCGGATTGGTGTTTGCCCGCTACCGTCGTGCAATACATGCGCCGCGCCGTGAGGCAGCAGCACAATATCGCCGCTCACCAGCTCCCGCGCCGTTTTGGACTCCGGATCCTCGAAAATGGCCCGGCCCTTAACTATGACGTGGTAGGGAATTTCGTTCGCGGCAGCCTTGCTCCAGGCAAGGCGCCACGGCGCGCCGTAGGCACAGCGGACCTCGAGCTGGCCGGTAACGGTGATGATTTGCAGGAGATGACTAAGCCAGTCCACTTCAGACATTGGACCTCGAAAACCGGAAATGGAAACATCTTATCGTAATTGTGCATTGGTTCTACTCGTCGCCCACGTTTCTAAGCCCGGCTCCGTACCGGATCTAGATCGGGAGCGAGCCAGCGAGCGCCATGATCGTCGAAGCACCCGTCAGCTCGCTGCGCAGCGGCTGATCGGCGACATGAGCATGCGGCGTTTCGCACGCGAGACGCGAGCGCAACTACCCCCGCGACATCGGGCGCCTGGCGGCGGTCCTCGGGCGCTCACCGGACACCGCTACCGCCGACGACCTGCGCCCCGCTCCGCCCTAGAATGACGAAGAAGTGCTGGCCTTTATTGCGCTCGTTCTGCACTGGCGACGAGCGTGGTGTTTCGGTTGTCGCGCCGGCTGCAACGCCATCAATCGGGATATCGGCTGAGCGTGCAATAGAACCGGTACTCGGCGTCGTCGAATGCATCGGGCATGGGCAACGAGATGATCCGAGGAACGAAATCAGGCTCGCCCGGCTGCAGTGGCGGCACGATCTCGACCATCGATCCGGACGCAGTGAAGTCGTCTTCGCGGTAGGCGAGCGTGATGTCGTAAATGAAGGGCAGACGGATCGCGCCCGGCATGGAAGATTGCAATCTATTCTTCATCGCTTCGGAAAATCCCGGCCAGCGTTCGCCCGTGTCAGCGTCATCCCAGTAGCCCGTGAAGAGCGACTGTCCGTCGACTGTGATAGTGAGCGAGATTTCATCGGCGCCGAGGATGCCAATGCCGGACTCCTCTTTGATGTAGAAACCTGATGGCTGATCGAAGGCGATGTAGTTGACCGGCGTCTGCAGGCGGATCGAGAACTCGTCCTCGTCGTAATTCTCGCGGGCAAGGGTGAGATAGACATACTCGCCCCCCTGCGTGGAATAATCGAGCTGGATCTGACTGTCGGTGCCCGAAACGGAGTCGAGGCTCTGCTGCGCATCATCGAGGATCACGAGTTCAGACCAGAAATTCCCAGGCTTCCGGACGAGGAATGTTTCCGCCCGACTTGCCCCCGCGAAGGTCTTCGGCAGAAATGCGCGGAACCAGCAGAGATCGGTCGTCCCCAAGGGCTGGTCCTGCGGGAACCCGGCACCAACCTCGGTGTGAGGCGAAAGCCAGATTGCGCGCTCGGGCGTATCTCCGGTGTGACGAAAGATCGTCAGCTCGCCCATCGGCGGCCCGTTCGAACGGTTGCGCACAGCGGCGAAGAAAGGTCGCCGCATGGCGAAGGTTTTCCCCTCCCGCCCCAACTGATGGCGGATGATGTAGCTGCCGAGGCCCGCAGGCACATGAGTAATGTCGAGCGTATCCGCAGGCTGGATCGCGTGGGTGAAGTCGTCGTCCAGATAGAGCGAGAGCGAAAGCGCGACCGAGGAGTGGATCGTGTAGGTGCCCGGCTTGTCGACATATATCCATTGATATCCGTCCAAATCCTCGAAACGGACCCTAACCGACTTGGCGGGCGATCCCGCGCCAAGATAGGGGGCGTTGGAAAGAAGGATGGCGTCCGACGGTGTGCAATGCGGGAAACGGCGGCAGACATAGGATTCTAGGGCAAAATGGTCGCTCTGATCGCGCAGCCTGACCTGCATGTGGTGAGCGACGATCTCGGACGATGCTGACCGGATGAAGCATTGATAGTCGAGCCGCCGCATAATGCTCTGCTCGAAGTCGATATTCGTCAACCCGGGGTCGGCTCCAGCTTCCCCTGGCGCGTGCATCCATTCCCGCCAGCCATCGACGAAGGTGGAGCCGAGCGTTCCGAGTTCGAACACGTCACGCCACTCCGTCGTGCCGGCGGCCAGATCGCCGCGGATGTTGAGGTCGCCCATGAAGATGATGTTGCGCCAGTTTCTGGCGTCGAACTCCTGAAGAGCCGTGCCGATCGCGCCGAAGACGGAATCGATCTGTCGGGAGCGGACGTCCGAATGCTCCGTGTCGTTCACGTAAGAGGCCTGCAGGTGAGTGAAGGCGAGCGTGACATTGTCGGTCGGGTAGTTGAACTGGACTATGCAGACCGCCTTCGCCGCATGAGAGTCGTCGCCAGCGCTGTCATCGTAGATGCGGGTGTAGAAATTGTCCCCGCGCGGCAATTGCAGGAATTCGTACTTGCTGAACAGCATGATGCCGGCATCTTCGACGTCGAAGCTATTGTCCACCTTCTCGATGCGGTTGGGATAGCCGGTCAGCCGGTCGATAAGCCTGTCTCTCGCATCCTCGTGGAACACCTCGTTGAAGGCGATGACGTCCGGCTGCTCGTCGGCGGGTAGAGACAAGATCGCGTCGACAACGCGGTCCGCCCGCTCCACGGCGTCGTCGCTCGCGCCGAGTACGATCATCGCGGCGAGAGGCAACATTTGGACGTTAAAGGTCATGACGCGCAGGGCCGGCATCGAACGCTCCGATAGCCTTAGGTTACGTTGCGTCAGGATGAGCTAGAATGGGGGGGCTGTCTAGCGGATCGGACATGGTCCGGTCATCATCTTTCAAGAGGAGGAGCGGGTCGCGCATTACCAGTGGGGGCGCCCCGGACCGCATCCGGATCACGGCGCAACTGATCGACGGCGCAGCGGCTTCCATTTGTGGGCTCAACGCTACGACCGGGCGCTCGAAGACATCTTTTCGGTTCAGGAGGAGGTGGCGGCTCTCGTAGCTTCAACTGTCAAAGGCGCCGCCGAGGCAGATGCGACTAGCCGCTCGCGGCGAACCCCGCCGGCCGATTGGGCCGCCTACGAATACTACTTGCAGGGTCGCGCGCACTACCATCAGTATGAAATGGACAAGGGCGAATCCATGTTGGCCCGGAGCGCCGAACTCGATCCGGCTTTTGCTCAAGGTCATGCGTATCTGGCGCAGTGCCTGGTTGCGCGATTCTGGTACGACCGCGATTCCCGTACGCTGCAAAGTGCCTTGCAGTCTGCGCGCACGGCGCTCCTGCTCCACCGGAATGACGGCATCTGCAACCAGAGCATGGGCCTCGTGCTCGTACATATGCGCAAGCATGGGGATGCCGGATTGCATTTCCAGCAGGCCCGTACGCTCATCCGCACGACGTTAACATTGCCGGAGATTATGCAAGCTGGCTCAACTACGGCGGCCAGCCTCAGCAGTCCTTGGCGGTCCTCGAAAGGGCCATACTGCTCGACCCATTGCCCCCGGTCTGGTTCTGGGAGGTGAAGGGCAGCGCGCTCTTCCTGCTTGGCCGATATGCCGAGGCCATCGACGCTTATCGGAAGGCCGGCGACCAGTTCTTCATCCATTCCTTTCTCGCGGCGGCCTACGCACATCTGGGCGAGATGGAAAACGCGTATGTCGCAGTCGAGGCCACACTGCGGCGGCAACCGGACCTCTCACTTGGCTACCTTGCCCACCTTCCCTTCGCAGACCCGCTATCCTTCGAGCTCTTCCTCTCCGGCTTCAAAAAGGCCGGCCTTTATAGGATCCAGTCGGTCCGAGAAACGGTAGTGCCTCGAGACACTACCCGAGAGACTTATCGCTGCATTTGAGTGCATGTGAGCAGTAAGACAACGGCGATGGTCATCGACATGACAACGTCCCATATTGCAGGAATCTGACATGCGGGGTCATTGCTGGATCAGCCCATCGTCGAGCAACGCACTCATGTTATCTTCGGCAGACCGTCCGCTTTCGAGCGAAGGTAAAATTTGCCGAACATCCGAGATGAGGCGCGAAGTTGCCGTTCGCTTTGTTGGAAGACGTAATGTCGTCTTCGGATAGGAAAGGGCTTGCTCATGCCGCTTACGATGCGTTTCTGACCGACCCGGAAGGCAGCAGCGCTCAAATGTGCTGGCCGATGCGCTTTTCGAGCGCTGGTTGCCAAGGCCCGAGCTGGAAGCCGACACCGTCGTCAATCATGGCAAAACGGCCGGAGGCGAGATTTGCCGCCCCGACCAGCCGGCCGCTGACAAGCTCACCAGTCTAAGCCCTTATAAAGCTCAGCCCGCGCTCGGCCACCGTCATACGGCCGACGCGGGCGACTTCGGCCTGTTCGAGTCGCTGCAGCAGATCCTTTGACGCCCGGATACGTCCGTCGTTGAGGCGCGTGGCATGGCCCATGTCGACGAGGCTCTGCCGGCGCTGGTCCACCGCCTTCACTGACTTCTCGATCAAATCCGATTTGTGCCAGCGGTGTCCGGTTTGCCGAGGGCAGCTCCAGGTTGCGCCATCGCTCGTCACCTGTTTGTCTAGATCGAGGAAAGAAAGCGTGCGGACAGTAAAAGCCCTCTCCCGGTTGCGGGCATCGTAGGTAGCACCTTGCTCGGCGATGTCCTCGGTATCTTCCAGCGGTTGGCATCACTAGTCGGCTCAGCTTGCCTATGCACGAAGAAGCCGAAGCAACCGTCATCAACATTCCCTACTCGAAGGAATAGGTGAAGCCCTCCTTGGAGACGCCGACGGTTACCTTTGTCATCTTTTCACCCTCGAGCGAGCGGTTCAGCACGCCGCGGCTCAATTCCGGCAGCAGCGTGTTTGTCAGGATGGCATCGATCATCCGCCCGCCGGATTCGATCTCGATGCAACGGGCCTTGACCAGATCCATGACACCATCGCCGATCACCAATTCCGCATCGTTGGTTGCACGCAGCCGGCGGGCGATCTTGGCGAACTGATGACGGGTGATCGCTTCGATCATCGAATCCGAGAGCGGATAGTAAGGAATGGTCACCACCCGGCCGAGAAAGGCCGCCGGGAAGACCTTCAGCAACGGGCCGCGCAAGGCGGTGTCCAGATCATCGAGCCCGGCCCGCAGCGTGCCATTCCTGGTGCGGTCCATGATGACTTCCGAGCCGACATTCGAGGTGAGCAGGATCAGCGTGTTCTTGAAGTCGATCCGCCGGCCCTCGCTGTCGTCCATCATCCCCTTGTCAAAGACCTGGAAGAAGATTTCGTGCACATCCGGATGCGCCTTCTCGACCTCGTCGAGCAGGATCACCGAATAGGGTTTTCTGCGCACCGCTTCGGTCAGGATGCCGCCCTTCCCGTAGCCGACATAACCAGGCGGCGCGCCTTTGAGCGTCGAGACCGTATGCGCCTCCTGGAACTCGGACATGTTGATCGAGATCAGGTTCTGCTCGCCGCCATAAAGCGTTTCGGCCAGCGCCAATGCGGTTTCGGTCTTGCCGACGCCAGAGGGGCCGCAGAGCAGGAAGATGCCCACCGGCTTTTCCGGCGCGCCAAGCCCGGCGCGGCTGGTCTGCACGCGTTTGGCGATCATCTCCATGGCGTGATCCTGGCCGACGACCCGCTCCGAAAGCGTGGTGGCGAGCTTGAGCGCCTTTTCGGTCTGGCTGGACAGCATCCGTCCCGTCGGGATACCAGTCCAGTCCTGGACCACGGTCGCCACCGCATTTCGATCGACGGACGGCAGGATCAGCGGTGTCTCGCCCTGAGCGGCGGCAAGCTCAGGCATGAGTTCGCGCAGACGCGCAAGGTCGGCCGCCGGAAATGACGGCGCAGGATCGGCAACCACTGGCACCTCGACCTTGGCTTTGGCCGCGTGGGTCTTCGTCGTTTCGGCCTTGGGCTCAGTCTTGGGTGGCTCAGCCTTTGGTACCTTGGTCTTTTCTGCGTCCGCCACTGCCGTTTCGGTATCGGCCTCTGCGTCCGTCGCCACATCGAGCGGCACGCCCTCGCCGCGCAGCCTGGCGCGCAATTCGAGGATCTCGGCAACCAACGCCTTTTCACGATCCCAACGCTGCTGCGCCGCGGCCAGAGTGACCTCGCTTTCGGCAAGCCCGGTCTCGACGCGCGCCTGCCGATCGGTCACCTCAATGCCGATCGCGGCCTCGCGGCCGATGATGCCGCGCTCGACCTCCAGCGCCTGGCGGCGACGCATGATGTCCTCGACCTCGGCTGGCGTGGCGTGCTGCGATATGGCGACACGGGCGCAAGCGGTGTCGAGAAGGCTCACCGCCTTGTCAGGCAGTTGGCGCGCCGGGATGTAGCGATGCGACAAGCTGACCGCCGCCTCGATCGCCTCATCCAGTATCTGCACCTTGTGGTGCTGCTCCAGAACGCCGGCGACGCCGCGCAACATGAGAACGGCCACCGCCTCCGAAGGCTCGTCGATCTTGACCACCTGGAAACGGCGGGTCAGGGCTGGGTCTTTCTCGATGTGCTGCTTGTATTCGGCCCAGGTCGTTGCCGCGATCGTACGCAGTTCGCCGCGCGCCAGCGCCGGCTTCAAGAGATTGGCCGCATCGCCGGTTCCAGCAGCGCCGCCTGCGCCGATCAAGGTGTGGGCCTCATCGATGAACAGGATGACCGGGGTTTCGGAAGACTGTACCTCATCGATGACGGCCTTCAGCCGCTTTTCGAACTCGCCCTTCACGCTGGCACCCGCCTGCATCAATCCGACATCGAGCATGCGCACACTGACCCCTTGCAGTGTGGGGGGCACGTCGTCCGCGGCGACACGCAAGGCAAAGCCCTCGACGACCGCGGTCTTGCCGACCCCGGCCTCGCCGGTCAGGATCGGGTTGTTCTGCCGGCGCCGCATCAGGATATCGACGATCTGCCGGATCTCCGGATCGCGGCCGACGACCGGATCGATCTTGCCGTCGCGGGCGCGCCGGGTGAGGTCGGTGGCGTATTTCGCCAGCGCCGAATCGCCGCCCGGAGCCCGCTTCGGCGCCTCCGCGGTGGAGACCGTGGTCGAAGCACCGGCTTCGAGTGAGCCCTCTACGACATCGGCGAACCGCGCGATGACCGCGTCGGCGTCGATCTTGTCGAACTCGCCGCTAATCTTAGACAGCAGGCCTTCCAGAACCGGTGTCTTCAGGCAGGCAAGGATTATATGGCCGCTGCGGACTTCTTCAACGCCGAACTCCAACGTCGCGAGGTTCCAGGCTTCCTGAATGGCATGAAAGATATGGTCGGAGAACTCCTCGATCGATGTGGCCCCATAAGGCAGCTTGTCGACAGCGCGGGGCATATCGGCCGTAAGCCTGCTCGCGTCCACGCCGGCATCGGAGATGATCATCTGCACATCCGAACGGTCGGAAAGCACCAGCTGCTCGATGAAGTGTACGAGCTCGACGTAAGGATTGCCGCGCAGCTTGGCACTGTCGGCAGCAGCCTTGAAGGCTCGGACACCCACAGGATTTAGCTTGCCCACCAACTCCTTGCGTTTGAAGGTCTGCGATGACCGGCGCTGTTCCATCGAACCGTGCTCCTGCGATCTGCCAGCCGATAAACTGCCACATAAGCCATCACTTGACAAAACGTGTGATGGACGGGGCCTCGATACGCGGTTCAGCCGCTACCTTCCGTTTGTGCAAAGTCCCGCACCACCGGCGGCAAATAACCATGGAATTGCCGGTTTCATGCAATGCATTTCACATTCAGGGTTCGGCAATCGCGCTCAAGAGGCGGCGGCATTTAGCTTCTGTTAATTTTTAAGCAGTCGTCGAATTGTGGTAAAGTGCAACGGTGTGATAACGTTAGGTCACGTACGGTTCGAGGGTCGGACGTTGGGGGTTGGTGTGATTGATGTCGCACTCTGGCTTACTCCGCTCGACGGTGAAAATCCGTCAGGGGAGGATTTGCGCAACGACCCGGCTTTCCATGAGCTAGAGCGCCTGACCGAGCCCGAGGTCAAGGTCGTCCACGACGGCAACAACAAGCCCACTTCGCAAAGCACCATTCCGGTCGACTGGTCCGTGGTGCTGGAAAAGGCGGCGGACTTGCGCGCGCATGGCCGGGACCTGCGCCTGCTGGTCATCGTAACGCGTGCGCTGGCCAATGAAGACGGACTGGCCGGGCTGGCGCAGGGTCTGACCCTCATTGCGCAGACCTTCGATCAGCATTGGGAAACCATGCATCCGGCCATGCGGCCCAACGCTTTGCCTCGCGATGCCGCCTTGCGCCGGATCAACGCGCTGCTCGACCTGCAGAATGGTCAGGACGGGCTGTTGGCGAACCTGCGGCAAATGATTTTCTTTGCGCCACGCGCGATCGGGCCAATCAGCGGACGCGACCTGGAACAAAGCGCGCTCGACGACCGTGTCATGCTCCAGGAAGCCGCCTCGGGATTGAACATGGCGGAAAAGACCGCACTGGTGAGTACGCACGGGCAATTATTGAACCGGGTGCGCGCCGGATGTGCGGCACAGATCGATCAGGCCGGTTCAGAGATGGTCGCGTTGGTCGCCGACGCGCGGGCGGCGATCGCGGCCCTTGACGCGGTCGAAGCCGCGCTGAGCGCCCGCCTCGAAGGCGGCGGCGCTCCGGTCCCGGACTTAAAGCGGTTTCTGCAGCGTTTGCTGACGACCCTCGAACGGAATTCGGCAGCGGGTGCGGTGGCGAATGGCGCGGCCAAGCCGCCCATTCCGGCAGAACCAGCAACGCCTGCTCGAAACGGTCATGGAGCCGAGACTATGGCAAGTGCGGCAAGCTACACGGACTCGAGCACGGGGCTTCCCGACCGGATCTCCTCGCGCGACGACGTGGTGAAGTGCCTCGACCTGGTCGTCGCCTTCTATGACCGCACCGAACCGTCGAGCCCTATACCGCATCTGGCGCGGCGTGTGCGCCGCATGGTGCACATGGATTTCGTTGAACTGATGGAAGATCTCGCCCCGTCTGGGCTGAAGGAATTCCGGCTCCTTGCCGGCGTTCCCGATGTCAAGAAGGCGGCTCAGAAGGATGAAAGGTAACAGACATGCCAGCCGAAAGCAAAGCGAAGGTCATCGAACGAAATCGCGCGCCACGGGTGCAGATCGCCTACGACGTGGAAACCTACGGTAGCCCGACGACGATCGAATTGCCGTTTGTCATGGCCGTGATGGCCGACCTTTCCGGCGCTTCGCAGACCAAGGAAGCGTCAAAATCGGTGCTGGACCGGTCCTTCGTCGAGACCGACGCGAACCGCTTCCCCAAATTCATGGAAGCGCTCGGGCCCCGCGTCAAAGCCCGGGTGAAGAACACGCTGCCGCAAGCCGAAGGCCAGGAGCGCGACGAGGAACTGGCGCTCGATCTCACCTTCACCAAGATGGGTGATTTCGCTCCCGACAAGGTCGCCGAGCAGGTGCCGCAACTGGCCGAGATCCTCAAGATGCGCCGCCAACTCGAGGAACTGCTCGGCTTCATGGACGGCCGCGTCGACGCCGAGAAACGCATCGCGCAGTTGCTGAACAACGAGCCGCTGCTTGGCAAGATCGCCAGCCAGGCACTGGCCGACGACGACAAGGCAGGGGAGTAGACCATGGCCGAACAGCAAAAGACCGCCGCCGTCACCGCCGAGGCCGAAGCCATAAACCTCGACGAATTCAGCGGGCTCCTCGAGAAGGACTTCAAGGTCAAGAAGGACGACAGCGAGAAGTTGCAGCAACTCGTGCGCAATCTCGCGCTCGCGGCGCAATCGCGTTCCGACACCACGACCATCTCGTCCAATGCGATCAAGTCGATCAAGTCGCTGATCGCGGGCATCGACAAGATGCTGACGACACAGGTCAACGAGATCCTGCACGCGCCGGAAGTGCGCGAGATGGAAGGCACATGGCGCGGCCTCTGGTATCTCGTCAACAACACCGAGACGGATCAGAAGCTGAAGATCCGGGTGATGAACATCTCCAAGGAGCAGCTGGCCGACACGCTCGAAGACTATGAAGGTCAGATGTGGGACCAGAGCCCGATTTTCAAGAAGGTCTATACGGACGAGTATTCGATGCTGGGTGGCGAGCCGATCGGCTGTGTGATCGGCGCCTATGAATTCTCCAACCACCCGCGCGACGTCGGTCTGCTGCGCAACATCTCCGGCATCTGCGCCTCGGCGCACACGCCGTTTATCGCAGCCGCCTCGCCGCGCCTGTTCCGCATGGACAGCTGGCAGGAATTGCCGAACCCGCAAGACCTGCAGCAAATCGTCTCCAACCCGGCCTATGCCTCGTGGCAGTCGCTGCGCGAGAGCGAGGACGCCCGCTATATCGGCCTGACCATGCCCCGCGTTCTCGCCAGGCTGCCCTACGGCACCGATACCGTTCCGGTGAAGGGCTTCACCTTCGAGGAAGAGGTGGAAGGCGATCACAACAAATATGTCTGGATGAACGCCGCCTTCCCGATGGGCGTCAACATCAACCGCAGCCACAAGCTTTTCGGCTGGGGCACGCAGATCCGCGGCGTCGAGAATGGCGGCACTGTGCTCAATTTGCCGGTGCACAGCTTCCCGACCGACGACGGCTCCATCGCGATGAAATGTCCGACCGAAGTCGCCATCGACGATCGGCGCGAGGCCGAACTGGCCAAGCTCGGCCTGATGCCGATCCTGCATCGAAAGAATACCGATCTGGCCGCCTTCATCGGCGCCCATTCGCTGCAGGACGACGAGACGCGAGCCGGCCGGCTGGTCGACCCCGACGCGCAGTCGAACGAAAGGCTGAGCGCCAACCTGCCCTATCTCTTTCCGGTCTCGCGCTTCGCGCACTACCTCAAGGCGATTGCGCGCGACAAGGTCGGCTCGTTCAAGGAGCGCTCCGACATGCAGATTTGGCTGACCGAGTGGATCAACCGCTACGTGCTGGCAAACCCCGCCTTTGCCGACGACAAGGCGCGGGCCAAGCGCCCGCTTGCCGCAGCCGAAGTCCAGGTGGACAGCGTGGAAGGACGGCCGGGTTATTACAACGCCCGCTTCTATCTGCGCCCGCATTACCAGTTGGAAGGCATCAACGCCTCGCTGCGGCTGGTATCGGAACTGCCGTCCGTGAAGACCTGATTTGCAGCAACCAGACCTTGTTTTGTTTGAAAGCGGTGGAGAAAGACAATGCCAGTCAAGATTGATGGTTTTCTGAAGGTTCCCGATATCAAAGGGCCCAGCACCCGCGACGGCCACGATGACGAGATCGAAATCCATGGCGTCGACTACAAGATGGTCGCACCTTATGATCCAAATTCGCTGTCACGCCGTGGGCGCGTATCCATGGGCATGATCAAGTTCATCAAGCACTACGACAAATCCTCGCCCTATCTGAAAAAGGCCCTGTTCGAGAACAAGGCGCTTGATGAAGTGGTGTTCTCCGCACGCCGGACCATCGATGGCGAGACCAAGGATTATCTGGTCGTGACACTCACCGACGCCTCGATCATGGAATACGACATGTCGCAGGCAGAGGATGAGGAAGACCTGATCCAGGAAGAGGTCAGCTTCGCCTACAAGAAGATCAAGTTCGTCTATGACGGCAATGACGAAGCCGAAATGGATGTCTATGTCGGCAAGTGAGGTTCGGCGGCCCGGCGCGGGCAAGCAGCAGATCGCGGGCAGCCTGCGGGCGAAAAGCGAGGCGGTCCAGCCGTCGCTGTGGGATCGCCTCGTCAACGACCTGCCGGGCTTGACCTCGGAGATAGACGGGCTGCGCCATGTCCTGCTGGACGAGCTTGGCGCGGACCGTCTCGATACCCTCGTTGGCGGCAGTGCGCGGACCATCGATGCGGATGCGGAACTGACGCCCGATCAGAAACGACGTCTGCATCGCCTGGCCTTTCAGACCCAGCACCGCGTCGAGATCGAAAGCCGTGGCGTGGTGGTGTCGGCACGCGTGCTGCGGGAAGCAGTGCGGCGGGACATCGAGGCGCTGTTCAACACCGAGCGCTTCGAGGCCACGCCGCTGCTTTCCGACCTGGAAAACGAGCAGATGGCGGACAATCCGCCGTCGCTCGCCGATTTTCCGGAGGTGCGACGAAGCGTGGTCAATTACGGCGTGCCTTCCTTCTCGGGCAGGTCGTCCCGCGACTTCGACCGCGACGTGCTGGCGCGCGAAATCCGCTCGGTGCTCGCCACCTTTGAGCCCCGGCTCAAGGAAAGCGCGACGAAGGTTAGCGTCACCCTGGGCGACAAGACCGTGGGCCTGAAGATCGAGATAGACGCCGTGCTGATCATGACGCCCATACCGGAACGCATGCGCCTGCGCACCACGATCAATCTCGACAACGGCTTGGCGCGGACCGAAATTAGGGACGCCTGAGATGGACCGGGTCTTCATCGAATACTACGAGGAGGAACTGACCCATATCCGCGGCCTTGCGGCGGAATTCGCCGACATGCATCCGGCAGTGGCGCGCAACCTCTCCCTCGATACGGTGCCCTGCCCGGATCCTTATGTCGAACGGCTGCTGGACGGTGTCGCCTTCCTCGCCGCGCGTACCCGACTAAAGGTCGACGCCGAGCGCTCGCGATTTTCGCGCAGCGTGCTCGATGTCCTCTATCCCGATCTCGTCACGCCGGCGCCGGCAACGGCAATGGCGGTGCTGAAACCCGGACAGCAGGTGCAGATCATGCCGGCCGGCCACGTCGTCAAGCGCAACACGCGGCTAGTCTCCAGCCTGCAACCCGGCCTGTCAACGCGCTGCACGTTCTCGACCGCACAGGACATGACCTTATGGCCGATAGCGATCACTTCGGTCAGCTATTTTCAGGACCGCAGCGCGCTGGCGGCGGCCGGCATCGGAGCGATTGGTGGCATCGCCGGCGAGGCGGCGCTGCGCCTCGCGCTGACGCGGACCGGAAAAGGCAAACTCGACGAATTGGCGCTCGACCGGCTCGACCTCTATTTTGCTGGACGCACCAAGGCGCCGCTTCTGTTCGACGCCATTTTCGGCGCTTGCGTGACCATTGGCGCACGACCGGAAGGCAAGACCAACCGGCTGTCGCCCTTGCCGGCACCCGAAATGGTCGGCATCAGCGACGACGAGGCCCTGATGCCGCGCACCCGTCCGACATTCGAAGGGTACCGCCTGCTGCGCGAATATTTCGTCATGCCGGAGCGCTTTCACTATGCGCGGGTCATGGGACTGCAACAGGTGGTGCGCAAATGCGAGGCCGGACTGGAGATCATCTTCCTGTTCCGCCGCCCGGTGCCTGAACTCGCCGACCTGACGCCGGCGGATTTCGAACTTTTCGCGACGCCGATCATCAATCTGTTCGAGCGTGAGTGCAACGTCGTCGAGCTCGATCAGCGCAAGACGCGGCAGGTGCTGCACGCCGACCGCACGCGGGCGCGCGACTTCGAGATCTATCGGGTCCTGCGCGTCGAGGATGCCGACAGTGAAGGCAGCGAGGCCGAGATACCGGAGCTGTTCAGCCTCGGGCAGAACCGCGGCAGCGGCTGGGTATATTCGACGGAGCGGCGTCCACGCCGGGCAACGGAGGATGAACGGCGTGACGGCCTGACCCGCACCTCATACACCGGGGACGACGTTTTCCTGGCCGTATCGCGGCCGCTTGGAAACCCCGCGAACCGCCCGTTGAAGCGTCTCGACATCATGGCGCTTTGCACCAACCGCGACCTGCCGATCCTCGACGACAATCCGACCTTGACGCTGGAGGCCGGTGATCCGGTCGAATCCGTCCGGCTGCTCGGCGCGTTGCGTCCACCGCAGCCGGCCATCCCCGCGGCACTGCCCGCCGGAGCCGATGGTGAATCCCGAGCCGACGATCTCGCCTGGCGACTGGTGGCGCAGCTGGCGCTCAATTTCTTGAGCCTTGCCAAGGACGGCCGCGGCGTTGATCCGCTGCATGCGCTGCTCGATCTTTATGCCGACCGGGGCGATCCAAGCCTTGCCCGCAACGTGCATTCGATCGTGCGCATCGACTCGCGGTCGGTCATCGAGCGACTGCAGATCGACGGGCCGATGTGCTTCGGACGTGGCACTGAAGTGACGCTGCATGTCGATCAGTCGGTGCTGGCCGGGCAAAGCACCTTGCTGCTGTCGGCCTTGCTGGCGCGGCTGTTTGCCCGTCATGCCGGAATAAACGGCTTCGTGCGAACCCGCACGCGGCTGCTGCAGAAGCAGGAGGATGTGCCATGGCCGATGACGCCCGGCAATCGCTACCTGATCTAGACAAGACGCCTGATCTGGACAAGGCTGGCCCGGACCGGGCCGAAGGTCTGTCTGAAGGATTCGACTTTTTTGAACTGCTGCGCCGTCTCGAACAGCGGAGCCGCCTGTTCGGCCATTCCGGACGCCCCGACCGCGAGCCGGCAAGGCTCGGCCAGCATGTGCGGCTGGCCTTTTCCGCGCGGGACCTGGTGCAATTTCGCGAGGCCAGCGACAAGGCACCGGCCCGGGTCACGGTTGCAAATCTCGGTCTGTTGGGACCCGAGGGGCCAATGCCGCTGCATCTGACGCGCTGGGTGCTCGACCGCCTGTCGCAGCGCTGGTTCGCCGGCGCCGATTCACAGCAGACCAGCGACACCACCTTCGTGGACTTCGTCAACATCCTTCAGCACCGCATGATCGCTCTCTACTACCGCGCCTGGGCGGATGCGCATCCGGCGGTCCAGGTCGAGCGCGCGGTCGGCGGTCGCGTTCGCGCCATGCTTGAAGCGATGGCGGGTATCGGGCTTCCCGGAACCCAGAATCCTGATCTCGACACTGTCAAGCTTCGGCAAGCCGCTTCGCTCGCCAGTCAGATCGATGGTCCGGAACGGCTGACTCTGTTCCTGGCGGAAGCCTTCAGGGTGCCGGTTCAAATCAAGGAATTCATCGCCGCCTGGATAACCATTCCGACCAGGCTGCAGACGCGCCTCGCGAAAGCCTATACGGGGCTAGGCCGGGGAGCGACGATCGGCCCGCGCGTGTTCAACCGCCAAAGCAGGATCGAGCTGCGCGTCGGCCCTCTCGGCTTCGACGAGTTCAAGGCGTTCCTGCCGGGAGGTTCGCGCCTCAAACTGTTCAAGCAGGCCGTTCGCGACATGGTCGGGGAGACGCTCGACGTCGACCTGCGCATCGTGCTGGCGCGCGAAGCCGTGCCGCCGCCGCGTATCGGCGCGGTCCAGCTCGGCCGAACCGCCTGGCTTGCGCGGCCCGCCGAAAGGGGCGATGCTGACGATCTGCGGCTGCGGACAATTGTCGGATGGCGGCCGGAAATGGCGGGGGTCGCGGCATGAGCCTGCTGCTGACGCTGGAGCAAGGGCCACGCACCCAGGCGGTACGGCAGACCCGGCTGGACGAAGGCGAGCTGGTGATCGGCCGCAGCGCCGACGCAGGCTGGCAGATCAACGATCCTGACATGTTCGTTTCCCGCGCCCATTGCAGGATCACGGGCGGGCGAGACGGCTACTTCGTCACCGACACGTCGAGCAGCGGACTGTACATAAACGACTCCGACAGCCCGCTCGGTGCCGGCCAGTCGACGCGCCTTCAAAGCGGCATGCGGTTGAGGCTTGGCGACTATGTCGTCCATGTCGAACTGCAGACGCCAACCGCCCAGGCACCGGCAGCAGCCAGCCAGCTGGTTCCCGAACGCCTACC
The DNA here is from genome assembly GCF_020164875.1 of Mesorhizobium sp. CO1-1-8. NCBI lineage: Bacteria > Pseudomonadati > Pseudomonadota > Alphaproteobacteria > Hyphomicrobiales > Phyllobacteriaceae > Mesorhizobium > Mesorhizobium sp. CO1-1-8. Next base: position 43,401 of record NZ_JAIUGZ010000026.1, on the reverse strand, counting down.
CCAGGCATCGCGGGGGCCGATAAGCCTTGGCGGTGACGACTTCTTTTCCGCCAAGGTCGAGGAAGAGCCGCGACGGCCACGACCGGCCGATCTGCCCAACCCGTTCGAGCAGCCGGTTGCTGGCGCGTTCGAGCGTGCTGCTTCCAGTCAGCGCAGCTCGCCTGCTTTCGATGACCCGTTCAGCCTCGATCCGGTTTCGACGCCTGGTTCGACGGGCGTTGATCCTCATCCCGAAACTGGCAGTGCGGCAAGCTTCGCGGATCCGTTCAGCATCGACCCTGTGCCCTCTCTTAACCGCCCAACTGAACCCGCCGCCGGAAAGCCGTTCGAATTCAATGATGACTTTGGTTTCGGACCAGCGGCCGCTCCAAGTTCGGCAAACGGCGTCGGCTCGAACGGACAGCATGAGCGCATCGCCTCACGACCGCAATCCGCCAATCGCTCGAATCTGCCTGTGCAGGCGGCAGACGCCGCAGCGCGGACGGGCGCTGCCGCAAAACCTGCCCGCCTGCCGGCAGCGGCGCAACTGGGGGACATGGCGCTTCGCTCCGCATTCCTGCGCGGCATGGGTGTCGAGGAAGCCGATTTCCCCGGGCGCGACAGCGTCGCGGAAATGGAGAAGTTCGGCCGCGAATACCGCCTGATGATGGAAGGCCTGATGCAGCTTCTTCGCAAGCGGGCCGAGGAAAAGGGCAACGCCCGCGTCGCCCAGACCATGGTCGGGGCGTCCGAAGTCAATCCGCTCAAGTTCCTGCCGACGGTCGACGACGCTATCATCACGCTTATCGCCGAGCGCAGCCCCGGATTTCTCGCCGGCGAAGCGGCAATCGCCGACGCGGTTCGCGATCTCGCGCAACACCACGTGCGCGCCTGGCGCGGCGTACAGGCCGCTTTGCGACGTATGGTCGACCGTTTTGAGCCGACGGCGATCGAGCAGGAGCTGAAGTCGAATTCGGCGCTCGGCAACCTCCTTGCAGGCGGGCGCAGCGCGAAGCTGTGGGAGCTTTACCAAAAACGCCATCGTGAAATCGCCGAGAGCGCCGAGAAAAGCTTCCTTGGCGAAATCGGCGCTGATTTTCGGGATGCATATGAGGAGGAGTGAGACATGATTGATCGACGTCAATTCGTTGTTACCATGGGCGCGACTGGACTGCTTGCGGCTTGCCAGAGCGGTCCGCCGAAACCTTCGGTGATCACCGTCAACGTGTCCGGCGGGGCCGGCATGAACCCAGGACCAGGCGGTGGCGACCGGCCGGTGACAGTTCTCGTCATGCGGCTCCGCAGCACTGGCAAATTCAATTCCGCCGACTACTTTGCCCTGCAGGGCGATGCCGGCTCGGCGCTGGCAGGCGATCTCATCGGATCCGACCAGATCGCCGTCGGGCCGGGGAAATCCGCGTCCAAGACCATCACCGTCGAACCGGACGCGGCGGCGCTGGGCTTCGTTGCGCTGATCCGTGAGCCGACCGGCAGGAACTGGCGCACGACCAAGTCGGTGTCATCGGGATCAAAATTCACGATCAATGTCACGCTTGGCAGCGGCGGTATTTCCGCCTAGCGGCCAGGGCAAGGGGAAGCTCGATGCAGAGAGTAGCGGCATGAGCGATACAAACAGGGTGCTGTGGTCCGAAGGGCTTTTCCTGCGGACCCAGCATTTCCAGCAGCAGGATCGCTTTTTCGAGGCGACGGTGCGCGGCGCGTTGCAAGCCGGCCAGTTGCATACGTTCGGCTTTCAACAACTGACGCTGGACCAGGCGTTGCTCGATGCCGGACAGATCGCCATCCTGTCGGCTCGCGGCATCTTCCCGGATGGGACACCCTTCGCCATTCCAGAGATGATGGACGCACCGCGACCGTTGCCGGTCACCCCGGATACAGGCGCCGGATCGGTGCTGGTCGCCTTGCCGCTCGAGCCGCCCGGCGGTGTCGGCTTCGATCCCGCACACGCCGCCGCCTCGGGAGCGCGCTACCATGGGCGGATCGTTTCGGTGCGCGACGCCGTCCAGGGCGGTTCGGATCCTGAAGAAATCGAAATCGCCCGGCCGCAGGCGCTGCTGCTGGCACCCGGCAAATCGGTTGGCGGCTACACCGCCTTGCCGATCGCCGACCTCAAGGGGGTTCGAGCCGATGGCGGCGTCTCGCTGGACGAGACCTTCCTGCCGCCGACACTGGTGACAGGCGCGGTCGCCTGGTATCGGCAATTGCTGCAGGAAGTCGTCACGGGACTAGACCAGATCGCCGAGGCGCATGGCAAGATGGTGATGGGCGGACCGGGGCGCAGCGTCGAAGACCTGCTGATGCTCAACCTCGCCAATGCCGCACGGCCGCGGCTAGCCCACATGCTGGCGCAGGACGTCTTCCATCCGGCCGAGCTCTACCTGGAACTTGCCGGGCTAGCCGGTTCGATGGCGACCTATGGCTCGAGCGCGCGGCGCCTGGGTGAGTTGCCCGCGTATGATCACATGGCCCCAGGCCCAGCCTACATGGCGCTGGCGGATGCGCTGCGCTCGCTCATCCTCAGCCTGCGATACATCGAGCCGAAATCGCGGGCGCTGCCGGTCATGCGGCATTCGACCAATGTCTGGAAAATCCGCATCGACAACCCGAAGCTGCTGGTCGCCAGCCGCATCGTCATCCGGGTTGGTTCGGAGCTGTCGGAAGACGCGCTGCGCAAGATTTTCGTCAACCAGGCGACCGTCGGCTCGGCCGACCAGTTCGAGGGCCTGTGGAAATCGCGTCTGCCCGGCATTCCGCTGAAACCACTTCATTCCCAGCCGCGCGAAATCCCTTACGATGGCGATCGGCTGTGCCTCGAGCTGGACCAGAAAAGCGAGCACTGGGCGTCGCTGCTCGATGCCCCCGGCTTCGTGATCGGCGTTTCGGGCGTGTTGCCGAGCGAGCCGCAGGTGGACTGCTATTCGGTGAACAGGTGAGATGATGAGCCGCGATGATCCTTTCGGACTGTCGGAGGATCGCGAACGCACCCGCATAAGGCTGACCGGCGCGCCGATGCCGCGGCCGATGGCGCCGCTGTTGACGGGCGCGGCGGTCAAGCGGTCTCGAACCCACCCGAACGCGCTCGTCAACGCTTTCGCGCCCTTGCTGGAATTCGCGCCCGAGCTTGAAAGCGCACTGGCGCCGGAGAACCCGGAGGCGTTGCGCACGCGATTGCTCGAAGAACTGATTCGGGCACGCGACACGGCAATGGCGACCGTATCCTCGCTCGATCGGGCCGACCAGGCGGCCTGGGTGGTGGCGGCGTTGCTCGACGATCTCGCTTTGAACACGCCATGGGGCGGGGCCAGCGCCTGGCCGCGGCATCCGCTCGTGGTGATGCTGCGCGGCGACGTCGATGCCGGCACGCAGTTCTTCACGCGTCTCGACGAACTTGAGCGCCATCCCAACCGTGACCGCGAATTGCTGGAGCTGCAGTATAATTGCATGGCGCTCGGCTTCCGCGGCAAATATCGCGTGCCCGGCCGCTCAGGCGACCGCTCGCTCAATGCGGTTCGCGCGGCGGCGGCACGCTTCCTGCGCGACGCCGACGCCGAAGGCGCGCCGCTGTCGCCAAACTGGAAGGGCGTGATCGCATCCGACGAGCCGCAACGCTTCATCGTACCGATCTGGGTCATGGCGCTCGGCGCGGCGGTCGTCGCCACGGCCATCCATATCGGGCTGTCGATGGGACTGAGCAGCCAGGCGGTCGAACTATCAGCCCTTGTGCGCGCATTGCCGCCGCCTGAACGCGGGAGCATCACCCGGACCTCGCCCAAGGTCGACGCCCCGCCGCCGGAGAAAGTGGATTTTGCCCTGTTGCCGGAATTCCAGGCCGGAGCGCCGGCCGATCTCAAATCCGCCCTCACCGGCACCGAGAGCGTTTCGCTGGCCAAGCTGATCATCCAGGCCTCCAACCCCGAACTGTTCCAGTCGTCGCGGCCACAACTGACCGAAGGCTTCGAGCCCCTGATCGGCTCGATCGCCAAGGTGATCCTCGCCAATCTGGAGCTGATCGGGAACATCACGGTCATCGGTCATACGGACAGCGTTCCTCTACAGAAGACCAATCCGCTGTCGACCAACCAGCGACTGTCGGAGGCTCGAGCCCAGACGATCGCCGACATGCTGGTCCAGAATGGAGTGCCACGGGACCGCGTCCATTCCGAGGGCCGTGCCGCCACGGACCCGGTTGCCAGTGACAGCACGCGCCAGGGGCGAGCCTTGAACCGCCGCGTCGAGGTGCTTGTCGAAAAGAGGCTGTGAGATGTTGATCCTGCGCTTCCTCTGGGCGGTTCTGACATCGCGCTGGCTGTGGACGCTGATCGGCATCACGCTGCTTTCTCTGGTCATCTGGGTGTTCGGCCCGATCGTCAGGGTCGGTCCCTATGAACCATTCGCCTCCGAAAATGTGCGCATCGTCATCATGGCGCTGCTGGTCATCTTCTGGCTGATCTGGCTGATCGTCGCCCAGCGCCGGGCGATCCGCGCCAACCGCCTGTTCGTCGCCGAGATCGCCGCGCCCGCGGTGGAAAAGCCGCTGAGCCCCGGCGAAGAGAACGTCGCTGCCGTGGGTGCCAAGTTCACCGAGGTGATGGCCGAACTGAAGCGCCGCAAGTTGGGCGGACGTAAGTTTCTGCGCGAGATGCCATGGTATGTGATCGTCGGGCCGCCAGCCACCGGCAAGACCACGGCTCTGCGGCAGTCCGGACTGAATTTTCCGATCGACCTCACGGACGACCTGCAAGGGGTCGGTGGCACCCGCAACTGCGACTGGTTCTTTTCCGAGAACGCGGTTCTGATCGACACTGCTGGCCGCTATGTTCAGCAGGAGAGCCAGCCTGATGTGGACGCAGTGGAATGGCTGGGCTTCCTCGACCTTTTGAAGAGGCATCGCGGTCGCCGCGCGCTGAACGGCGTGATCGTCGCGCTTTCGATCGACGTACTTTCGGAGGGCGACGAAGCCATCAAGGCACACGGCCGCAAGATCCGACGCCGGCTGGCCGAACTCAACGACCGGCTCGAAATCCGCCTTCCGGTCTATCTGATGCTGACCAAGGCCGATCTGATCAAGGGTTTCGAGGCCTTCTTTGGCGGGTTGTCCACCGCCTCGCGCGAGCAGGTCTGGGGAACGACCTTCGCGTTGGATGCGCGCGTGGATGCCAAGACCATCGAACGAGAAATTTCGACGCTGACCACGGAACTCGAGCGTCGGCTGGTGCCGCGCCTGGAGGATGAGGAAAAACTCGCGGCCCGTGCCGAGATCTTCCGGTTTCCCGCCCAACTCGCAAGCCTGTCCGAACCGATCCAGGTCCTGGTCGAGGCGATGTTCGGCGAAAGCCGGTATGAGGAGGCTGCATGGCTGCGCGGCCTATATCTGACATCGGCGACCCAGGAAGGGGCACCCATCGACCGGCTGACTGCGGCGCTCTCGTCGTCCTTCGGTCTTCCGGCACGGCGGGCCCTGGCCACACCAAGGGTGGAGAAACGCAGCTTCTTCCTGAAGAACCTGCTCACCGACGTCATATTCAGGGAAGCAGGCCTGGGTACATTCGACCCGCTGGCGCAACGCCGCCGGGCCTGGATGTGGCGTGGCGCGGCGGCCGCATGTGCTGCGACGGCCTTGCTGGCCAGCGGGCTGTTCACCTGGTCCTATTTCGACAACCGCAACGCGATCTCGGCCCAGGCAAGCCAGTTCGAGGCACTGCAAACGCCGCTGACCTCGACTGCCGCAAACCCGGGATCGGTGCAGCAGCCTGCCATCGACAACGCGCTCGAGGCGATGGACGCGGTCGCAAATGCCCGGACAGTACCGCCGGGCGCAGTCCAGGATCTGCTGGGACCATCGGCCTCGGCGGAACTGGTGCGGGCTCAGACCGACACCTACGATCACGCCCTGCGCAACGTGCTTGAGCCGCACATGGTAGCCCTTCTCGAGGCCACCATGTGGCGGCAGATCCGCGATCCGGATTTCATGCTCGGCGCTCTCAAGACCTACCGCATGATGACGGGTCTGTCGCAGATGGATCCCGACTACGCCCAGAACTGGTGGGTGAACAGCCTGCCCGAATTCGCGGCCGCGGCACCATTTCCAACCGCCGACGCCGAAGAGCATCAGCTTGCCGCCATCCGCCGGATGACGGTCGACGAAAGTTATATCGAGCCCGACCAGGCCCTGGTTGCCGAAGCGCTGAAAACAGTGTGCACGATTTCGTTGCCGGCGCGTGCCTACAAGCAGTTGCTGGCCGATCCGGCGGTGGCGGGGCTCAAGGAATGGATCCCGGCGAATTTCGGTGGTCCCAACGGCGCCAAGGTTTTTGCGCGTCGCTCCGACAAGACGCTTCGCGTCGGCATTTCCGGAGCATTCACCTATTCCGGCTTCCACGACGCCATTCTTGACCGGATCGAGGACGTGGCAGCACAAGCGGCGCTGGATCGGGTGGTCTTCGCCGGGGGCTGCTCCGAGAACTCCGAAACGTCGGTGTCGGCACTGTCCGAGGACATCCTGAAGCTCTATTACGATGACTATATCGCGCAGTGGGACAGCTTCCTGCGCGATATGAGGCTAGCGCCGTTGAGCGACCTCAATGTCGCCAGCGAGAATCTGAAGGATCTTTCCAGCGCCGATTCAGCACTGAAACGCCTGCTCACGGCGGTCGTTCGGGAGACCGAGCTTACCCGGTCCGATGAAGCGCCATCCGACGACAAGGCGGCGGCCAAGGGCGGCTCGAAACTGCTCGGCAAACTCGGCAAGCTCGGCAAGATCGTCAAAACGGGGGCAAAGCTGCTTCCACGCGCGGGCTCTGCTGACGAGGTGGATCTTACAGGCAACCTGGTGGCGGAACACTTCAAGCCGCTCAAAGGTGCTATTGCCGAGGTCGACGGCCAGCCGCCAGCACTCGACGCCGCAGTGGTGGCTCTGACGGCGCTGTCCAACGTGTTGCAGACTGTCACAGCCAATCCCGATCCCCAGGATGCCATCAAGAAGCAAGGCGGCCTTGCCGAACTGACGGGTGCGGTCGCCAGGCAAGCGCAAATTCTGCCGGACCCGATCAACGCCTGGCTCGGCGGAATTGCCGGCGACACCAGCAATTTGACGCAGAAGGCGGTCACTTCGGAGCTCAACGCCATCTGGCGGGCGGACATACTGCCTTTCTGCCAGGCCGCGCTGAACGACCGCTATCCATTCAGTCCGGAAAGCGCGGTGGACGTTAATGTCCGCGACTTCGCCCGCCTGTTCGGACCGGCCGGGCTGATCGACGGTTTCGTCAATGACCATTTGATCAGCTATGTAGACACTGCTAGCCAGCCGTGGAAATGGCGTGCCGACTTTGGCCTCGACCCTTCGGCGCTGGCAGCGTTCGAGCAGGCCAGGCGGATACGCGACGACCTCTTTCCCGGTGGTACCGGACCGGTGATGAGCTTCACGCTCGAACCGAAGGACCTGTCCCCGAACGTCACGCGTGTGACGCTCAATCTCGATGGCCAGACGCTCGTTTACTTCAACAACGCGACGCGGCCGCAACCGATGACTTGGCCCGGCAAGGACGGCACCGGGGTCATCTCGCTCGCCTTCCAGCCCATTGATGGCTCACCTGAAATCATGCTCAACGAGACCGGCAGCTGGGCGTGGCTGAGGATGCTGCGCAGCGGCCGATTCACCGGAACCTCGCTGTCCGATGTCTACAGCCTGCGCCTGGGGACGAAAGGCATGTACGCCGATTTCGAGCTGAAGGCCGCCAGCGTCGAAAACCCCTACAACCTCCAGATGTTCAAGAAATTCTCATGTCCGCCGCAGATATAAGCACCGGCTTCTTCGGCAAGATACCGGCGACGGGGGATTTCGTCGCCGCCAATCTGCCGCGGACGTTTATCGACCGCTGGGACCGCTGGATGTCGATGGAATTGCGCGCGCGGCCCGATGAGGGCGAGCTCGATCCGCGGGCCTGGCGTTTCATTGTCCAGGCCGGCATTTTTGGCGAGCAGCCCTGCGCCGGCGTCTGGCGGATGAGCGAGGACCGCGTCGGCCGGCACTATCCCTTCGCAATCGTGCGGCTGGGCTCGCCGCCCGATCCTGGCGATCGGTGGTTCGATATGGTCGCGGGTTTCATCAAGGGCGCTGTCGAGGATTCCTGGCCGATGGCGCGATTGAACGAAAAGCTTGCCACGCTTGCGCCTCCAGCATCACAAAGTGAGGCGCAGCCGATCGCCTTCTGGTGTGACGACTGGGAAATCTACGAATTCAGCTTTGTCGACATCCATGATCTTGCCGCGAACGCCCTGCCGGCGATGCGGGCAGCAAGAGCCGTGACAGAGGTGTCGGAGCAATGAGCTGCACGGTCTTTGCAGAAGGCAACGGTTTCTTCCACAAAGGGAGCGGGGGCACGGGGACTGCCCCCATTGACGTTTGTCTGTCTCCGCCGCCACCGCCAACCGGGCCGGTGCCAGTACCCTATGTGAACAACATGTCGGCTGGCGATCTGACGAAGGGAAGCAAGAGCGTCAAAATCGACGGCAATCCGACCGCGTTGGAAAACGTTTCCGAGGTATCCACCAGTTCAGGCAACGAGGCCGGGACGCAGGGCGGAGGCGTCGTGACACACAAGACGAAGGGAAAGGCATCGTGCACGCTTTGGTCTTTCACGGTGAAGGTCGAGGGCAAGGGTGTGGGGCGCCACAGCGACCTTGCCATCCAGAACTGCATGTCGACGCCGCCCAACATTATCTGCACTTATGTCAAGGTCATCGAGAACCTGCAGCGGCCGGAATTCGCCACGATGCTGGCCGACGCGGGCAAGGGATGCCCGCCGGGCAAGGAAGATCCTCCGGAAACGAAGACCACGAAGCGGCAGCGGGCGCACGTACGCGGGCGCGCGGCCTGTTGGTCGTGCCAGAAATCGATCAATACAGGTTTCTTCAAGAGCAGCGGCCGTCGCTATAACCGTGGCAAACGTTGGGTTGCCGACCATCAGCCTCCGCAGTCCGTCGTTTGGAAGGAACTGGGCGGCTGCCGCAACCCGGCAATTTTCGAGAAATGGAAAAAAGACAACAAGTCCGTTCAGCCGCAATGCGCGGCATGCTCAAACACCCAAGGCGGCAGCGTCAGCACGGCAGACACGACGGCGCTGCTCACGAAGCTTGGAATATAGCGATGACATCAGGTGGCGACTTCGACCGGATTTTCGAGGAATATGTCGCGGATATGGAAGCCGCACTACCAGCTGTGGTGCAGTGGTTCGAGCGGTTGAAAGCAAGCCGGAAATACACTGCCAAGGGCTTCAATATCGATGATATCTGGCCGAGCCGGACAGGGTCACATCCCGTGATGGTCCAGATTTTCCGGAAGCATTTCCTCAGGCTTGCCATCCTCATTGAGCGCCTGGATCGCGAGGAGGAGCTGGAAGACGAGCAGGACCCTTCCGAGGAAGATTGGGGAACGGACGACGACGATTTCGGTGGCGACGAGGACGATGAGGACGAGTATGACGAGCGGGCATCGGAGCCACACCAGGTCCTGATCGAACGGCTGCGGGAGGAGCGTCCAGACCTCTACGCACATTTCCGTCAATTCATGTTCATTCCCGTCGGGCTGGAGGACTATCTCCTGGTCGAGAGAGAGGTCGGAAATGGATGACACCGATTTCATCTTGCACGATGTCGAGCGCGGATGGCGGCGGTTGCACCACGCGCCGAAGGATGTACGCGGCACGATGCCGGACTATGTCGACACGCCGGTGCACCTTGCTTGCCAGCCTGATCTTGTTCCATTGCACCAGCTCTACCTCGATGAGCTGGCGGGCATGACTGAGCAGGCCATCGAATGGTGGCGCGAAATCGTCGACAATCACGCGGAGGACGGCGAGAGCCTGCGGGATGCGGCGCGCAAGGCTTATGCCGGCTGGCCGGCCGGTCCCGCAGCGCACGAGACCGTCGTGTCGGTCGTGCGCACCTATTGGCTCGCCTGCGTTCAAGAAGCCGCCAAGCTGCCGCCGGAAGCGGCGATGCTTCCCGAGGACTTCCTGCTGGCAACACTGGACCGGGCCAGGCATAAGCGCGCCATTCTCGTGCTAACCGCCATGCCCTATTGGCCGCTTGGTCTCGACGAGAAAGGCAGTTGGTGCTGAACGATGCCGCGCGCCGTCTGGCTCGAAAACCGTACGCCTTTTGCCGGAGCGATCCATGTGCAGCCCGATGCCGAGGGTCAGGAGGTGCTGGTGGCAATGTTCTCGGCGAGCTTCGAGACCCCGAAGCAAGATAGGGAGCTTTGCCCAGCGGACGAACAAATGCCGATTGCGTTCGGCGACGTACCGTTTGGCGACCCGGTCCGTTCGTCGAATCGATACGAGGCGGACATCGCTCCGGTCAAGCCAGCCGCGGAAGTGATCGTCAACGGTACAGCCTATGCTCCAAACGGCAAACCGGTGCGTGAGATGCAAGTTGGCCTGACTGTCGGCAGCGTCCGCAAAGTGCTGAACGTTGCCGGCGACCGTATCTACGATTCCGGCAGTTACAGCCAGCCACATCCTTTCAGGACCATGCCAATCATCTACGAGCGTGCTTATGGTGGCACCACCCCAGATGGCAGGGTCGAACAACGCAATCCTGTCGGCGTGGGCTTCCATCATGCGGTTTCCGCCGATCCCGCAGTCAAGACACGGGCTCCGAACATCACCTATCCGGGCGAACCGTATCTCAGCCCCGCTGACCGGCCGAAGCCGGCCGGGTTTGGAGTGATCGGGCGTGGCTGGCAGCCAAGGATCGCCTATGCAGGCACCTATGACCAGGCATGGATCGAAACGCAATGGCCTTTGCCACCAAGTGATTTCGATCCGCGACATCACCTTTGCACGCCCGCCGACCAGCAGCTACCACGGCTTGCCGGCGGTGAAGAGGTGTCGTTGGTCGGCCTCACGCCAACGGCACGATGGAGTTTCCGCTTGCCACGGATAACCGCGCCCGTAAGGTTGATCTATGACGACAGGGTAGAAGAGCGCGCCTTCATACCTGACACAGTGATCATCGAACCGGATCTTTGGCGACTGACGCTGAAAGCACGGCTATCTTTGGTGACGCGCCGGAATGCCCCGGCGTTGCGTGAAATAATATTCGGCCATGTCACGCCAGCACTTCTGCTGGCCAGACGAAAGGGTAAGCAATATTATTCTCCGCTGGGCGGCGATGGCACGTTGCACGCCCGCGCCGTGTGGCTCCCTTGAAGCGGCCGCTCTATATAGCTGGGTCAGGAGCGGTGACGCCCGCCGGGCTTAACGCGCCACAAACGGTCGCGGCCATCAGGGCCGGTCTCTCCGCCTTCGAGGAAATGATCCTGAACGAACCGCTGGGCGCAACACAGATCGTTGCACGAATCCGGGCTCACTCGCGACTGCGGCGCACCGATGGCCAATGGCTGGTCAATATGGCCGCGCGTGCTATTGGCGAGGCGCTGCGTAGCGGAACGTGCCCATCCGACACAACCGCAATTCTGCTTGCCCCGCCTGAAAGCTTTCGCAATCATCCGGCCTATGGAGACATCGCGCCGCCAGATTTCCTGACGGCGGTGATGTCGGCGACCGGGCAGAAATTCCATGTTGCGTCACGCGCGATCGATGGCGGCGCGGCAGCAAGCATCGGCCTACTGGAACGCGCCTTGGAAATGATGGAGCAGCAAGGTGTCGGGCAGGTTCTGCTCGGTGGGGTCGACAGTCTGGTCAATGACACGGATTTCGCTCGGCTGGGGCGGGCGGGGCGCCTCAAGGGAGCAGACAACGCGCAAGGCCTGGTTCCGGGCGAGGCGGCAGCCTTTGTCCGGCTGACCCCCAAGCCGGAAGGGAAGGCACGCGTCCATGCGGCAATCCATGGCGTGGGGTTGGCCCAAGAGCAAGACAGCGTTCTCTCTGAACGTTACAGCCAAGGTCGCGCCTTGCTCGGCGCCCTGCGCGATGCGGTGAGCGGATCGGGGCCGTCCGAACCCGATATCGACTTCGTCATCAGCAACGGTAACGGCGAGCGCTATGGTGGCTGGGAGCAGTTGATCGCACGGCCGCGTTTCTACCGCACGCGCCGGGAGATCCTTCCTACTGCCTATCCTGCCATGACGATCGGCGACATAGGATCAGCCGCTGGCGCACTGGCGCTGATGCTGGCGGCCGACAGCTTGCTCAAAGACTATGCACCCGGACCAACCGCCGTATGTGAACTCGCCTCTGAGAACGGCCTGCGCGCCGCGGCGGTGATGGCCCTTATGACCCGGCTTTGAAATTCACATCCAAGCCGGGAAGCGGCGCGTGATACGCCAGTCGGCGAGTGGCGCCTCGGCAGTCGCCAGTGCGGTGCGCAATGCGTCGAGCCGCAATCGGCGCATCGATCTGAAAGGCCGGTGATCGCGTCCGCCCCGCCCCTCGTTCCACCATGCCTCGACTCGGTCCGCCACCGGCAGCGAACTGTCGTCCAGATGCGCGAAGTCCTTGCCGATGACAGCCGGGTCGACGACAAAAAGATCGGTGTCGCCGAAATCGACCTCGAAAAGGTCGCGCAGGGCAGCACCGGCAGCACCGGCAAACTCCGGTTCACGCATTTTCTCAATCAGCCAGGGCATCACCGCACGGTCGCCGAACAGGCCGACCGAGGCTATAGCGACGCCGCGAAGCGCGGGCTGTTCCAGATGCTTCTGCAGCCAGCCCTTGCCGGGCTCCGTCGCGGAGGTCAGCAAGCGTATCTCGGTCGCTGCCTCGGCAAGTCCTGGTTGCGTCAGTACGATCTTGTCAACCACATGGTGCGCGGATCGCGTCTCGCCAAGCAGACAAGTTGTAAGCGCCGCGTTCAAACGCTCCTTGGGTGTCTCGCCGTCAAGGCCGGCCATGGCAGCGGGCAGAAGGTCACGTCGCTTGAGCGCGCCGGCGAGCCTGACGGCGCGGCTGCGCACCCTTGCATCGGTATGGTTCGCCAGATCATGAAGACGCGGCCCCGGATCGACGCGATGGTGCCAGAGCGCCGAGAGCCCAAGGCAGCGCCGCAGCGCATCGCGCGTATCCAGCCACTTCGCTATCAACGGCCGCAGGTTTTCACGCGGCGTACGCGCGATCGCGGCGGAAAGGCTTGACAGGCCGACCTCGCCGAGGCCCGCCGCAGCGTCGATCGCGACTGCTACCAGGTCGGCGTCTCCCCAGCGCAATGCCAGCGTGCCAAGCACGAAAACCTCACCCGGCTCGGCATAGTCCGTGAACCTGGCCTGAGCAGCTTCCCAGCCGGCCTTGCCGGCAGCCATGAGCCCTTCGATGTTCGCGTCGAGACGCTGATCCATGCGGCCGATATCGGTGTCGTCGAGGATAGGACCGTCAATCTCCCTGCAGCGGCGAAGCCAGAGGAAAGCGGCATCTTCGGCATGCTGATCCACGATGGCAGCGATGGTCGCGACGCTATGCATCGGCAGCGCCTCAGTTGAGATGCACGGCCCCGCCGCGAATGCGATTGGTGCCGCTGGCCTGGCTCGTCAACTGGGTGCCGCGGATGGTCACGCGGCCATTCTTCTCCAGGATGATCGAAGCCTGCCCGCAGCGCAGCTCTATGCGCTCCTTCCCGGTAATGACGACACGGTCGCCTTCGCGAGCGACTTGCAGTCCCGTGCTCTTGTGCGCTGGATCGACGATGCGTCCCACGACCAGCGGTCGCGCCGGATCGCCATCCTCGAACAGAAGGGCCAGTTCGGAACCGATCGCCGAAACGTCCAGTTCGGCCAGGCTACGGGCTGCGATCGCCGTCTCGCGCGGATTGCCCACAAAGACAACAAGCGGCGCCCCGCCTTCGAAGCCGATCAACAGGCCGATCACGACGCCATCGATACGATCCAGCACTTCCATGATGACGCCCTCAATTGTTGTTGATGGTGCTTCCCTTGACGATCACATCGCCATCGGCCTTGACGGTGATCTTGCCGCTGCCCTTGAGCGTTATGTTCTTGCCGTCGGCGACAATGGTCCCGTCCTTTTTCATGAGGATCGACGCCGAGCCGCACTTGAGCGTGATCGAGTCGCCCGCCTCGATCACCAGGTTCTTGCCGACCTTGATCGAGCTGTCGTCCGCGATTTGAATGCCGCTGCCCTTGCCGACCTTGAGCGCGTGCGCGCCTCCGACATCGGTTGCGTCGTCAGCGCCGATCTTTGCCGACCTGGCCTTGCCAATCTGCGACGACTGCGCGCCGCCAATGGCGAAACTCTGGTCCGCCCCGACTTTCACGCTTTGCGCGGCGGCGATTGTCCAGCTGTCTGCCGCTCCGATCGTGTGAGTCTGTCCGGCCCCCACCGTCATCGAGCGTGATGCGCCGATCTCATTCGTCTGGACGGCGCCAACGCTTCGGGTTTCAGCCGCGCCCACTGAATCCACCCGCGCCGCACCCACGGTGATCGTCTGGATCAACCCGACGGTCTGCGTGTGATTGGATCCGACCGTCTCCGTCGAGTTCGATCCGATATTGATCGTCTCGTTCGATCCCACCGTCAACGAGCGATTGACGCCCACCGTCTCGGTGTCGTTGTTGCCGATATTGGTGGTCTGATCGACGCCGACCTTGACCGTCTTGTTGTTGCCGACGTCCTCGTCGAGGTTGTGGCCGACGGAATGCTTGGCGTCGTGGTCGATGCGGTCCGACTGATCGTGCTGCACCAGCTTGGTGCGGTCATGCTTGATCAGAAGGTTGTGGTCCTTCTGTGCCTGCAAATTGACCAGTTCGGAGCCGGCCTTGTCCTCGAACATCAGCTCGTTGTAACCACCGCCGCCTTTGGAAGAGTTGGATTTCCAGCCCGATTGCGTTGCGTTGCCGGGCAGGCCGTAGGGCGGCATCTGCGAGGCATTGTAGACCCTGCCGGTGATGATCGGCAGGTCGGGATCGCCTTCGAGGAAGTCGACGATCACCTCCTGGCCAATGCGCGGTATCTGGATGAAGCCCCACCCGCTGCCGGCCCAGGTCTGCGAAACACGGACGAAGCAGGAACTGTCTTCGTTCTTCTTGCCCAGGCGGTCCCAGTGGAACTGCACCTTCACCCGGGCATATTTGTCGGTGAATATCTCCTCGCCGGAAGGGCCGACCACCGTTGCCGTCTGCGGCCCGCGCATGATCGGCCGCGTCGTGATCCGCGGCGGACGATAGGGCAAGGCAGTCGGTGCGACACCCAGAACGACCTTGAAATTCTCGCTGTGGGCCTCGTTCTGGGTCCTGTAGCCCGGATCGAACAACCTGTATTCGGCGCTGACCACCAGATACTCCTGGTTCTGGTCATCGCGCGGAAAGCTTTCCAGCTTGAAGGTACAGCCGGAATGGAGGCCGCGCACAGTGCCGACCGCCGTGATGCGCTGGTGAACGGCCTGGAGTTCCTCGCGCCGGACACCGGCCAGGGTGTCGCCGCGCCCAACGTCAAGATGCGCCCCAGGCTGGCGATAATTCTCGCCGGAGGCTTCCTTGTGGCTGAACGGTTGGGCCGACTTCGCCATCAGATCGGCGCCAGGTTTCTGGAAATCATAGTCGGTATGGGCATAGGCCCCCGGCCGCACCGAACTGCCCGGAATCCATTCGGTGATGTATTCGACGTCGCGCCGCGAGCCCTGTCCCTCGAAATTATAGGGTATCTTCTCGTAGCCCGGCGCCGGCTTAAGCTTGCTCATCGCGTCGCACAGCACGAGCGTGTGCTTGCCCTGGTCATGTTCGAAGAAATAGAAGATGCCTTCGTGCTCGAGCAGGCGCTGCACGAAATCCAGATCGCTCTCGTCGTACTGCACGCAATATTCGCGCGAGGGGTACGACCCTTGCAGCCGCTTTTCGAATTGCGCCGTACCGTATTTCGAGAAGATCTTTTCGACGATCTCGACGGCGGTCATGTTTTGAAAGATCCGGCAATCGGTCGAATTGCCGAGGAACCAGAGCCACGGCCTGACGACCGCTTCGTAGTAGGCCAGCCGGTCCTCGATGCGGGTCAGGCGAAATTCGGACACCAAGCCGCTGAACCACCGTTTCGGATCGGATTCGCCTTCGACCGAAACCATGCCACCCAGCATCTTCAACGGATCGATCTCGGAACTGGGCCCGACGAACCCGACCGTATAGGCAAAGCAGCGGCTGATCTCGTCGCGCCCGACAAGATGCGTGAAGGTCAGCTCGGCGCCGACCGGTGTCTGCACAACCGTGGCACGTTCGTTCGGCATGGGTCGTGCCCCTCCTGGACGCGGCCGCCGGCGCGGTGGATTTGAAGCTCCCGCCCCAGGAACTTTTTCGACCCGCCGCACCAGGCCATGTTGAGCCTACCACATGTTGTCTCGCCGACCAAAGAGACGCATGGCGGAAAACCTTACCCTGTTGGTACATCGCCTCGAAACGCTGCTGTCCTGTTGTATGTGCAAACTGCTAGAATGTGGAATATCGGTCAGTGTTCGGCGGCGATCCTGGATGTACATCAGTCTGCAAATCAACAATGTCGACGCCTTGCCTCAGGGCGTCTCGACCGGCTACGCGGCGCGGGATCGCAGCTTCGAGATCGGACGCGATGCTTGCGACTGGACCTTGTCGGACCCTGACAAGTTCATCTCGAGCCGGCATTGCGAGGTCCGCTACGAGGCAGGTGCGTTCTGGCTGCACGATGTCTCGCGCAACGGAACCTACATCAACGGATCGAACCAGCGCATGACCGGCCCGCATCGGCTGGCCAACGGCGACCGGATGCTCATCGGCCGCTATGTCGTCTTCGTGTCTATCGATGAGGAGCGCGCTGCGACCGGTCACCCCAGCCACGGTTCGACGCAGCGCGAAATGCCGGTCGCGGCAGGCCGCTCGCTGGAATTCGGAGATGGGCCGTTTTTCGATCCCGCGGAGCAACGGTCCGGGCAGCGCGTTGCGGCGTCGACGTTCCCGTCGCAACCGCCCCTACCTTCGACCAGGGATGAAGTGCTGAGGGAAATCGCGATCGGAGCCGGCATTTCGCCGGAATTGCTGCAATCGCGCGACCCGCATGAAGTTGCCACCGAAATCGGTGCGGTGCTGCGAATGGTGGTCGAGGAACTGACCTTGCTGCTGAAGGCACGCGCGGCGGCGAAGATGCTGGCCAAGAGCACACAGCGAACGATGATCAGTGCCGCCGACAACAATCCGCTGAAGTTCGTTCCGGGAACCGACGACATCCTCGAAATCATGTTCGCACGGCGCCGAGCCGGCTATCTCGATGCCAGGCGTAGCATCGAGGATGCGTTCCGCGATCTCAAGACGCACGAATTCGCCACCTATGCCGCCATGCAGGCCGCGCTGTCGCGGCTGCTTGACGACCTGTCTCCGGAAGCGATCGGAAGAAAGCTTCCGCCGGCGTCGTTCTCGTCGAAAAAGAGCCAGGCCTGGGACGCTTTTGTCGCGACCTGGCGAACCATGGAGGAAGCACACGAGAACGGCATGTTGGACATATTCCTGGCCTATTTCAGCGAAGCCTATGCCAAGGCCGACAAGCAGATATAGGCGCTTCGGGAGCCGTGGCGCTGCCGCCGACGAAGACAACCTCTTCGGTGCGCAGCATCCGGTTCCAATCGAGAGTTTCTGAGATTACGATCGCATACGACAATTCGCTAAGCGGGTAAGGCTGATCGACCTGGGGGTCTGCGACAATGTCATCTTACGGCGAGATAGCACGATGTAGCCGACCTTCCTGCGGGCACTGCCCTGCCCCGCAAGGCTCGCGTTTGCTTTACCTGACCGCGAACGGCTTTGCGCCTGTCCGGCAAGAATGCGGGCGCCGCGCGCGGACGGACGATCGGCGATGAGCTCGAAGGACGATCCTTTCGGCCCGGCGGGCAAGACCGTCATTCGCGCCACGCCACGGCGTGAGCGAAAGCCAGCGCCGGTCCCTCCGGAGCCAACCGGGGATAACGGACAACCATCGCAGATCAAGGAATCGACTGTGTTCGATCCCGGCGTCGGCCGGCATACCCCGCCGGGCTGGGCGTCCGGGACCGTGATTTATCAGGGAACTCCGTCGGTGGCGGCAGGAAGCGGTGCTTCCGCAGCGGCGCCGACGTCGGCTCTGCGGCAGGAGACCCTGCTCAACGTCACCGACAGTGTCCGATATTTTGCGGCAAACCCGATCCTTGCCGCGGCCGCACCGTTGCTGATGCTGTTCGGCCAACTCAGGCTTATCCCCGTCGAGAGACAAGCGGAACCGTTGGCCGAACATATCACCGAAGCGATCGATAGATTCGACAGGGCATTGGAGAAAGCACGCGTTGCCGAAGAGGATGCGCGGATTGCGAAATTTGTCCTGTGCGAAACAGCCGACGATCTCATCGACAACCTGCCCTGGCCACGCAAGGACGCCTGGGCGCAGCACAGCATGCTGTCGCAGTTCTTCCACGTCGAGCCCACCGGCACGGGCTTTTTCGAAGCGCTGAACAAGATCCTGGCCAGCCCTGAGGCGCATTATGATCTGCTCGAAATGATGCATGTCTGCCTGTCGCTGGGGTTCGAGGGCCAGTATCGCGGCCTGACACGCGACGACACCAATCTCGAACGCGTCCGGCGCGACGTCTACGAAACGCTTCGCTATTTCAAGCCTCGCGCCGACGAGGACATTTCGCCCCGCTGGCAGGGCTTGGCGGCGACGGTGACCCAGTTTTCGACACGCCTGCCGCTCTGGGCCATCGCGGCAGCGGCGTCGGCACTGCTGACGGCGGCGTTCTTCACGTTACGGGTCTTCATCACCAATGAAGGCGATGCCACCGCTGGCGAGTTGCTGGCCCTCAACCCATCGACACCGATCGCCATCGAGCGCGCCAGCGTGGCGCCGTTGGCGGAAACGGTAAAAATCACCCCTCCCGCCGCCACAACCACGCAGATCGACCGCATCCGCTCGGCACTGGCCATGGACATCGAAGCCGGCGGGCTGACCGTCGGCACGAAGGGCAACTTCATCGTCGTTGAAATCAACAATCTCCTACTGTTCCAGTCCGGCCGAGCCGATGCGAAACCGGAGTTCCAGCCCATAGCCGCTGATATCGCAGCCGCCCTGGAACCCGAGCAAGGGCCAATCAGGATCGTTGGACATACGGACAATGTGAAGCCGCGAAAATCGGGCCCGTTCAAGTCCAACTTTGACCTGTCCGTGGCCAGGGCGAAGGCCGTTGAAACGATGATGGCGCCGAAGTTCAGCGATCCCTCGCGACTGACCGTCGACGGCAAGGGCGAGGACGAGCCGATCGCCGACAATGCAACACCGGAAGGCCGCGCCACGAACCGCCGGGTCGATGTGATGATCGCCAAGGAGGAAACATTGTGAGCACGGCCGGTTGGAAGCGCCGATGACGCGTTGGCTGCTGCGGATCTTCAGCATGATCGCGCTGGCCGGTTTTTTGGCGGCAGTGTGGTTTGCCGGACCATTGATCCGCTTTGCCGATCGCCGTCCTCTCGGGCCTGTCTGGCTTCGTGCGGCAATCATTGGCGTGATCGTGGCGGCCGTAGCGCTCTTCTACGGATTGCGTTTCTGGCGAATGCGCAAGGCGCAAAAGGCGCTGGAGACGGCCGCTGCCCGCAACGACGACAGGGATGCCGACTCGCAGGTGCTCGAGGCGCGCATGAACGAGGCGATCGCCGCGCTTAAACGATCGAGCGGCAAGCGCAATTTCCTCTATGAGGTCCCCTGGTACATCATCATCGGGCCGCCCGGCGCAGGCAAGACAACGGCACTGGTCAATTCCGGCCTGAATTTCCCACTGGCCGTTTCGGGTGATGCCCAGCCGGTCGCCGGTGTTGGCGGAACACGCGCCTGCGACTGGTGGTTCACCGACCAGGCCGTGCTGATCGACACCGCCGGACGCTACACGACGCAGGATTCCAACGCCCAAAGCGACAGCAAGAGCTGGCTCGCCTTCCTGTCGCTGCTCAAGAAATACCGCACACGGCAACCGATAAACGGCGTCATCCTGACGATCAGCCTTGCCGATCTCATCGGCCTCGACGATCAGCAGCTTGACGCTCATGTCGTCGAGATACGCAGTCGTCTGCGGGAAATCCACGAGACGCTGAAAATCCAGTTTCCGGTGTATTTGCTGTTCACCAAGGCCGATCTTGTTGTCGGCTTCATGGACTATTTCGGCGATTTCGACGAGACGCGCCGGCGCAAGGTCTGGGGCGCGACATTCCAGACCAACGATCGCACGAAGAACATGGCCGCCGAGGCGCCGGCCGAATTCGATGCACTGGCAAGACGTCTGGTCGAGGAGATGCCTGATCGACTTCAGGAAGAGGCTGACCCGGTCGCGCGCATATCCGTCTTTGGCTTCCCGGCGCAGTTTGGCGCGATGAAGGGCCGAATTGCGAGTTTTATCGCCGGCCTGTTCGATCCGGGCCGCAGCCAGGTGAATGCCAGCCTGCGGGGGCTCTATTTCTCGTCAGGCACACAAGAGGGAACGCCCATCGATCAGGTGTTGGGCGCGATCGGCCGCAGCTTCGGCAGCAATTCCTGCTCCCATCTGTCGGGAACCGGCAAAAGCTTCTTTTTGCATGATCTGCTGACAAGCGTCATTTTCGCTGAATCCGGATGGGTCTCGTACGACAAATCGGCGGCAAGGCGGGCAGCGATCGCCAGATTTGCCGGGCTTAGCGCCATCACGTTGATCGCCGCGGCGGCCCTCGGCACCCTGGCCCTGAGCTTCACTGCCAACCGATCCCTGATCGCCTCCACCACGCAAGCCATGGGCCAGTATCGCACGACGGCGGATGCGCTGCTCAAAAGCACCAAGGTTACCGATGTCGACCTCGAAAACGTCATCGGTCCGCTCGACCAGCTGCGTGATCTGCCGGCCGGGTTCGAAACCGGGGCCGCGCCGACACCGATCGAGGAGACGTTTGGCCTCAGCCAGCGGGAGAGACTGCGTTCGGCCTCGAGGACGGCCTACCGGCAAGCGCTGGAGCGCATGTTCCGATCGCGCCTGCTGATCCAGGCCGAGCGGACGATCCAGACCCAGATGGCTGATCCCGCCGCGCTCTACGAGCCGTTGAAAATCTATCTGATGCTTGGCGGCAAGGCGCCGAAGGTCGACGACGCGTTGATCGTTTCCTGGATGAAGCAGGATTGGGAACAAAACCGCTATCCAGGCGAAAACAACCGCGAGGGACGCGAGCAACTCGAAAAGCACCTGCGCGCCATGCTTGCCCTGGACGACGCCTATGATCCGGTTTTCGAACTGAACCAGCCGCTCGTCGAGGCGGCCCAGCGCGCGCTCGGGCGCATGAGCCTTGCCGACCGCGCCTCCGCCTTGATCAAGTCGGCGGTATATTCGGCAGCGCTTGACGATTTCTCCGTTTCCGTGAAGGGCGGACCGGAAACGCCGCTGGTATTCGAGCGTGTCGATGGCGGCGACCTGTCGGGCCTTCGTGTTCCCGGCCTCTATACCTATGCCGGCTTCAACCGTTTCTATCTCGGACAGCTCTCGCGCATTGCGCAGATGCTCGTCGACGACCAGTGGGTGCTTGGCGGCGGCGGCGAACAGGGTGGCATCGATCAGGAGTTGCTGAAGCTCGGCCCCGAGCTCCTCGATCGCTATGGCAAGGAGTTCGCAACCGCGTGGAACAGCGTTCTTGATGGGTTGAAATTCAAAGCGATGCTGAAGGACAAGCCGCACTATATCGCGCTTTCCGCCGTCGCATCGCCAACCTCGCCGATCGAACAGCTGTTTACGGCGATCGCCGCCGAAACTGCCCTTACGCGGGGCGCTGCTTCTGGCAAGGAGCCAGCCACCGGGGTTGAAGCCGACACGGTTCAAGGCCAGTCGCAAGACGCCACCAAGATGGCCGGGGGGCTGGCTCGGATCGGCATACAAATAGCTACCGGAAAATCGCAAAGCCATGCCGGCACGGGATCCGCGGCGGCGCAAAACCAGAGCCCCGGGGGCAACATCGAAGCGCAATACAGGTCGTTCCAGACCTTGGTGAGCGGTCCTGCCGGGCGCCGCCCGATCGATGCCTTGATCCAGAATTTCCGCGACATCTACAAGAGCCTTCAACTGGCGACCGACGTGCCGTCGCAGACGGAACGCGTCAACGCCAATCTGCAGCTGCAGATCGCCACCCTTCGTGCCAATTCCTCGCGCCTGCCCAAGCCACTCGCCAGAATGGTCAATGCGATGGCGGACGAATTCGAAGGCAACGTCGCCGAGACTTCGGTGACGAATTTGAACCAGCTGCTCGACCAGGCGGTCACGGCGCCTTGCGAGGCGGCGGTCAACGGTCGTTATCCTTTCGCCGGCAATGGCACCGAGGATGTGGCGATGGCGGATTTCGCGAAACTGTTCGCACCGGGCGGGCTGCTGGACCGATTCTTCGCGCAAAACCTAGCATCGCTGATCGACATGAGTGGTCAGGACTGGAGCTGGAAACAGGATGCGCGCTTCGGCCGCGACCTGTCGAAATCGACGCTGAAAAGCTTCCAGCAGGCGGCCGAAATCCGCAGCGCGTTCTTTCCCCAAGGCGGTTCGATGCCCTCGGCCAGCATCACCTTCACGCCGTTCTCACTGCATGGCGATGCCGATGCGGCGGTGCTCGATGTCGACGGCCAGGCCGTGCAGAGCAACCAGGCGGGCAGCGCGCCGAGCATCGTGACCTGGCCGAGCGGAGCGGCCAGTGGATCCGCCAGTCTCAGCCTGACGCCGGACATGCCAGGCCGCGAATCCACCATCAAGTTCGAAGGGCCGTGGGCGCTGAAGCGGCTAATGGACAAGGCGACCATCACCGGCACCGACAACAATGTCCAAGCGCGCTTCGTGATCGGCGGGCGCGACGTCAGCTATACGATCCAGACCGGCTCCGGCCCCAACCCGTTCCTGCTTCCGGCACTTTCCGGATTCAGCTGTCCGAAGGCGTTTTGAGATGGGCTTCGAACTTTTCAATGCGGTGACTCCCTTCGGGAGCCTCAGGCGCCCGGACCTTAATTTCGATACTTTAATGGCCGAGCCTGTGGCAGACTGGTGTGAGCGGGCGCCCGGGAGTGCGCCGCAGAGGACGCGTGAGACGCGTTTGGTGGCAAGGTGAGCGATGTCGCCCTTCCCTTTGACAGTTTCGGCGTGAGCCACAAGGGCTGTGTCCGCGAACACAATGAGGACAACTACCTGCTTGAGCCGCGAACCGGCCTTTGGGTGGTGGCAGACGGAATGGGCGGGCATGAGGCCGGAGAGGTCGCCTCGGCCAGCATTGTCGACCACCTGGCCACGATCGGCATCGCAAGCTCAGCTCCGGACCTGCGGGCGCGTTTCGAGGACAGGCTGAGCCGGGCCAATGCCGAAATCCGCAGCATATCGGAATCGCGCGGCATCACGATCGGCTCCACGATCGCGGCCCTGTTGGCGATGGACGGACGGTTTGCCTGCCTGTGGGCGGGCGACAGCCGAGTCTATCTGATCCGCAACGCCGCGATCTCGCAGATTTCGAAGGACCACACCGAAGTGCAGGAGCTGCTGGATCGAGGCATGATCAGCGCGGCCGAGGCGCTCACCTGGCCACGCCGCAATGTCATCACGCATGCGGTCGGCGTCAGCGATGACTTCGTCATCGACTTCCAGCAGGGCGAACTGATGCCGGGGGACATTTTCGTGCTCGCCACGGATGGGCTGACGGCACATGTCACTGATGCGGAGATCGAGGCCGCGGTGGTGTCGGCAACGCCTCAGGCGGCCTGCGAAAATCTTTTGCAAACGGTGCTGACGCGGGGCGGAACGGACAATGTCACCATTGTACTGGTGAAGATCGGAACCGGGCGCAATGGACAATCGCTCCACCCTGATCTGTCCAGAGCGGAGGGCAGAGGCCGATGAGCGCCGACGACAAGACGCGAATATCGCCGCAGGTGGCCAACACCGCGGTCGGCACGCAGCTCAGCGGCATCTACGAACTTGACGAGCGGATCGCATTTGGCGGCATGGGCGAGGTCTATCGCGGCCACAACATCCAGACCGGCGACCACGTCGCGATCAAGATCGTGCTGCCCGAGTTTGCCCGTGACCAGACGATCCTGTCCTTGTTCCGCAAGGAGGCCTCGATCCTCAATCACCTGTCGCATGACGCGGTCGTGCGATACCACGTCTTCACCATCGATCCCGGGATCGGCCGTCCCTACCTCGCCATGGAATTCGTCGACGGCGAGTCGCTGTTCGACATCATGCGGCGTGGGCCGATGCCGACGGAAGAGGTGCGCAAGCTTTGCCATCGCCTCGCATCCGGCCTGGCCGCCGTGCATCAGGCCGGAGCAATCCATCGCGACCTGTCGCCCGATAACATCATCCTGCCAGGGGGCCGGGTCGACCGCGCAAAGATCATCGATTTTGGCATTGCGCGATCGGCGACCGTGGGCGGGGAGACGCTGATCGGCGGAAAGTTCGCGGGAAAATACAACTATGTTTCACCCGAACAGCTCGGGCTGTACAGCGGCGACGTCAGCGAGCAGTCCGACATCTACAGCCTTGGGCTGGTGCTGGCTGCCGCCCTGCGCGGCAAGCCGATCGACATGAGCGGATCACAGTACGAGATCATCGAAAAGCGTCGAACCGTTCCTGATCTCTCAGACATCGACGACGATTTTCGCGGCATTGTCGAAGCCATGCTGCAGCCAGATCCGCAAGACCGGCCGGTCAGCATGGCTGACATCGCCAGGATGACGCGCGGCGAAGACGAAGCGACAACACCGCCCCCATCCAGGACACCCCGCGACCGGCCGGCTTTGCCACCAGCCGAGCAAACCCTTGCTCCTGATCCCAAGCCCCAGCCATCCAATGTCGCGGGGCACAACGCGCCGGCGGCAACGGGCCCGGGCGAGCAGGGCTTCGTTCCGCATGTCCGGCCAGCGCATTTGTCCAAACCGTTGCCTCAGGCCGTCCCCAGCCCGCCGCGCACGGGCGCGAGCAATGTCCCCGGAAAATCCACGAAGACCCGAACCATCGCGATCGCTGCACTGGCGGCGCTGGCAGTCGCCTCAGGTGCGGGCCTGTATCTGAGCGGCTTCATGACGCCTGCGACGCCGCCTCCCGGCAAGGCATCGCTTTCGGCGACTAAACCATCGAAGCCGGTAGCTGAAGCGTCAAAGCCGACCCAGACGGACAAGGTCGCGAGCTCCCCCGAGCCGGCAAAGCTGGTTCCACCCGCGCAGCCGGAGGCCAGCGTCCCGCCGGCTGAAAAACAGCCAGATGCCGCGGCGGCTCAAAAGCCGCAGCCGACCAAGCCCGCCGAAGTCCCCGCGCAGGCCGAGGAACCCGCGAAGCCGCCGGCAATGGAAGTGCAACCACAAACAGAGGCGAGCGCGCCGCCGGCTGGAGGCCAGGCAGATGCCAAGCCAGTGCAAGCGCCGGAGCCGGCGAAGCCCGCTGCCTCCGCACAAACTGAAGAACCCCCGAAGCCGCCCATAGCGGATACCCAGCAGCCGTCCGCAAAGACATCGCCGGTACCCCAGCCGGATACGATGGCCAGCAACAATCAAACGTCGGCTCCGGCGCCTGAAGCAGCTCTAGCCCCACCGGCCTTTCCAGCCGCGCCAGCTGAGAAGGTCGCAACGCCGCCGCCGGTCCTGCCAAAGGTTGTGGAGACCGCAAAGCCCGAGCCGCAGATCAGCCAGCCGGCAGCGCCCAAGGCGACCGTGCCGGCGCCCAGTGAGAGCCAGGCGGATACCGCGAACGCCGAGGGCCAAAACGCCTCGCCACCTCCGGCCAAACAGCCGGACCTACCAGTCGTCGCGTTGAACGTACCCAAACCGGCGATCCCCCCGGTCGTCGACGATAGCGCGCAACGTGTCTCCTGGGT
The DNA here is from genome assembly GCF_020164875.1 of Mesorhizobium sp. CO1-1-8. NCBI lineage: Bacteria > Pseudomonadati > Pseudomonadota > Alphaproteobacteria > Hyphomicrobiales > Phyllobacteriaceae > Mesorhizobium > Mesorhizobium sp. CO1-1-8. The sequence goes on along the minus strand of NZ_JAIUGZ010000026.1, from coordinate 17,609 downwards.
TCGAGACTTTGGCGGCGGCGACTGTTTCTATGCGACCATGACGTCGTCGACCGACAAGGCCGCCGCGATCGAGGGGTTTGGCACCGCGGTCCAGCCGTTCGAGCAGATGCTCGGCGATTTCCAGGCAAAATTCCATGTCGAGCCGGACATCAGCGTCCGCCTCATCGAGCCGAGCCAATGCGAAGTCACCAACTTTCTGCGCTTTCTCGGGCAGACCACGGCCGACAAGCCGCAGCTTGTTCTCGACCGGACATCGGTGCCGGATGGTACGCCGATCAGCGGCACGCTGGTGACGCGCGGCGGGCTCATTTCCAGTGTCCTGCTGATCGATCACAAGGGCATGGTGTTCAATCTCGACGACCGCATCGTCGCACAATCCGACAAGGCCACCTTCAGCATCCCGATTGGCCTCGGCGCCGCCGACAAGGCCGCCGGGAAGGCCGTGCCGCAAATCATAATGGTGATCACCGGCCCGCAGGATATCCAGGCGGCGGCCTTCTCCGCGCCGACGCCGGCCTCGGTTCTGCTGCCTAAAATTCTCGAAGAGATCGAGACCGACGGATCGCAATTTTCAGCCACTGCCAAGTATTTCCGGCTCGGCGGATAGCATCGGCGCCCGATGGAACTCCGCCGCGCGTGTTTGTCCCACTCGTCTGCCGGCCTGCCCATAGAGCAGCGTGATCCGGCTCGAGCGCTGCCTGCCCTGACGGGCCGCATGAAGCTCGCGGTCATGGCGGGAGCGGCACTGCTGGCCGTGCTGGTGTCCGGCGAAGCGCACGCCGAATTCACCGTCTGCAACCAGACACTCGACGTCGTCAATCTGGCGGTCGGCCAGAAGGTCGACAATGCGGACCAGACCGACGGCTGGTGGACCATCGGCGCCAATCAATGCGTCAACGTCATCCACGAGGAACTGACGAATCGCTACATCTACATCTATGCGACTGATGTCTTCGGCCATGCGATCCTGACCGGATCGACCGAGATGTGCATCGAGCGGCGGCGGTTTTCGATCCGCGGCATCGACGAGTGTTGGCAGCGCGGCCATATCGCGGCGCAATTTCTCGAAGTCGATACGCTTGAACAGGTGCGGTGGACCTTCTTCCTGACCGGAAGCAATCCGTGACGCACAGTATCGACACCAGCTTCAGGGAGAAAAAACAAGCGCGCGCCGCCCTGCGCAGGCGCACGCTTTGGCGCCGGCTCATTGCCGGCTTCGCCGTAATTGTCCTGCTGTCGATCGCCGCCGGTTTCTACCTCACCGCGGACTATTGGTCGTTCGGCGACGAGGACGAGGAGCTGCACGCGGTCGAAGGCGCCGACGACGTGCCGGCCGATGCATCCGTCTACGTGCCTGCCATCATCGACCTGGCGGGAGATCCGATGTGGATCACGCTAGCGCCCGATGCCGACACGGCAAGCAAGGGCCATGCGGTAGCGCGCCCGGCCGAGCTCGACAGTTCCGGCGCCTCGCCGCAAATCGAGATCCTCTCCGACGTGATGCTGAGTGCCAGCGAAAAGTTCATGACGACGATCCCGTCGACGCAGGAGGACTTCGCGTTCTTCCAGGCACAGCGGCGGACCGCTCCGCCATCGCCGGCTGCCGCACCCACCGAGCAGGCCGCTCCGCCTGCCCCGCCGGTGGCACCCAACGACCAGCAGGGCGACCTAGATAATGACCTGGCGGCACCCGATGCGAGAGAAGCCCCGGCCGGTTCGGCGCCTAAGGCCCATGCCGACGACCCGGAGGCCGGCTGGGGAGAGACCATCGATCAGGGCGAGGCAGCACTGCCCGCCTTCAAGAAGACCCAGATCGAGAACAATACCACCGTCGCAACCGTGACCAGCGAGTACCAGCGCTTCGAGGCCACCGAAGACACCTTCGTGAAGATCCTCAACGACCGCAGCCTGGACAGCGTTGCGCTCGATGCACATTTCTCCGCCGACGATGCCAAGCTGGCGGGCGAAGCCCTGAAGGCGCTCTTCAATCGGGACGGTTTGGAACCGGGTTACGTCGTCGCCATGCGCGGATTCCGGCCGAACCGCGAGACAACGACGATGTCGCTCATGCAGGTTTCGATCTTCGCCAAGAATGTCTTTGTCGGCACGCTGACGCGCAACGCCGCAGGCGCCTTCGTGTCGGGCGTCGACCCTTGGGTGCGCGAGGATTTGTTCAACTATTCCGGTGTCGATCAAGGCGGGCCCAAGCGGCAATACCGCCTCCTCGACGCGATCTATTCGACGGCTGCGCGCAACAAGGTTCCAACAGGCGTCATCGGCGAGGCGATCATGTACCTGTCGCGAGGACAGGACCTTGACGCTTTCGCCAGCGAGGACCAGCGCCTGGCGCTGATCTACTCGCAGACGCCGCGCGGCAAGGAAGAGACGTCCGGGCGGGTGCTTTATGTCGGCGTCCACGGCGGTGAGAAGACCATCGACTGTTTCGTTTTCCAGCAGAGCGACGGCCAATTCGCCTGCGTCACGGGCAATGACGAGGTGCGCTCGCTGACTGTCGCCAACGGCATGGTCACGCCGGTGAACGGGGTCATGACCTCGACCTTCGGCCCGCGCAAGCACCCAATCCTCGGCGTCGTTCGTATCCACAAGGGTGTCGATTGGGCAGCCCCTGTCGGCACGCCGATCATGGCGGCCTTCGACGGCGAGATCAGCTTCCAGGGCGATGGCGGCAGCTATGGCAATCTGGTGAAGATCTCGCATGAGAACGGGCGCGAGACGCGCTACGCGCATATGCAGAAATTTGCCATTGCGAGCGGAGTCGGCACCAAGGTGAAGGCCGGCGACGTCATTGGCTATATCGGCACTACCGGGCTGTCGACCGGCCCGCATCTGCATTTCGAACTCTATCAGAATGGCGAGGCGGTCGACCCGCTGGGCACCGTCACCACGGTCGCCACCTACGAGACTGGCAATTCCGGCAATTCTGGCAATTCTGGCGATGTCGCCGTCGAAACGCTGACCGAGCGGATCGTTCATGTCGAAAGTGGCGGCAGCGCCCGCGCCAAGAACCCGAATTCCTCGGCGACCGGCGCCGGCCAATTCATAACGAAGACCTGGCTTCGGATGATGAACACCTACCGCCCGGACCTCGCGCGCTCGCTGTCCACCGCCGACCTGCTCGCCCTGCGCTACGACGCCACGATCTCGCGCGAGATGGTTCGCAACCTGGCGCGAGAGGGCGAAGCTTATCTTCGGGCGCGCGGTCACCAGATCACGGCCGGCCGGCTCTACCTCTGTCATTTCTTGGGCATGGAAGGCGCGCATCAGGTGCTGTCGGCGCCAAGTTCGGCACAATTGAGCACCGTGCTGGGGTCTTCCGTCATTCAGGCCAACCCGTTTCTCACGGGCAAGACAGCCAGCTATGTGGTGGACTGGGCCGAAAGGAAGATGGGCCAGAAGCTCAGCCGTGTGGCCACCGACGCCGCCCCGCCGACGACGACGACAGAAATCCGCCAGACATCGCCGGAGTTCGAAAAATACAAGCAGGCCGTCACCGCTCTCATCAGCTCTATTCAGAATACGCTTTGACCCAGCCTGTGCGGCATCAGTCGCTCAGGCCATTGATGTCACTATTTCTCGGGCCTTTGTGAACCAAAGCCGCGGTCAGGACCACACACGTCCAGGAACCATTTTTGGCACAGGCGACCCAGTCGCCGACGAAATTTAGCACCCTGGTGGGTAGAGGGCTGGTCCATGAAAACGATCACAGTCTTGCTGAGCGGGATTATCCTGGTTTTCCTTGCCGCTTTGGGCGCGGAGGCCGCCGCGCCTGACGCCAAGCACGTCGCGCTGGTGATCGGCAACAGCAACTATGTCCATGCGGTTACCTTGCCCAACCCGGCCAACGATGCCCGCCTCATCGCATCGACGCTGCGCAATGCCGGCTTCGAGGTGATCGAAGGGGTCGATCAGGACAATGCCGGCATGCACAGGCTCATCAGCCGGTTCACCGAGCAAGCCTACGACGCCGACCTCGCGGTCATCTTCTATGCCGGTCACGGCATGCAGGTCGACGGCAAGAACTACCTGATACCTGTCGACGCCGATTTGACGTCGCCGGCCTATCTCAAGACCCGCACTGTTCAGATCGACGATTTCATGGCCGCGCTGCCGCCCGACCCGGCGATTGGCGTCATCATCCTCGATGCCTGCCGCGACAATCCGCTGGCAAGGACGCTGGCAGCCTCGCTGCCGAAAAGCCGCTCCACTTCGCTGGGTACCGGCCTGGCGCCGGTCGAAGCGAGATCGGACGGCGTCGGTACTGGCGGCCTGCTGATTGCCTATGCGACGGATCCTGGCGCCATTGCCTTCGACGGCGACGGGGCCGACAGTCCTTACTCCACCGCGCTCGCCAGGCATCTGACCGAACCCGGCGTCGAAATCCAGAGCGCGCTGACGCGCGTGCGCGGCGAGGTGACCGAAACCACGCAAGGTCGCCAGCGGCCGTGGCATAACGCATCGCTGGGACGCGAGGTCTTTCTTGGAAAACCCGTTGCCGCGGCGGCGGCGGCAAATCCCGTGGCCGACGCATCGAACGCAGCCGCGACATCCGACCCTGCCCCTGTCCCCAGTGTCTCTCCTTCGTGGGAAGTCGAGCAACGTCTTTGGGATCAGGCTTCGAAGCACAATTCCGAGCCGTTCTATCAGGCCTATCTCGACCAGTTCCCGAGCGGTCGTTTCGCCACCGTGGCGCGGTTGAACATCGACGAATTGAACGGCCCGAACGCTCAAAACCAGCAGGTCGCCGGTTCCGGCTCCGCCGTGCGCACCTCTGTCAGCGTTCCGGACGAGATGAAGCAGACGCCGGGCACCGAGTTGACGGAAAGTGCGATGGCCCTCGACCGCCAGGGCCGCATCGACCTGCAGTTGCGGCTCGAAGCATTGGGCAACGAGATTGGGCGCATCGACGGAACCCTGGGCTCTCAGACCCGTGAGGCGATCGGCATCTGGCAAGCCGATAACGGACTGCCGCAAACCACCTATCTGACGCGCGAGCAGCTGGCGTTTCTGGTGATCCAGTCAGATCCCATGATGGCAGCCGTGCGCGCCGGAAATGCCGCCGATCAAGCCCGTACAGCACAGCCGAAGAAGCCCGTCGTGCAGAAGGCCCGCACGATGAAGCCGGTGGCACAAGGACCCCGCAAACAACGGCAGGTCGCTCAGAAGTGGCGCGACCGCGAGATAATGGTGCGGCGGGATGAACCTGCTCCGCCGCGGGACAATTTCCTCGCCAGGGCACTGATATTCGGCGCTGGTGTGGCCGTAGGCAGCGTGCTCAAACACTGACCGCCGCGCGTTACTGCACCTCAATCCGCATTTCCACGCGGCGGTTGACCGGATCGTACGGGTTGGGACTGCGTGGATTCTTTTCGCCCATGCCGATCGCGTTGATGCGGGCGGGATCGACCCCACTGGCCGTCAGGAAGGCTGCCACCGATTTCGCTCGCCGTTGCGATAGGCCTTCGTTGTAATGCACCGTGCCGGTGGCGTCGGTGTAACCTTCGACGACGAAGCTGAACGTGCTCAGCCGGCGGTCCTTCAGCGCCTTGGCGAACTCGTCGAGTTCAGCACGCGCGGTGGTGTCGAGTGTGGCCGAATCCAGGCTGAAATTGATCAGCATATCGAGGCTGGATTTTTCTCCCGGCGCGTCTTTTGCCTTGGTCTTGCTCTTGCACTCTTCCTCGGTGCCGACACAGATTCCTCGCGACTTGCCGAGATCGGCCGCGCCGGCAAAGAACTTCACGATGTCTTCTGATTTCTGAACGGGATCGGCGGAAGCGTGGGTCGAGAAAAACACGACCACCAACACAAAGGCTGAACTGCCCCATTGCATAGCGGTTACTCCTGTTTGAGCATCCGATTTCGATGGTGGGGATCATACCAAACTCCGGGGCAATTGTCTGTCGATAAACGCCAGGGATACGGCGGTTCCCGCAGTTGTTGCAGCGTGCCCGGTAGAGACTTGACCCGCGCCGCGCCTGGGGCTTGAGTGGCCAAATCTCCTCGATGAAAGCGTGGCGGTCATGGCCAATGGGCTTCGATTCAAGACGGCACGGGATCTCTTCATGGCCTGTCCCGCTATTGCCCGGGAGATGAGGACGCTTCCAACCGAACAGCCGTCGATCGAGTTTTGCCGCGGCCTGCTCGCCGGGCGCGTTCCCGAGGAGGCGATCACGTTCTGTGCCTACCTGCTTCCCGATCGGGCCGCGGTCTGGTGGGCGCATGAATGCCTGAGCCATCTGAGCGAGTTGCTCGATGGGACGGATCACGAATTGCTCGCCCATGTTCGCGATTGGGTCGGTGAACCGGACAGCCCCCGCCATCGCGCCGCAGTGAGCCAGGCAGAGGCAACGCCACCGAAAACGCCCGGCGCCTGGATTGCCCTGGCGGCGGGATGGCGTGACAATGGTTCTGTTGCTGGCGTATCTGTTGTAGGCGCAGAAGCACCATCGGCCTTGCAGCCGTTTCCTGCCGCCCATGCAGTCAATGCCGGTGTTCTGGCCGGGCTGGCGCGTGTCGCACTCGCGGACCGCTTTGCCGTTCTTTCCGCGTTTGTCGAAATGGGTATCCAGATGGCCGAGATCGAGGCGCCACGCCAATCGGCGGATGCCTACTAGAACCTGTCCCGACAGAAACCGGGCGGATGCCATTATCGTCCTGCCTTACTTGCAGCCACCTTGAGCCCATTTGGCAAGCGCCACCTTGAAGCGTGTTCCAAGCGGATGTTGCAGGCGCAAAACGGAGGCATCGTTGGCGGCGAAATTTTTCGCCTGCTCGCACAGCCGCGCCTCGTTCCATTCATGGCATCCGTCGCAGTGCTTGTCCTCCCATACCGACTTGTCCAATCCCTCCACCGGACTGAACAGGGGCTTGCCCTTGATCAGCTGGGCGATGCTCTTGCCGTCGATCGCCGGATCGCCGAAATCGATCGGATGGTCGAAAAGGACCGGGTCATCGGAGGCCAGCCTGGGGATCTTCTGACGCAGCACTTCGAGCGCAAGTTGATCGTCACCTTGGCCCGATGCGCTTGCAGCGCCAGTGTTGCCCGCGGCAGAACCGCCCGCGGCCTGGGCTGCGCTCGCCTCGCCCACGATCAACGGCGCATTGAGATCGACCTTGTGCAGAACGACATCCGTTTTAAGCGAAACGTTGATCCAGGGACGCTGCTTGCCGGCGGTCGCCTTGAAGACGTCGCTGGCGACCCTGTTCATGGCCTCGGTGATGGGAACATTGGATTCGCCGATACGCTTGAGGAGCGCCGAGGTGAAAGGCGAATGCCCGCCCGACCCGTCACCGGCGTGCTGATGGGGACTGGTGGCGAAAGCGACGAGCGTGCCAGCGCTACCTTTTTCTATCGGGATTTCGGCAAGGCCGCTGCTCGCGCCGTTGACCCCCGCGGTCTTGGCCAGCACCTCGGCGAGTGGGTTGTCGCGGCAAGCGTCGAGAAATACCAGCCTGATGCTGGTCTCGCGCGACATCTGGCGCAGAACGAAATCAACCGACACAGCCTCGAAGTCGAGGGAGGTTTCGTCCTCCAGCGCGGCGTCGACCGGAAGCAGGTAGTTCTTGCCCGAAACCTGCAAGCCGTGGCCGGCGTAGAAGAACAGCGCGATATCCGCGCCGCGCACCTGCTTTGCGAACTGGGCGATCGTCGCCTGCGTCTGCGGCTTGGTGAGATCGAAGCCTGAAACCACCTCGAAGTCGAGCTTCTTCAAGCGCTCGGCCATGGCCTCAGCATCGCGCACCGGATTGGCGAGCGGTGCGGCGTGCTGGTACTGGGCGTTGCCGAGGACCAGTGCGACGCGGCGCTCGGCGCTGGCGGCCGTCAAAGTCAAAAGCAAGGCGAGCGCCGCTAGGGCGCCGGCGCGAAAGAGGCCACCGCAACGGGCGATCAGATCGGACCTCACCGTAACCTCAGAGCTTGGTAGCGGAAAACTCGATCCGCCGATTGAGTGCCTTGTTCTTGGGCGAGTCGTTGGCGGCAACCGGTCGCTCCTCGCCATAGCCGGCGGCACTGATCTGGTTGCGCGGAATGCCCGCGGCAATCAGGGCGTCGGCAACCGCCTGGGCGCGCCGCTCCGACAGTTGCTTGTTTGCGTCCGGCGATCCATCGGAGTCGGTATAGCCGGAGACCTCGACCTTCAGGCTTGGGCATTTGCCGACGACGCCTTCGACCTCCGTCAGCAACGGCCGGCTCTTCGCATCGAGCCGCGCGCTGGCCGGCCGGAAGTAGATGGCGCCGGTGCGCGAGAGCACGGCGAACCTGTTCAGGCATTCCTCGTCGCTGAAGTTCGCCTTGGCGGCATCGGTGGCAACCGGGCCGACATCGGCCGAACTCGCTGCGGCGGTTTGGGTGGCGGCTGGCTTGCTGCCGTCGGCGGTGAAGACGAAGTCGAACGACACCGACGCGGTGGGCACGATGTTGGTCACGTTGGCCGCCTGCTGGAGTTTGTCGACGTTCGGCAGCAGGCCGAAATCCTCGACATGGACAGCGACCGGAGCCTCCGAAGCGACCGACACCATGGTGTCGCTGATCATGGTGACGACGATGCTGGCCTCGAGGTCCTTGTCGACGCCGTGCAGATTGAGACGGAAAGGCAGCGTTGATTTCACCCTGCGCTTTGTCGCGAGATCGGCGAATGCGGCGGGATCCACCTTCGCTGTCAGCTCGGCCGTCGGGTATTTGAATGTCTCGAAAAACAGGAAGCGCATGCGGACATTGCGCAGGTCAACGCCGGTATCAACCGAATTGAGGTCGAAGGCGACCTTGGCATCACCCGCCGAACTGAGCGTGCCGGTGATGTTCCTGATCTTGTTTGTCTCGACGATCGTGTTCTTCTTCACCGACTGGTAGGTGATGACTGAAGCTGTGGGATCAAGCGTCCAGTTCGGCGTGGCGTTGGCGGTTTGCGATCCGAACAGCAGCAAGCCGGATAGCACGACGACAGGGCCAAGACCTCGGGTGACGGGGCCTTTCAGCCTCGTCTCCCACCAGAATGCGACGACTTCGAACATGGAACGCCCCTGCCCAGGACCACCGTATCGACACGACACCTGGCGGGAGCATAGAGCACTTGCGACTGGTTGGCGAGCAACTCCCGGAAATCCGGACAATGCCAGATAATCGGAGAAGAACTTGGTGCCCTCCACTCGTCTACTGTTCCCAATCGCAGCGGAACCAACCCTTTGTGGAACGCTGTAGGAGTCGGTTCTGCCACGACCAGAACATGGTCGTAGCTACCGCTGACCCTCTCGAGACTTGGTCAACCTCCCCAGCCGCCGCCGCTACTGCCTCCGCCGCTCCCGCCAGCGCCTCCGCCGCTCCCGCCAGCGCCTCCGCCGCCACCAGCGGTAGGAACGACAGGCGGGGGAACAGTGGTTTCCTCAACCGGCTTGACCACCTTCTTGGCGATGACCTTCTTCTGCTGACGGATCTGTGGCGCGGTCGTCGTGCGAACCAGCTTCGGCCTGTGCTTCGTCGTCGTCAGCGTCGGCTCGGCCTTGGGCGCGATGGACATACAGCCGGTTAGCGCTGCCAGAGCTGCGGATAGAACGGTCGCAATCAATGCCTGCTTCACTGCCCTGCCCACCATTGCCTCCTTGTGGATCAAAACAAGTCCCGGCGCGGATTGGCTTGCTCCCAGACCGCTCTGGCCGCGTCGGCCAGTTGGTCGTCGAGCGAGCCCTTCGCCGGGATCTTCGACTTGAGTTCGCCGCGCAATTGCTTGAGCGCGGCCGTTTTCGTCTTCACTGCGAATTTCGTCAGCGTCGTCTCGGCGCCCGGCAATTCCTTGCGAAGATCAAGCGCGACCGCGAAGGCCAGATAACGTACCGCTGTCGTCTGGTCGGCATTGGCGCCCTTCTGCATTTCGAGCGCTGCGCGATCATAGGCGCCGGACTGATCGCCGCGTGCCGTGGCCAGCTCGAACAGTCTTTGCGCTTCGTCGAGGTTTTGCTCGACACCAACCCCATCCCGGTACATGCGCGCAAGGCTGGCCGGAGCGTAGGGCTGGCCTAGATCCATAGCCTTTTGGAATAGCCCTTGCGCCTTCCCGGGATCCCTCTCGACGCCCACACCGGCCAGGTAATTACCGCCGAGCAGGTTCATCGAATACATGTCCTGCCGCTCGACGCCTGCCTTCAAAAAGGCGACGGCGCGGGCCGGATCGGCGGGCACGCCGTTGCGGCCTTCCGTGAAGATCGCGGCGAGATCGTTCATGGCATAGGTATGCCCCATCGCCGCCCCCTTGAGCAGCAGGTCCAGACCCTTGCCGGTGTCGCGTTCGACCCCGTAACCATTGAACAAGGCACGGCCCCATGACGTCATCCCGTAAGGATCGCCCTTGTCGGAGGCCGCCGCGTAGAAGGCGTTGGCCTGCTTGCGGTCGCTGGGCATTCCCGTTCCCGTTGCGTTGAGGTAGCCGAGTTCGAAGACAGCGCGGACGTGGCCCTTGTCGGCAGCCTCCTGAATGGATTTCTTTGCCTGGTCGACCTTGCCGGTCGCCAGCAGCGCTCGGCCCAGTTGGTAGCGGAAGCGGGCGACATTGGGATAGGCCTTCACCGCAGCCTCGCAGGCCGTCACAGCCGACGCGCCGATTTCATTCGGCAGCAGGCCGGGGACCATGCCTTGCAAATCGAGGGGTTCGCCTGCGGCCTGGTCGCAAGGATCGACGCTTGGCGACAGCTTCATGGTGGCGGGCTTGGACGAACTGCTGTCGGCCCGTATCTCGAAGCCGACCTCGACCGGCGCGGCGGCACCGATCTGGGGCTCGTAGCGGAGCTGGTCGACCTCGTCCGCCATCAGGCTCGACTCTGGCGACAGGGCACGATCCGGCAGGGACAGCGTTCCCGTTGCCGGATACCTCGCGAGTTTCAGGCTGACCGCGGAATCCTTGGTCGGAAAATCCAACTTCAGCGGAACCGGGCCGACACCCACCGGGACGCTGATCTGCCGGTTTTCGATCGCCTCGGCGGCGCCGGTGATATGGATGCCCCGCTCCAGCACCTGCTGTTTCTGCTCGGTCTCGAGCGAGGCCACGATCTGTTCGCCATCGGCGCCTTGGCCGTTTTTGACACGGAACACCAAGATGCCCTGGCCTACGCCACCCCAGTTGTCATGGGTGGCGTAGGCCAGCATGTCCACCTCTTCCGTCGCACCGACCCCCTTGGGCACATCCAGCTTCAGGCGCGGCAGGTCCTTGCCCTGAATCTGTTCGCCCACCGCGACAGCCTTGCCGTCCAGCAGCAGTCGTCCGAGCGCAGGCGGCCTTTCGATGCTGACGGTGATTGATCCGCCATCGACGTCGACCGGTTCTGGCAGGTCCAGGGCAACAGGCCCGACACCCAACGGCACGACTTTCTCCAGAACTGGCGGCAGCGAGGGCCGGCTGGTACGGCGCATCAGGACAACCTCGTCGATGAGCGAGGAGTTTTCCCACGGAACCTGCTTGCCGTCGGTGGCCTTGACCACATCGCGGCGCACCGCAGCCATGACCGTGCGTATCTCCTGGTTCGGCGCCAGCGCGCGATGAGAGAATGCGGAGGAAAACGGGCTGATGTCTCCCGCTCCATCATAGGCGACCGCCCCTGGCTCGGTGGCAAAGGCAATCAGCGTGTTCAAGGAACTTTTGACTTGTGCAAGGCCGGTGTTGCCCGCCGTGATCAGCTGGTCCCTCAGCCAATAATCCTTGCGCGGAAATGGATTGTTGCGGCAGGCATCGAGGATGATCACCTGGATCTTCGATTTCGCGCGCAATTGCTGCAAGACATCATCCAGCTTGACCGCCTGGACCTCTATGTCGGCCGCATCCTTCAGCGAGGCATCCACGGGGATCAGGAAATTCTCGCCACCAATCTGAAAGCCGTGACCTGAATAGTAGACGACGGACAGATCGGCGCCATCCGCCGCCGCGAGGTAGTTGCGGAACTGTGCCTCGAACTGCAGCTTTGTGAGGTCCTTGGCGACGAACACTTCGAAACCAGCCAACCGAAAGGTCCTGGATACGTCCTCGGCATCCTTGTCAGGATTCTTGAGAGCGGGAATTTCGCGGTACTGAGAATTGCCGATCACCAGGGCGACCCTTCGATCAGCCGACGCAGCGAAGCTCGTCAGGATCCCTACGAGGAAGACCGCGATCAATCCGCAAAGTCGGAGCATGGCAACCGCCTCAACCGCCACATCGACGGCCGCAAGCTCCCCAGATTGCGGCATCAAGGTCTGTAAAGAACTCACAATCCGCCAAGACAGCGACACAAAACACAGTGAAAACCGTCGCGGCAGCAGGCACCTTCCTCATCCGAACGTGTAAGCTACCTCAGAGCCGAACCATTCGCAATGAGTGGCAAACTTCTCCGGCGTGGCTGTCCAGATCCGATCCACCCGCCAAGCTTCAACCCAGCGACTAGTTCCCCCTGGTGTGGGCTTGCAGGCCGAGTTGCTGGCGCGCTTCGTCCGCAACAACGCGCATCGCGTCCGTGTCTTCACTTCCGGCCGTCGATGCTGTCGCCGCCTCCTCCACAACGAGAGGAAACTAATCTCCAGGCCGACATGCGGCGTTGCGGTCCGGCCCTTTGATGCGAGAAGCACTATGGCGGAAGCTAGTTGGCCAGTACCCTTCTCGTCAACTTGCTGGCCTCTCCAATAGCCCCGTTAATACCCGGTGTCGGGCTTTGCTTTGTTGGTGGCCCCAGCGTCAGGAAGGCAGTCGCCGAATGACCGGAACAATCTAGCGAACAGTAAATTCAACGGTCTCCTGGTAGGAGGCCAAAGTGTCCCAGCGAAGCGTCGACAAAGACCGATTGGAGCGCGCAGACCGTGAGGCAAAAGTTGCTAACGCGACCGAGAGAGAGGCGCGAGATACAAAAACTGCGCGACTTCGAGAACAACGCCTGGAGGCCGCAGCCAAGGGTGCCCAGGCTTTGAAGAAGGGGCGATCCAGGAGTTAAGGCGCTTAGCAGCCGACGCTGGTCGTCAGACAGCGACGCCGTTCTGAAGGAACATTACACCACGCTAATAGTTCTGGCGAGCCGGGGCACCCGACGATCCGGCACGCTTTCCTTGTGACGCCCGCCGCTGCCGTGATGTGGAGGCGGGTTGTTTACATTTGAGGGGCCTGCCCAAAGTCCCTCGGCTCGCTAGCGAGGAAACATGATGAAGGCCAGAAACCCCAGGATTTATGCGCCGTCCGCCGAGCTGCTCGGTGCCATGGCTAATGAAAAGCGCCTTCTCGCTCTGCTGATTCTTACTGACGGAGAAATGTCCGTTTCTGATCTGGCGCCGCGGTTAGGGCTTAGCAACTCAGCACTCTCCCAACATCTCGGCATAATGCGAGAATTTGGGCTGGTCACCCGGAGGCAGGAGCGTCAAAAAGCGTATTACTCGTGCACAGATCCTGCCCTGAAAGTCCTCGAGCTTCTCGACTGGCTTGTTGAGCGGGAGACTCTGCCTGGCCGCGACCGTCATCCATAAAGCCCGAGACCTTTTGGAAGGTTTCGTCTCGGAAACCGCATCCTTGCCGAAACGGCGTGCCAGAGCGCCTGCGATGTCTCGACCTCAAGGTTGATCATCTCATTCGGATTGTTGATTTGGTAGACTCAAACCCCGCCACCTCACTGGCGGCGGGGTTGGATTAGTTCGTTCAGTCGTAAACCTTGATGATTTTCCGGGTGCCAGGGTCCACCAGCACCGTGCGGTTGTCGACCACCACATAGCGGTATTTCACGTTGGGAACCTCATGGATTTCAACCGTGTCCGGCAGAGCTGTCCCGACATTCAGTTCCACGCCGGGGAGCTGGACCGAAGCAAGGGGCTGCTTCTTCACATATTCGCGGATGACGGTGTCTTGTTCCGGCTGGATGATAATGTCGTCAGCGGCGGCTGAGCCGATCCCAGCCAACAGCAACATCGCAGCTGCGGTGTTCTTTAGAAGCATGTTCATATCTGCTCTCCTGTAGGGTCCGGCCCATGACGATCATCGTCCCGCACCGCCCGGCAACTTGAACACCAAGCCGCCCTGAACGTTCCGCCTTAGGCACTGAGGTCTAGTCCTTTGGGACCTAGGTCTGGCCCGACAACACGCATTGGTCCTGCCAGGGACAGCGGCTGGAACGCCCGCCCCCAGCGGCTGTTGTCTCTCGAATTTGGGAGAAAGCAGATGCATGAAGTGCTGACCAAGCACGACGGTTACTCGCACCGATTTTGCGACAGCCGTCACCTTATCTCGTGATGGCACTCGTGCATGGCTGACATGTCGTGGATCGGCGCAGCAAAGTTCCTTCCTATGCCGATAGCAGGGTTCGCTAGCCGCCTAGCTATCGCACCTTTATATTTTCAACTTGGAGTAGGTGACCTGATGTTGCGCGACAAAGAGAGTCGGATCTTGGAGGCAGGCTTGCTGGCAGCGGTGCCTATCTGTGTGGCCATTACCGCACTGGTCGCCTTGATGGCTTTGGCCCGGATATGAACCGACTGCTTTTCGCGGCCTCCGACTTTCTATCTCGGCCGCCGGGCTTCTATGTCATGCTCATAGCAATGGTTTTGTGCACCGCCCTGGTGCCTTTTGGTCTGACAAGTGCGGTTACCTATGCCCTGTCGGTTGCCGCCATCGTGATCACCGGTGTTGTCCTTTTACAAGGCTATCGCGATACCGCCGCCATCCACGCAAAACTGGACGAGATTATCGTTTCACTGAACGAAACCAGAAACGACGTTGTCGGATTAGAGCACGCCGAGCCGGAGGAGATCAGGGAGAAGCTTGTAAAACTCGAAGCAGAAGCGTCTCAAACGATTGGGGCTGCCAGGCGCGAACTTTCGAAAGCAACAGGAGAGAGATCATGAACAGTATCACTCGGCTCGTCGTGCGGTGGTCGTCGTCTTGGTATTGTGAGCTTTAGGACGACGAGCATTTTTGCCGACAACATGAAGGATTAGCGGAACCAACTTAGCGCCGCAAATTGCTTTTCATGAATGACAATCAGCCGCCCCCCGACAAGTTAATGTCCGAGCCACCGCCAAATTGGCAGGGCGTGCTTTTTGCCACCGCTGCCCTGGTCTTATCCTTATGCGCCCTGCTGCAGGCATTTTGGATGTCTGTTTGAGCGCTCTCGGAGAGGGTCCCTGTGTCCCATAACGGATCAAAAAAGCTTGGCAGCAAACTTGCGTTGACAAAGATGGGGTGGGATGAAGGCCCGCCGCGTCGCAAATGGGGCGGCGGGCTTTCATCAGTTTAATCCACCAAAACGTGCAGCGCCCAGTGCTGTGCGCCAAACAACCTGGCGTTATGTCGCGCATGTCGACCAGTTGCCCGCCGGAGGCTCTTTGCCGGGAGGCATACCAATTTTCACCGTTGGATTTCTCCGCCATCAGGCTCCCTGCGAGCAATAGCAACTCTTCGATCGATCTGAGGTTGGGATTGGTGCCGCTCGGCTTCGCGACGACGGGAATGGCGCCTCGAAAATAGCCGACATTTGTCACCGTCCGGAACAAAGATAGCGCCAGGAGATTGGAGTTCATCGCCATCTTCAACCAAGGAACCTCAGCATGAGAACTAAACTACGCATGGCATCGCTGTCGATCGCCACCGCAATGACCGTTGTACCGCCTGCCTTGGCAGCAGAGACGGCCCAGGACTTCGTCACGAAGGCCGCGATCGGCGGGATGTTCGAAGTGCAGTCCAGCAAGGTCGCACAAGACAAGCTCCAAGATCCGACCCTTAAGGATTTCGCTCAGAAGATGATCTCCGACCATGGGGCTGCGAACGCCAAGCTCGAGAGTATTGCCGGCGAACAGAAATTGCAGGTGCCCGCCGACCTCGACGCTGCCCACAAGAGCGACGTCGACAAATTGCAGTCAGCTGCGGCGCCAGTCGATGCATCCTATGCCGACATGCAGAAGTCGGCGCATGCCGACGCGGTAAGCATGTTTGAAAGCTACGCCAAGGACGGCGACAATTCCGCTCTTAAGTCGTTTGCAAGCGAGACGTTGCCGACGCTCAAAATGCATCAGGAGATGATTGGCAAGGTCGCGGCTGCCGCCGCTGCCCCCGACAGTTCCGCGCCAGCCGCGTCCAATGCGGACACCACAAAGTCTGCGGCGCCGGTGGCGGGTGCCAACAGCTTCACCGAGGACCAGGCCAAGAGCGCCATCGAGAAGGCGGGTTACTCGGACGTCTCCGCCCTTACGAAGGATGACAAGGGCATCTGGCGTGGAACCGCGAGCAAGGACGGCAAAGCAGCACCCATCGCCCTCGACTTTCAAGGCAACGTCGTTGCCGGCAAGAATTGATCACCGACAAAGGAAAAAATCAGATGAAAACCGTAACAGGCCTCTTCGACAATTATGATCAAGCAAGCGACGCTGTAGGCGAGCTTGAAGCCACAGGCGTTCCCCACGACGATATTAGCATCGTGGCGAGTAATTCAAGCGGCCGGCATACGGGCGAAGCGTCGGAGGCCGGCGAGGATGCGGCAGCCGGGGCTGGTGTCGGCGCCGTTATCGGCGGGGCCGGCGGCCTGCTCACCGGCCTTGGCCTGATGGCCATACCTGGTGTCGGCCCCGTGGTTGCGGCGGGCTGGCTGGCAGCGACTGCGGTCGGCGCTGTCGGCGGTGCCTTGGTCGGTGGCGCAGCTGGTGGCATCATCGGTGCGATGACAGAGTCCGGTGTGCCGGAAAACGACGCACATGTTTATGCCGAAGGCGTACGGCGCGGGGGAACAATGGTTATAGCCAGGGTCGAAGACGACCTTGTCCCCGACGCGGAACAGATACTGAAGCAATATGATTCCGTCGACATCGCCCGCCGGCGAAACGAATACGAAGCAGGCGGTTGGACCGGCTTCGATCCCACGGCTGGTGTCTACACAGGTGATGACTTGGAAGGCGCCAGAGATCGTCGCACCGTGTGAGATGAAATGAGTGGGCGGCTAACAGCCGCCCTCGTCCTTCCTGCGCGGTGCAACGCTCGTATCTCAGGTTCGCGCCAAGGTCGAATTGCGTCGTGAGGGTTCACCATGGCCCACCGCTGCGCAATACACGACGGGTGCCGACCTGCTGATCCCGCTTGAAAAGGCCTCGTACTCTCGGAAAAAAGAGTTGTTGGACCTCTATCAGCATCACCAAGGTGAAACGGGTTTCCCCGACGTGAGAAACGACGTCAATACCCGCCAATGTCCTTGGCAGTCTCGCTGGCGGTGTATAGTCCAACGCCCAAAGCTCTTGTTTGCTTGCTTTCCCTTCGCCCCGGTAAAACGGCTGGAACAAAGTGTCTGGTGCCGCGGGACGAGAGGGCCACTGTTGGCGACACTGACCGATCAGTTGGCCAGCAGCCCGCCCACCGCTTGCCCCACCCGTCGTCCAGGTGCCCGCCTGTAGCCTGTCGATGCATTGCTGAGACATCGCCCGTGACGACCGTCCCCGAGCGCGGAATCGATCCTCCGATCATCGCATAGATCGAAGGAACATTTTAGACGTATCGAATGTTCAAATCCTATGGACAGCCGAACCCAACTCTCAGCAGATCAATCGAGAGCAGCACGCGCTTTGCTGAACTGGTCCCGAGTGCGCCTTGCCGCAAAAGCCAGTCTTAGCGAAATGA
>NZ_JAIUGZ010000025.1:0-72977 GCF_020164875.1 Mesorhizobium sp. CO1-1-8 | reverse complement strand
GAACCGCTTCGACGTTAAATCAGAAGCGGACAGATCATGTGCTACCAAAACCGGACAACTTGATTAGCTACCGACAGTGGGGCCGCATGGCGGGCCGCGATCTGCCGGATGTTGTCCCGAAGATGCGCGCTCTTCCCCAGGCGCGGCAAATGCGCCAGACTTGGGCATCGACGGGGTTTCGATGCCCTGTCGCGGGAGGGGGTCGTCCATGAATTTCGTGTTCTTCTCGCCGCATTTTCCCGCCAATGGCGCGGATTTCTGCGACCGTTTGAAGAAGGCCGGGGCCAGGGTTCTCGGTATCGGCGATGCGCCCTATGACGCGCTCGACGCCAAGCTGAAGGCAGCCCTTTCGGAATATTACCGCGTTGCCGACATGGAGGATTACGATCCGGTGTTCCGGGCGATGGGGCATTTCATCCACAAATGGGGCCGTATCGACCGTTTTGAATCGCTCAACGAACACTGGCTTGAGCTGGAAGCCAACATCCGCATCGACTTCAACATCTACGGCACCAAGCTCGATTTCGTGAAGAACCTGAAGCGCAAGAGCCGCATGCGTGCCTTCTTCCGCAAGAGCGGCGTCGACACCATCGCGCAGCGCAAATGCTCCGACCGTGCCGGGGCCATGACTTTCATCCGGCGCGTCGGCTATCCCGTCGTGGTCAAGCCCGACAGCGGTTCCGGCGCATCGAACACCTTCAAGATCTCCAACGCCAAGGAACTCGACCAGTTCTTCCGGGACAAGCCCGAGGACGTGACCTTCGTCATGGAGCAGTTCATTGAGGGGCTTGTGGTGACCTTCGACGGGCTGGTCAACCGCGACGGCGAGGTGGTGCTGGCGGCCAGCCACCGCTACGACCAGAGCGTCATGGAGGTGGTCAACAAGGACCGCCACATGAGCTACATCTGCTTTCCCAGGATCAACCCGGCGGTCGAGGAGGCCGGTCGAAAGATCCTGAACGCATTCGACGTGCGCGAACGCTTCTTCCATATCGAGCTGTTCGAGACCAAGGACGACCGGGTCATCGCGCTGGAGGTCAACATGCGCCCGCCCGGCGCCTGGATGACCGATGCAATCAACTATACGTTCGACGTCGACGTCTATGCGGCATGGGCCGATATGGTGGTCAGGGATGCCGCCGGCGGCCCTTACGAGGGCAAATATTTCACCGCCTACGCCAGCCGCAAGCGGCGCCTCCACTATTTGCACAGCCATGAGGACGTGCTAGCCGCGCACCGCGACAAAATCGTCCACCATCAGGCCATCGAAGAGGTTTTCAGCCGCGCCATGGGAAATTACGCCTATCAGATGCGCTCGAAGGACGAAGCAGCGTTGCGCGAGGCAGTCGCCTATATCCACGCGGAAAAGGCGTGAGGCGATGGACATTTCCTATCACAAGAATTTCTCGAGCCAGCTCGGCCGCGACATGGAATACAAGCGCTACGGCCATGCCGGCCGGCCGGTGGTGGTGTTCCCGACCTCGCAGGGCCGGTTCTACCAGTTCGAGGATTCCGGCGGGGTGGGCGCATTGGCCGAATTCATCGACACCGGCCGCATCCAACTGTTCACGGTCGACGGCGTCGATTCGGAATCCTTCTTCGACAAGCATGCCGACGCCGCCCAGCGCATTGGCCGCCACGAGGCCTATTTCCGCTATGTGCGAGAGGAGGCGCTGCCGGAATTCCTGTCCACAGCCGAGCAGGCCAATGGCGGGCGCAAGCTGAAGCCGCTGTTCTCAGGCTGTTCGATGGGCGGCTACCATTCGTCGAACTTCGTCTTCCGTTTTCCCGAACTCGCCAGCGGCGTCATCGCGCTGTCGGGCGTCTATTCGGCGCGCGACTTCTTCGGCAAGGCGCTTGAAGGCGACATTTTCTACAACTCGCCGCTCGACTATCTGCCCGGCATCGTCGATCCCAAACTGCTGGCCCGGCTGAAGACGCTCAGGCTGATCTTCTGCTGCGGGCAGGGCGCGTGGGAAGAGCGGATGCTGGTCGAGACGCGCAGTTTGGAACAGATCCTGCGCGACAAATCCATTCCCGCCTGGGTCGATTACTGGGGCGGCGATGTCAGCCACGACTGGCCGTGGTGGCACAAGCAACTGGTCTATTTCTTCGGCCGTTGGCTGGATGAGGACCTGATGCACAGGCTGGATTGATAGCGATGCCCCGGTGGCGCAGACCCTGCTTTTGCTCGGCGACGACACGGCACTCCCCGCCATAGGCAGGATTTTGGAGCATCTGCCGCCGTCAACACGCGCCGAGGCGCTGATCGAGGTCGATGGACCGGATGACCGAATGGCGCTGGCGCAAGGGGATAATATTGACATCACCTGGCTTTACCGGCGCGGCTTTGAGGCCGGCACCGCGGGCCTATTGTCGGCCGCCTTGCGCGAGCGCAGTCACATGGCGGTTGCCGACGGCCTGTACGTCTGGGCCGGTTGCGAATTCGGCGATTTCCGGGAGATCCGCAAGATCGTGCGCCAGCAGTGGGGCCTGCCGCGCGACCGGCACCTGGTTACGGCTTACTGGCGCCGGGACGCGCAGGACGAGAATGAGGGCGGCGAGGAATAATCCGCTGCTTCTGACTGTCTCCGGCGGCGGCTAGACACTTTGAAGCAATTCCCCAGGGAAGCGCTATGCGCTTTTCCCGGGAAAACCGCGTCACACTTTTCCTGGAGTTGCTTTGCCTATTGCCTGACGCTTCTCGCCACCAGCCGCGCGACGCTTGGGCCGATCAGCAGCACGATCAGGAAGCGTGCCGATTGCAGGGCCATGACGAAAGAGATGTCGACGTTCTGCGCGGCGGCGGCGATGATGGCGATGCTGTCCATGCCGCCGGGGCTGGTCGCCAGATAGGCGGTCAGCGGATCGATGCCCAGGAGATGGCTGATCATGAAGGCAAGGCCGCCGCAAAAGGCGATCAGCGCTACGATCGAGGCGATGATCTGCGGCAAGGCGCGCGTCGCATGGCGCAGGATCGCCCTTGTGAAGTTCAGGCCGATCGACCAGCCAACCATGGCGTAACTGACGGCCAACAGCCATTGCGGCAATTGCATCTCCACGCCCAAGCCGAGATGCACGACAGTGCCGAAGATAAAGGTGCCGAGGAAGAAGGGCGAGGGCAGTCGGCACAGCTTTCCCGCCAGGCCGCCTACGACGGCGATGCCGAGGGTGGCGGCGAAGGCTTGGGCATCGATCGGCGGAAACCAGATGATGGCCGGGATTTCGACGCCCGACGTGTCGACCCACATCTTGGCAACGAGTGCTGCCGTCATCGAGACGAAGATGACGCGCAGATATTGCATGAAAGCGACGAGGCGCTGGTCGGCGCCGAACGCGCCGGCCATCAGCACCATAGCGGTGGCCGCACCCGGCGACGAGCCCCAGACGGCGGTGGTGCCTGGCAGGATGCGCCAGCGGCTGATCAGCCAGCCAAGCAGGCTGGAGGCGGTGACGGTGGCCACCACGACGCCGAGAAACAGCGGCCATTCCCGGTAGAAGACCGGAAAGATGTCGGCCGAGATCGACGCGGCGACGAGGCAGCCGACGATCGCCTGGGCGGCGCCGAACAGAAGGCGCGGCACGCGCACCGTGGCGCCATTGGTGCCGGCGACGATGGCCGCCAGCATCGGCCCGATCAG
Organism: Mesorhizobium sp. CO1-1-8; assembly: GCF_020164875.1. Lineage (NCBI taxonomy): Bacteria > Pseudomonadati > Pseudomonadota > Alphaproteobacteria > Hyphomicrobiales > Phyllobacteriaceae > Mesorhizobium > Mesorhizobium sp. CO1-1-8. The sequence continues at coordinate 69,336 of NZ_JAIUGZ010000025.1, read as the reverse complement.
CAGCGCAGCCGGCAGGGCGGCGAGTTCCAGCGCGCCGGCAAACAGCAGGGAGACGATCAGCAAGGCCAGCCATTGCCAGAGCTTGCGCATCCGCGCCATGCGTTCGATGGCAGGCTGGTCTGGGGGCTGCTCGGCCGAGGAATCCATGTTTTGGTCTTAGACGCGAACCGGGGCGATGCGAACCCCGCTAAGCTGAAAAAGGAATTTGTATGATGCGTGGTCTCTCAGTTAGCGAGAGCTATGCTGGTCAAATCTTCCGGGTAAGACCGGGGTCGCGGACGACCATAGTCCGTCCTCAGCAAAGGACGTCTTCCACGATTGCTCGAGCGACGGCAAGTGGGTGTCGGGTGATAGTTTCACGCGTTGGTGCCGAACAGTTGCTCGACCTCTCCGTCGCCCATGCGATCGAAATCGTCGGGGACGGAAAACTGGCCGGCCATAAAACCGATCCGTCGCGCCTGCGCCGATGCAGGCTGGTCGATTGGCACGACTTTGACCAATGGTTTGCCCGCCTTGGCGATGATGAACGGCTCACCTTTGGCGGCCTGATCAACGAGACGTGAAAGATTGGCCTTTGCATTGTGAATGTTCACGGTCTGCATCGCAGTTGGCTCCGTTGGCATCGCGCCGCCTGTCCTGGTCAGCCGGTCTTGCCGTCAACCAGGCCGAAGCCGCCGACGGGGTGGGTCTCGACCTGGAATTCAAAACCGGCGATGAACGGCCGCGCCTTGGCGATCGCCGCCTGGACTTCCGGAAGCTGCAGCGACGCCTTGTGGCTTTCGGCGTCGATCCACACTTCGGTGACCCAGATCGCATCGGCGTCCGCGGGGTCGCGGGCGATGATGTAGTTCAGGCAACCCGGCAGGGCGCCGGTGCTGGCGCGCAGGAGGTCGATGACCGCGTCGCGCTGGCCGCGCGCCGCCCGCATCTTGCCGATCAGTCCGTACATTCCGTTGTCTCCCTTTGAGGTTTTCGACAAGAACATGCAGATCGCCAGTATGCCGATAGCCGCTCAAGGCATCAACTGGCCGCCATTCACCTCGATCACCTGGCCGGTGATGTAGCCGCTGAGAAGATCGGAAGAGAGGAACAGATAGGCGCCGACGCAATCCTGCGCCGTGCCGGCGCGTCCCTGCGGAATGGTGGCGACCATGCCCTTCATCTGCTCGTCGGTCGAATAGCGCTCGTGGAATGGGGTGAGGATGGTGCCGGGCGCCACCGCGTTGACGCGGATGCCAAAGCCGATCAGCTCCTTGGCCATGCCGCGCGTCACATTGGAGACGAAGGCCTTGGCCGAGCCGTAGAGCCCGGCGCCGCCGCCGGCACCATTGCGGGCGGCGATCGAGGAGGTGTTGACGATGAAGCCGCCCTGTTTCTTCAGCCACGGGATCGCCTTGCGCGAAGCGGTCAGCACCGAACGGGCGTTGAGGTCCATCACGGCGTCGTAATGGGCCTCGGTCTGCTCGGCATAGGGGATGCGGCCAAGCATGCCGCCGGCATTGTTGACCAGCCCGTCGAGGCGGCCGAAATATTGCGCGCTGTCCTCGACGACGCGTTCGACATCGGCGGCAACGGAGAAATCGCCCTGAACGAGAAACACCTCGCCGCCCTTGTCGGCAATCGTCAGGCCGAGCTTCTCGGCGGCGTCTTGACTCGAATTGTAGTGCAGCGCCACCTTGCATTTCTGCGCTGCATAGGCCAGCGCGAGCGCTGCCCCGATGCCGGTCGACGCACCGGTAACCAGCACCGCCTTGCCGGCAAGATCGGGTATGCTGAGTGTGGTGGCTGGCACGTTTCTTCCTCCGGGATGTTCTGCCTGCCCTTCGTAGGCCCTTGCCACCCCGGTGTTCAAGCCTTGGAGCAATTCAAGGAAAAGTGTGAAGCGGTTTTCCGGGAAAAGCGAGTAGCGCTTTCACTTAGGGAATTTGCGTCAAACAAACCGCCCTACGGGCGTAGATAGGCGTAGCCCTGGCCTTGCAGTTCGGAGAGCTTGACGACGCCGCCCTTGTCGGCTGCATGGAACCCGGCAAGCAGGTCGGGGAGCGAAATATCCATGCCTTGCATGGTGTTGGCGCAAGCGTGGGGTTCCAGCCCCTGCCGCACCAGGCCGGCGAAGCGCCCGGAAATCGCTGCCGATATGCCTTTCGATTTGAAGGCGGCGAGCGCGGGACCGTGCACGACCAGCACGATGTCGACATTGCCGCCGGTGCCCTCATAGTGATTCTTGATGTTGCCGAGCACGAAATTGACCTTATCGGTGTCGCTCAAGTGGTAGGCAATTTTTTGCCTTGTGGGCTCGGTGGCGGCTGCCCGTACTGCCCGCAGACCGAGAAGCGTTCCGGTTCCGGCAAGAACCGCGCGGAACATATCGCGCCGGCGCATGGCATCCTCCTCCACTTGGCGGCTGACCGCGAATTGCGTGACTCCAGCCGCAATACTAGCATAAATTGACGTTGCGTCCTGTCGATGCGGAGGAGAGGTCACATGGCGTTTGGGTTGGGGGAATGGAAGACAGTTGCCGGCGCCGGGTTTGGCGCCGTGCTGCTTGGCGCGCTTGCCGGATCGGCCTCCGCCGACGATGCGCTGAAGCTCACCGAACTCAGTCCGAACGGCGCTGATGCCTGTTTCAGCCGCGTCTATGATGCGGCGCATCTCAAGGCGCACCCGAAGCAGAAGGTGGCGCGGATCTTCTTCTACTACGGCCATGATCCGGTCAGCCGGCCGAATGAGGAGCCGACCGTGAATTCCGACACATCTTACAATGCCTTCATCGCCAGCACCGTGCGCGGCGCCAAGTCGCCTGAATGGGCCGGCGGCTGGTGCAATCATGCGTCCGAGGGCGGCAAGACAGGCCCGATCCATTGCGGCATGGAATGCGACCGGACGCTTGCGTCGCTGAAGGTCGACGACAAGGGTCGGCTGTTCCTCTCGGATCTGCAGCCCGACATCTATCTCGATGCCGGATCGGAAGAGGAGCTTGGCGCAGTGGAATATGACAGGCAGGCGCTCGGCTCGGAGGACGACAATTTCCGCCTCGACCCGATGCCGGCAGCGACCTGCAAGGCGGAATTCGCGCGCATCGACCCAGTCGACCCTGCGCTTGGACCGCCGCTGCGCGAGCGGCTGAAGCCGGACCAGGCGTTCTGCTATGGGCGCGACTACGACGCAGCGCATCTCGGCTCGCACCCCGATCAACTCACCCAGTCGATCCGGGTTTTCCGCGGCAAGGTAGAGCTGGCGTCCTTCGCTTCGGGCGGTGACGCCGCCAACTGGCCTGACGGCGCCGACATTGCCGTTACCGTCAGCACACGGCAGAAATCGGCTGAGGTGACGCAGACCTATTCCTGCCAGGGCGAAGCCGACCAGTGGCGTTGCACGGCCAGCTCGAAGATGAGCGATTTCTCCTGCGACATCGCGCAGAAGGAAATCTTCCTCAAGCGCGGCGCCAACGGCACGATGATGCTGGCCAATCCCAACAGCGCACTCGCGATCGTCGATCTGTGTTCGAAGGCCGCCGATGGCAAGACGAAGTCCGACGACAAGGTCTATCGGCTGCAGCCAATGCAGCAATCGGCCTGCGCGCCCTGAACTTGGACTTGTCTACGTCACGATGAAGGGATCAATCTTTGCTATATCTCATTTTGAGGATAGCATGATGGACAAGGCAAAAGTGTTCTGGTCGGGCCGGTCGCAAGCTGTGCGTCTGCCCAAGGAGTTCCGTTTCGATACAGATGAGGTTTCGATCCGCCGTCACGGGCAAACCGTCATCCTGGAACCGCTTGCGCAGGATTGGGCGTGGCTCGACCAAGTGATCGGACCGCTTGATAATGATTTCGCCGAGGCAGCGCTGGAACGTCAAGACGGGCAGGATCGACCTGCCTTGGATAACATTTTCAAGTGATCTACCTGCTCGACACCAATGCCGTCATCGCGGTCATCAAGGGCGACGCCGGGCTGTTGGCGCTGCTGAAACGGCACAGGCCGCAGGACTTTGCCCTGTCTGCGATCGTCGCGCACGAACTGTACCATGGTGCTGAAAAGAGCCAGCGAAGGGCTGAAAATTTGGCGCGCATCGATGCGCTGCAGTTCCCGGTGCTCGAATTCGACCGAGAAGACGCAAGACATGCGGGGGAGATTCGGGCAACGCTTGCGACGTTGGGAACTCCGATCGGCCCCTACGATGCGTCGATCGGCGGGCAGGCGCGCGCTCGGAACCTTACGCTGATGACCCGTAATGTCGAGGAATTCGAGCGGATCAAAGATCTCTCAATCGAGACCTGGTGAACCGCCTCAAGCGAACGGCACGGCCGTCGTGCCCTTGGGCAGCTTGGCTTCGTCGTCGGGTTCGACATGGATGGTGACGCGCACCGAGGGGATTTCGGCTTTCAGCGCGTCCTCGATGCGGTCGCAGATGACATGGCTGGCGCCGACCGACATGTCTGCGTCGACAACCAGATGAAACTCGATGAAGGTGGCGCGGCCGGCGATGCGCGTCTTGAGGTCGTGAACCTCCAGCGCGCCCTTGCAATTGGCCGAGATGACGTCACGGATGCGCATGTGTTCCTGGGTGTCGACGGCGCGGTCCATCAAGCCGTTCATCGACGAGCCTATGACATGCCAGCCCTGCCACAGGATGTTCAGCGCCACGAGGACGGCAAGCGCCGGGTCGAGGATTTGCCAGCCGGTCATGATCGCCCCGACCAGGCCGCCGAAGACGCCGATCGAGGTCACCACGTCGGTCATTATGTGGTTGCCGTCGGCGACCAATGCCGGTGATTTTTCAGCCCTGCCGGCGCGGATCAGCGTCCAGGCCCAGAAGGCGTTGATGATCGTGGCAACGCCGTTGACCGCAAGACCTTCCCAAGGCTGTTCCAAGGGTGAAGGGGTCTGCCAGGAGCGCCAGACCTCGTTGAGAATCAATAGCGCGGCAAGCACGATCAACACGCCTTCCAGCACTGCCGAGAAATACTCGGCCTTGTGATGGCCGAAAGGGTGGTCTTGGTCGGCTGGTTTGTGGCTGACCTGAATCGCCCACAAGGCGGCGACCGAGGCGATGACGTTGACGATCGATTCCAGCGCGTCCGAATAGAGCGCGACAGAGCCGGTGACGTACCAGGCGGCAGCCTTCAGCGCGAGCACGACAAAGGCGACAACGATCGACCAGAAGGCGAGGTTGGCGACCTTGCGCTTCGCGGCCGCTTTAGCCGCGATCGCCATCGTGTTCTCGGCTTCAGCCATGATCGTCAGGCGGCCTTTTCCTTGGCCTTGCGCGGCAGGTGGGCGACGATGTTCTCGATGATGCGCATGCCGGCATTGTGGCCGAGGGTCATGATCGATTCCGGGTGGAACTGCACTGCGGCGATCGGCTCCTTGCGGTGCTCGAAGGCCATGATGATGCCGTCCTCCGTCTCGGCCGTGACGATAAAATCGTCGGGCAGCCGCACCGGATCGGCGAAGATCGAATGGTAGCGGCCGACGGTGACTTCCTTGGGCAGGCCCGAGAAGATGATGCCAGGCTTGGAGACGCGGATGCGCGACGGCTTGCCGTGCATCGGTATGTGCAACTGTCGCAGTTCGCCGCCATAGGCCTCGGCCAGTGCCTGCAGGCCAAGGCAGACGCCAAAGATCGGCAGCTCGCGGGCGCGCGCCTTCTTGATGGTTGCGGCGCAATCGAAGTCCTTCGGTGTGCCGGGGCCGGGCGACAGCACGACGAGATCGGGTTTCAGCCGGTCGAAGACTTCCTCCGGCACCGGCGAGCGAACGGTCGAGACGTTGGCACCGGTCTGGCGAAAATAATTGGCCAGCGTGTGGACGAAACTGTCCTCGTGGTCGACCAGCAGGATGTTGACGCCGTCGCCGACGCGCGCGGTGGTGCGCTCGGTGCTGGCGGAATTGCCTGTCTTGGCGTCGCGGATGGCGGAGAGCATGGCGGATGCCTTCAGTTCGGTTTCGGCTTCTTCTTCCTCGGGAATGCTGTCGAACAGCAATGTGGCGCCGGCGCGCACTTCGGCAATGCCGTCCTTGATACGGATGGTGCGCAGGGTGAGGCCGGTGTTCATGTCGCCGTTGAAATTGACCATGCCGATCGCACCGCCATACCAGGCGCGCGGGCTCTTCTCGTTCTGTTCGATGAAGCGCATTGCCCATAGTTTCGGCGCACCGGTAACGGTGACCGCCCAGGCATGCGACAGGAAGGCATCGAACGCATCCATGCCTTCGCGCAGCCTGCCTTCGATGTGATCGACAGTGTGGATCAGGCGCGAATACATCTCGATCTGGCGCCGGCCGATGACGCGTACTGAACCCGGCTCGCAGACCCGCGACTTGTCGTTGCGGTCGACGTCCGAGCACATGGTCAGCTCGGATTCGTCTTTCTTCGAGTTGAGCAGTTTCAGGATTTGCTCTGAGTCGGAAATGGCGTCGTCGCCGCGCTTGATGGTGCCCGAGATCGGGCAGGTCTCGACGCGGCGGCCGTTGACGCGCACGAACATTTCCGGCGAGGCGCCGATCAGATATTCGCCTTCGCCCAGATTGATGAAGAAAGAATAGGGTGACGGATTGATGGCTTTCAGCTTGCGCGAAATCTCGGACGGCTGCGTCTCGCAACGCTCGTAGAACATCTGGCCGGGCACGACCTCGAACAGGTCGCCGCGCTTGAACGAATCCATCGCCTTGCGCACCAGATTGGCGTATTCGCCCGGTTCATGGTCGCCGCGCGGAGGGATGCGGTCGGGGCTCTTGAACGGCTCGGCGATTTCATCGCGCGGCAGCCCCTCGGTTGAAAACCCGTCTCCGGTATAGTCGTAGCGGTCGGTCCAGGCCTTGGCCGAATAGTGGTCGACGACCAGGATCTCGTCGGGCAGGAACAGAACCAGGTCGCGCTGGCTTGGCTTGCGCTCGAGCTTGTAGTCGACCGGGTCGAACTGGAAGGCGAGGTCGTAGCCGAAAGCGCCGTAGAGGCCGAGATTGGCGTCTTCCCCGGTCTTGAACAGAGCGGTGATGGCGCGCAGCACCGTAAACACCGAGGGGACGCGGCTGCGTTCTTCTTCGGTGAAGACACGACCAGGCCTGGCGACGTCGAGGCGGATGAGCTTTTTCGACGTCTCGGCGATGGTGACATCGGCCAGGCCGGCGAGCGCCTTGCCGATGACCGGCAACAGCACCTCGCCACGGCCGTTCAGCGCCTCGATACGCATGGCGCGGCCGCGCGCGGAGATAACCAGAGGCGGGTCGATGATGGCGGTGTCCCAGCGTGTGTAGCGGCCGGGATATTCATAGTTGGAGGAAAATACAGCGCCGCGGCGCGAATTCAGGCCGTCGACGTAAGCGTCGATCGCACCCGCATAAGGCCGGTCGTGTCGCTCGCGGGTGATGGTGATGCCACCCGCGGTCACGAAACTTTCCGCCCCGTTTTCCAGAACCTTCATCGTCATTGCCGTCTCCATCAGCTTCTTGGGGCAACGGACCCGGGAATGGCTTGGAAAAAACAAATGGCCGCCCGGACTTTCCGTTGCGGCCACCCTCTCTTTTCACGCGCACGTGTTCGAACAGGCCGCTGTCAGCAGGCCCACCACCAAATGGTCTTGGTCGAACGCATGTTCATGGCGAAATCCATAGCTGCGAAAAGAAGGATGCGCAACAGGTTTGAAAGTCTGTTCGTTGGCCGCCGCTTCTCAGGCTCATGGCACATCGCCAGAGCCGACAGTGCCGCTTAGACTGTTCATCCAACAGCAGGAAGACGGGAAAACAACCATGACCGAGCAGATCGAGCGCGCGCGGACGTTTCATTCCCTCCACGTCAAGGGAAACCCGGTCGTTCTCTACAACGCCTGGGATCCGGGCTCGGCCAAGATCGTCGAAAAAGCGGGCGCCAAGGCGATCGCCACCGGAAGCTGGCCGGTCGCGGCCGCGTTCGGCTACGCCGATGGCGAGAAAATCCCGCTGGAGCTTGCGCTCGACAACATCGGGCGTATCGTCGGGTCGGTCGACCTGCCGGTGACCATGGACCTCGAGGGCGGTTACGGCGTCGATCCGGAAATCGTCGCGAGAACGGTAACGTTGGCGCTGCGGGCCGGCGCTGTTGGTTTCAATTTCGAAGACCAGATCGTCGGTGGCAGCGGCCTGCATGACATTTCTGTCCAGGTAAAGCGCATCGAAGCCGCGGCGGCAGTCGTCAAGGCTTCCGGCATACCGGCGTTCATCAACGCTCGAACCGACATCTTCCTCAAGGCGAAACCGGATGCGCACGATGACGTTCTGCTCGACCAGGCCATCGAGCGCGCACAGGCCTTCGAAAAAGCCGGCGCGCACGGCTTCTTTGCGCCGGGCCTTGGCGACGAGGGCCTGATCGAGACGCTCTGCAAGGCAATTGCGTTGCCGGTCAACATCATTGCGCTGGCGCATGTGCCGCCGCGCCAGCGGCTGGCGGAACTGGGTGTCGCCCGCATCAGCCACGGCCCGGTACCTTACCGGCAGATGGCGGAGTGGCTGGAGGCGAAGGCACGACTGGCTATTTCGGGTTAAGTCAGTCCTCCAGCGTCCCCGACCGAGCGTCGGCGCTCTTCCTGTCACCGACCAGTTTCAGAAGATCCTCGCCGGCGCGGATGATGCGGCGCGAGCGGCGGGTCAGGATGATGCCGTCCTGCGGCGCGAACACTTCGGTGCGGCCGTCGGTTTCACCCGGTGCATGGACGATGGTGGCGAGGCGCGCGCCCTTGGCGACGTGGTCGCCGGGTTTGACGTCGTAGAGCACGGCACCGGCCCGTGGCGCCGGCATCATGTCGATGTTTTCCAATGGCGCCACGAAGCCGGTGAAAGGACCCGGCGCGGGAAGGGCGCTGTCGGCGATCACGCCGCGCGCCACCAGCAGCCGGTAGAGGCCGTCGGCGTCGGCGGCGGCGAGGGCGCCATCGACATCGAGGATGCCGCGATATTCGACGGTGGTGGCGACGCGACGGTCGAGCTTGGCCATATCGGCGGGGACGTTCTGGTAGGGCATGATCGAGGCGCCCTCGAAGGTGCCGTCGGTGTCCTCGTTCCACAGCACGACCGCGTCGACGCCCATGGCGGCGGCGCAGTCGGCCATGGCCGGCCACAGGCTGGTGTGGACGTAGAGATAGGCGAGGCCCTCGTCATCGCAGTGCAGGTCGAGCACGATGTCATGGCCGAGCGAGAGCTGCACCAGCCGCGTCTTCAGCCGCTGGTCGACGCTGCCAAGGGTAGTGTCGGGCAAGAGCGCTGTGTCGGGCGCGGCGAGCAGCGGAAAGCCGCGGTTGAAATTGGTGCGCGTGCCCAGATGGAAGCGGCCCTGATGCTCACCAAAATGATATTGCGCCCGGCCGATCGGGTTGGCCCAGGGCACGATGGTGAGGTTACCCTTGATGCGGCCTTCGGCCTCCGCCCTGGCAAGCATCGGCATCAGCGCGTCGATGGCGACGACGCCCGGCAACTCGCCGGCATGGAGTGCCGCCTGCAGATAGGCCGAAGGAGCAGCCTTGTCGGCTCCGGCGAAGCGGAACAGCGGGAATTCGTAGGAAACCCCTTCGCTTTCGCCGCCGATGCGTTCGATCGATTTCTGCATGACTTCCTCCATCAAGAGCGAGAGACATGCGATTTGAAGACGCCGATGTCGATTGGTCCAGCCTGCCGCGCTATGGGCGCAAGAGACTATTCAGCCGGAAGCGGGATGACCGGTGCGCGCCGGTCCAGCGCCTGCGACAGCACAGCGACCGTGACCGCCAAAAGGGCGAGTGCTGCGCCGACCAGCGGCAAATTGGCATAGGAAACACCGGCGGACAGGGCCACGCCGCCGATCCACGCGCCGCTGGCATTGCCGACATTGAAGGCGCCCTGGTTCAGCGTGGCGGCGAGGTTCGGTCCCTCGGAGGCGGCCTCGACGACCCGGATCTGCAGCGGCGGCACGACGACGAAGATGAGCAGGCCCCACAGGAAGACGATGCCGACAGCAATGCTGGCTATTGCGCCGAACTGCCTGAAGCCCACGAAAAGCAGGGCCATCAGCAGCAGGGTGCCGATCACTGTCGGCATCAGTTTCCAGTCGGCCAGTCTGCCGCCGATAATGTTGCCGATGGTCATGCCCGCGCCGAACAGCAGCAGAACCCACGTGACTGCCAAGGTCGACAAGCCCGATACCTCCGTGAGGTAGGGTTTGATGTAGGTGAAGACGGTGAACAGACTTGCAGAGGTCAGCGCCGCGATCAGCATGGCCAGCCAGACCTGCAGTTTGCCCAGCACGCGCAGTTCGCCGCGCAGGCCGCCACCGCTTGGCTCGGCGACGTCGGACGGCACCAGCCAGGCGATGGCCGCGACCGAGACCAGGCCGATACCGACCACGGCAACGAAGGTAGAGCGCCAGCCGAACGCTTCGCCAAGCGCGGTGCCGGCGGGAACACCCAGAATGTTGGACAGCGTCAGCCCGGCGAACATCAGCGCGATGGCGCTGGCGCGTTTGTTGCGCGGCACCAGGCTGGCGGCAACGACCGAGCCGATGCCAAAGAAGGCGCCATGGCCGAAAGCGGTGAAGACGCGCGCGGCCATCAGCGTCCAGTAGTTGGGCGAGATGGCGCAAAACAGATTGCCGACGACGAACAGCACGGCCAGCCCGACCAGCACCGGCTTGCGCGGCAAATGCGCAGTGGCCATGGCGACGATCGGGGCGCCGAAGACGACGCCCAGCGCATATCCTGTGACCAGCAGGCCCGCAGAAGGGATCGACACGCCGAGGTCCGCGGCAACCTCGGGGAGCAAGCCCATAATGACGAATTCGGTGGTGCCGATGCAGAAGGACGCAATGGCAAGCGCAAGGATCGGCAAGGGCATGGTGCGTCCAGACTGAATCGGTTCAATTCCAGACTGCGCGAAGGACGCCACCGTGCGCAAGCTGCATTGCTGCATTGCAGCGATGCAGAAAAGGGAGAGCTTTGAAATGGGTCGCCAACAGGCTGTCAGGCCAGCGGCTTCAATTCCTGGGCAATGGTGGGCAGCAGTTCCGAGACATTCGGGTGGATGTGGACGGCACGCGCCAGCGTGTCGACGGGCGCCTTGGCGTACATCAGGTCGAGCACGCAATGGATAGCCTCGTCGCCGCCGGGGCCGAGCACCGAGCAGCCGAGGATTTCCCTGGTGTCGGCATCGACCAGGATCTTCATGAAGCCCTGCGTCTCGCCCTTTTCGATAGCGCGGCCGACGCGGGTCATCGGCCGCTGGCCGACCAGTGCGCGCCGGCCGGATTTCTTCACCGCGGCCTCGGTCATGCCGCAGCGGCCAAGCGGTGGGTCGATGTAGAGCGCATAGGCCTCGATACGGTCGCTGATCCGCCGCGGGTCGTTGTCGAGCAGATTGGCGGCGACGATCTCATAGTCGTTGTAGGAGGTGTGGGTGAAGGCGCCCTTGCCGTTGCAGTCGCCCATCGCCCAGATGCCGGGCACGCTGGTGCGTAGCTGGTCGTCGACGGTGACAAAACCGCGCTTGTCGACCTCGACGCCGGCCTTGTCGAGGCCGAGATCGTCGGTGTTGGGTGCGCGCCCCAGAGCCAGCAGCACGTGCGAGCCGACAGCCGGCGGTTTGCCGGCCGAGAAGGTCACGGCAATGTCCTTGCCCTGCTTGGCGAAGCCGATGTCGTCGGCGCCCACATGAACCGCTATGCCTTCGTTTTCGAGGATCGACAGTATGGCGGCGGAGACATCCTCGTCCTCGCGGCCGGTCAGGCGCGGGCTCTTCTCGATGACCGTGACCTCCGCGCCGAAGCGGCGGAACATCTGCGCGAATTCAAGCGAGATGTAGCTGCCGCCGACGACGATGAGATGGCGCGGCAGCACGTCGAGATCCATCATCGACGAGTTGGTCAGATAGTCGATGTCGTGGACGCCGGGCAGGTCGGGCACCGAGGCGCGGCCGCCGGTGTTGAGGAAGATCTTCTCGGCGGTCAAAAGGTCGTCGCCGACGCGCACCGTGTTGGCGGATTCGAAACGCGCATGGCCGCGATAGAGGGTGCAGCCCTTCATGCCGGCGATCCAGGTTTCCAGATTGCCGCGAGCGTCGTTGGTGACCTTGTCCTTGCGCGCCTTGATCACCTTGTAATCCACGCCGACAGGGCCTGAGAGCGTGACGCCATAGTCGGCGGCGCGGCGCGCAAGATGCGCGGCGTAGGCGCTGGCGACCATGGTCTTGGTCGGCATGCAGCCGGTGTTGACGCAGGTGCCGCCGACCAGCTTGCGCTCGATCAGCGCCACGCTCATGCCGGCGGCCGTCAGCCGGCCGGCCAGTGGGGAGCCAGCCTGTCCTGCGCCGATGATGATGGCGTCGAAGGCTTTTGCCGTCATGCCACCGCCGCCACGACCAGCAGGCCGCCGATGATCGCCACCGCGTCCTCGATGAAGGCGGCTGGCGGATCCTTGCCGAAGCTTGCTGCCAGCCGGCCGCGTGCTTCGGCGCCGCCCAGCGTGCCGATGACAGCGCCGATGGCACCCGCGATCAGGCCGCCGATGGTGGCGCCTCCGGTGGCGCCGATCACCGCGCCGGTGAAAGCGCCCATGATGATGCGAGCGCCGAACTGCTGCGGTACCTTGCGGCTCGGAGTCGATGGCAACTGGTCGGTGACCAGCTCGACAATGGCCAGGATGGTGAAGATGCCGACAGCCGCCCAGTGGCTCATGAAGCTCGCCCACGTGCCGGCAACCGGCAGCCAGCCGAGATAAGCGCCCCAGGCGACGGCGGCCGGCGCCGTCATGGCGCGAAGACCGGCGATGACGCCGATCAGAAGTGCGAGAATGTAGAGCATGGTCGATCCCCCTCGATCACCGGGCCAGGACGGCCTTGAGTCACAGGCTACCATAGGTCCAATATTTGACCAGTACTTGCACCGGCGCTTTTCTGTTGGCTGCACCTGTGCTTTGCAAGGAGTGAACTGGAGACCGCGTCATGGCTGAGAGTGAGCGCGTGAAGATGGTGGCCGGCGAATGGTACACCTGCCTCGATGACGAACTGGAGTCCTTGCGGGTGATAGCGCGCGATGCGGTGTTCGAGCACAACTCGCTGCCGCCGCGGCAACGCGGCAATCTCGGGCAGGGTCTGAAGGCACTGCTAGGAAGAGCCGGCGAGGGCGCCCGTATCGAGGCGCCGTTCCACTGCGCCTATGGCTTCAACATCTTTCTCGGCGACAGCGTGTTTCTCAATGCCGGCTGCGCCATCCTCGACACGGCGAGCGTGCGCATCGGCAAGGCAACGCTGCTCGGCCCGAATGTGCAGATCTACTGCGCCGAGCACCACAAGGAGGCCAGTGGGCGGCGAGCCGGACTGGAGATCGCCCGACCGGTCGAGATCGGCGCCAATGCCTGGATCGGCGGCGGCGCGATCATCCTTGGCGGCGTCAGCATCGGTGAGGGCGCCATTGTCGGCGCCGGCGCGGTGGTGACGCGCGACGTGGCGGCGAACACCACGGTGGTCGGTAATCCGGCGCGGGCGATCAAACGAGACTGAACAGGTCAGGACGACAGGACGTACGTCATGCGCTCATCCTGATCGGTCCTTCTGGAGAATTCCCGCCGATACTGCGCCGGCGATGTCTTGAGCCGTGCCGAAAAATGCTGGCGCAGCGAGGCGGCGCTGCCGAAGCCAGCTTCGAAGGCCACCATGTCCATGGATTTCTCGGTCGCTTCCAGCAAACGCTGCGCCAGTTCGATCCGCTGGCTGGTCAGCCAATCGCCAAAGCTGGCGCCGATCGATTTCTGAAAGCGACGGGTAAAGGTGCGGCGGGTCAGGCCGGCGGCCTCGGCGACGCTGTCCAGGCTATGCGTCTCGCCGAGCGCCGCGCGGACGCCGTCGAGCGCCTGGGTGAACCGGTCGGCGTCAGCAGCCCTCGCCACCGGATGCTCGATGAATTGCGCCTGCCCGCCTTGCCGATGCGGAGAAAGCACGATCTGGCGGGCGAGCCGCAGTGCTGCTTCCGCGCCATAGCGGGCGCGCACGATGTGGAGACAGCAGTCGAGGCCGGCAGCGACGCCGGCTGAGGTGACGACGTCACCATTGTCGACATAGAGCACCGCGGCATCGACAGCGATGTCGGGATGGAGTTTTTGCAGCCGCTCTGAATAGGCCCAGTGGGTCGCGGCACGTCGGCCCGAAAGCAGCCCGGCCGCGGCAATGGCGAAGCTTCCGAGGCAGAGGCCGACAATCAAGGCGCCGCGTTGGTGCGCCTGGCGCAGCGCCTCAATCAGCAGCGGCGACACCGGTTCGCCCAGATGATGCCAGCTCGGGACGATGACGATATCGGCGCCATCGAGCCCTTCGAGCCCATGCGGCGCGGCAATTGTCAGCCCGGCTTCGGCGTGGATCGGCCCGGCCTTCACCGCGCAGATGCGGAAGTCGAAGCGCGGCAGGCCAAGTGCTGTCCTGTCCTCGCCGAAGACCAGGCACGGTACGGAAAGATGGAACGGGCTGATGCCGTCGAAGGCGAGGACGGCAATGATCGGGTCGGTCATGGGTGCTTCCAGCAAGTGAGTGTGGATTGTCCCAATTCTTTCGAATGATGTCAATCGGGACACTTTCGGCTGTCGAGGAGTCCGCGTATTTTTCCACCCATCGCGTTCAAGCCGGAAAGGAAAAAACCATGTCTGACCCAGCCAACATCACGCCGCGCCGGGCGCTGATCGTCGTCGATGTGCAGAACGATTATGACGGCGGCAATCTCGCCATTCAGCATCCGCCATTCCGCGACAGTGTCGTCCATGTGGCACGCGCCATGGACGCGGCGGTAGCGGCCGGCATCAAGGTGGTGGTCGTCAAGCAGATGGCGCCCGAGACATCGCCGATCTTCGCCAGGGGAAGCCATGGCGGTGAACTGCATCCTGAAATCGCCAGGCGCGAGCGCGACCATTATGTCGAAAAGAACCTGCCCTCCGCCTTCACCGGCACTGATCTGGAAGACTGGCTGCGCGCCAATGCCATCGATACGATCACTGTGGTCGGCTACATGACGCATAATTGCGACCTGTCGACCATCATCCACGCCGTGCATATGGGCTTTGCCGTCGAGTTCCTGTCCGATGCTACCGGCTCAGTGCCTTACGCCAACAGCGCCGGCCACGCCTCGGCCGAGGAGATCCACCGCGTGGTGACTGTTATCCTGCAGTCGCGCTTCGCTGCCGTGCTCACGACCGCGGAATGGGTCAAGTGCCTGCAGACCGGCGCGCTGCCGGAGCGCGACACGATCTTCGGCTCCAACCAGCGGGCGCTGTCGCGCAGCGCTGCTTAGAGCTATCCGAAAAACAGAAAGGGCGCCGCATCGCTGCGGCGCCCTTTCTGTTTTGAATTGAAGGATTTTAGAACAGGCCTTCGATATGGCCCGCCTCGTTGAGGAAGATCTTTTCCGAGGACGGCGCCCTCGGCAGGCCGGGCATGGTCATGACCTCGCCGCAGATGATGACGACGAAGCCGGCACCGGCCGAAAGCCTGACCTCGCGCACCGGCACGGTATGACCGGTCGGCGCGCCGCGCAGGTTCGGGTCGGTCGAGAAGGAATACTGGGTCTTGGCCATGCAGACCGGCAGGTGGCCGTAGCCGGCGTCTTCCCAGGCCTTGAGCTGGTCGCGCACCGATTTGTCGGCAATCGCTTCCGAGCCGCGATAGATGCGCTGGACGATGGTGTTGATCTTCTCGAACAGCGGCATGGCATCGGGATAGAGCGGCGCGAACTGCGAGGCGCCGGATTCGGCCAGTGCCACCACCTTGTTGGCGAGATCCTCGATGCCGGCCGAACCATGCGCCCAGTGTTTGCACAGGATCGCTTCTTCGCCCATCGAGGCGACATAGTCCTTCATCGCCTGGATCTCGGCGTCGGTGTCGGAATAGAAGTGGTTGATGGCAACCACCGCCGGCACGCCGAACTGCCTGATATTCTCGATGTGGCGGCCAAGGTTGGCGCAGCCCTTCTTCACCGCCTCGACGTTTTCCTTGCCGAGATCCTCCTTCTTGACGCCGCCATTCATCTTCATGGCGCGCACCGTGGCGACGATGACCGCCGCTGCCGGCTTCAGGCCCGCCTTGCGGCACTTGATGTCGAAGAACTTTTCAGCGCCAAGATCGGCGCCGAAGCCGGCTTCGGTGACGACATAGTCGGCAAGCTTGAGCGCCGTCGTGGTGGCGACGACCGAGTTGCAGCCATGCGCGATGTTGGCGAACGGTCCGCCGTGCACGAAGGCCGGGTTGTTCTCCAGCGTCTGCACCAGGTTCGGCTGCATGGCGTCTTTCAGCAGCACAGCCATGGCGCCGTCGGCCTTGAGGTCGCGGGCATAGACCGGCGACTTGTCGCGGCGATAGGCGACGATGATGTCGCCGAGGCGCTTTTCCAGGTCCTTCAGGTCGATCGACAGGCACAGGATGGCCATGACTTCCGAGGCGACGGTGATGTCGAAGCCGCCCTCGCGCGGGAAGCCGTTGGCGACGCCGCCGAGCGAGCAGATGATTTCGCGCAGCGCGCGGTCGTTCATGTCCATGACGCGGCGCCAGACGACGCGGCGGGTGTCGATGCCGAGTTCATTGCCCCAATAGATGTGGTTGTCGATCAGCGCCGAAAGCAGGTTGTGCGCCGTGGTGATGGCGTGAAAGTCGCCGGTGAAGTGGAGGTTCATGTCTTCCATCGGCACGACCTGCGCATAGCCGCCGCCGGCGGCACCGCCCTTGACGCCGAAGTTCGGGCCGAGCGAGGCCTCGCGGATGCAGACAATCGCCTTCTTGCCGATGCGGTTCAGGCCGTCGCCGAGACCGACCGTGGTCGTGGTCTTGCCTTCGCCGGCGGGCGTCGGGTTGATGGCGGTGACAAGGATCAGCTTGCCGTCCTTGTTGCCCTTCACCGATTTGATGAATTCGGCTGATATTTTGGCCTTGTCGTGGCCGTAGGGCAGCAGGTGTTCGGTCGGGATGCCGATCTTCTGGCCGATCTCCTGGATCTGCTTTTTCTTGGCGCCGCGCGCGATCTCGATGTCGGACTTCACTTCGGCCATGACGGCTTTCCTCTGGATTGGACGGTGGAGGGGACGGGTTTGATCTTACTGGCAAGCAGGTTGGAACCGGGCGCGGGCATGTTCTAACCCTGTCGCTGCCGCGGCGTCAACTTGTATGCAACTATGTTTCCTCTAGAGAAAAATCCTCTGCGGACCGGCCGACCTGTCGTCGGTTCTTCCTGGCTCCGTTGCCGCGCCGTATAGAAGCCAGAGGACGCGCCGTTCCGCCGTCTCAAAACAGCCGCACAATGCACGGAATGCGACAGAGGCGACGGCGCAAATTCGCCATCGCCTGGTCCCTAATGGAACAGCGCTATTGCGTCAGAACGTTGCTGATTTCGACCATATTGGAGCGCACCCTGAGCACATAGAAGCCCATCGTCGTCAGATGCGTCGGCAACAGCCAGCCATCCTCGCGGCCATTGGCGATGATGAAAGGCTGAATCTTCAGCGCCGAAACGAACTGCGCGTCCATCGTGTCCCACAGGTTCTGCAGATGCTTTTCCTTGATGACGTCCTCGAAGTCGGCCTGGGCGCCCTTCATCAGGCCGTAATAGCCATAGAGCTGGCCATAGGCGAACCAGTAGCGGTCGTCGGCGCGGAAGTCGAACCAGCCATTGTTGTGGTTCTCGGCGCGTTCCTTGAGGATCGCCGAGGTCGAGCCGATGTCGGACGAGATGCGGTCGATATATTGCTTCAGATTGTCGGCACGGGCGTCGAATGTCGCTTGGCAGGTGGCAAGGCGAGCGTTGAAGGAACGCAGCATGCGCACGGCATCGCGATAGTAGCTCGGCGTCGGTGTCTTGGGGCCGAACGGGTTCAGGCCGAAATACCAGGTCTCTTCGTCGAACTGCAGGTTGCCGCGGGCATTCTGCAGATCACTGTCGATCTGCGAGGTGGTGCGGACGCGGCCGAGATTGTCGGCGAGTTCGGTCGCCGTGCGCCGCACCGCCTGGTTGATGCCGCGCTGGAAGGAGGCCTTGTTGTCCATCCACGGCGTGTTGTCCCAGTCGATGCCGAACAGGCCGAGCTTGTAGAGGATCATCGACGAGATCCAGGCATTCTGGTTGACGTTGAAGTCGGTCAGGTCGGCGGCGATCTGGGCAATGCCGGAGTTGCCGCAGGTCTTGGCGGTGTCGGTGCCGGCGCCGGCGGAGACCTGTTCGCCGGCGGAGACATTGCGCTTCTCGAACGTGTAGGTGTCGGGATAGTTCGGGTTGAAATTGTTCCACCATTGGGTGGCGTAGAAGAAATTGGCATAGAGGCCGATCAGCACCAGCAGAGCGAGGCCGACCGCCGCCTTGAGGATCCAGCCGCGCTGCGTGTACCAGCGCCCGGCCCATAGGAAGGGCCACAGAATCACGCCGATCAACAGGCCGATGCCGCGGCCAATCCACTGGAAAATGCGGGTGAAGAAGTTCACGATCGGATCGAGCATGGCTGTGTCACCCCCTCAAAGCATGATGCCAAAAAGTTGCAGACTTTTGGATACATCATGCGCAAAAACAAGAAGTTAGAACGAAATTTCGTTCTAGTCAGTCAGGCCGTAGAGGCGTGTGCGAAACGCCACCTTGTCCTTCAAATATGTGGTTTTGAGAACGTCCACAACATGCGATCGCCAGGCGTCGCTGAAGCCGTCATAGTCCTTGTAGAAGCCGTCCTTGTTGAAGATGTAGCGCGAGACGAAGTCCGACGGCACGAAATCCGAGATCAGCCGGTTGGTCAGCCAGGCGTCAGGATGGTCGGGCTTGGCGCGGATCACCAGGAAGCGCTGCTGCGGGAAGACATCCTCGATCTTGAGATGGCCGAGCTGGGCGATCTCGCGCTTGGCAGCGTTGAGGAAAGGAAAATTGCCGTCCCTGGTGATCAGGTCGGCATGGCTCTGGATCCAGGTCTGCAGCCAGACCTTGTCGACATCGGTCAAGTTGCGGTTCGGCTCGGCGTCGCGGATCAGCGCGCGCACCACCATCTCGGCGCGGTGCTCGAGATAGCCCGAGGCCTCGACCCAGGAGGCGCGCGGCAACTCGATGCGGCCGGTGGTGGCGAGGAACTTGAACACCTTGTCGGCGTCGTTGATGGAGAGATAGCTGACCTGCCACGGCCGCGAGCGGCGAAAGCCTGGCGCCGCAGGATCGCTGATCACCGTCGTCACATCCGGGTCGACGAAGACGTAGAGGCCACCGAAATGGCTGGTCCAGTAGGCGTTGTGACGGAAGATCACCTGGTCCGGCACCAGCGCGTTCTCGCGGATGTCGCCGCAGATCTTGGCGAGCTCGACCATACGGTTCAGCATGGCGCTGTCGCGCCAGGCGTCGGGCTCCTGCTTCAGCCGGTCGACGAGCTTGCCGAGTTCGGCGGCCTTGCCCAACACATCCTCGGCCGACAGCACCTTGAACTCGACCTGGCTGATCGACAGCAAATCCTCGATGTCGTTGACCTTGGGAACGGAATCCTCGATCTCGCCGTAGATGACGTCCTTGATGGTCAGCGCATCGATGGCGCGCTGGTTCTTGGACATGAACTCGAACATCAGCTGCGAGGTGTTGGAGAAGGCGGTGTGCACCACCGGCAGGTCGATCTGCGACGGCGTCAGGATGATGAAACGGCGGTTGACCTCGTTGGGATCGAGATAGTCATAATCATCGCATTCCTCGGCCACTTCGGGCGAGAAGCCGGTGCGGTCGATCTGGAAGGTCTTCAGTTTCGTCGGCTTCAGGCCGAACGCGGCGAGCGCCTTGTTGTAGCGCTGGATCAGATGCGGCTCGTCGACCGTCAGCAACCGGCCATAGATCAGCTCGTTGTCGCGCAGAAGGTCAGGTTTCTTGGCGGGGGTCATTGCCAACCTCTAGGCATTCCACAGCCCCTTCTTCTTCATCTCCTCCATCTCCCGCGCGGCCCGTTCGCGCAGGCGGGCGTCGCGCAGCAGCTTTTGCACCGCGGAGTCGTCGGACTTGTCGGAATAGCGGAACTCCGAGTCGGCGTAGCGGTTGATCTCCTGCATGACCATGTCCATCGAGAAGGGGCCGCGCAGTTCCTCGATCATCGCTTTCTTCTCGTCGTAGCCCTTGTGCATGAAGACTTCCGGCTTCTCGAACCAGTCGTCGGGAAGCTCGATGTCCATGGCGCGCATCTTGATGGCGTCGGTGACGTTCTTGATGGCGCGGCCGGTGAAGCGCGGCTCGGCATCCTTGATCAGGTGCAGATAGGTGCCGATGTCGGCCATCGATTTCGGCGCGCCGTTCTCTTTCATGTAGCGTTCGTAGACCTTGATCAGCCCGTCTTCTTGCGGCTTCTCGTGCTCCTCATAGGCCTCGGTCACGGCACGCTGGATTTCCTGCGCGGCGTAGAGATCGTGGTCGCCGAGGGGGATCTTGTGGTTTTTTCCCGCCAGCAGGACAAAAATATCGATGTAGTCGTCGCGGCTCTGCGGCCCGTCGACCAGCCAGCGGGCGCCGGCGCGCTGGCGCAGCGCGTCGTCGACATTTTCGGGATAGTTGGAGAACATGCCGAACGAGCAGTTGCCGCGCACCACGGTGGCGGCACCGGCGAAGGCATCCATCAAAACGCCTGTTATTTCCTGCTGGCCGGCCGAGGCGCGGTCGTCGGAGCGGCGCGCCGCCACCTGGTCGATGTCGTCGATGGTGCCGAAGCCGATGACGCGCGGGTTCAAGACATTGTTGATGAACTGGCGGCAGTTCTGGCCCGACTTGCCCTGGTAGGACGAGATCTGGTCGACGCCGAAATTCTCGTAGGCGAAGGGATAGCCGGCGACCTGGCAGTAGCCGTTGACGAGGCCGGCGATCATCTGGATCAGCGTCGTCTTGCCGGTGCCGGGCGCGCCGTCGCCGATGAAGGTGAACAGGAAGCCGCCGAGCTCGACGAACGGATTGAGTTCGCGCTCGAAGTCGTAGGCCATCAGCATCTTGGCGAGCTTGACCGACTGGTATTTGGCGATGTGGTTGCCGACGACCTCTTCCGGCTTCTTGAAGGTCATCACCAGCGGTTTTGAGCGCTTGCCCGGCGCGACGTCGAAACCATCGAGGGTGAAATCGTCGGCATCGATACGGATATGGGCGTTCTCGAACGGGCCGATGCCGTCGAAGCGGCCCTTGCGGGCCAGTAGCCCGTCGATGGCGACACGGGCGAAGGCACGTGCCCTTGTCATCAGGTCGGTATCGTCGGACGATCCCGAGATCGCCTTGTCGAGGCCGGCCAGGATCGACTTCACCGCATCCTGCGGCGTGTCGAACAGGAAGTCCGGCTCGGGGATGTCGTTGGGCGCTTCGCCGTCGCTATCGATCAGCTGGAACAGATAGGAGGCGAGGCTGAAGGCGGAGATGTAAGCCGAGGCCGACAGAAGCTTCTTGAAGGTGGACGCTTCGTCGCCTTCGAGTGGCGCGCGGGTGTTCCTGGCCTGCAGGCTTTCGAGGTCGGAGCCTTCGGCGAAGACATCCGATATTGCGAGCGCGATAGCCGTGCCGCGCCGGGCGCGAAACAGGAGCGTATGCTGCGGGATGGTCAGCAGCTGGTCGTCAGGATGAACGGCGCCGACTGTCTTGGCCAGCTCGACCTCGCGCGTACGGCGTACCGAACCGACCGAGACGGTCGAGACGAAGCGGCGGTTGGTGCCGGCAAGTGCGGTGCCGGAGGAGCTAGACGGATCCTCCAGCACGACAATGCGTGTGATGAAGCTCTGCGCGGTGGCGCGGTGCTTCTCGATGGCGGCTTCCGGAATGGTGGTCAGGCCGGTATCCATGAAGGGTGCTCCGTGGTGTGACGGTCAGACGTCTGAGATGACCTGTCCGTTGGACAGGATGTGAACCTTGTAGCCGGCAAAAATCTTCTGCGCCTCGCCGGCGGCGTAGAGCGCCTGGTAGGCCTCGTGCGGGATCAGCGCATGGTTTTCGTAGCTCGACACGCCCTGGCGCGCGGCTTCCAGATCATCGGTGTTGATGAAGAATTCCTGCGTCGTCTTCTCGCTGGAGAACAGGCCCTTGCGGCCCGGTTTCTCGCTCTTGGAATAGACCTCCTGGATGGTCCAGGTCAAAAGCCAGGCATTTTCCGGCTTGCGCACCTTGGCCAGAACCTCGGTCACCGTCGAATTGTTGTCGGTAATGCCAGCCGAATAGAAGGGGCCGAGCACGACCCGGCGCAGCTGCTTGGGGTGCAGCGGTTCGAAATCCTTGTCGAGGTTGACCGCGATGGTCGCCGGCGACAGCGTGTAGGCTGAATTCTTCTCGGTGAAATCGTCGAAACGATGGGCAAGCTCGGGATTGAGCAGGCCATCGACCGGCAGCGGAATGTCAATCGTCTCGTTCAGCTTGCCGTTTCTGTCGACAAGCTGGCGGATCATCGCGTCGGAGGAATCCTCCACCGTCACCATGTAGACCAGAGGCAGGTTGGCGCTGCCGTCGAACGTCGCCCAATGGACGAGATAATAGGGCCGCCCCGTCTTCGGGTTGACCGAGACCTTGGCCGTTTGCGCCAGGGTGAAGGGACCGAAGGTGTTCTCGCTTTTCACATCCTCGAGATAAAGGCGCTCGGCCATCGACTTCTGCAGCGCCTCGGGGAATTCCTTGTGGCGCAGGATGAAGTCGGCCATTTCCTCGCGCAACTCGCCGGCGAGTGGAATGTTGGCAAGCCGCGCGTCGGCCTGGCGGCGGTCGTTTTCCAGTTCGAGCAGATTTTGGAACACCGGAAATCCGCTTTCGGCGCGCGAAATGCGGAACGTGTCCATGAAGCCCAGCCGGTTGCGCCAGCAGGCAAACGACTTGTCGAGCCGGGCGATGTGTTCGGCGACGATCTTGGCGACGATGCCATGCCGGTAGAGCGGCGAGCGATCGTCGCGCATGAACACTTCAAGGCCGCTGAGCGCGGCCGTGATGGCGGAGAAATACCGTGCCGCGGCTTCGTTTTCGGGGGTCATGCCTTGTGTGCTCGCGGGCAGTCCTGTCACCCCTAAGACTGCACGTAGTTTGCCGAATTGTGCTTCTTCAGCACCTCGTCGAAGCGGCGGGCGAAGGCATCGTCGGCCAGCTTCTTGCGGCGCTGGATGTCGGCGGTGGCGACCATGTTTTTCTCGTGCATCTCGAGCAGGTCGCCGATGTGCTTTTGCGAAGCAGCACCGATGCCGGCCATGGTTTCCTCGGCGGTGTTGTCGACCTGGCTGCCCAGCGTGTTGATCTTGTGGGCGACGTCCTGCTGGGCGGCGGTCTTCAGCGAATCTTCCAGCGCCTTGTAGAGCACGATGCGTTGCTCGGTATCGATGGTCAGCTTGTTGATCAGCGTCGATTGCGCGGCGATCTGGTTGTTGAGCGAATCGACGAAGGTCTGGAACATCGATGTGTAACGCTCGAGCGTCTGGCTCTCGGCCAGCAGCTCCTGCTCCTTGGCTTGCCTTTCGTTGTATTCCGTCGCCAGCTTGGAGCGTTCGCCTTCGAGCTGCGTGCGGTCCTTCTGGCTGGTCGAAGCGGCGATCTTGTTTTCGATGTCGAGCAGCATCGGGTTGAGCTCCTCGATGCGCTTCTGCACGGCTTCGAGGTTTGTCATGGTGGTCTTGCGGCGCTCGATCACCTGCGACAGGCTGGTTTCCGAGGTCTTATAGCGTTGGTCGAGGACCTCTTTCTGCGCCTTCAATATGCCGACGATGGTGTCGGATTTGACCAGCAGTTCCTGCAGATTGCCGGCCAGCGACATGTTGCGTACGCGGTCGGTGCGCATGCGCTGCTTGCTCTGGCTGGAGAAGACGCCGATGAACTTTTCCCAGCCGGTGTAGTTCTTCATGCTCTCGAACTCCGCGCCGAAGACGTTGGTGGCGTCCTCCAGCCCGATGATCAGGTCGGCAATGTTGCCTTCCATCACCTTCTGCTGCTTCAGCACATCCTCGATGCGGGCGTTTTCGAGGTCGAAATTGGCGTCGCCGATCTTCTTGTCTGATGTGGCGAGCGTATCAAGCATGGTGCCGGACTGCTCGATCTTGGAGCGCATGTCCTGCACGACCTGCTTGGTCTTGGCAATTTCGGCGTCGAAATTCTGCAATGTCGCCATTGGGGCCTCCCGCTTCGGCATGACGTCGCTGGTCGCGAACAGCGGCGAATATATGTGGGGCATCGGGGGATTGAAAGACGTGAAGACAAGGGCGGCGTGAAAACAAAAGAATCCATCAGGGTCTTGAAAGCCAGTGAAGGCGGGGGCCTGGCGTGATTAGCTTGCCGGCCAGCCATAGTTCAGCTGTCATTGAACTTTCATGCGGCAGGCGATGGCGCACGGATGCCTTTGTATTCAGCGAACCCTGAAGCAATCGCGGCCGCGACATGCGACGCGAAAGCCGGCTTTACAGAGCTGACGAACAGCGGATCAGGGCTTGGGATCGGCCTTTAGAAAGGCGATGACATTGGCGATGTCGTCGTCTTTGGTCAGACCGGCAAACGCCATCTTGTTGCCGGGCACTTTCAGCTTGGGGGCCTTGAGATACTCGGCGAGATTGGCTTCATCCCAGACCAGGCCGGCGGCGCCGGCACTCTTCATCGCTTCGGAATAGTGGCCAAGAAAACTCCCGGCGCTGCCGGCGGTGCGGCCAACGACGCCCAACAGATGCGGACCGACCTTGTCGCGGTCGGTGGCTGCTTCATGGCATGCCATGCACCGGTTGAAGACTTTCTTGCCAAGGGCAGGATCACCGCCGGCATGGGCGGCAGGCGAGGTGGCAAGGAGAAGAATGCTGACGGACGAAGCGGCTCGAAACATGGCTGACCCCGGAGAACTCTGGCTGTCGGCCTTATAGGGCCGAGGCCTTAAGAAACGCTGCACCGGACCGGGGTCAAGGCCGCCGGCGCCCTCAGCCCTTGATAAAGCCGATGAAATCGTCGGGCGCGGCGCGGCCCATCTCTTCTTCCCAGTGGCGGCGGCAGAGCGACACGTAGACGTCCTTGCCGATCGCCACCTGCTCGCCCTGGCGCGCCACCTTGCCATCGGGGCCGAGGCGCACGACCATCGTCGCCTTGCGGCCGCAGCGGCAGATGGTGCGCACTTCGCGCAAGTCGTCGGCGATGGCCAGCAGCGCACGCGAGCCGGAAAACAACTTGCCCTGGAAATCGGTGCGCAGGCCGTAGCACATGACGGGGATATTCAGCCGGTCGGCGATGCGGGCGAGCTGCCAGACCTGCTCTTCCTCGAGGAACTGCGCCTCGTCGACAAAGACGCAATGCACTGACGTATGCGCGTGGTGATCGGCGACGCGGGCGAACAGATCGTCGCCATCGCGGAACATCTCGGCTTCCGTCTCCAGGCCTATGCGCGACGAGATCAGGCCTGTATCGCCCTTGCGGTAGTGGCCGGCGACGAACAGCATCGTGCCCATGCCGCGCTCGCGATAATTGTAAGAGGCCTGCAACAGCATCGTCGTCTTGCCGGCGTTCATCGTCGCATAGTGGAAGTAAAGCTTGGCCATGCGCTCTTTTAAGCCGACTTGGCCTGACACGGGGAGGGGCGGCCGGCCGCATTCCCCTGAAAAAGCCGGCCCGTCTTCGAAAAAACCGCCCGGCACGGCAAAAGCGTCAGCCGTGTCGCTCATTGGCCAGTCTGCGCCGTTGATCGTGATTGTCTTAATGCTTGAAACCACACCAGAATGGTGTTTGGCTGACGAAACAAGGCGGGCAGAGAAACCGTAGCTAGGCTTCGCCAAACAATCACAATGGGAGACTGTCTATGTCGCGTATGAACTCTTTCGTCGCCGGCCTCGGCCTGGCGGCTTTTTTGTCCACCAGCGCTGCCTACGCCGGTGATCCGGCAAGCTGCAAGGCGGTGCGCCTTTCCGATGTCGGCTGGACCGACATCCAGGCGACGACCGGCGTCGCCTCCGTGCTGCTGACCGCGCTCGGCTATGAGCCGCAAACGATCCAGCTTTCGGTGCCGGTGACCATGGCGTCGCTGAAGAACAAGGATCTCGACGTGTTCCTCGGCAACTGGATGCCGTCGATGACCAACGACATCAAGGACTATACCGCCGACGGTTCGGTCGAGACGATCAGCACCAACCTGACCGGCGCCGGCTACGGCATCGTCGTGCCGACCTATGTCGCTGACGCCGGCGTGAAATCGCTGACCGATATCGGTAAGTTCAAGGACAAGTTCAACGGCAAGATCTATGGCATCGAGGCGGGCAATGACGGCAACCGCATCATCCTCGACATGATCAAGAACCCGAAGGACAATCTCGAAGGCTTCGAGCTGGTCGAATCCTCGGAAGCCGGCATGCTGACGCAGGCCGAGCAGTCGATGAAGAACAACGAATGGATCGCCTTCCTCGGCTGGACGCCGCATCCGGTGATGGGCGCCATGAAGATCACCTATCTCGACGGCATGGGAGACAGCGGCTTCGGCGCCGCCACCGTCTATACCAATGTGCGCAAGGGCTACACCACCGAATGCCCGAACGCCGGCAAGTTCATCGCCAATCTGAAGTTCAATTTGGACATGGAAGGCGAGATGATGGATGCGATCCTGAAGGGCGGCGACGCCAACACGGTTGCGACCGATTGGCTGAAGAAGCACCCGGATGCGGTTACCCCGTGGATCGCCGGCGTGACCACCTTTGATGGCGGCGACGCCGCCGCCGCCATCAAGACCGCGCTCGGAAGCTGAGCCGACTGAATTCGGCAAAGCCGAACCAGGAAGGGCAGCCATCTTAGAAAAGGCTGCCCTTTTTCATATCCTGTGACAAGATGACGGCAGTCGAGGCCGAGGGCAGGGCGGTCTCCTGCATGAGAGGGGCGATATGGATCCGATTTCGAAATTCATGGTCGATCACAAGATTCCGATCGGCGCCTGGGGAAAGGCCTTCTTCGGTTTCCTCACCGACAATTTCGACACTGTGTTCAGGGCTTTTTCGAATGGCCTCAATTTCCTGCTGGACGGGCTGGTCGGCATCCTTTTGATGGTGCCGCCGGTGCTGCTGGCGCTGATCATCGCTGTTATCGCCTGGCTGCTGCAACGCTCGCGGCCGCTTGCCACCGGCGTCTTTCTTGGCCTGATCTTCATCATCAACCAGAACCTCTGGAAGCAGACGGTGCAGACGCTGGTGCTGGTCGTCGCGGCCGCTGCCATGGCGATGGCCATCGGCGTGCCGCTCGGCATCTGGGCAGCGCACAAGCCGAAGGTCTACCGCATCATGCTGCCGGTGCTCGATCTTATGCAGACGCTGCCGACCTTCGTCTACCTTATCCCGGTGCTGACGCTGTTCGGCCTCGGCAACGCCCCCGGCCTCATCGTCACCATCATCTTCGTCATCCCGACCGCGGTCCGGCTCACGCATCTGGGCGTCGTCTCGGTGCCGAAGTCGATCGTCGAGGCCGGCGAGGCTTTCGGCGCCACCAAGAGCCAGTTGCTGTGGAAGGTGGAACTGCCGTCGGCGCTGCCCACGATCATGGCTGGGCTGACACAATCGATCATGCTGTCGCTGTCGATGGTGGTGTTTGCCGCACTGATCGGCGCCGGCGGTCTCGGCACCGAGATCAACCGCGCGCTCGGCTCGCGCCGCATCGACCTCGGGCTTGAGGCGGGCCTTGCCATCGTCGTTTTGGCCATCGTGCTCGACCGGATGACCCGCATCGCCGTTGGAGGCAAGAAATGACCGTCGCCGTCGATTTCAGGAACGTCGATATCGTCTTCGGCGCCGACCAGGCCGGATCGCTGAAGATGATCGACGCCGGCGCCAGCCGCGCCGATATCCTCGAAAAGACCGGCAATGTACTGGGTTGCGCCGGCGCCAGCCTGACCGTGAACGAGGGCGAGATCTCCGTGCTGATGGGCCTCTCCGGTTCGGGCAAGTCGACATTGCTGCGGGCGGTCAACCGGCTCAACGTGGTGTCGCGCGGCCAGGTTCTGGTGAAGGATGGCGACAAGACCGTCGACGTCGTCACCTGCGACGAGGCGACCTTGCGGCGCCTGCGCCAGAAACAGGTGGCGATGGTGTTCCAGCAGTTCGGCCTTTTGCCTTGGCGCACCGTGGAGGAGAATGTCGGTCTCGGCCTCGAACTCGCCGGCGTGCCGGAAGCCGAGCGCAAGGAGCGCGTGCAACGCCAGCTCAAGCTGGTCAATCTCGACCAGTGGTCGAAGAAATACGCGCATGAACTGTCGGGCGGCATGCAGCAGCGCGTCGGCCTGGCACGGGCCTTCGCCACCGAGGCGCCGATCCTGCTGATGGACGAGCCGTTCTCGGCGCTCGACCCGCTGATCCGCACCAAGCTGCAGGACGAATTGCTGCAGCTGCAGGCCGAATTGAAGAAGACCATCATCTTCGTCAGCCACGATCTCGAGGAGGCGCTGAAGATCGGCTCCCACATCACCATCATGGAGGGTGGGCGCATCGTGCAGACCGGTGCGCCGGAGGACATCGTGCTGCGGCCTGCCAACGACTATGTCCGCGACTTCATCGCCAATGTGAACCCGCTGTCGGTGCTGACCGCCTGGAACGTGATGCGCGACCGCCGTGATCTGGAGCATGGCGACAATGGCTGGGTGTGGCTCGACCGCCGCAAGACGACGCGCTTCAAGATCGACGAGCACGGGCTGGTGGCGGCGGCCGAACGCGATGGAAAGCCGGCGGTCTGGGTGTCGTGCGCCGACGTCGAAGGCCAATCCGAGGAAGCCGCGCAAGTGTTCTGGGCCAATCCGGGCACCTCGCTGAAAACCGTCATGCTGGCCATGCACCGTTCTCAGACCGCTCCCGTGGCGCTGTTCGACGACCAGTCGCGCTTCGTCGGCGCGATCGGTATTCGAGATGTGCTGAGCGCGGTGCTGAGAAGGTAATCTAACGGCTTTTTGGGGGTGTCGGCGGCCTACATCAAGTAGGGCCGTTGCTTGCCGATTTAAATTTGCGTTTCGACGCTAACTGTAGACAAGTCAACGATGGTGCGCACGGGCGTATAGAGGTCAACCTCAACGTCAGACGCCTTTAGCGTAACTACTAGCGAATAACGAGTACGGCGATTGACAATATCGCGAGCCGCTCGGCTGCGCCACCAGCCCATTACTGGCTTGATGCATAGCTTATCGCGTCCAAGCAAATCGATAGCGGGTCCGGTCCATACATCGCAATGCAAAGAACCTGCGGATACGCTATTTGGGCCAAGCATCCATCGATCATCATCAGGGTGAGCTGGCGGTGCCCGACCATCCTCACGTTCAGCAGCATTTACGCGTTGTCGAAAACGCTCCAGAGTTTCGCCGCGCCGTCTCAGATCGAAGCGCAAGCCATATGATTGATACCGTTGTGGATCAACGTTTGCCGAGAACCCTGGATTGGGATCGATAAAGTATGACAGCGTGACTTTGAGTTGAACAGTCTCGTTGTTAAGTTGCTCCAGAACGGCGGCAGGCAATGGTAAGTCGTAGTAGTGACATTCATTGAATTTTCGTTGACCTTGAAGGCGGAATGGCTGAATTTCTGCTTGCGCCACCAAGGCCAGATGATCTTGCGCCGAAGCGGTAGCTCGGTCGAGATCTGCAACGCCATAACCAAAGCGGCGAACTACCTCATATTTTTCTCTTCGGCCAGGACAGGCCGCGAACTCCGCAAGCATCGGTGTAGTCCATTCCGCGCTATGAACCATCAGCGCACGGATAGTTTCTGGCCAATACTCCGGATGGGCAGCCGAGAGCTGAGTCGCCATACGTGCTGCCTGGGCAGTGGCGGCACTTGTGGCGTGGAAAGACACCAATGGCCGGGCATCCGTATCTTTCCCTGTCGAAAGTAGACAGAGAGAATCTAGTGTCAGCACTTCCCGGACGCTGGGGCTTAACGCTCTATTTCCACCCTCCAGAACAATTTCGGGCTTAATCGGAGCGCGGCCTTGCGACCATGTGACAGACGTTCGACTGTGCGGGCTGAGTGCTCCCACCTTGGCCAAAACCGTCCAGTCCTCATAACCGCTGTCGTGAATATCTGCCAAGTCGGTACAAGCCCCTACCGTCAAGGCATTCCACGCCTGGCAAGGGTCTTCTGCCGGATATATGTCCTGCGGCTGCATCTGACCATAGTCGATAACTGGCGGGACATTTCCTGCTGATATTACAAACAGCCGTTTGGGCGAATCTTCGTCATCCCCGATCATTGTACCGGCCGAAGCTTGATCAATGGCAGCACTCCAGGTCGAAGGCGTTGCCCCTGACACCCTGTCGTTCGTTACCGCCATACAGAATACCCGGCTGCGTTCAGGTTGGGCAATTTCCGGCAAGGAGATAGCTGCTTGCGTAATGATACCATAAGAATTGGGGTCATTCGGATCCGCGCCGTGGGGTGGAATTAGCTTTACGGTCTCCAACCGGTGCGCAAGAACGCGCCCAGAGGTATCAGCCAATTGCGCAGTGAGGTCCCCGTGCAACGCAAGTCCAGCCATCGCGGTTCCATGTCCAAACCCGTCATGGTCGGACACGCCCCATGCGGCGTTGACGGCATGTTGGTCGTTAGCCGCGAGGGCCGGTTCCAAAAGAGCGTGGGCACGGTTGACACCCGTATCCAGAAGACAAACTGCTGGCACTTCGTTGCCAGGCCAGACAATGCGCCCCGCTAAATCGTCGTTCCACTCATGCTGCTCTTCACGCACATCATCGATGAAGAAGGCAGGATTGTCTGTGGCTCTGCGCAACTCATCAACCACACCAGCGGTAAACGTCATCAGCTCGATGGCGGCGCGTCTGGCAAACACCGGTATGACCACGGCTTCAGGAAAGTACATCCTTCGATCACGAGACGCTGCACGCACATCAAGGCGGCGACACACGTCCTCGACGCCCGCCTCCTTGTCCAAATGCGTCCAGATTGCCCACCACATTTCGTGCTGAGCATCGATAGGGAGCGCATCTGGATCATCAGTCCAGAACGTACCAAGATGGGCGCGTCGAAAAGCTTCGATAGGCTCGACACGCGACGCATTTGGCGGCTTCTGAGCGATCTCGGTTAGGGGGCCATCGCGATAGTCCTGGAGGATTTGCGTCAGGGCCTCGCGTGCATGGTCTGGAACGAACAGTGCAACTGTGCGTGAATTGTCTGTGTCTTTAACCGCGCCAGGCTTGATGCCTTCTGTCTTTCGCTCCAACACTGTCGGGTTGGTGCCTCGCTTTAACTCGACTTCCACAAAGCCGCCCGCCGGTGTTTCCAGCCTTTCGTCATGTCCCCGGGATTCTTCCATTGCCACGAATGCGGCATTCAGCTCATTGATAAGCTTTGCAGCGTGCTCCGCTCGAATGCGCGGATTACTAGAGCCGCCCGTACTCGACCCGGTGTATTCGCTCGAAATATGAAGCGCAGAAATATCAATATGAGGAAGTGTGAAGCGTGTGGGCATTCGTTATGAGGAAGACCCTACGTTAATAAAGGCCTCCCGCATTTCATGTCTTTCGCGAAGGCGCGTCAAGAGATCGTCCGTTGAGATTGTATTTCGCTCATCAAGAATGGCTGTCTTGACGGCGTCATCTGTCGCGCGAACAATTTCAGATTGGCTCAAATTTTCTGCCGCATCAGTAATGCGCTTCCAAGCGAGGCGCCCGGCCCTCATCGGCCTAACACTCGAGGCGATGATCTGCCTGATCTGCGCTGCCGTCGGCGCGTCAAATTCTAGAACCTGATCGTAGCGGCGTAATAGTGCTCGATCGAGCAAAGAAGGATGGTTCGTCGAGCAAACGATCAAACTGTCAGTGGCGTTGTCCTCCTCCATGAATTGCAGGAAGGAATTCAATACTCGGCGCATCTCGGCCACATCGTTTGTCGAAGTACGCTGTCCACCAACTGCATCGAACTCGTCGAACAAATAAACTCCTCGACGCTTAGCGGTTTCATCGAATACCAAGCGCAACTTCGCCGCAGTATCGCCCATATATCGGGTAATCAGCGCCTCCAGCCGGAGTACATAAAGCGGCAGGTTCAACTCACCAGCAAGAGCCTCAGCAGACATCGTCTTGCCTGATCCCGGAGGTCCCACAAACAAGACGCGTCGGCTTGGCACCCTATTGTGCTCACGGAGCCAGTCTCGCCGACGTTGCTGACGGACCACATCCGCAATCCGAGCGGCCAGTGGCTTGCTCAGCACAACATCTTTGAGCTTGAATTTGGGGTCGCGGAGTTCAAGCAGACCTTCGAGATTCCCACGCGGTGTACTAAATGAAATCGGGACGCTCGGGCCACGGGATTTTGACGCTCGCGCTCGATCGACTTCCAAGCGCATTTCTTCGGCGGTCGTTCTTCGCCCCTGACGTGCTTCCGCTGCGGCGACTTGCAGGGCGATTGAGAAAAAGGTTTCGTCGTCGCCTTCTGCACGGCTTCTCAGCATTGCTAATATCTGCTTGACGTTCGACAAAACTTTCCCGCTTTCTTGCACTTCGTTAACTGTATCGTAAACGCGCAAATCATCGAAGCGGTTTCACGAGCCTTTCCACACTCTTGGTCTGGCAGTGTATCGTGAACAGGCGGTTACCTTTGGCATCAGCCTACAGTGGATTATAAGCCGCAATGAGGAACATATCCAGAACAAGCACAACTATGGCTACGCTCTACGCCGCCAACGGCAGGCGCAGTTGCGTCAGCAGGCCGCCGCCGGGGTTGTTGGACAGGCGGATCTCGCCACCTGCGGCGCGCGCGATGTTGCGGGCAATGGTCAGGCCGAGGCCCAGACCACCGGTCTGGCGGTTGCGCGATTGTTCGAGGCGCACGAACGAGCCGAACACGGCGTCGATCTGTGCCTGCGGTATCCCAGGCCCTTCGTCGCGGATGGTGAGCAGGATCATGTCTTCCGACCGGCGCAGCGAAAGATGCGCCTTCTTGCCGTAGGTGACCGCGTTCTGCACCAGATTGGTGACGCAGCGCTTGAGCGCGACCGGCCGCGCCATGCAGATCAGCCCGCGCGAACGGGTCTCGTCGTCGAACGACACGTCGTCATAGCCGTCGGCGATCGATTCCACGAGCGACCAGAAATCGATGCGTTCGTTCTTTTCCTCGGTCACTTCGAAGGTGGCGAAGTCGATCACCGAGCTGGCGATGCTCTCGACATCGGCGAGGTCGTGCGCCAGCGCCTCGCGGACCGCCGATTTGCGCAACAGCTCCAGGCGCAGGCGCATCCTGGTCATCGGCGTGCGCAGATCATGCGCCAGTGCCGCCGCCAGATGTTCGCGGTCCTCGACATATTCGCGCAACCTTGCCTGCATGGCATTAATCGCCTTGGCGGCGGCACGCACCTCGCGGCTGCCGCTCTCGGCGATCGGCGGGCTCTTCAGATCCTTGCCGATGCGGTTCACGGCGGTCTCCATCATCCGGTAGGGCGCCGTCAGCCGGCGCAGCGACCAGATCGACATGATCACCACCAGGCCTGCGATCAGCGAATAGAGCGGCAGGCTGTCGAAGCTCAGGATCGGGCCGACGGGCGTGATCGGTTCGGTGAAGTTCAGCCATTGGCCGTCGGCGAAGCGCAGCGACGCCGTCAGCTTGTCGCTCTGGGCGAAGTCGGCGGCCAATACCAGAAGGTCGCGCTCGACCTGGCCGATGTCGGGCCCCGGCGCCGTGCCGTCCGCGTCATCGGCCTCGCGCGTTGCCGGATCGCGGCGCACGCGTGCATCGGTGATGCCGAATTTCGACAGCCGGCCGACGAGGATGTCTTCGAGTTCGGCCAGTTCGTCGTCGCCGGCGATCGACGAAGTGACCGCCGGCGTGTCCGAAACGGTGAGCGCGTAAGTGGAGTTGAACAGGCCGGTCGCCGTCGCCTTGCGCTCGTCCGGACTGGCGTCATGCATGAGTTGCACCAGCGAGAAGGCACGGTCGTTGAGCCGGTAGAGGTCGACGACGTCGTTGGCGGCGGCGCGATCGCGCGACACGATGTAGAGGGTCGCGACCTGGCTGATCAGCAGGCCGGCAATGACGATCAGCAGCACCCAGACAGGCAAGGTCTGCGGCAGGAAACGTCTCATTCGGAGGTCGTCTCGGGCAGAAACTGGTAGCCGCCACTGCGTACGGTCAGGATCAGCTTGGGCGTCTTCGGGTCGTCTTCCATCTTGCGCCGCAACCGGCTGACCAGGATGTCGATGCTGCGGTCGAAGGAATAGTCGCTGTCGCCGCCGGACAGTTCGATGAGCTGGTCGCGGGTCAGCACGCGCTGTGCGCTCTTGACGAAGGTCTGCAGCAGATTGAATTCGGCCATGGTCAGCTCGACCCTGACATCGTCGGGTGCGATCAGCCGGCGCCGAGCACAGTCCATCGTCCAGCCGGCGAAGCGGTAGATCTGCTTGGTGGTGGCGCGCTTCGGCTCGGCGGTGCCATTGCGCCTGAGCACGGCGCGGATACGCGCCAAAAGCTCGCGCGGGTCGAAGGGTTTGGGCACGTAGTCGTCGGCGCCCATTTCCAGGCCGACGACGCGGTCGGTCGTCTCGGTGACGGCGGTCAGCATAATGATCGGCGTCGAATACTGGGCACGCAGGTCGCGGCACAGCTCCAGCCCGCTCTTGCCGGGCAGCATCACGTCGAGGACGATGAGGTCCACCTGGACGCGCCGCAGGATGGTCTCCATCTCGATGCCGTCGGCGGCAACAGAAGTGTGCAGGCCCCGCTTCTGGAAGAATTCCTGCAGCAGGTCGCGGATACCCTTGTCGTCGTCGACGATCAGTATGTGTGCGTCGGATTTCACAGCAGCCCTGTCATTGTTGCCAAGCCCTTCTGTCTTTGATTGCCAAGTCCTTCTGTCGCAACCCACACGATAGAATTCAGGCCATATGTTGGCCAGTGGCTATGATGGGTTCACACCGGCTTTCTCAGACACAATCCAGAAACAAAATTCTACAGTTCAGAAAAACTCCTGAAAAATTTCAAAGGCATAACTGATCTCGTGGCGGTCAGGTCATCGGCTGCGACGCTAGTCTCCGGGTTTACGGATAAACCGATGCCAAGATTGTCGATCAGTTTGTTGGGTGCGTTGCTGGGCTTCTGCCTGGTCACTGCCGCTGTCGGACAATCGGACGCAAAGGCGACGCTCACAACCCGGAGCGAACGGTGCGCCAATCTCAGCCACCAATTTGATGAAGCCCTCGAAACCCACGCCGCGGCAACGCAGGTCACCGCGGCAAAGGCACTTCAGAGAAAGGGCAACCGGTACTGCGCCGCCAAGAAACAGGCCCAGGGCATCCGGATGCTCGCCAACGCTTTGAAGCTGCTTGGAGTGACACCGAACGACCCGGTTCAGTGAAACTAAAAACACGACCCGCATAAAAGGAAAACGAAGCCATGAAAAAGTCCCTCCTGTCCGTCCTCGGTCTCGCCGTTGCCCTCGCCTTCTCGATGCCGGTTCTCGGCAACGCAGCAGCCACGACGACCGCCGCCCCGGCTGCCGCCGCCACGACCACCGCTCCGGCTGCTGCCGCGACGACCACCGCTCCGGCCAAGGCTGCTCCGAAGAAGGTCGCCAAGAAGACCGTCTGCAAGGTGACCAAGAAGCACAAGTGCCCGGTCAAGAAGGCGCCCGCGAAGATGGCTCCCGCGAAGGCTGCTCCGAAGAAGCCCTGATCGCCTTCGAGGTCAGTTCTAGCGAGGCCGTTCCAGCCGCAAAACCGGCTGGGGCGGCCTTCTGCCAAAGCGCATGGTCGGAAACTGAACGCCGGCGGCTTCCAACCATGGGCTTCTGATTTAACCCGTTTGCAACGCCGGCCCTGTAAGACAATCCGCATGAAGAAGCGGCTTTCGTCCATTCTGCGCTCGATGGCTCTCGGTGGCCTGGTTGCCACCGGGGTCGCCAGGGTGCTCATCCTGTTCACCGCCAGCCCGGTGCCGGATCCGGCTAGCGGGCGCACCGAGCCTTCGCTGTTCGCGCCAGCGATTTCCACCAGTTGGGACTACATCACGCCGGCACAGACCTGGCTGCTGATCGTGCTGACCGGCGCGACGCTGGTCTGCGTCGCAGCGTGGCCGATCGCGGCCTGGCTGGAACGCCGGACGGATGCCGGAGAAAACCGCTTTCCTGACATGCCGTCCGCCACGACCGCGCGCCAGATTCCCGGCCGCCGCATGTTCGGCCGCCAGGACCGTTGAACGGCAACCGACACTTTCCCACATAGTCGTCAATGGCCACGCCCGCCGGACACCGCTTTCGCGCGTCGATCAAAATAGACGGCCGCTTTTTGTGGTGCGAGAATGATGGCGCGGCGCTTACGCAGAATTGTCGGTTCAAATGCCTGAAATCACCACAAAACCGCGTGTCCAGGTCAAGCCGCAGGTCGAGCGGCCGAAGCTCTACAAGGTCATCCTCATCAATGACGATTTCACGCCGCGCGAATTCGTGGTGACGGTGCTCAAGGGCGAATTCAAGCTGAGCGAAGACCAGGCGCATCGAGTGATGATCACCGCGCATCGGCACGGCGTCTGTGTCGTCGCCGTCTACACCAGGGATGTCGCTGAGACCAAGGCGACGCGGGCCACCGATGCCGGCAAGGCCAAGGGCTATCCGCTGATGTTCACGACGGAGCCGGAGGAGTAGAGCAGGGCGCTTTTTCCCTCTCAAGGGGAGAAGGAAAAGTGCCGTTACCGTCCCTCGCGGTACCACATCGAACCCATTGCCAGAAGCAGCAGGCCGAGACCGAGGAAGCCCCCGAACAGCGGCACGCGCGAGACGGCCTTGAGCACGCTGTCGTCTGTTGTGCGCAGTCCGATCCAGTCGTTGCCGGATGCGGCACCAGCCGAGCGCACCGGCACGATGGAGGGCAGCATCACGTCGCTGCCAAGGGCTGTGGACGACGCCAGCCGGCGCACGCTGCCGCCGGTGGCTTCCGCCGGCGCCTTCAGCCGGTTTTCGGTGGAAATGACGTCGGCGAATTCCGGTGCGTTGACCGGCCCGACATGGGCGAGCGCGGTCAGGTCGCCATTGGCGACCTGGTAGAGGCCGATCTCGCTGGTCTCGACGCTGCCGAGGAAGACACCGGGCTCGGATTTATCGAGCTTGACGGTCAGTGTCTTGCCGGACGGAGTGATGATCTGGGAGGGGCCTGGATCGTCAGCCATCGTCTGGCGGCGGATCTCCAGCACCATGCCGCGGCCGTCGGCGGTCAGCCGCTCCTCCTCGAGCTCGGGCTCCTTCATCAGCCAGTGCGCGATGCGCCGGTAGAGCTGGACATGCGGGCCGCCACCCTCGAAGCCGCGTGCCCATAGCCAACCCTGATCGGACAGCAGCATGCCGACGCGGCCTTCGCCCTTGCGGTCGAGCAACAGCAGAGGTCGGTTGTCGGCGCCCTTCATCACCACTTCGCCTTCCGGGTTCTGCACGCCTATGGTGCGGAACCAGCGGCTCCAATGCGGCGGCTCGGTGGCAGAGCCATCGAGCCCACGTGTCACCGGGTGGCGCTGGCCGAGTTCGGTGAGGCGCGGATAGAAGGCCTTGTCGACAACTTCGCCGGTCGGCATTGCCGGCAGGGCCGCCATCAGCGGCGTGCGCGCGATCGAGCTTTCGCCGGCATATTCGGGGCCGGCCGCGATCAGCAGCGCGCCGCCCTTTTCGACATATTCGGAGATGTAGTCGTAATAAAGGATCGGCAGCACGTCGCGGTGCTGGTAGCGGTCGAAGATGATGAGATCGAAATCCTTGATCTTCTCGACGAACAGCTCGCGGGTCGGGAAGGCGATAAGCGACAGTTCGTTGATCGGCGTGCCGTCCTGCTTTTCCGGCGGCCGCAGGATGGTGAAATGGACGAGATCGACCGAAGCGTCGGATTTCAGCAGGTTGCGCCAGGTACGCTCGCCGGCATGCGGCTCGCCGGAGACGAGCAGCACACGCAGGTTCTCGCGAATACCGTCGATCAGTGCGACGGCGCGGTTGTTGGTGTCGGTCAGCTCGCCCGGCTCACGGTCGATGGCGAGCTCGACGATGTTGCGGCCGGCGCCCGGAATGGTCACCTGCAGCGGCATGGCCTGGCCAACGGTGGCGTGCTCGACCGCAACCTGTTCGCCATTGACCGAGACGCGCACATCGACCGGGCCGGTTTCGTTTTCGGTCGAGATGACGCGGTAGCTCATGTCGAGCGGCTTGCCGACAAGGCCGAAGCGCGGCGCGTTCTCGAAGCGGATGCGGCGGTCCTTTTCGTGGTCGTTGCCGGTGATCAGGGCATGCAGGGGGGCGTTGAAATCGGGCGCGCCCGGGGGGGCGTCATGGACCTCGCCATCGGTGATCATGATGGCGCCGCCGATGCGTGACGGCGGTACGTCGCGGAAGGCGCCTTCAAGCGCGCCGAACAGCCGTGTCTCGGTACGTTCTTCGGCGGCCTCGGATTTGCCGGCCTCGACGACGCGCACGTCGAACTGCTTGAAGCGGCCAAGCCGCTGCTGCAGCCCGGCCAGCGCCTCGTCGGTCTGCTTGGTGCGCTCGCCGATGTCCTGGCTCTGGCTGCGGTCGACGACGAGGGCGACAACGCTTTTCAGCGGCTCGCGCTCCTCGTTGAGGAACACCGGGTTGAACAAAGCGGCGGCGAGCGCCAGAAGGGCGATGAAGCGGAAGACCGAGCCGCGCTGGCGAAACCACAGGCCGACAAGCACCAGCAGCGCCAGCGGTACCAGCGCCAAGGCCAGCAGGGGCCAGGAGATCAGCGGTTCGAAGGAGATCGACCAGTTCATTCCTTACCCTCCCATCTGGGAGGGTCGTTCCGCGGAGGTGCAATAAAAGACATCATCTTACTGCCCCAGCCGTTCGAGCAGTATGGGCACGTGCACCTGGTCGGATTTGTAGTTGCCGGTCAGCATGTACATCATGATGTTGACGCCGGCGCGCAACGCGTAGACGCGCTGCATCGGGTCCGCCGGTACGGTCGGCAGCAGCGGATCGCCATTCTCGTCGACCGCCCAGGCGCCGGCAAAATCATTGGCGGTTATCATGATCGGCGAGACGCCGTCGCCGGTGCGCACCGGCCGGTTCTCGGCATTGCTGGCTTCGAGCGACGCCTCGACCCACAGTGGGCTGCCGGCGAAGCGGCCGGGGAATTCGGGCAGGATGAAGAAGGATTTGGTCAGCACGTGGTCGGAGGGCACCGGCTCCAGCGGCGGCACGTTGAGGTTGCCGAGGATGTCGCGCAGCCGCTCCGTAGCCGGACTGGTCGAATCGGCGCCGATGCCGTTGGCGAACTGGTCGCGGGTGTCGAACAGCACCGTGCCGCCCTGCTGCATATAGGCGTCGATGCGGGCGATGGCGGCCTGGCTCGGCATCGGGGCGGCCGGATCGATCGGCCAGTAGATCAAGGGATAGAACGACAGCTCGTCCTTCGAAATGTCGACACCGGCCGGCGCGCCCGGTTCCAGTGCAGTCTTTTCGACCAGGAAGCGGGTAAGGCCCTCAAGCCCGGCGCGGCTGATCGAATCGTCGCCCGGCACGCCGGTCAGCACATAGGCGATGCGGGTCTTCGAAATCGCTTCGATGGCAACCTCGTCGCCCGGCTTGGCGTCGTCGGCGCGGGCAAGGTCTGCGTGGCCGAACAAGGCACCGAGCGCAATCAGGACCGCGGCGGTTGTTGCCACGGCACCGGCGCGGCGCGGCCGGCGTGAAAACAGGCCGCCCATCCAGAACACCGCCAGCGTATCAAGCAGCATCAGCACCAGGGCGGCCGCGACCAGCGCGCCCTTCAAATTGCGCGATTCGTCAAAGGCATACTGGATCGAGGTGACGGGAACAGCGATTTGCGGGCGCGCCAGCGGGGCCAGCGTGCTGTCGGCTTCAAGCAAATTATGGGCAAATACACCCGTCTCGGAACCATAGAGACCGGGCGGGTTTTCAAAAGTCACCGGCAGCGCGCCGGCGCCCGGTACAAGCGGCCGTGCATCCGGCGTCGGCGGCACCAGCGAGCCGTCGGCTGCAATCATGCGATAGGGCGCCAGCGACGCCGCGGCGGCTTCGGCATTGGCGATGGCCGCGCCCTGGTTGCGCGACAGCTGCACGATGCGGCGCAGCATCTCGACGAAGCTGCCTGAGATCGGCAGGTTCGACCAGGTTGCCTCAGGGGTGACGTGGAACAGCACCAGCGTGCCCTTGCCTTTCTTCAGTCCGGTGACCAGCGGCGTGCCGTCGGCAAGGGCCGCCCAGGTGCGCTCGACGATATCGGGCGTCGGCTCGGCCAGCACCTGCCTGCTGACGGTGACCTCGGTCGGCGGCGCCAGATCGGCGAACGGGCCGGCCTTGGGGAATTCGGTGACAGGCTGCGGCGACGTCCATGACAGCGCGCCGCCGAGCGAACGCTCGCCGGTGCGCAGGCGGACCGGCAGCAGATCGTCGTCATCGCTCGCAATAGCCAGCCGCGAACCGGCGAAACGCACCAGCGTGCCGCCATTGTCGACCCAATCGACAAGTCTCTGCCGGACCTGTCCGGGAATGGTGCCGATATCGGCCATGACGATCATCGCGGGCTTTTGGTCGAGGATCTGCGGGATGGCGTCGGCAAGATCGGCGCTGGAGGGTTCGACCAGATCGGCGAAGGGCTGCAGCGCTCGCCTGATGTAGTAGAGCGGCGACAAAAGCGGCTGCGCCTGGTCGGCCTCGGCCTGCGACAGCAGCCCGACGCGGCGGCGCTTGGAGCTTTCGTCGAGGACGCGCACCGCACCGGCCTGCCGCTCGCCGTCGAGCGCGATCGAAGCGAAGTCGTTGCGCAACTCGAACGGCACCGCCATGGTGCCGGTGGCGGTGGTTTCGCCAGGCGAAAAGGTCAGCGTCGCATCGGCAATGCGGCGGCCCTTGTCATCGAAGGCGCCGGCGGTGACCTGAGCCGGGGCGGGATCGCCCGGCGCGCGGATGGCGGTCAGTGCAAAGCCGTCGACCTGGTTGTCGGCGGCGGTCAGGCCGGTCAGCGACAGCCTGTCGGCGGTTGCCCAGACGACACGGGCGGCATTTTTCGACAAAAGTATGTTGAAGGCGGCTTCATCGCCTTTCGCCGCCAGGCCGTCGGCAAGCACGGCGACACTGGCCCCAGGCAAGGTTTCCAGCGCGCCGGCGACGCGGGCATAGACGGCGGGCCGGTCGGTCGGGATCGGCCGCGGCTTGGCGGCGCGCAGCCGGTCAAGGGCGGTGGCGGCATCGAACGGGCCGATCTCGGCATTGGCCTTTTCGGCGGTGAAGGCGATGACGACGGGTACGCCGTTGGAGCCGGCGTCGTTGATCAGCCGCTCGGCGGTGGCGACGCGTTTGCCCCAGTCGGCGGCACTTGCCCAGTCATTGTCGATGACGAGCGCAAGCGCTGCTCCCTCGGCCGGCAGCTTTTCACGCGGATTGAAGACCGGGTCGGCCAATGCGGCGACGATGAGCGCCGCCATCAAGAGCCTTAGCAACGTCAGCCACCACGGGCTCTGCTGCGGCGTCTCCTCGCGCTTCAGCACGCGGGCCAGGATTTTCAGCGGTGGGAAGATTTCGGTCTGCGGCTTGGGCGGCGTCAGCCTGAGCAGCCACCAGATTACCGGCAGTGCCAGCAGGCCCCACAGCACCATGGGGGCGCCAAAGGAGAGCGGCAGCCAACTCATGCGACAGCCTTTCCTGGCCGATCGTCACCAGCGATCGTGCCTGCACGACCGCCAGCGGTCGGCCTGACCGAGGGGCCATCAGTGGTCATCGCCATGTGCAGCCGTACCAGCGCGTCGGAAGCGAGCCGGTCGGTGTGATTGACGGTAAAGCTCCAGCCAAGCCGCTTGCACCAGGCCGCCAGTTCGTGGCGCCGGGCGGTGTAGAGCAGGCGATACTCATCCCCCAGCATTTCGGCGCGGCCGGCGGTCAGCTTGTCGCCGGTCTCGGGATCGGTGAATTCGGTGCGGCCGGCATAGGGGAAGGTCTCCTCGGCCGGGTCGGCGACCTCGATCAGGTGGGCACGCACGCCGTGGCGGGCCAGCACGTCGAGCCAGGCCATCGTCTCCTCGACGGGATCGAGAAAGTCGCTGACGATGACGATGTCGCAGAAGCGCCTGATGTCGGACAGGCCGGGTTTTGCCGGCAGCTCGCCGGCATGCATCAACTGGGCGGCAATGCGCTCGGCGCCGTTGCGGGCGGTGAACGGGTCGGTGAGGCCCGGCCAGGCGATGCGCTCACCGCTGCGCGACAACAGCTCGGCCATGGCCAGCGCCAGCACCAAAGCGCGCGATTGCTTGGAAACGCTGGCGCCGGTCGATTTGTAGAGCATCGACGGCGAGGGGTCGGCCCACAGCCAGACGGTATGGGCGGCTTCCCATTCGCGGTCGCGCACGTAGGTGTGGTCGTCGCGGGCCGAGCGGCGCCAGTCGATGCGCGAGGAATCGCCCTCGACATAGGGCCGGAACTGCCAGAAATTCTCGCCGATGCCGCGCTTGCGGCGGCCATGCCAGCCGGCGATCACGGTGTTGACGATGCGCCGCGCCTCGACCAGCAGGTCTGGCACAAGCGAGGCCCGCAACCGGCCACGAGCGAGCGCGTCACGCGTCGCTGCCGGAGCCTGGACCTCGCCGATGCGCGGCATCAAATCCCTTTCACGAGTTTCGCCACCACGTCACGCACGCTGGTGCCTTCGGCGCGGGCGGCGAAGGTCAGCGCCATGCGATGCTGCAGCACCGGCTCGGCCAGCGCACGCACGTCGTCGACCGAGGGCGCCAGCCGTCCGTCGTAAAGCGCGCGCGCCCTTGTGCACAGCATCAGCGCCTGGCTGGCGCGCGGGCCGGGACCCCAGGCGACGTTCTTGTCGGTCTCGGCGTTGCCTTCGCCCGGACGCGCCGAGCGCACCAGCGTCAGGATCGCCTCGACGACGCTTTCAGGCACCGGCATGCGGCGGATCAGCGTCTGGATCTCCTTCAGCCGCACCGGCTGCAGCACGTTTTGCGCTTTCGCGTCCTCGATGCCGGTGGTTTCCAGAAGGATGCGGCGCTCTGCCTCGATCTCGGGATACAGGATATCGACCTGCATCAGGAAGCGGTCAAGCTGAGCCTCGGGCAACGGATAGGTGCCTTCCTGCTCCAGCGGGTTTTGGGTTGCCAGCACGTGGAAGGGCGCCGGCAGGTCATGGCGGGCGCCGGCAATGGTGACGTGGTATTCCTGCATGGCCTGCAGCAGCGCCGACTGGGTACGCGGCGACGCGCGGTTGATCTCGTCGGCCATCAGCAGCTGGGCGAAGATCGGCCCGGAGATGAAGCGGAAGGAGCGTTTGCCGGTCTCGTCCTGCTCCATCACTTCGGAGCCGAGAATATCGGACGGCATCAGGTCCGGCGTGAACTGGATGCGACGCGAATCGAGGCCGAGCACGATGCCAAGTGTTTCGACCAGCTTGGTCTTGGCGAGGCCCGGCACGCCGACCAAAAGCGCATGGCCACCGGCCAGCAGCGCCACCAGCGTACGCTCGACGACGCTTTCCTGTCCGAAGATGACCCGGCCGACCCCGTCGCGGATCCGGGAGATGTCGGCAAGCGCCTTTTCGGCCTCGGCGATCATGTCCTTTTCGCTGATCGGGCTTTCCTTGACCATCACGCTCATGCCGCATCGATCCTTGTGGTTGGCTTGTGGTTGGAAGACCATGGCTGGAACAACGGCTGCACCATACCATAAGTTGCCGCGATTCGGCCTCGCGTGGCGCCTATGTCAAAACTTAAATCACAGACTTAGGCTGACAAGCGGAACAACAGTGACTATTTCGTGACCATGACGGGACCCTTGGGACATCGTGAAGAAAGCCTGACTGATGCCACCGAGGCGCGCGGTCTTGAGGCGCTGATCTCGCGCGCGGCCCGCGCCGGCAAGGGCGCAGCACCCGTTGAGCGTTGGAATCCGGACTTCTGCGGCGATCTCGACATGGAAATCCGGGCCGACGGCACCTGGTTCTATCTGGGCACGCCGATCGGCCGCATGCCGCTGGTGCAGCTTTTCTCCTCGGTGCTGCGCAAGGACGCCGATGGCAGGACCTATCTGGTGACACCAGTGGAAAAGGTCGGCATCCGCGTCGCCGATGCGCCGTTCATCGCCGTCGAAATGGACGTTTCGGGTAACGGCGAAGCGCAGATCATCACCTTCCGCACCAATGTCGGCGATGTCGTCGAGGCCGGGCCGGAACGGCCGTTGCGGTTTGTCGATGAGAACGAGACCGGCGGATTGAAACCCTATGTGCTGGTGCGTGGCCGTCTGGAGGCGCTGGTGGCGCGGCCGGTGATGTATGAACTGGTCGGGCATGGCGAGGAGGTCGAGATCGGCGGCGAGACGATGTTCGCGGTGCGCTCCAAGGGCGCGGTGTTCCCGATCATGCCGGCGGACCAGTTGAAGCGGCTGAGTGCGTGATGGACCAGGTGACGCCGGGGCCGTT
Source organism: Mesorhizobium sp. CO1-1-8 (assembly GCF_020164875.1). Classification (NCBI taxonomy): domain Bacteria; kingdom Pseudomonadati; phylum Pseudomonadota; class Alphaproteobacteria; order Hyphomicrobiales; family Phyllobacteriaceae; genus Mesorhizobium; species Mesorhizobium sp. CO1-1-8. Next base: position 25,024 of record NZ_JAIUGZ010000025.1, on the reverse strand, counting down.
TTCATCCGCGGATTTTCGCGCGCGCTTTGCCGTGCAGCCCGATGCGCATGCAGGCGACGACGACTATGGCGACCATCGCTTCAACCCCGGCCATCCGCGCCTCAACCAGGGCAAGGCGCTGCGCGATGCCGCGGTGCTGATCCCGGTGGTCGATCATGAGGGTGATGCGACGGTTCTCCTGACCAAACGGGCCGAAAAGCTGCGCAGCCATTCGGGGCAGGTGGCATTTCCCGGCGGCACCATCGATCCGACGGATCCGAGCCCTGAGGCGGCGGCGCTGCGCGAGACCTTCGAGGAGATCGGGCTTGGCCAAGACCGCATCGAGATCATCGGCCGCATGCCCGATTATGTGGCCGGCAGCGGCTACCGTATCGCTCCGGTGCTGGGCATCGTGCGGCCCGGTTTCCAGCTGACGCTCAACGCCGACGAGGTCGATGCCGCTTTCGAAGTGCCGCTGCGCTTCCTGATGGACCCGGCGAACCACAAGCGCGACAGCCGTATGTGGAACGATCTCGAATGGTTCTTCTACGACATGCCTTACGGCGACCGGCGCATCTGGGGCGTCACCGCCGGCATCATTCGTACCCTTTATGAAAGGCTCTATGCGTGAGTGTCTCGATCGCGGGCAGGGCTGATTGGCTCACCGACAAGCATCTGCAGCGCCTGCTGTTCGCACTGGCCGAAGGCGGTGAAGAGGCGCGAGTCGCCGGCGGCGCGGTGCGCAACACGCTGATGGGCCACCCGGTCGCCGACATAGACATCGCCACCACCTGCCTGCCGGAGGAAACCCTCCGCCGCGCCGAAGCGGAAGGGTTCAAGGCGGTGCCAACCGGCATCGAGCATGGGACAATCACCGTGGTTGCCGGCGGAAAACCTTATGAAATCACCACGTTGCGCGCCGATATCGAGACGGACGGGCGGCGCGCGAAAGTCTTGTTCGGGCGCGACTGGAAGCTCGATGCCGAGCGGCGCGACTTCACCATCAACGCGCTCTATGCCGGGGCCGATGGCAAGGTGGTCGACCTGGTCGGCGGCATTGCCGACATCGAGGCGCGCCGGCTGCGATTCATCGGCGACCCGGAAGCGCGTATTCGCGAAGACTACCTGCGCATCCTGCGCTTCTTCCGCTTCTTCGCCTGGTACGGCGACGGACGGCCGGACGCCGAAGGGCTGAAAGCCTGCGCCCGGCTTAAGGAAGGACTGGCCCAGCTTTCGTCCGAGCGAATCTGGTCGGAACTGAAGAAACTTTTGTCGGCGCCCGATCCGTCACGGGCACTGCTCTGGATGCGGCAGGCAGGTGTCTTGACCGCAGCGCTGCCGGAAAGCGAGAAATGGGGCATCGATGCCATCCATGGGTTGGCCAAGGCCGGGAAGGATCTGGGCTGGGCACCCGACCCGCTGCTCAGACTGGAAGCGGTCGTGCCGCCCGATGCCGCTCGCATGGAGACGCTGGCCGAGCGGCTCAAACTCTCGACCGCTGAAGCGGATCGCCTGCGCCACTGGGCGCTTGCCACCGCCGTCGAGCCGAAGACGACCGAGGGCGAACTGGCGAAAAGGCTCTATCGCGCTGACCGGCAAGGGTTTGTCGACCGTCTGCGGCTGTCGCTTGCGGCAGCCAGGGTGCGCGCCGTCGAGGACAACGAGGCGCTGCTCGAAGCCGGTGGCTTTTCGCGCCTGCTTGCCTTCGCCACCAAATGGGAAAAGCCGTTGTTTCCGCTGAAAGGTGCCGATCTGACGGCGCTCGGCGCAACTCCAGGCCTGAAACTCGGCGAAATCCTCCGGAATCTCGAAGCGGAATGGGTCGAAGCCGGGTTTACCCCCGATCGCGACGCGCTCCTCAAGCGCGCCGCCGAAGCCTTGAAGGCCGGGTAGATCAGGCCGCGTCGCGGGTCTTTTCGATGCGCGAGCGGATCGCCTCGATCATCGTCTCGCGGATGACCGTCTCGCCATGCGTCTCGCGCATGTGCTCGACGGCACGGCGCATGACCTCGGCTTCCTCGTTGGCACGTGTATGCCAGTCACAGCCGGGCACGAGCGACCCGCAGTGAAATTCCTTCATGAGATTTCTCCTTTCCTCCGTGGAGCTCGAGGCTCCGGCACTTTTTTGGCTGACGGTCCAAATCCGAGATCGGATCCTGGGGCCGCGAGCGGGAGAAACATAACACAGATGGGGTGGCATTGGTTGCAGTCAACGGCGAAAAGGCGGAGCAGGCGCTGCTCCGCCCTCTTACGCTACCCCGAAACAGGAGCGGATATCGTCTCATCCTGCTCTGGCGGGCAAGCCATCATTTTGCGACCTTGACGGCCTCGGCGACCTTGTTCTTGCCCTTCATATCCCATGAGACGCGGACCTTTTCACCGACCGTCAGGCCAGGATCCTTGAAGGTCTTGGGAAGCGTAAAAGACGACCCATCATCGAGGACCAGGGTCATGGCCGTCGTGTCAAAGGTCTTGATCGTCCCGGTGGTGTGCTTGACGGCGGCGAATGCCACCGAACCGGAAGCGAGAAGGGCAGCGGCGGCCGCCGAAACAATGATCTTGCGCATGCGAGGTACTCCTGGAAAGGCGGGCATCTTTTTGACGAAGATGTCCCGCATCGTCCTGGGCCGTCCGGTCGCGTCGGGTCGCGGCTCGCTTTGTCTTGACGCAATTCCGGTCGGAAGCCGTTTCGCACTTTCCTGGAATTGCGCGCAGGCGAACCGCCGGCGCTTCCCGACCCAGCGCCACAAATAGACCAGTCTTTTCACCAGCCTATTAGACGAAAAAGAAATTTTTCGCCGCACCTTGTGCCACATTCCATGCCCATTTCGGGCGAATGTGACATCAATGCGGCTCACGCCCCGCTCACCATTTTGTTACGGCCAGCGAACCTCGGGCGGCAGGCTGGAGAGAATGGACGCGACATTGCCGCCGGTCTTCAGTCCGAAGATGGTGCCGCGATCGTGAAGCAGATTAAATTCGACATAGCGGCCGCGGCGGATGAGTTGTTCGTCACGGTCGCCATCGGTCCAGTTCTCGTTGAAGTTGGCGCGCACGAGGTGACCGTAGACGACGAGAAAAGAACGTCCGACATCCTGGACGAAGTTGAAATCGGCATTCCAGCCGCCCTTGTCCTCGCCCGAATGCAGCCAGTCGAAGAAGATGCCGCCGGTGCCGCGCGGCTCGTTGCGGTGCGGCAGATAGAAGTACTCGTCGCACCAGGCCTTGAATTTCGGGTAATCGGCCACCGCGACATTCTTCTCGCAAGCGAATTGCATGGCACGGTGGAAGGCGACGGTATCAGGGTCGTCCTGGGTGCGGCGGCGATCAAGCACTGGTGTCAGATCGGCGCCGCCGCCGAACCATTGGCTGGATGTGACCACCATGCGCGTGTTCATGTGTACGGCCGGAACGTTGGGATTCCACGGGTGCGCGATCAGCGAAATGCCGGATGCCCAGAAGCGCGGGTCTTCCTCGGCGCCGGGCATCTGCTTCCTGAACTCGGGCGAGAACTCGCCATGGACGGTCGAAGTGTGGACGCCGACCTTTTCGAAGACGCGGCCGTGCATCATCGACATGGTGCCGCCGCCGCCGCGGCCCTCGTCGCGTTCCCATGGGGTCTTTTCGAAGCGGCCGGGCGACCACGAGGCCAGCGGCCCGCCAAGGTCCTGCTCGATCTGCTCGAACGTGGCGCAGATGCGTTCGCGCAGCGCCTCGAACCAGAGGCGCGCCTTCATCTTCTTCTGTTCGATGTCGGCGGGCAACCCTGCCGGTATTTCAGGTCGTTCCAAGTGCCGTCTCCGGTTGCGGGGCGGTGAGTCGACAAAAGACTCGTCTTTTCCGGGCGCGATCCCTAATCTCTTAGGGGACAGGGTCAAGTGTCATTACGGTGCAAGGAGTTGTTTCGTGCGCACCCCGGCAAGACCGCCGCTGGATGGCCTGAAGAAGAGGCTCGACCAAAGCCGTGCCGAGCGCGTGCGCATGCCGCGCGACGGTTTTCTGCGCGAGACCTTCGTGCTGCCGCGCTCCGATGCGCGGCTCAAGGCCAAGGAATGGTTCGAGCGCTTTCCCAAGCAGGCCTACTGGACCGAGATCGAAAGCTGGTTCGAGCGGCCGGGCGACCTGATCGAGTTCACCATCAGGCGGTTGCCGGTAGCTGATTGAAGCGCAGCTTGCTCAGCCGGCCACCAGCCGCCTAGCGCCTGTGCCTTCCCTCGCCAGCCGGTCGCCCTTGTTGCGCAGCGGGCATTTGTCGATCGACATGCAGCCGCAGCCGATGCAGTCGGTCAGCCCGTCGCGCAGTTTCTTCAACTGGGCGATCTTGTGATCGAGCCCGTCGCGCCAGGCGGTCGACAAAAGGTTCCAGTCATCGCGCGTCGGCGTGCGGCCCTCCGGCAGCGATGCCAGGGGTTCGCCGATCTCGGCCAGCGAGATACCGACCTCCTGCGCCACCTTGATGATCGCCACCCGCCGCAGCACGTCGCGGCCGTAGCGGCGCTGGTTGCCCGCCGTGCGGTGGCTGCGGATCAGGCCGCGGGCCTCGTAGAAATGCAGCGCCGACACCGCCACACCGCTGCGCATGGCGACCTGGCCGACCGTCAATTCCGTTACCGGTGCCATTCCTGACTTTCCGCTCCGTTTTTTCTTCTTGACCTCAAGTTAAGTTGAGCTTGTAGCGAAGAAAGATCGTTTGGGCAAATGCAGGAGAAGGCGATGTGCGCCTGGGTAACAACAAGTGGGGAAGCCCCTGTCGTCGTCGCCGACAGACGTGGTGTTGCCGACGGGTTGCGGATCCTATCCGAGTTGCCGGATGGCTTCGCCCGCCACCATGGCGACGGACAGCGCGACATTGATGCTGCGCGCCGCTCCCTGCATGGGGATGGTCAGCCGCGCATCCGCCGCCTGATGGACAGGATCCGGAGCGCCTGCGGATTCGCGGCCGAACAGCAATATGTCGCCGCCGGCGAAGGCGAAATCCGTGTAGGCGACCGTGGCTTTGGTCGACAGCAGCACCAGCCGGCGCGCCAGTTTTGCGCCAGTCCTCGAAGGCGTGCCAGTCGACATGCCGGGTCAGGGCAGCCATTTCGAGGTAATCCATGCCGGCTCGCTTGAGCGCTTTGTCGGAGAGCGGAAATCCGGCCGGTTCGATGATGTCGACGCCAAGTCCGAGGCACGCGGCGAAGCGCAGGATTGTTCCGGTGTTGCCGGCAATGTCAGGCTGGTAGAGGGCGATGCGGAGACGACAGTTCATTTCCGCGTCCTTCTAATAAGTGGCGGATCGGCCACAGCGGGCTCGCGGTTTTGGAAATTCCTCGACCTGCGGGTGGCCATTTTCTGCGAAGTCGGGTATACGGCCAGCATTGTCAACCCGAACCGATGGAGGGGTAATTCATGATGACCATGCACATCCAGCGCCCCACCCGTGGGCTTACTTGCGCCCTGGCGGTTTCGGTACGACGTTTCTCCTGATCTTTTAGGCACTTCCGCACCGATCTCCGCCGAAACCATTCCCTGGTCTTCGAAGGAATCCTGCGATGTTTTTCAAGCTGCCGAAGGGGCCGATGGCCCCGTCCCAACGCGTCTCGACTGATCCGTCGCCGATCCCGCGGCAGGACGTCGATCATCCATTTTATCTCTATTTCAACACGGAGGACGGACCGATGTTCGATCCCTACAGAATACCGGGCTCGAGGAGCCTGCATATCCACCGACTTCCGACCTGGGCGCTGCTGATCGGCGACACCTATTCGTCGGCGGTTCACGCCGAGGTTCGCCGCCGACCGCATCGCGGCATGCTGCCGGACGTCGATTTTTCGCGCGCGGTTCCCGATCCGAGCCGGCCGTCGCTGGTGCGCCGGATCATCCGGCTGGTCAGGCCGGGCGCGAAAAACCGGGCTGGCGGCACCGTGTCGTCAGGATCGTCTGGCGCAGCTGTCGGCGAAAAGCCCGCGAGCCCCTATATTGCGCGAAGTAGGGCCGACGGTCCGGGTGATTCCGGACCGTCGGCTCTTGATGCCATGGTACCGGGGACTTCGTACGCTCACGTGCCGCGTAAGCGGCAAATACATTTCACAGGCATGACCTATGTTGTTGTTTAGCTGGTTTGAAAAAAGGCTCGATCCGTTCCCCGCGGCGGAACCGGTCGAGCCGCCCAAGACGCTGGTTGCCTTCTGCGTACATTATACGCGCGGCGCGTGGCCCTATATCCTTTTCGACGCGGTGCTGGTGACGGCCATCGCGATCGCGGAAGTATGGATGTTCGGCTTCCTCGGCCGCATCGTCGACTGGCTGTCGGGGCAGAATCGCGAAACCTTCCTGCAGACGGAAGCCTGGAAGCTCGCCGGCATGGCCTTCATCGTGCTGTTCGCGTTGCCGGGCACGGTATGGCTGCATTCGCTCCTCAACCAGCAGACGCTGATGGGCAATTATCCCATGCGCATCCGCTGGCAGGTGCACCGCTATCTGCTCAAGCAGTCGATGAGTTTCTACCAGGACGAGTTCGCCGGCCGCATCGCGACCAAGCTGATGCAGACGGCTCTCGCGGTGCGCGAATGCGTCATCAAAGTGATCGACGTCCTGAACTACGTTATCGTCTATTTCCTCGGCATGCTGCTCATTGTCGGCTCGGCCGACTGGCGGCTGGCCGCGCCGCTCGGCGTCTGGCTGGTCGGCTATATCCTTTTGCTGCGGTTTTTCATTCCCCGGCTGGGCAAGGTCGGCGAGGAACAGGCCAATGCGCGCTCGATCATGACGGGCCGGGTCGTCGACAGCTACTCAAACATCCAGACGGTCAAGCTGTTCAGCCATGCACGCCGGGAAGCGTCATTCGCCAAAGACGGCATGTCCGGCTTTCTCGAAACGGTCTACCGGTCGATGCGGCTGGTGACAGTGCTTTTCGGCTCGCTCTACATACTGAACGCGCTGCTCTTGTTCTCAGTGACCGCGATGGCGCTGTGGCTGTGGCTGGGGCAAGCCGTGACGATCGGCGCGGTCGCCGTGGTCATCGGCCTTGTGCTCAGGTTGTGGGGCATGTCTCAATGGATCATGTGGGAAATGTCGGGCCTGTTCGAGAACATCGGCACGGTGCAGGACGGTATCGCCTCGATCTCGCTGCCGCGCCTTGTCGAGGACAGGCCGGACGCGAAGGAGATCAGCGTTTCCAGGGGTGAGATCCGGTTCGAGGACATCCGCTTCCACTACGGCAAGCAGAAGGGTGTGATCGAAGGCCTGTCGCTGGCGGTGAAGCCGGGCGAGAAGGTCGGCATCGTCGGCCGTTCCGGCGCCGGCAAGTCGACGCTGGTCAACCTGTTGCTGCGCTTCTACGACCTCGAAGCCGGGCAGATATTGATCGACGGCCAGGAGATCGCCGGTGTGAAGCAGGATTCGCTGCGTGCGCAGATCGGCATGGTCACGCAGGACACCTCGCTGCTGCATCGTTCGGTGCGCGAGAACATCCTTTATGGCCGGCCCGATGCCACCGACGAGATGCTTGTCGAGGCGGCGCGGCGCGCCGAGGCGCTGGATTTCATATCAGGGCTTTCGGATGCCAGCGGCCGCAAGGGCTTCGATGCCCATGTCGGTGACCGCGGCGTCAAATTGTCCGGCGGTCAGCGGCAACGCGTCGCCATTGCTCGCGTTATGTTGAAGGACGCACCTATACTTATCCTTGACGAAGCGACCTCGGCGCTTGATTCCGAAGCCGAGGCGGCGATCCAGGAGAATCTCTACAAGCTCATGCAAGGCAAGACCGTCATCGCCATCGCGCACCGGCTGTCGACCATCGCGGCGATGGACAGGCTGGTGGTGATGGACAAGGGCCGTGTCATCGAGGAAGGTTCGCACGAAGAACTCGTCGCCAAGGGCGGGCTCTACGCGCAGCTCTGGCAGCGCCAGTCGGGCGGGTTCCTGCTTGAGGACGGTCCCGCCGACGCCGCCAACGACGCACTCGCAAAGGGGCAAGCCGCAGAATGATGGCCGCCGCATGATGACAGCCGTCTATCGCTGGTTCGAGAGCTGGGTCTATCCGTTCAGGGAGCCAGCGAATCTTCGGCCACCGACCAGCGTCGGCGGCTTTCTCTGGCACTATGTCGGCCAGGCGAAGTTCGCCTTCTTCGCCATGCTGGTCATCGGCGGCATCGCGCCGCTGGTCGAGGCCGGCCTGTTCTACTTCGTCGGGCGGCTGGTCGATATTCTCGACCAGCTTCCCGCCGAGCGCAGCTGGCACGCACTGTGGGCCGCCGCCGGCCCTGAACTGGTTTTCATGGCCGTGGTGGTGCTGGTCATCCGCACCCTCGTCGTCGGCCTTTCGGCGCTGGTCGACGAACAGACGATCACGCCTGGTTTCTACAATCTGGTGCGCTGGCAGGCGCACCGGCATGTCTCGCGCCAGTCCTACGCCTTCTTCCAGAACGATTTCGCCGGCCGCATCGCGACAAAGGTCTGGCAGGCGGGGCAAGCCACCGGCGACCTGATGGAAAGCTTCATCGAGGTCGTCTGGTTCATGATCGTCTACACAGTGACGACGCTGGCGCTGGTCGCAGGCCTCGATCTCAGGCTGGCGGTGCTGGTGGTGATCTGGATTTCCGCTTTCGCTTGGCTGGCCAAGCTCTATTTGCCGGCAATCCGCAAGCATGCCGAGGAAACAGCCGAAGCCGGCTCGATGATCACCGGCCGCATCGTCGATTCCTATTCCAACGTGCAGACGCTGAAACTGTTCTCGGCCGATGGCGACGATCGCTACATCAGGAACGGCTTCGATATCTATCTCGACGCATTGCGCCCGTTCACCCGCCGGCTGACCGGCGTGCGCATGGCGCTGACGACGCTGTCGGGCATCATGATCACGGCGATCGGCTGTTTTGCCGTCTATCTCTGGGTCGAGGGCTCGATCACCGTCGGCGCTGTCGCCTTCACCCTGTCGCTGGTGCTGCGGCTCAACATGCTGCTTGGCCGGCTGATGATGCAGCTCAACAGCATCTTGCGAAACCTCGGCGTGCTGGAGAACTCCAAGGCGCTGATTTCGCAGCCGCTCGGCCTCACCGATGCGCCGGACGCCAAGGAACTCGTGGTGGCAGGCGGGCGTATCGAGGTGAAGAACGTCGAGTTCCATTACGGCAAAGGTTTCGGCGTGCTGAACGGCATCGACCTTGTCGTCAAGCCGGGCGAGAAGGTCGGGCTGGTCGGACCGTCTGGCGCCGGCAAGACGACCCTCGCCAATCTGATCCTGCGGCTCTACGATCTCGAGAGCGGATCGATCACCATCGATGGCCAGGATGTCGCCAAAGTCACGCAAAATTCGCTGCGCGCGAACATCGGCGTCGTCAGCCAGGATACGGCGCTGTTCCACCGTTCGCTGCGCGACAACATCAAGCTCGGCATGCCTGACGCGACCGATGCCGAGGTGATCGCGGCGGCGAAAAAGGCCGAGGCGCACGAGTTCATCCTGACCTTGCGCGACAACAGGGACCGCGCCGGCTACGAGGCCTTTGTCGGCGAGCGCGGCGTCAAACTGTCGGGCGGCCAGCGCCAGCGCGTGGCGATCGCCCGCGTCTTCCTCAAGGATGCGCCGATCCTGATTCTCGACGAGGCGACCTCGGCACTCGATTCCGACATCGAGGCGGCGATCCAGGAGAATCTGACGCGGCTGATGGAAAACAAGACGGTCATCGCCATCGCCCACCGGCTGTCGACGATCGCGGCACTCGACCGACTGGTGGTGCTCGATGGCGGCCGCATCGTCGAACAGGGCACGCATGACGAGTTGGTAGCACGCGACGGGCTCTATGCGCGGCTGTGGAAGCGGCAGTCTGGCGGTTTTCTCTATCACGAGGACAGCGTGCTCGAAGAGACACGCCCGGCGGAGTAGCTCCATGGGTGGATCAACAGGCGCCATCTCAGAGGTCGGCTACGTGCTCAAGCGGCTCCGGCCGACCATGCCGGCCTTCGACACGCTGAAGGAAGAGAGCCGGCTGGAAGGCTACTGGATGCTGGTGCGCTTGGCGGATGGCTGGGCAAGTGGCCGCAACAAGTTCCTGAAACGGGGCGAGGCGCTATACGGAGCCTGGCATGGAAGGGAACTCGCCGGCGTGTGCGGGTTGAACATCGATCCCTATTTCGAAGGCAGGGACCAGGGCCGGGTCCGGCACCTGTTCGTCAGCGCGCGCCAGCGTCGCGCCGGTCTTGGCCGGATGCTGGTCGAAACCGTTATCGACAGGGCACGTCACCATTTTGCCGCGCTGAACACCCGCGCGCCGCAAGAGGCTTCTGGTTTTTACGAACGGCTCGGATTTACGCGTGTGGAAGGCGAAGAGTTCGTCACACACCGCATGGTTTTCGGGAAAGGAGGCTGAAATGTCCTTGCGTCCGCCATCTCATCTTGCCGGCGGCTCGGCCGCTGAAGCGGCCTTCGACGCACTCGGCCATGAAATATTGGCGGAAAAGGCGGCAGCACTTGGCCGCGCCGGCCAGCGGGTAGAGGAAACGCTGGCCAGGCTGCGCGACAATGCCGACGAGCAACTGCGCCCCCGGTTGCTCAGGGATGCCGCCGAGGCGGTGCATGGCTATTTCATCCAGCGCGAGCTGTGCGGCTTGCGCAAGCACGATGCCGTCATTCGTGAATACAACATCCCGAAAGCAGTGCTGGCCAGGCTCGGCGCGAAATAGAGATCACTCAAGCCATTCCGTGATAAAGCTGCCATTCTCGTGGATGTCGGTCGTTTCCAGCGGGCCCGGGCCGAGATTGGTGAATTTGTGCGGCGTATTGGGCGGCACGATCAGGATCTGGCCGGCGGATGCCTCGATCTCCTGGTCGCCGACGGTGAACAGGCCGGTGCCCTGGCGGATGATGAAGATCTCCGCGTAGGGATGCGCGTGCAGCCGTGGACCGCCGCCGACATCAGGCAGGTGGTTGAAGATCAGGCAGGAGTTGGAGCCGTAGGCGCCACATTGCAACTCGCCCTTCCAATGGTCGGAGCGAACGGCCCAGGTGTCGCGGTCTATGACGTGTGCCATGATGGCAAGGATAGACCCGGCTGGCGCCTTGTGTCGAGCCGAACAAGGGCGTCGGATTTGCGGTTGTTTCCCGGTTGTTTAGCGATGTTTGGCGGCCATCCGGCGTCGTGTTGACCGGCGGCAGATTTTGTCCCCGCGACAATCTGCCCTTGTGCCTTCACCCGTCTGGACAAAAACGGGCTTCACGCATAAACCGAAGTCCAAATGCCGGAGGAATTCGCAAGCCTGTTCGCCATGCGCTGTCGGGTTGGCGTAATTGAGCGGGGAACAAGGCTCAGCCACCGGCACGGAAGAGGCGAAAGGATCAGGCACCCGTGAGCGCAACCGACACCCAGGATCCCAACCGTCGTGATTTTCTCTACGTCGCCACCGGCATGGCCGCAGTGGTCGGCGCGGGTGCTTTCGCGTGGCCGTTCATCGACCAGATGCGCCCTGACGCCTCGACGCTGGCGCTCGCCTCCGTCGAAGTCGACGTCGCCTCGCTGACGCCGGGCATGTCGCTGATCGTCAAATGGCGCGGCAAGCCTGTCGTGGTCCGCAACCGCACCGAACAGGAAATGAAGGACGGCGAGGCTGTCAATCTCGCCGATCTCAAGGATCCGATCGCCCGCAACGCCAATCTGCCGTCCGATGCGCCGGCGACCGACGCCAATCGCACCACACCCGGCAAGGAAGCCTGGATGGTGATGGTTCAGGTCTGCACGCATCTCGGCTGCATTCCGCTTGGCCAGGAAGGCGATTTCGGCGGCTGGTTCTGCCCGTGCCACGGTTCGCAATACGATACGGCCGGCCGCATCCGCAAAGGCCCGGCGCCTGAGAACATGGCGGTTCCGGTATTCAAGTTCATTTCCGATACCAAGATCCTTATCGGTTGAGGCAGGGGATATTTCGATGAGCGAGGGACACTCGACCTATACGCCCAAAACCGGTCTCGGACGCTGGTTCGACGCCCGCATGCCGCTGCCGCGGCTGGTCTATGACAGCTTCGTTGCCTATCCGGTGCCGCGCAACCTCAACTATGCATGGACCTTTGGCGGCATCCTTTCGATCATGCTGGTGGCGCAGATCCTGACCGGCATCGTGCTGGCCATGCATTACACGGCCGACACCAATCTGGCCTTCGGGTCGGTCGAGAAGATCATGCGCGACGTGAATTCGGGCTGGCTGCTGCGCTACATGCATTCGAACGGCGCCTCGTTCTTCTTCGTCGCCGTCTACATCCACATCTTCCGTGGCCTCTATTACGGCTCCTACAAGGCGCCGCGCGAGCTGTTGTGGATCCTTGGCTGCATCATCTATCTCCTGATGATGGCGACCGGCTTCATGGGTTACGTGCTGCCATGGGGCCAGATGAGCTTCTGGGGCGCCACCGTCATCACCGGCTTCTTCAGCGCCATTCCGCTGGTCGGCGACTGGATCCAGCAGCTGCTGCTCGGCGGCTTTGCCGTCGACAACCCGACGCTCAACCGTTTCTTTGCGCTGCACTATCTGTTGCCGTTCATGATTGCCGGCGTCGTCGTTTTGCACATCTGGGCGCTGCATGTCGTCGGCCAGTCGAACCCGACCGGCATCGAGGTCAAGTCGAAGACCGACACCGTCGCCTTCACCCCCTACGCGACCATCAAGGACGCGTTCGGCATGATCGTGTTCCTGTTCTTCTTCGCTTATTTCGTCTTCTACCTGCCGAACTATCTCGGCCATCCCGACAACTACATCGTCGCCAACCCGCTGAAGACGCCGGCCCACATCGTGCCCGAATGGTACTTCCTGCCGTTCTACGCGATCCTGCGCGCCATCACCTTCAATGTCGGGCCGATCAACTCCAAGCTCGGCGGCGTGCTATGCATGTTCGGCGCCATCGTCATGTTGTTCCTGGTGCCGTGGCTCGACACTTCGAAGGTGCGCTCGGCGGTTTACCGGCCCTGGTACAAGCTGTTCTTCTGGCTGTTCGTGGCCGATGCCATCCTGCTTGGCTGGCTGGGCTCGCAGCCGGCCGAAGGCAGCTATGTGTTCATGGCGCAGATGGCGACATTGTTCTACTTCGCCTTCTTCCTGATCGCGCTGCCGGTGCTCGGACTGATCGAGACGCCGCGACGGCTGCCGAACTCGATCACCGAGGCGGTGCTCGAGAAGAACAAGGGCGGCAGCGGACATCCGGCGGGCGCTACGGCGGCTCCGGAAACCAAAGGCTGAGCGGGTAGAGAATCTAAGGGGATTTGGCATGAAAAAGATTCTCACCTCGCTGGCGCTGATCGGCCTTGTGGCCGTCGCCGCTGGGGCCGCGGGCACTCGGGCGATCGCCGCCGAAGAGGCACACAATGTGGCCAATCCGACGCATTTCCCGATCGACGAGCCGAAGGAAATGGACTGGAGTTTTACCGGCCCATTCGGCACTTACGACAAAGCGCAGCTGCAGCGCGGCCTCAAGGTCTACAAGGAAGTCTGCTCGGCCTGCCATTCGATGAATCTGGTGGCGTTCCGCACGTTGTCGGACCTCGGCTATTCCGATGCGCAGATCAAGACGCTGTCGGCCGAGTACACGATCCACGACGGCCCCAACGATGCCGGCGACATGTTCGACCGTCCCGGCAAGCCGTCCGACCACTTCCCGCCGCCCTTTGCCAATGAGGAAGCCGCCGCTGCCTCCAATGGCGGTGCTGCTCCGCCCGACATGTCACTGCTGGCCAAGGCACGCGGTGTCGAACGCGGCTTTCCGCAGTTCGTCTTCGATATCTTCACCCAGTACGATGCGGGCGGCCCCGACTATATACACTCGCTGCTGACCGGCTACGACCAGACGCCGCCGGCCGGCATGGTGATCCCGGAAGGCACCCACTACAATCCGTACTTCATGTCCGGCGTGTCGCTGAAAATGCCCAAGCCGCTCTCCGACGGCCAGGTGACCTATGATGACGGCGCGCCGCAGACCGTCGACCAGTATTCCCGCGACGTCTCCGCCTTCCTGGCGTGGGCGGCCGAGCCGCATATGGAAGACCGCAAGAAGACCGGTTTTCGCGTTCTGGTGTTCCTGCTTTTGTTCGGCGCGCTGGTCTATCTCACCAAGCGCAAGGTGTGGGAAGGCGTGGCGCATTGAGCCACACAATCAAGTGATCGAAAAGGGCGCCGAGAGGCGCCCTTTTGCATTTCCGGAGGCCTGTCGTGTCACATGGCCGTCACCGCATCCGGCGATCCTGTGCTGCTCTCATCAAAGGATCGCACCCATGAAAAGATACGCATCGCTCGCGGCAGGCCTGTTGCTGCTCATCGTCGGCTCGGCCGCGCAAGCGGAAGACGCCCAGCCCTTCGTCACCAACAAGGACGTCGACCTGACGATGATCCTGCCGCCGCCGCCGGCAAATGATTCGGCGCAGACCAAGGCCGAACTCGGCGAAGTGCTGACGCTGCAGGTCACGCGGACCCCAGAGATGGTCGCCAGCGCCGTCGCCGACGCCGAGGAGAATGTCTGGCGCTTTGCCAACGTCATGGGGCCGAAATTCAACAAGGAAACGCTGCCGAAATTCAGCGCCTTCTTCGATCGCGTCGTGGCCACCGAAGGCGCCGTCGTCGATCCGGCCAAGGATGTCTGGAAGCGCCCGCGCCCGCACCAGCTCAGCGACCTCGTCAAGCCGGCGGTCAAGCTGTCGAGCTCCGGTTCCTGGCCGTCCGGACACGCCACCGTCGGCACCATGATGGGCATCATCCTGTCCGACATGGTCCCGGAAAAGCGCGCCGAGATCATGGCGCGTGCGGCTGAATACGCCCACAATCGTGAAGTCGGCGGCATCCACTACGCGTCCGACGTCGAGATGGGCAAGATTTCCGGCAGCGTGATTGCCGCAGTCCTGCTCAACCGGGACGACTTCAAGGCCGAGTATGAAGTGGCCCGGGCCGAGCTTCGCTCCGATCTCGGCATGTAATCTTCTTCAGTCGAATTTAGACGGGAAGGGGCGCCTCAGGCGCTCCCTTCTCGTTTAGGCAGTGCTTGAGCGGAGGTTCGGTAATTAGTCCGTTGGCATAGCGGCATCAGCTTGATATTCGACGCATCGAACGGTGGCGGGGAAACCTGTCCCGCCACGGCCTTTGGAATTCGATGATGCGGCTCAGCGACTGTCACAATTTTTCCGATTTCCGCCGCATGGCGCAGCAGCGGCTGCCCGGGCCGATCTTCAATTACATCGACGGCGCGGCCGACGATGAGGTCACCTATCGCCGCAACACCGAAAGCTTCGAGACCTGCGACCTGGTTCCCAACGTGCTGCGCGGGGTGAGCGAGGTCGACATGTCGGTGACGGTCATGGGCCAGAAGCTGGCGATGCCGTTCTATTGCTCGCCGACCGCCTTGCAGCGCTTGTTCCACCATCAGGGCGAGCGCGCGGTCGCCAAGGCCGCCGCCAAATACGGCACCATGTTCGGCGTCTCCTCGCTTGGCACCGTCAGCCTCGAGGAGGCGCGCAGCATCAGCAGCAGCCCGCAGGTCTACCAGTTCTATTTCCATCGGGATCGCGGTCTTAATCGGGCGATGATGCAGCGGGCAAAGGCGGTCGGCGTCGAGGTGATGATGCTGACCGTCGACAGCATCACCGGAGGAAACCGCGAACGCGATAAACGCACCGGCTTTGCCATTCCCTTCAAGCTCAATCTCGCCGGAATGGCACAGTTCGCGCTCAAGCCGGCATGGGCGATCAACTATTTCACGCATGAGGGGTTCAAGCTGCCGCAACTCGACGAGCACGTCGACATGGGCGGCGGCACGATGTCGATCAGCCGCTACTTCACCGAGATGCTCGACCCGTCGATGACGTGGGACGACGTCGCCGAGATGGTCAAGCTTTGGGCGGGTCCATTCTGCCTCAAGGGCGTCATGTCGGTGGAGGATGCAAGACGCGCCGTCGACATCGGCTGCAGCGGCATCGTACTGTCGAACCATGGCGGCCGGCAGCTTGATGGCTCGCGGGCGGCGTTCGACCAGCTTGCCGAGATCGTCGATGCCGTTGGCGACAGGATCGACGTCATCATGGATGGCGGCGTGCAGCGCGGCACCCATGTGCTGAAGGCGCTGTCGCTCGGTGCCAAGGCCGTCGGTGTCGGCCGCTATTATCTGTTTCCGCTCGCGGCGGCCGGCCAGCCCGGCGTCGAACGGGCGCTTGAGCAGATGCGGGTCGAGATCGAACGCGGCATGAAGCTGATGGGCTGCAGTTCGATCGAACAATTGTCGCGCAACAACCTCCGTTTCAGGTAATCTCGACCCATGAAATCCTCTCTCGAAGACACGCTGCTTGCCGCGATCCGCACCATTCCGGACTATCCCAAGCCCGGCATCCTGTTTCGCGACATCACCACGCTGCTCGGCAATGCGCGCGCCTTTCGCCGCGCCATCGATGAGCTCGTGCATCCCTATGCCGGCCAGAAGATCGACAAGATCGCCGGCATCGAGGCGCGCGGCTTCATCCTCGGCGGCGCCGTTGCCCATCAGCTCTCGGCCGGTTTCGTGCCGATCCGCAAGAAAGGCAAGCTGCCCTACGAGACGGTGCGCGTCGCCTACAGCCTGGAATACGGTCTGGATGAGATGGAGATGCACAAGGACGGCGTCGCTCCGGGCGAGAAGGTGATCCTGGTCGACGATCTGATCGCCACCGGCGGCACCGCGGAAGCGGCGGTCAAGCTGCTGCGCCAGATCGGTGCCGACATCCTCGCCGCCTGCTTCGTCATCGACCTGCCGGACCTCGGCGGCCGCGCCAAGCTAGAGGCGCTCGGCGTGCCGGTGCGGACGCTGATTGGTTTCGAAGGGCATTGAGCTGAGCGGGGCTATCCTTCTCCCTTTGTGGGAGAAGGTGGCCAAGCGAAGCTCGGTCGGATGAGGGGTGTTCCAGGGAACGCCAACGCCTCACTCCGTCCAGCACCTCTCAACCGTCTCGGCGCTGAGCGCCGATCCACCTTCTCCCACAAGTGGAGAAGGAAGAGGCGCCACTACTCTGTCTTCACCAGCACGGCGCTTTCGAACTCGAGGACCTTGTCGCCGGTCGGATCAAAAGCTTCCGAACGCAGCGCCAGCAGCCGCCAGCCAGGGCGTGAGGCGATCGGGCGGTGGGACAGTGCGGTGCGGGTGAAGGTGACGGTTTGCCCGGCATAGACCGGCTTCAGCCATTTCAGGTTCTTGAAACCGGGCGAGGGGCCGAATTCCGGCACCGGGCCGGGGCCGCTCCACGCAGCGATCTCGGCGTCCATACGGTTTTCCAGATTGAGTTTCATCCAGGTCGCGGTCGTGTGCCAGCCGGATGCGCAGAGGCCGCCGAGCACGCTTTTCTTCGCGGCTTCCTCGTCGATATGGAAGATCTGCGGGTCGTATTTGCGGGCGAAGGCCTTGATCGCCTCGGGCTCGAATGTGTGCGAGCCGAGCGTGACGGTGGTGCCGATACGGAAGAACTCATCCAGTGTCATGCTTGGCTCCCCGCGGCATCGCGCGTGAGGAACATGACGGAGTTCTCGAGCTCGAAGACGCTTTCGCCACGCTGGTTGAACAGCTCGCTGCGCATGGTGACGAAGCCGAGTTGCGGCTTCGATTTCGACAGGCGCTTGGCAACAACCAGCAGGGTGCCGGTGAGTTGATCGCCGGCCAGGACCGGCTTCTTCCATTTGACCTGATCGACGCCGGGCGCGCCCTGGCAGGTCGAGTCCAGCAGGAACGCATCGCACAGCATGCGCATGAACATGGCGCAGGTGTGCCAGCCCGACGCCGCCAGCCCGCCAAGGATGCTGGCCTTGCCGGCTTCCTCGTTGAGATGCATCGGCTGCGGGTCGAATTCTCCGGCGAATTCGACGATCTCGGCGGCACTCACGAGCTTCGATCCGAGGTCGATCGACGCGCCCTCGATGAAGTCCTCATAGGCCCATGTTTTTATCTCTGCAGTCATGTCTGGAATCCGGCTTGTCGACCCACGATCCCCAGGATGGGGGTTTCCGGATGCAGGCCGGCGTTCATTTGGTCAAGCGATTTCTACTGCGCCAGCCTGTGGCAGCCGATCGACAGGGCCACTCAGAGCCAGCCGCGGCGGCGGAAATACCAGAAGGGCAGGATCGCCGACATCACCATCATGGCGATGGCGAAGGGATAGCCAAGCTCCCATTTCAACTCGGGGATGACGTCGAAATTCATGCCGTAGATCGAAGCGACCAAAGTCGGCGGCAGGAAGATGACGGCGGCGACCGAGAAGATCTTGATGATGGCGTTCTGCTCGATCGAGATCATGCCAAGCGTGGCGTCGAGCAGGAAGGAGATCTTCTGCGACAGGAAGGTGGCGTGGTCTGCGAGCGACAGCACATCGCGCGACAGCGTCTTGATGCGCGCCTTGGTGTCCTTGCTCATCTTGGTGCGGGTCGAGGCATGGGCGAAAAAGCCTGCCAGGCGCTGCAGAGAGATCAGGCTGTCGCGGATCGAGGAGGCAATGTCCTCCTTGCGGCCGATGGCTTTCAACAACTCTTGGAAGTCGCGATTGCGCTTGGAAACCTTGGTCGATCGCGCTTCGAAAATATCGCGCGAGATCGCCTCGATGTCGCGGCCGGCACGTTCCAGAATATCGGCGAGACGGTCGACGATCGCCTCCAGCAAGCCGATCAGGATGGTGTCACCGCTGGTACAACCGGTCGCCACCTTCTCGGCGCGCTGCGGAAAGGTCTTGAAGGCCTTCGGCTCGTGATAGCGCACAGTGATCAGCCTTGTGCCGGCGAGCACGAAGGTGACAGGCGACATCAAGGGATCGTCGACCTCGGTCTGGGCGGGCAGGGTGGCGGTCATGAAGTAGGCGCCGTCCTCGACATAGAGGCGGCTCGAAATCTCGATCTCCTCCATCTCCTCGCGCGTCGGGATGGCAACGCCGAGCCAGCTCTCGATCGTCGCTTCCTCTTCCTTTGTCGGGTTGAACAGGTCGGCCCAGACGATGGTCTCGCTGTTTGCCAGGAGATCGTCGACGACGCGCAGGCGATCATTGTCCACGACGAAGGCCTTGATCATCGCCTGATATCCCTTGCTCGGGCCAAAGGGTGCGTTCGGATTGACGCGTCGTGTTGGATTGCACGAGACGGACACTTTCGCCGAAAGCGCGGACCGCGTACCCCAGCCGATTAGACCCGTGATGTGACAAGGTCAAGGCAGGCCATGCCGCCCGCAAAACAGGTCAACGGCACGTGCTGTCAACGATGCAGAGAGATAGCGGACAGCACATTGCCGCCCGCTATCTTAGGGATACGTCTACCGGGACTTTGGCAGGATTTGATGCAGCACGATGGCCCAGACCGCGCCGAAGGCGATTGATGAGCCGAGGATGTACTGCACGAGGTCAGGGAGCGTCTTGACGAAATCCGGCGGCGCCAGCGTGGCAAACAGCGCCATCAGGATCGGCAGACCGATGACCAGCATGTTCCGCTCGGTCAGGGGTGTACCGCGCACGACGCGAAAACCGTTCATGGCGATGACGACGCAGAGGACGCCGAAAACGCCGCCGATGACCGGCCCCGGTATCGAGGCGATGACCGCCGAAAGCTTGCCGATCAGGCCGAACAGGACCAGGAAGATGCCGGCCGCGGCAAAGGCGGCGCGGCTGGCAATACCGGTAATGGCAATGATGCCGGCATTGGACGAATAGCCTGTCACCGGCGTGCTGCACAGCAGCGCGCTGACCAGGCAGCCTAGGCCTTCCCCGGTGGCGCCTCGGTCGAGCTGCTCGTCCGACAGCGGCTTGTCGATGACGGCGCCGACAGCGAACCAGGTGCCGGTCGTTTCGGCAAGAACGACGATATAGACTATCAGCATCGTCAGTGTCGCAGACAGCGAGAACGTCACATCGAGATTGAGGAAGGCGATTCGCGGCATGGAAAACCATGTCGCGTCAGCAACGCCCGCCATGTTCAACTGGCCCATGAAGGCGGCGGCCACGCTGCCTGCCACCAGGGCGATGATCACGGACAGCAGGCGCAGCCAGGCGCCCTTCGCGCCAAGTGCCATGCCGGTCAGCATGCAGCCGACGAGGAAGGCAGCGGCGATAAAAGCGAGGACGATGTTGCCGCCGACCGTGGCGGTGCCGTGGACCGCGAACACGCTCTCCTTGAGCGCCACCGGCATCAAGGCGACGCCGACGACGATGATGATCGCACCGCCGACGATGGGCGGTACGAAGCGGTTGACAAGGCGATGGAAGATCCTTGTCGGCGACCCGAGCAGCATGACCAATATGGCACCCGGAATGAGCGCTCCGACCACGGCGGAAAGGCCGCCGATGCCGCCGCCCGCTCCGAAGGCGATGGCCAGCACCGCGCCGATCGGGACGAAGGATGGCCCCTGCACGACCGGCAGTCGCATCAACAGCTGCGACTGGATCAGTGTGGCGATGCCTGCGGCGACGAATGCGGACTGGATAAAGGCGCCGGCATCGCCGACGCTGAAGGCGAGCACCGATGCGATGATAAACGGCACAATATAGACGTCCATCGCCAGTACGTGCTGGAGGCCGAGCAGCGCTGCCTTGCCCCATGGCAGCGGATCGTCCGGTTGGGCAATCAATGTGATCTCTGGTGCAACGCGTTCCATATACCGTTCCCCTTCTGGCCCTCTGGAAATCTTCGCTCGATCATGGGATCAGTCGGTGCCGAAGGACAGCGGCGACAACATTTGCCAACTGTTTTTTTGTAGGCCAAGCAGACTGTTAGCCGAATCGGAACCGCACATGACGACAGAGCCCTTCACGCTGCTCGGCACCGCCTTCCATACGCCCCAACGCGGCAGGCTGGAGGTGTTGAAGGACCATCTGTTCAGCGTCGATGGGCAGGGGTGTATCGCGGAGATTCTGGCGCCTGGTCATCTGGAGTACCAAGCGAGGCAGAACGCTGCACGCCAGTCTGGCACGCTGGTTGAGCTTGCCGATGGACAATTCCTGCTGCCTGGCCTGATCGACCTGCACATCCATGCGCCGCAATGGCCGCAGATGGGCAAGGCGCTGGATGTGCCGCTTGAAGTCTGGCTGCAGAAATACACCTTTCCGCTCGAAGCGCGCTACGCCGACGTCGACTATGCCCGCGAGATCTATGCCGATCTGGTCGACAATCTGCTGGCCAACGGCACCACCACGGCGCTCTATTTCGCCACGGTCCATGTCGACGCGAGTCTGGTGCTTGCCGAGACCTGTCTTGAGAAGGGGCAGCGCGCGCTTGTCGGCAAGGTGGTGATGGACGATCCAGAGCAGTGCCCGCCCTTCTACCGCGACGCCGATGCGGCAAGCGCGGTGTCGGACACCAGACGGTTCATCGAGGCGGTCAAGGCGCTGGATCCGCGCGACAGGCCGCTCGTCCAGCCGGCGATCACACCGCGCTTCATCCCAAGCTGCACGGATGCGGCGCTGCAAGGACTCGGCGAGCTGGCAACCGAATTCGGCTGCCACGTGCAGACGCATTGCTCGGAAAGCGACTGGGCAAAGCAGTTCGTCGAGACGCGCTTCGGCCGCACCGATGCGGCAAGCCTTGATGGTTTCGGCCTGCTCACCCGGCATACGATCCTGGCGCATTCGAATTTCATCGATGAGCAGGATATGAACCTCATAGAGGAGAGGGGCGCGGGTGTTGCCCATTGCCCGCTGTCCAATTTCTATTTCGCCAATGCCGCATTTCCGCTGCGCGCGGCACTTGACCGGCACATGCATGTCGGGCTCGGAACCGACATTTCCGGAGGCTACAGCCCGTCACTGTTCGACGGCTGCAGACATGCATTGTCAGCATCGAGGACGCTGCAAAGCGGTGTGCATGCCGGCCTGCCTCCGGAGCAACGCGGTGCGCCCGGCGAACCCATCACGCACCAGGAGGCGTTCTGGCTGGCGACCGCCGGCGGTGCGGAAGCCCTTGATCTGCCGACGGGCAATTTTCGCGTCGGCTATGAGTTTGACGCGCTGCTGATCGACACCAGTGCCAGGGCCTCGAACATCCACATCGGCATGGCCGACGATACGCTTGAGGAGATATTCCAGAAGATCGTGCTCAACGCAGCGCGGGCCAACATCGCCACGGTCTGGGTGAGTGGCAGCAGGGTGGTCAGCCAATAGCCGATTTCTCGGCCACGGAGAGAATCGCTGATCACGCCGCCACGGCGGCGTGACCTTCCTCACATCACGTGTTGAACTTGAACAGCAGGATGTCGCCGTCCTGGACGACATATTCCTTGCCTTCGTCGCGCGCCTTGCCGGCTTCCTTGGCCGCCACTTCGCCGCCCAGCGTGACGAAGTCGTTGTAGGCGATGGTCTGGGCGCGGATGAAGCCGCGCTCGAAATCGGTGTGGATGACGCCAGCGGCCTGGGGGGCCTTGTCGCCCTTATGGATGGTCCAGGCACGCGTCTCCTTCGGCCCGACGGTGAAATAGGTGATGAGGTGCAACAGCTCGTAGCCGGCGCGGATGACCTTGTTCAGGCCGGGCTCGTCGAGGCCGAGCGAGGACAGGAATTCCATCTCTTCCTCATCCGAGAGCTGGGCGACCTCGGCCTCGATCGCGGCCGAGATGACGACAGTGCTGGCGCCTTGCGCCGCCGCCATCTTCTCCACGGCCTTGGTGTGCTCGTTGCCGGTGGCGGCGTCGGCTTCGGCGACGTTGCAGACGTAGAGGACCGGGTGCGAGGTCAAAAGGTTGAGCCCCTGCAGGATGCGCAGGTCTTCCGCCGAGATTCCCTTGAGCAGGACGCGGGTCGGCTTGCCGGCTTGCAGCAGTTCGAGTGCGGCCTCCATCATCGGCAGCACTGACGTCGCTTCCTTGTCCTTGCTGCCGGCGCGCTTGCGGAATTGCACGATGCGGCGCTCGAGGCTGTCGAGGTCGGCGAGCATCAGCTCGGTTTCGACCGTCTCGGCGTCGGCAACAGGGTCGATGCGGCCCTCGACATGGGTGATGTCGTCATCCTCGAAGCAGCGCAGCACATGCACGATGGCGTCGACCTCGCGGATGTTGGCGAGGAACTGGTTGCCCAGCCCTTCGCCCTTCGAGGCGCCGCGCACCAGGCCGGCAATGTCGACGAAGGAGATGCGGGTCGGGATGATCTCCTTCGACTTGCCGATCGCCGCGATCTTCTGCAGGCGCGGATCGGGCACCGCCACCTCGCCGGTGTTCGGTTCGATGGTGCAGAACGGATAGTTGGCGGCCTGCGCCGCAGCCGTCCTGGTCAACGCGTTGAAAAGCGTCGACTTGCCGACGTTGGGCAAGCCAACGATGCCGCATTTGAAACCCATTTTTGTCCGGTCCTATCGGGAAAATAGAAATTTGATCAGGGCTATGGGCGATAGGGGTGATCAACGTCAAGCCCTGTGGCGCCAATCCCGCTCAGTCCTTGCCGCCGAAGAGTTTCTTGAGCATGGCAGCCATCGGGCCGGATTCCGGCAGCTTGGCTGGCACCTGCTGCGGCCGTGCCTGGCGGACGTGACTTTGCTGCTTCTGCGCCGGCTGCTTCGGCGCCGGCTTTTCAGGTTCCGAGCCGGCCTTGCCCTGGACGGCGAGGCTGGCCTTGTTCATGAAGCCGGACTCGTCGCCCTTGGCGATCATGGCGGCGTTGTCGGCGATCGCGTCGAGCAGCGGTTCGAGCCATTCGCGGTCGGCCTTATCGAAATCGCCGAGCACATGGTGCTGGACCATTTCCTTGACACCGGGATGGCCGACGCCGATGCGTACGCGGCGATAGGCATTGCCGACATGGCCATCGATTGAGCGGATGCCGTTGTGGCCGCCGGCGCCGCCGCCGGTCTTGATGCGCAGCTTGCCTTCGGCAAGGTCGATCTCGTCATAGAAGACGGTGAGTGCGGAAAGCTCAAGCTTGTAGAAGCGCAGCGCTTCACCGACCGACTGGCCGGACAGGTTCATGAAGGTCTGCGGCTTGATCAAGACGATCTTTTCGCCGCCGAGCGTGCCTTCTGAAATCAGGCCCTGGAACTTCTTCGACCAAGGCGAAAAGGAATGGCGGCGGGCGATTGCGTCCGCCGCCATGAAACCGACATTGTGCCGATTGCCGGCATATTTCGCGCCCGGATTGCCGAGACCTGCAAACAGCAGCATCGCCTGCTCCGGGCGTGAAAGAGTTACTTCTCTTCGGCGGCAGGAGCCGCTTCGGGTGCAGCCGCTTCAGCCGTCTCTTCCGTCTCCGGCTTCATCGCCGACGAACCGGCAATGGTCGCGATGGTGAAGTCGCGGTCGGAGATCACGGGCTTCACACCGGCCGGCAGCTTGACCGCCGAGATGTGGATCGAGTCGCCAATGTTGGCGCCGGTGAGATCGACGGTGATGAATTCCGGGATCGCATTGGCCGGGCAGTGGAACTCGACTTCGTGACGCACGATGTTGAGCACGCCGCCGCGCTTGATGCCGGGCGACTTGTCCTCGTTGATGAAGTGGACAGGCACGTCGACATTGACCTGGGTGTCCTTGCCGATACGCAGGAAGTCGACATGGACAGGGAAATCCTTGACCGGGTCGAGCTGGAAGTCCTTCGGCAGGACCTGGATCTTCTTGCCGTCGACATCGATCGTGGCGATCGTGGTCAGGAACCCGCCGCCATGGATCTTGTAGTAGATGTCCTTGTAGGTGAGCGCGATAGCCAGGGGAGGCTGCTTGTCACCATAGATTACTGCAGGCACTTTACCGTTGCGGCGAACTGCACGGGCGGACCCCTTACCGACCTGTTCGCGTGCTTCGGCCTTGAGCTCGTAAGTGTCGTGGCTCATGGCATTTCCTTTCGGTTTGTTCTGGAGCGCTCACGGTTGGCAGAGTGCCTGGACCGTAAACGTCGAAAGCCGACATACTCACGCATGATCTGGTCCGAAAACCGGAATCCACTTTTCGGGATCATGCGGGAAGGCGGCCTTCCGCCGCGTTGCCTCCAAGGGTGTCTACGCGGGTGGCGGCTCTATAGCGGAAGGCGGCCGGAGGTGCAAGCCAAAGGCAATCGGCATGTCGTAAGCACACGAGTTGTCCGGATTAGGTAGCACGTGAGTTGTCCGGTTTGATCTTCAGCGAACGGAGGCTGGG
>NZ_JAIUGZ010000024.1:0-77293 GCF_020164875.1 Mesorhizobium sp. CO1-1-8 | reverse complement strand
CCGTTGTTAGCCACGGTAGGTGTCGTCAAGGTGCCCGCTGTCGCGCCGCTGCCCACCTGGAGCGTCCCGCCCTGGATTGTCGTCCCACCGCTGTAACTGTGGTCACCAATAAGCGTCAACGTTCCGCTGCCCTGTTTGTCCAGGCTCTCGAACCCGCTGATGCCCGCGCCCTGCACTGTTCGATTCACCGCGTTGATTACCCGGAACGTGTCGCCCCCGCCCGTCTCGCCACCGGTGCCGCCGTTGACTGTTCCGGTGAGAACGGCGCCGTCGTTGAGCGTCAGCGTGTCGTTACCCGAGCCGAGGTTGAGCGTCCCGGCGCCGGTGTTCAACGTCCCGGTCAGATTGACGATGTCGCTGCCGCCGCCGAGATCGCCATTGCCGCGCAAGGTACCGCCATTGGCGATGTTGATGGTGCTCGCCCCGGCATCGCCCGTTATTGCCAGGGGCGTCGCGCCGGTCGCCTGAACCGTGCCGCTGACGTTCAGCGTCGAGTCGGCATTCATCGCGAGCGTCGGCGTAGTCAGCGTCTTGCCAGCGTCGACCTGCAGCGTGCCGGCATTCACCGTCGTGCCGCCGTTGCTTGTCAAGTTGCTGGCGAGCTCCAGCATGCCGACATCCACCCGAGTCGTTCCCCCGATGCTGCTGTCAATCGCCGAGGTCAACCTGGTCGTGCCGGTGCCGATCTGGGCGATGTTGCCGGCACCGCTCAGATTGCCGGCGAAATTGAACATATCACTGCGGTTGAACGACAGCGTCGAGGTCGCCTTGTCGACGATGACATTGCCGGTGCCGGCATTGCCGGTAGTACCGCCATTGCCAATCATCAGATTGCCGTCATTGATGACGGTGTTGCCGCTGTAGCTGTTGTTGCCCGTCAGCACCCAGGTGCCGGCATCGTTTTTGGCGAGCGTGGTCGCCCCGCCGGATCCATCGATGATGGTCCCGCCGATCGTGTTGAGGCCGGTGTTGGTGCCGCCGAGAACGAACGTGCGGGGGCCAGTCCCCGTGTAAGCCGCCGCACCGGTATTGCTGAACACGATCGCGCCGGTGCCGGACGACTCGATGAAGCTGACCCCAGTCTGCAGCGTGAACAAGCGGTCGGTCGTGTCACCGCTGCCGGTATAGCGCAGCGTGGAGCCGCTGCCGATCACCAGATTGGACGCATCCTTGGCGGAGGCGCCGATGGAACTCGCCTGATTGCCGTTGGATAGCTTGTCGACGGCAAGCACGCCGCCGCTGATCGTCGTGGCGCCAGTATAGGTGCTCGCCGCGTTCTTCAGCACCCAGGTGCCATTGCCCGTTTTGCTGAGCGAGGTCGCGCCGCTCGACGGGTTGTCGATGCGGGCGGAAAGGGAGTTGTTGGCCGTGCTGGTGCCGGTCAGCGTCAGGGTGCGGTTGCCGGCGCCGGTCAGCACCGCCGCGGCGGTGCTGGTGAAGTTGATCGCGCCACTGCCCGAAGCGTCGAGAGCGCCGCCGCTGGCTCCAAGCGTGAACTGCCGGTCCGTGCTGCCGCCGGTTCCAATATATTGCAGCGTGCCGCCATTGAGGACGAGCTTGTCCGGCGTGGCGGCGGAAGATCCGATCGAGCTGTTGCTGCCGCCGTTTGCAAGACTCGTCACGGCGAGAATGCCGCCATTGATGACCGTGGAGCCGGTATAGCTGCTGACGCCTGACAGAGTCTGTGTGCCGGCGCCGCTCTTCACCAGCCCGCCAGTTCCGCTGATGGCACCACTGAAATTCTGACCCGCCCCGTCGCTGAGGGTCAGCGTCGCCGAGCCGAGCGTGACAATGCCGCCCCCCGCAAGGCCGGCGACCGTGTTGCTGAGGTTGGCAAAGTCGAGCGTAGCGCCCGTGTTGACGGTCATTGAGCCGGTGCCGAAGGCGCTGGCCGATCCGGCGCGCAATATGCCAGCCGAGACGGTCGTGCCAAGCCCATATGTGTTGATCCCGGACAGTACGAGCGTGCCGGAACCTAATTTTGTGACGCTTCCTGCTCCGGTGGCCGCACCGCTGAAGGTCAGTGTCGTCGCGGCGTTCTGCACTCCGATGTTGCCGCCGACAAATCCCGGCATCGAGAAGCCGCGATCGGTGGTGACGGTGCCACCCGTGTAGTTCAGCGTGCCATTGACGAGGACAAGGTTGGTCGAGTCTTTGCTGGAGGACCCGATATCACTCGGCGCTCCGCCATTGGCCAGACAGCCGACGTTAAGTGTGCTGCCGCTATTGACCCTGGTCGGCCCGGCATAGCTGTTGCCGCAACCGCTGAAGGTCTGGTTCCCCGTGCCGCCGGCGCCGATGGTGACGCCGCCTGCACCGCCCATGGTCCCCGAATAGCTCCCGGTGCCGGTGATCGCCAGCGTCGCGCTGCCCAGCAGCACATTGCCTGCACCGTTGAGCCCGCTCACTGTATTGTTGTTGCCAGCGAGGTCCAGGGTCGCGCCCGTGTTCACCGTCATCGAGCCGGTCCCGAAGGCGCTGGTCGACCCGGCGCGGAGCGTGCCGGCGCCCACCATGGTGCCCCCGGAATAATTGTTCGTGCCGGACAACACCAAGGTGCCGGCGCCGCTCTTGGTCAGGCCGCCCAAGCCCGTTGCCGTGCCGCTCATCGTCAGGGTGGTGCCGCCGACCACGCCGATCCCGCCGCCGCCGGTGCCCAGCGTAAAGCCGCGATTGCTGCTGGCGTTGGCGCCGATATAGCCGAGAGTGCCGCCGTTCTGCAGCACCAGGTTCGACGAGGCGCTCGAGGCGGCGCCGATGCCGCTGTTGGTAGCGCCGTTGGTGAGCGTGCTGACGGCGAGTGTACCCTGGCTGACGGTGGTGATGCCTGTATAGTTGTTGCCGGCGTTGGACAGCGTCAGCGTGCCCGCACCGGTCTTGGTGAGACCCGCATTGTCCGGGCTTGTGACCAGTCCGGACAATTGCAGGTTCGTGGTCACTTGGCTGACATCGATCGTGCCCGCGGTCACGGCGCCACTGGTCATAAGGGTGAAACCGCGGTCACTCGATGCGTTGGCGCCGGTATATTGCAGCGTGGCGCCTTGAATCACGAGATTGGTGGAGGCATTGCTGGAGGCGCCGATGGCGCTTTGCGTCCCGCCGGTCGCGATCGTGTTGACTGAGAGCGTGCCGGCGCTGATGGTGGTAACCCCGGTATAGCTATTGGTGCCGGAGAGCGTGACGAGCCCGGCGCCGGCCTTGGTGAAGCCGATCGTGGCGCCGTTGTCGACGACGGCCGAGCCGATCACGAAATTGCCCGTGCTGTTCTGCAACACGCTCAGCGTGCCGCCGCCGGCGGGTCCGGTCAGCCGACCGCCGGTGACGGTGTCGGTTTTGTTGCCCACCGAGGCGGACACGATGACGGTGCCGTCGATGCCCAGCGTGTTACCGGAACCAATCGTCACGGTAGAAGCCGCCGCCGCGGTGTATTTGATGCCGCCGAGTTGCACGTTGCCAGTAACGGTTCCGACATAAGGCGTATTCGGTCCGGGGGCTTCATCGCTGACCACATCGCCGGTTACCCAGGTGCCGGCATCGTCCTTGTTCGCATAGGTGGTGCGAGCGATGATGTTGCCGGATGCGTCAACCTGCGCGTAGTCGGTCGTTGTGCCGCTGGTGACCGTGGCCCAGCCACCCAGCACCGTGCTCGGCGTAGTCGTCATCGCGCCGGTGGTGGGCAGAACGAAATTGACGATGCCGCCGGTTCGATTGATCGCGCCGAGATTGAGGGTGACGTTCCCCGATCCAGCGATGGTGTTGCCGCCGGCGGTGATGTTGCTGGCCGCGAAGCTTTGCGTCTGGCCTGCCGAGCCGGCCACCGTCAGCGTGCCGCCGGACATGTTCAGTGTGGAGGCACTGGAAATGATGTTGCTCGCCGGCGCGCCGGCCGCGTTGAAATTCAGCGCCAAAGCGCCGCCGCCGATGCTGGTGGCGCCGGTATAAGAGCTGGCTCCGGTCAACGTCAACGTGCCCGCACCAAGCTTGGTCAGGCTGCCGCCGGCGCCGGTTATGCCTCCGGCGAAAGTCGTGTTGGAGGCTTGATTGACGCTCACATTGCCACTTCCCAGCGCGACGGTTCCGCCGGTCCCGGAGAAGCCTGTGGTCGACAGGTTGAAGTTGTTGAGGTCGAGCGTGCCGCTGTTGACGGTCACTGTCGTGGTCGTGCCGAAAGCAGAGGAGTTGCCCGCGTGCAGGGTGCCGCCGTTCACCGTGATGCTGCCAGCGCGGGTATTGGCGCCGGCGAGCACCCATGTCCCGGAGCCGCTGCTGGCCAGGTTGCCGGTGCCGGAGATCACGCCCGAGAAGGTATTGGTGCCGCCATAGCTGCCGCCGAGCGTCAAGGTGTCGGTGCCACCCGCCACGAAGCTTGCTGCGCCGCTGAGCGAAAGCCCGCCTGCGCCGTCGTTGCTGATCATCGTGGCGCCGTCGGACGTCCAGGTGCGATTGCTTGAGGCACCGCCGCCCGTATAGCTCAGAACGCCGCCGTTGGTGAGACCCACGCTCGTGCCGGCGCCCAACGAACTGCTCGTCCCGGCGTCTGCGAGCGTGCCTGCCTTGACGCTGACAGTACCGATCGTAACCGGTGCGTTGAAACTGTTGTTGTCGCCAAGCGTGATGGTGCGGGCACTGCCACCACCTGCGAAAGAGACCCTGAGGAGATTGCCGCTGGGCAGTCCGATCTGCCCCAGGAGCGCCAAATCGGCGGTATCAGCGGAGAAGACAACGGCTGTGCCGGCGGTGCCGCTGAGCGCGATGTCTCCCCGCAGCGTCAGGGCTCCACTGCCGCTGTTCGAGAACACCAGGTGGCCGCCGGCCGATAAACTCCAGTCGCGGTTGGAGTCGCTTCCAGTCCCGGTGTACGAGAACGTGCCGGTGGCGCCAAATACGCGCTGGACTGAAATGGTTCCCAGCGTGGGGTCGCTGGCAGCTCCTAGCGCGCTCGCTGAACCGAGATTGCCCACCGAGCTGAAGGTGATGACTTCGGCGCCCACCTGGACGATCGTCTGGCCGGTATAGTCGTTGGCGTTGTTAGCCAGGGATGTCCGGTAAGCCGTCAGGCCGCCGGCGCCGGTGAAGCGGGTCGCGGCGGCACCGGCCCCGGTGACGGTGGTTTGCCCTCCGCCGCCCAATGAGACCATGTGGTTGGCGCCGAGGGCACTGTCGAGCGTCAGGTTGGCGCCGGTGGTGGTGACGACGCGATTGCCGGCCGCACCAAGCGCGGCATCGGCGCCGACTGTTAGGGTTGCGCCGTTGGCGACATTAACGTCACCGACGAAGTTGCTCGTGCCGTTGAGCGTCAAGGTGCCGGCGTTGACGTTCACGCCGCCCGTGAAGATGTTGGGGCCGCCAAGCGTCAGAGTGCCGGCGCCCACCTTGGTCAGGCCCGCGCTGCCGGCGATGATCGAGTTGATGGTCGCGGTTCCGGTGCCGCTGTCGATGGTGGGGGCAGCGCCCCCGAGCGTCAGCGAGCCGCCGGTCAGCGTGTAGCCGCTGACGCCGAAGGTCAGATTGTGGACCGTGACCGGCGCGCCGAGGTTGACTGTGCCGACTGTGCCGACGAAGAACGCATCGTCCAGCGCGCCGTTGCTCCAGATGACCATCGGGCCGGCTTCGGTCTGGTTGTTCCACAACGCAGACGTCGTGTTCCAGATGCCGGTGCCGCCGAGGCCCGGACTCGTGCTGTTGGCGTCCCAATAGCGATCGGTGGCGCCCGCCGGGGTAGCTGCAATGCCGACTAGGAGCGACGCGGCCAAAATCGGGCCGGCGGAGAATTTCTCGGCTGCCGAAATAAGCTGCGCCAAGTTCGGCGCATAGCTCGCCACCTCCCCCTTCCATTTGGTCATGCGGCCGCCGCGCATGAGAGGCGAAGAGGCGGCCGCCGGACGGCCACCCGGCGCTTCTGCTTCCCGTTCACTTTTGTTCGACTGGCGCTGGGTTCCGCTTGCCTGGTGCCTGGTCGTCTGCTGCATGGTCAATCGCCCCGCCGGCCTCACGGTCCAAACAGGCTCCATTCGAGAATGATATTTGCTGGCCTGCCATCACCAGGAGGACATTCCGTCCAGATGGGCCAAGTATTGAGCGATGATAGAACGGGAGTTGCTGCGGGACCGTTGTCCCGCTCGAAAGGCTGATTCATCCTGTCGCATAAGCCTCCCCCGATTCACCGCTAACCTAGGGTTACCCCAGGCAGACTAATTATCAATGAAAAAAGCGGTAGTCGACGACATGTTTAGTAACCGTATCCATAACGCCACAGCATCTCTTTTAGCTAATGCACATTCTTGCCGCCGGAGCAGCTATAGCTCTTGTAGCCGGCTGGGCGGCGACACTTTCAACAGAAGTGCCTTCATCTGTAATATTTCTGCTCGCTAATATACCTGGGTTTCAGATGGACTTCAGATGGGCTTCGTGGCGCCGGACGATCAGAAAATAGCCGAACTAGGGTTGCTTCGACGGCGTCGGGCGCGCCATATCGCGGCACGGGTTTGGTTTGCCACATCATCCGCAACGGCATCTGAGCGCCACTGTGTACAGGAAAGCTGAGTTTTTGCGATCATTCCGCCAGCATGAGATGTGTCGTGAATGCATCCGGTCCTTTGAATAGTTAGCTTCGAGGGATTGGGTCTATGAAAGGGCGGGGCTGGATCAGGCTACAGCGAGTTGCCGACGCGCAAGCCATCAGGAAAAAGATTGCTCTGCTTGAACAAGAGCTGATTGCGGCACGCACCGATAAACACGCAAAGCTCCATGAGATCGGCCTTCAATTGCGGGCTTACAAGTCGCAGCTGGAGCGGCTGGAACTCTGCATCTCAGCACTGCAATCTCTCCGGTCGGCGCAGGTCGGAATGTCTGTTCTTGGGGAACACTGAAGAGATCTCAGTGTCTGATACCAGGCGCAAAGCAGCCATTCGTTTCGACGTGTTTGGGCGGGCTAGCACTTGAGAAAATCCCAGCCGTGAAATCCGCCCTGCCCTATGGTGTCTTGCCTCAATAGCCTGTCATTTTGATGATATCGGGAAAATTCTCGGCTGGCTATCGTGCGTTGAGGCCAGCATTGGCCCACTTCAGATGCGTGCCCAGCGCGAACATTGGTTGCCTGGAACTCTGGTCATGACAGAACCGATACTCATAGGGTTCGTCGGCTCCAATTTTCGGTCTTGTACAACCAGTCCGCTTTCCTGTAGCGAGTTTGCTAACACAGGCGGTGGCTATGGACACCCCGAACGATTGAGAAGGTTGGCCAAAATGCCTGAAGATGTAACAGACTCCGACGCGGATCTGCTGGCGATGACAGCCGACATCGTTTCCGCCTATGTCAGCAACAACCCGCTTCCGGTGTCAGAGCTCGCTCGCGTGATTGCCGATACCTATGCGGCGGTCAGCAAGCTGCAGCGAGCACCTCAATCCGAGCCGGAAGAGAAGTCCGCACCTGCTGTCCCGATCAAGAAATCGGTGACGCCGGACTTCATCATCTGCCTTGAAGACGGCAAGAAGTTTAAATCGCTCAAGCGGCACATCGGCACCCACTACAATCTGACGCCGGACGCGTACCGCGCGAAATGGGGCCTGCCCTCCGATTATCCGATGGTTGCTCCGAACTACGCCGCTGAGCGGTCTCGGCTGGCGAAGGCGATCGGTCTGGGACGGAAGGCCGCGGCACCTGAACCCGAGGTGGCGCGCGCGCCGGCACCGGCAAAGCGCCGCAAGATCGGCATCAAGACGACCTGATGTCCGGGACCGTCGCCGCGAATGTTTGTCTGAGACGGCACCAGGGGACAGCATCTCTGTGCAGCCCCGTCAACGCAGGAAGCCGCGATTTCTGAAATCACTCCATGAACGGGAGGCGCGACTGACCCGGTTCGACTTCAGTCGTCCGGCCTTTAACCACCCTCAGAACGCTTTGCCTTGGCGAAGCCTCGATCCGTCGCAATGAACCGCTCCAACATCGCGACGATGAGGCGCGGCGCATCGGCGGGCCGTTGCCCCGCATCGCGGCCGAGGATCTCGGCATAGGCGGTCAGGTCACGGTGCAATGCCGCAGGGAGTTCCACCACGACCTTGACGGGTTTGCTGTCGGCAATTGGCCCCAGTTTCAGCTTGGCCATTTTCAGCGCCCGTAAGGTTCGAGCACGAGATCGCGCGTGACGATGACGCGCACCGGGTAGCCCGGTCGGATGGTCAGTGTCGGCGCTATGTTGAGCTGTCGCTGGACGATCTGCTGTCCTGTCTGGCTGATGCTGTCGGAGGCACCCTGACGAAGAGCGCGCATGATGTCGTTCTCCTGCCCCGATGAGCCTGCTTGCGCCCCGATGCTCAGAATCGTGGAAAGTGCTGCAGCCTTGAACAGCTCGCCCCAGTGATAGTCGACGCCATCCTCGAGGCCAGCATAACCCTCGGCGTCCGCGCCGGGCTCACGTTCCAGAACGATGGAGCGGCCGTCAGGAAAGATCAGCCTGGTCCAGACCAGCAGCACGCGACGCTGGCCGAAGCCGACACCATTGTCATACTGGCCGATGAGGCGCGTCCCCTGGGGAATGAGGCGGATGTGTCCGGTGGGGCTGTCATAGACATTCTCCGTTACCTGCGCGGTAATCTGACCCGGCAGGTCGGAGCGAATGCCGGTGATGAGGGCGGCTGCGATGACGGCGCCCGCCTGCAGGACGTTTTTCGACGCCGGCGCCGCGACGCGATCGGCCGAGACGGTGCGTTTGTCCGGTGGCTGATCGAGGAATGCGCGCTGGCGGTCCTGCGCCGAGTGCGTCGCCGGCTGCGGCGCGAGCCCTAGGCTGGAAAGGTCGGGCTGTGGCGGGGTGCCTGTTGTAGACTGAGCGGCCGTCGCCTCACCCGCAGGCCGCGTTTGCGTGGACGCGAACAGACGCGCGGTCCTCGCCGCTTCCAGTTCCTGCTCCCGGCGCTGCTCCTCCGGGTCCGGCCCGATGGGGCCTGTCGACAGCGCGGGGCCGCCATTTTGTGCGGCGAGGATCGGGCGGCCAAGATCGCCGGGAAGCGATGGGCCAAGCTTCGGAACGCCAGCATAGTCCTTTGGCAGGCCGGCAAGCCCATCGGGCGTCGAGCGATTGTCGGTTGAATACAGCTCCTGACCCTGGCCTTGCTGACGGTTCTGCAGCGCGTAGACCAGCGCGCCCCCGACAGTCAGGCTTGCGGCGAGCCCCAAGCCGGCCAGCGCCTTGCGTGACAGACGCGTCACGCGCGGCGGCTCGGCGCGCAGCCGCATGGCCGCGGCCGGCTCGCCTGTCAACGGCCGGGCGTCATCCTCGGCCGGTGTCTGCGGCCGGGCGTCATTCGCCGGCCCCCGGCCTTCTTCCTTCCCAGAATCCAATCTGTTGCTCATGATGGCGACACTCCACTGTCTGTGCGGAGGTTCGTCGCTTTCGGGGTCTCACCAGGGCCACGCATCCATGAAAATGGAATGCTTCTTACCCCATCGGTGCGGGAGATGCGGATGCGCTGCTGGTTCTTGCCGGCGCCGAAGCGCAACTCGGCGGCGGCAAACAGCCGGTCGACGATCATGTAATTGCCGCGCACGCGATAGTTGACCAGCTCGGACGTGTCGCCTTGCGGCCCGACCACGAAGAGTGGCGGCATCTCGCCCTGGCCGATGCCCCGCGGGAACTCTATAAACACCTGCTTGCCATCGTCGAAGGCACGCAGCGGCCGCCACGGTGCGCGATCGCCCGTCACCTCGTAGCGGAAATTGACGCGAGAAAGATCGATGCCGGTTGAGACCGGCTGGGCAGCCTCAGCCTGCTGGTTCTGCCTGCGCAGAGCGATGAGTTGTTCCTGCGGGTATTGCCAGGAGACCGATGCCATATAGGTCGACGGCGTCGAGCGCAGTTCCATGTGATAGGTGCGCCGATCCGTATTGATGACGAGATTGGTGAGAAGGTCGGCGCGCGTCGGCTTGACGAGGATGTGGACCTGCCTGGTCCCGCCCGTACCGCTCTCGGTATCGCCGATGATCCAGCGCACGGTGTCACCGGCGGCGACGGGACCGGAGCCGACGAGCTGCTCGCCGGGCTGGAGCGCGATGTCGGTGATCTGCCCCGGCGAGGCATAGACCTGAAAGAGCGCGCCATCGACGAAGGGATAGACTTGCATCGAGTTGATGAAGCCGTTGCGGACGGGCTGGACGCGCGCGGCCGCATTGGCCAGGTTCACGCGCGCGGTCGGATCGGACGGTTCCGGCTCGGGCTTTGCGTCCTTGCCGACCGGCTTCAACTGGCCTGGAAGCGGCAGCGGCTTTGACAGCTCTACCACCTTGACGGGCGGGGGCGGATCGACGGCCTGCACGGCCGGGATCGGATCGTCATAGGAAATCTCCGGCGGCTTCTGCTTCGTGGCACAGCCTGCAAGCGCCGAAGTGCAAAGCAGAAGTGCCGGAAAGGCTATTCTGCGGAAAGCCGGCATTGCGTGGATGAGGAAAGTTGGACACCCCCAGTGGGCGGCCTTGAAGAGTGCGGGCGTCATTGTCCAAGCTCCTTCGACCAGTTGATGGCGTTGATGTAGATGCCGAGCGGGTTCTTCCTCAGCGCGTCGGCGTCGCGCGGGGGCTGCACGACAATTGTAAGGATCGCGGACCAGCGCTCCGTGGAAGCAAGAGAACCGTCCTGATAGCGGCGTTCGACCCAGGCGATGCGGAAGCTGACTGGGGATGCGCGGATGACCGACGACACGTCGACGGCGATCTGCTGTTTGCCGACCTTGGTGAACGGGTCATTGGCGCGCGCATAGTCGTTGAGAGCCAGCGCCCCGCCCTGCGTCGCGAAGTCATAGGCGCGCAGCCAGTTCTGCCGCACGATGACCGGATCGGCGGGGATCGACCTCACCTGTTCGATGAAGTGCGCCAGGTAGAAGGCGATCTGCGGATCGTTCGGCTGATAGTCGCCGACCGCTGGGGCGACAGCCTGCGCCTGGCCGAGATGATCGACCTGCACCACCCAGGGCACGACCGTGCCATTGGCGGATTGCCAGACGAGCGCGGCGGAGAACCCGGCGGCGAGCGCCAGGCAACCGAAGGCCATGTAACGCCAGTTGCGCGCCTGCACGCGAGCCGAACCGATGCGCTCGTCCCAGACCTGTGCAGCGCGTTGGTAGGGCGTCTCGGGTTGTGGGGATCTGCCGTAGTGCGTGGACGGTCGTTTGAACATGCTTAGTCTCTTTCAGAGAGGTTGATCGAGGAGCCGCCGCCATGGCTGTCCCCACTGCGAACAGCGTGGGCGGCGGCCTGAACGCCGTGGGTCATCTGTTGCGAGCGCTTCATGCGCTTCGCCCAGGCGGGCTGACTCTCGGTGGCGGAGGACCCGGCGGGAGCGGAGCCGGCTTCGGCGGCGTTCGCGCCGATTGTGCCGGCGGTGGATGATCCCCCCGTCGTCTCGAAGGCAGCGCGAGCGCCCGACTGGTAGCTTTGCTTCATGCTGCCTGCCGCATTGTTGGCCGCGCGCTTGAGCGGTGAGATGGCGCCCTGGGCACCCGCGTTCATGACACCGCCGAGCCCGGATGCGACGCCGGAAAAGCCAGACTCTCCGGCCGCGCCGAGATTGTAGGCTGTGGATGCCCTGCCCGCGGTGGCGGCACCGCCACGGGCCGCCGCCGCAGCACCGCCGCTGACAGCCGCGCCGCCGGACACGACGGCGCCGGCGGCCGCGGCGCCCACTGCTGCCATGCCGCCGGCGGCAAGCCCGGTGCCGGCAGCCGCGCCGGCGCCGAGTTGCGGGCCGCCGGAGACGAGACCGTTGGCAATGCCCGGTCCAAAGATGCCAAGGCCAAGCAGCGACAGCGCGGCCAGCACGATCGCCATGGCATCATCGATCGACGGCGTGTTGCCGCTGAAGCCTGCGGTGAACTCGGAGAAGAGTGTCGAGCCGATGCCGATGATGACAGCGAGCACCAGCACCTTGATGCCGGACGAAATGACGTTGCCGAGCACCCGCTCGGCCATGAAGGCGGATTTGCCGAACAGCCCGAAGGGGATCAGAACGAAACCGGCGAGCGTCGTCAGCTTGAACTCGATCAGCGTGACGAAGAGCTGGATCGCGAGGATGAAGAAGGCCAGCAGCACCAGCGCCCAGGCGAAGAACATGCAGGCGATCTGGATGAAGTTCTCGAAGAAGGACCAATAGCCCATCAGGTTCGAGATCGAGTCGAGCAACGGCCGGCCGGCGTCGAGCCCGGTCTGCGCCACCTTGCCCGGGCGCATGAGATCGTTGACTGTAAAACCCGTACCCGAGGCCTTCAGGCCAAGCCCGGCGAAGCTTTCGAAGACGATGCGGGCGAGATTGTTCCAGTTGGAGATGAGATAGGCAAAAACGCCGACGAACAGGGTCTTCTTGACGAGGCGCGCCATGATGTCGTCGTCCGCCCCCCAAGACCAGAAGAGCGCCGCCAACGTCACGTCGATGACGATCAGGGTCGTGGCGATGAAGCCGACCTCGCCGCCGAGCAGGCCAAAACCGCCGTCGATGTAGCGCGTGAAGACTTCGAGGAAATGGTCGATGACGCCCATGCCGCCCATGTCAGCGCGCCTCCGGCCGGCGCGGCTCGACCTGCATCGCGGGAGCGGTCACATCCGTCCCCTCTCCTTCTTTCCGGTCGGCCGACGCCGCCACATTTGGAAACTGCGTTGTCGGCGCTACGGGAGCAGGCGCGATTGCCGCGTCACGTTGACCGAGAAACCGGCGCCTGCTGTCTGCCCACGCTTTCAGACAGCCGGGATCGCGAGGACCGGCCTCACCGATCCCGGAACAGCGGCGCAGTTCGGCCGCGAGCGGGTCCTGTGACGCCAAGGGACGGCCCCGCGTCGCCGGGGCGCCAGGCTGCTCGTCCTTGCTGCTCATCTCAATTGCGGTCACTGTCAAAGCGACCGCGATGAAGACGACCGCGCCGAGGCGAGCGAGGATCCTCCCGTCCATCACGCCGGTCTCAGTTCTTGCCGTGGAACATCTGCGCACTGCCGGGCTGGTAGCCCGAGCCCTGCGTCAGGAAGCGGCGGCGCTGCTCCCTGCCCTGCTCGGCGGCGGTGGCCTGCTCGGCCGATTGCAACGCCTGCGCCCGACCGTTCGCGGCGACGACAGCGGTGAGATCGGCGAGTTGCTGCGCCTGAAGCGCGAGGAGCTGGTTGCCGGCCTGCGTTGCCTGAAGCGCGCCGGTCGCACCCTGGCTCTGGCCGACCAGCGCCGACATCTCACTGCGATTGGTGTCGATGTTGCCGACGACGCCCGCCTGCACACGCATGGCATCCTGAAGGCCACCAACCGTGTTTCCCCACCGCGAGCGCGCCTCAGTGACGAGTTGCTGATCCGAGGCCGACAGCGAGACGTTGCCGTATTTCTGCTGGAAGGCCCGATCGATCTGCTGGACGTCATAGGCAATGTTCTGCGCTTGGCCGAGCAACTGCTGCGTGCGCTGCACCGACTGCTGGAGCTGTTGCAGTGAGGAGAATGGCAAGCTTGCGAGATTGCGGGCCTGGTTGATGAGCATCTGCGCCTGGTTCTGAAGCGAGGTGATCTGGTTGGTGATCTGCTCCAGCGAGCGCGCCGCCGTCAGGACATTTTGCGTATAGTTCGTGGGATCGAACACAATGAAGGCGTGTGCCGGCGTCGCCAGCATTGGCGCCAGGGTGACCGGAGCGACAAGCAGGGCGGCAGCAAGCCGCATGCCAAGGGAACGGCGCAGTTTCATGGGGACTTCTCCTTGTTGGTGAGGGCGGGGCTGGTGAGTGCGGGAACGAGTTCAGCGGCCCAGCCCACGTCGCGGTGGGTCAGCCAGGCTGCGAGGAACCCGTCGCGACCATGCTCGGCGACGATGCGGGCGATCGCGGCCTGGTCGGTCTTCGCGGATACAGCGCAGAGCGCGAGCGCCACATCCGACAAACCGAGCTCGAACAGCCGGTTGCCACGACGGGACTGGCAGTAATAGTCGCGCTTCGGCATCGCCCGCGCGATGATCTCGATCTGCCGGTCGTTGAGGCCGAAGCGGCGATAGATCGCGGTGATCTGCGGCTCGATGGCGCGCTCGTTCGGTAGCAAAAGCCGGGTCTGGCAGCTCTCGATGATCGCGGGCGCGATCGCCGAGCCATCGATATCGCTGAGCGACTGCGTGGCGAAGATGACGCTGGCGTTCTTCTTGCGCAGCGTCTTCAGCCATTCGCGGAGTTGGCCGGCAAAGCCGTCATCGTCCAGCGCAAGCCAGCCTTCGTCGATGATGAGAAGGGTCGGCGAGCCATCGAGCCGGTCCTCGATGCGATGGAAGAGATAGGAAAGGACCGCGGGCGCAGCACCCGTTCCGACCAGTCCTTCGGTTTCGAATGCCTGGACCGACGCCGATCCGAGATGTTCGCGCTCGGCATCGAGCAACCGGCCGTAGGGACCACCGACGCAATAGGGGCGCAATGCCTGCTTGAGATCATTTGATTGCAACAGCACGACCAGACCGGTGATGGTGCGTTCCTCGAAAGGCGCGGACGCCAGTGAGCTCAACGCCGTCCAGATATGCTCCTTGACCTCAGGCGTGATCGTCACATTCTCGCGCGTCAGGATCGCCACGATCCAGTCGGCGGCCCAGGCACGCTCGGGGAAATCATGAATGCGGGCGAACGGCTGAAGGCTGACGCTGTCGATCGCCCCATCGCTGAGATCGCCGCCGAGATCGTGCCAGTCGCCGTTCATGGCGAGTGCTGCCGCGCGGATCGAACCGCCAAAATCGAAGGCGAAAACCTGTGACCCTGCATAGCGGCGGAACTGCAGCGCCATAAGCGCCAGAAGCACGGACTTGCCCGCGCCGGTCGGACCGACGATCAGCGTATGGCCGACGTCGCCGACGTGAAGCGAAAGCCGGAACGGGGTCGAGCCTTCGGTCTTGCCGAAGAGCAGAGGGGGCGCTGCAAAATGCTCGTCCCGCACCTCGCCCGCCCACACCGCGGACAGGGGAATGATGTGGGCGAGATTGAGGGTGGAGATGGGAGGTTGACGGACGTTGGCGTAGACATGACCCGGCAGGCTGCCGAGCCAGGCGTCGACGGCGTTGATGGTTTCGATCATTGCCGTGAAATCGCGGCCCTGGATCACCTTTTCGACCAGGCGTAGTTTTTCGTCGGCGATGGCGGGATCATCGTCCCAAACCGTCACCGTCGCGGTGACATAGGCCATGCCAGCATAGTCGGCGCCGAGTTCCTGCAGCGCCATGTCGGCGTCGGCGGCCTTGTTTGCGGCGTCGGTGTCGACGAGGACGGACGCCTCGTTGGTCATCACCTCCTTGAGGATCGCCACGACCGATTTGCGCTTGGCGAACCATTGACGGCGGATCTTTGTCAGCAGCCTGGTCGCATCGGTCTTGTCGAGCAGGATCGCGCGTGTCGACCAGCGATACGGGAAGGCCAGCCGGTTCAGCTCGTCGAGCAGGCCCGGCGTGGTTGCGGTCGGGAACCCCGTGACCGTGAGAATGCGCAGATGCGATGCGCCAAGCCGCGGCTCGAGCCCGCCGGTCAGCGGCTGGTCGGCCAGCATGGCATCGAGATACATCGGCGTTTCAGGAACGCGGACACGGTGGCGATTGGTCGAGACGCAGCCATGCAGATAGGTCAACGTCTCGGCGTCATCGAGCCACCGGCACTCCGGCATGAAGGCTTCGACGAGGCGCAGGACACGGTCGCTGCGATCGGCGAACCCGGTCAGCACCTCATTGGGGTCGAGGCCCCTCTTCTCGCGGCCTTCGTAGAGCCAGCTTTCCGCGCGCGCGGTGTCTTCGGCGGGCGCGAGATAGGTGAGTGTAAGGAAGTAGCTGGACTCGAAATGCGCGCCGGCCTCCTCGAAGCCGGCCTTGCGCTCCGCATCGACCAGCGTGGAGGCCGCATCCGGAAAACGGCTGTCGGGATAGCGGGTCGAGGCATGGCGCTGCGCCTCCACGAAGATCGCCCAACCGGAGCCGAGACGGCGGAAGGCATTGTTGAGCCGGCCGGCGACGGCAACCAGTTCGGCCGGAACGGCGCTGTCGAGATCGGGACCGCGAAAGCGCGCGGTCCGCTGGAAGCTGCCGTCCTTGTTGAGGACGACGCCGGCGCCGACCAATGCCACCCAGGGCAGGAAGTCGGCGAGCCGGCTGCTACGGTTACGATATTCGGCAAGGTTCATCATCGGGGCGATCTCCCTCAGACCGTGAGATGCGCCGGGATGCGCAGGTGCCGGCGAACGACGTCGACGAAGAGCGGATCGCGCTTGGCGGCCCAGACGGCGGCTACATGGCCGATCGCCCAGATCGCGATGCCGACGAGCCACAGACGCAGTCCCAGCCCCACGGCGCCGGCGAGCGTCCCGTTCATGATCGCAATGGCGCGCGGGGCGCCGCCGAGCAGGATCGGCTCGGTCAGCGCGCGGTGTACGAGGACCGTATAGCCGGGCACCGCATAATCGGGCGTTGACCCGCCCTGTTCGACTGAACCCGCCATCAGATCAGCGCCCCGCCGCCGAACGAGAAGAACGACAGGAAGAAGCTCGATGCCGCGAAAGCGATGGACAGGCCGAACACGATCTGGATGAGCCGGCGGAAGCCGCCCGACGTGTCGCCGAAGGCGAGTGTCAGGCCCGTGACGATGATGATGATCACCGCCATGATCTTGGCGACAGGGCCCTCGATTGACTGGAGGATCTGTTGCAGCGGCTGTTCCCACGGCATCGACGAGCCCGAGGCAAAAGCGGGTGCGGCCATCAGCAGGATGAGCGTGGC
Source organism: Mesorhizobium sp. CO1-1-8 (assembly GCF_020164875.1). Taxonomy (NCBI): domain Bacteria; kingdom Pseudomonadati; phylum Pseudomonadota; class Alphaproteobacteria; order Hyphomicrobiales; family Phyllobacteriaceae; genus Mesorhizobium; species Mesorhizobium sp. CO1-1-8. Next base: position 60,556 of record NZ_JAIUGZ010000024.1, on the reverse strand, counting down.
AACTGAAACGGGCATGGCAAGGCGATGGCGGGCGAGGCGCAGGCGTTGGATCACGGATTTTCTCCTTCAGGGCTTTGGATGGGCAAGGTCGGGCTGTCGTCGCCCTCGAGGACGGCTGGCGCGACCCGGTAATCACCGTCCGGGCGCAGGCCATCGACACGGGCGAGTTCGGACAGCCGGCGCGCGGAGCCGCGGCCGGAAAGGACGGCAACCAGGTCGATCGTCTCGGCGATCAGTGCGCGCGGGACGGTGACGACGGCTTCCTGGATGAGTTGCTCCATGCGGCGGAGCGCGCCAATGGCGCTGCCGGCGTGAATCGTCCCGAGGCCGCCGGGGTGGCCGGTGCCCCAGGCCTTGAGCAGTTCGAGCGCCTCGGCCCCGCGTACCTCGCCGACCGGAATGCGGTCGGGGCGCAGGCGCAGCGACGAACGAACAAGATCGGAGAGCGACGCGACGCCGTCTTTCGTACGCATCGCCACGAGGTTGGGTGCTGCGCATTGCAGTTCGCGCGTATCCTCGATGATGACGACGCGATCGGCGGTCTTGGCCACTTCAGCGAGCAGCGCGTTGATCAGCGTGGTCTTGCCCGTGGATGTGCCGCCTGCAACGAGGATGTTCGCGCGGTTGGCAACGCCCTGGCGCAGCGCGTCCGCCTGGCGCACCGACATGATCCCGGTCGCGACATAGTCTTCGAGGGTGAAGATGGCGATGGCGGGCTTGCGGATCGCGAAGGCGGGCGCCGCGACGACGGGAGGAAGAAGCCCCTCGAACCGCTCCCCCGTCTCGGGCAGCTCGGCAGAGACGCGTGGGGCGCCGGCATGGACTTCGGCACCGACATGATGAGCGACGAGGCGAACGATTCGCTCGCCGTCCGCCGCCGACAGGCGCTCTCCGGTGTCGGATAGGCCCTCCGACAGGCGATCGATCCACAAGCGCCCATCGGGGTTGAGCATCACTTCGACGATGCCGGCGTCGTCGAGATAGCGTGCGATCGCAGGTCCGAGTGCTGTGCGCAGCATGCGTGCGCCGCGCGCCAGACCTTCTGAATTGTGATGCGAAGCTGCCATCCTGTCCCCGTTTCGATCCGGGGGAACATGGGTGGCCCCTGGACGGGGATGATTAAGAGAGCCGCATCTCGAGTGGTTTCAACACCTATATCGAGGCGTAGTGGCGTAGCGTGCAAATACAGGAGATTGGCGGTGCCGACCTGTAATCAAGGCTGATGATCTTCAGGCAGGGGCGGCGCTCGCCGTTAGAGAACTCCACGCATCAAAAGCTTCGGGGCTACCTTGCCAATCCGGCATCCCTCTCCAATCCGAATGACCACTGCATAGTAGGCTTAGCCGTCCCGCTGGCGAGAAACGCTATAACGGATGACGATGTTGGTGACTATAGATGGCGGGCCCATTGAAACGCAGACCTATGTGGCCGAGCGGCAGAAAAATTCCGCTCTCCGAAATACCGAGTATTTAGCATTGATGCGCGAGGACGGCCGGCACCATGGGTTGCCCGGTCCCCTATCTCGCCATGCTCGACGCGCTGGGTGAGAATATCAGGATCGTATCCGGTGAATCTACCAAACCATAAAAAAGGCGCTCAACCGTTTCCGGGAGCGCCTTTCGCATGGATGAGGTGAGTTACTGTATCCACCACTGTGGTCGTAGCGATTGCCAGGATAGCTTTAGTCAGGCCGGACGCTAAGCGTTTTGAGTGTCGAATATGCTTGGACTTTACGTGCCGTTGTTTTTTTCATCGGGTTATTCCTTTCCGTTGGTAGTAGCGAAAATCGCTACGATTAGAAGAAAGGCAACCACAACGAGCCAAGTGGTGGGAGTCGCACCCACACCCATCCCCGAAACCGGATGATGAACCGATAAATGGTGACCCCTAAGCCAGATTCAAGGGCTATTTCGGGCCCATATGTAGTGACACCGCTGCCGGTGCCGTAAACGGCGCCAGGCGACGATTATTTGTTCCGCTTTAGGTACTGGCTCAAAGAGTCGACGCCAGCGCGCTGCAACACCGTCGATAGCTTCGCGTCGCTGCGAATCCCAGCTGCGAAATTGTCGCCATAGGTTTGACGAAGGGTGTCCACCTTCGTATTCCCGTGCTTTTCGCTAATCCTACCGTCCTGGTCGCGGTGGCGACCATCCAAACCTGGCTCGCGCATGCAATACACTCCATCTGGTTATTTGGCTTCTTCCAACCACAACTAATAGTATCAGAAAAAGCTGGAAAATCAATCACCCGCTCGTCGGCAAAGCCGCCTGGTCAAGCGGCTTCAGCCGCACGAGTTGACCGTCGAGGCTTGTGGCGAACCACCACGTCAACCTTGTAGTCGAGCCGGTCCAGACAGCGAACCAGCCTGTCTATTGAAAACTTGCCCGTGCGCCCGGTGGCGATCGCGGAGACGTCGGGCTGTCTCATTCCGAGCAGTTCAGCCGACTTCGCCTGGGTCAGGCGCCGGCGCTTGATAATGGCGCGGATCTCGCGGGCCAGCTTGGCCTTGAGCAATTCCTCTTCGGGATTGTCAAAGCCGAGGTCCGCAAACACGTTGCCGCTGCTCACTTCGGCGGTGATGTCTTCTGTCATGCCTTTGTTCCTTTCCCATAGTTTTCGCGATAATGCGGCTCGGCCGCCTTCAAGCGCAGCGTCATGAGATCGATTTCGTGCTTGGGTGTCTCCCTGCCCTTCTTCGACTTCTTCTGGAAGCAGTGAAGGACGTAGATCACCCCGACAAAGCGCACCGTGTAGACCGCCCGGTAGGTATCTCCGTCAAAGTCGTCGACCACCTCGAGGATGTTGCGGCCCCCAAACCCCTTCAGGGCTTTGACAGCCGGGTGCTCCTCCCCATTCTGAGCGTCGTTGATTGCGACACCCATCAACCGGCGAACATCGACCGGAAAATCGCGCAGGTCGGCCTTCGACGACCCCATCCATACTGCGGGCTTTTGGCTTTTCATTCTTCCTTGCCTTATAGCATACAGACTATAATTTTCAACGAAAAATCCTGACACCGCTTAGCCACTGCAAATAATTGATTCGGTCAAACGGCTGTCTTTTCCAACCGATCATGGAAGCTCTTGAAGGCGTGGTCCTTAATATAGCCACGGATGTTAAATTGCGGATCGCGCCACATCTGTTCCGTGGTTGTTACAGCGATGGCTCAACGTGGTTCCCCTGAAGCGACCCCACCCTGCTTCTGTCTGGTTCTCTTCTGCCAAACTCGACAGCGTGGCAAAGCATGTTCTATGACAACATATCATTCCAACGCCTTGATATGTTTTGACATATCTATGTTTGCAAAATCTCAGTCCGCCCGACCATTTAGCCCACCGGCGTGCCGGGCTGGTGGACTGTGTCCAGGCCGCCATCGATGTCCTCGGAGAGTTCCTGTCGAAGCTTTGGACCTTTCGCCAGGCGCCGGCCGAGTGCGGTGACGAAGGCATCATAGCGCTCGCCGGCCTTGGCGTGGGCGGCCTGCGCCGCGGGCTCGGGCAACGCTGGTGTTGTCGCCAGCCAGAAGCGGACGAAAACGGCGAGCGTCTCCACTGCAATTCCGAGATCGCGCTCCTGGCGTGCCGTGCGGCGATCGAGTTGATCGAGCCGCTTGGTGATCGCCGCCTCCTGTCGCTCGGCGGCATCGGGTGAGAGGAACGACTCGATGGCCGCCTCGGCGACGAGCGACCGTGAAAGATCTCGTCGTGCCGCATGTTCGGCAAGCCTGCTCATCACCCTCGGATCGACATAGACGGACAGGCGTCTTTTGCGCGGTGCCTTTGCCATCGGAGCCTCACATATCCACGCCGTCGCCAGGGTCGAGCGACGCCTGCCGCGCAATGCCTTGCATGAGGCGCGTCAGGCGACGATTGCGGACAACACTGTCTTCCATGTCGTCCTGGTGATCGATCACGAATTCGTTCTCGGTCGAAGGCTTCACGACCAACTCGACGCGACTGAGCTCAGGTTGCCGACGACGTTCGGAATCAGTTTGGTCCTCATCCGCGGCCGACGGCGCCAACGTGGCTTCGGCAATCCAGGGACGGGAAGGCAGAGGCAGGCTGGTCCAGTCGTCAGGTCTCCCCTCCACTGCCGTCGTCAACGCCGGAGGCGGCAAGATACGCTCCTTGAAGCGTGCATCCTCATGATAGCGCGCCTTTTTGGCGCGGATCGGCGGCGCACCCGAGAGCATGACAATCTCGTCGGTGGCCGGCAGTTGCATCACTTCACCAGGCGTGAGCAGCGGGCGAGCCGTCTCGGAGCGGGAGACCATGAGATGACCGAGCCACGGCGACAGCCGGTGGCCGGCATAGTTCCTCATGGCCCTCATCTCGGTCGCTGTTCCGAGCGCATCGGACACGCGCTTGGCGGTGCGCTCATCATTGGTGGCAAAGCTTACCCGGACGTGGCAGTTATCGAGGATCGAGTTGTTGGCACCGTACGCCCTCTCGATCTGATTGAGGGATTGAGCGATCAGGAAGCTTTTGAGCCCGTAGCCGGCCATGAAGGCGAGCGCGGACTCGAAGAAGTCGAGGCGGCCAAGCGCCGGGAACTCGTCGAGCATCAGGAGCAGCCGGTGCCCTTTCGCCCTCACCTGCAGATCTTCGGTCAGGCGGCGACCAATCTGATTGAGGATCAGGCGAATGAGCGGCTTGGTCCGGTTGATGTCGGACGGCGGCACGACGAGGTAGAGCGTCGTCGGATGCTTGTCGTCGACAAGATCGGTGATGCGCCAGTCGCAGCGGCGCGTGACCTCGGCCACGACAGGATCGCGATAGAGGCCAAGGAACGACATGGCAGTGGAGAGCACGCCAGAGCGCTCGTTGTCGGATTTGTTCAAGAGCTCTCGTGCGGCGCTGGCAATGACCGGGTGCGGACCGCCCTCACCCAGATGCGCCGTTTTCATCATCGCCGACAGCGTCGATTCGATCGGACGCTTCGGATCGGAGAGGAAGCCGGCGACGCCGGCAAGCGTCTTGTCCGGCTCGGCGTAGAGGACATGCAGGATCGCGCCGACCAGAAGGGCATGGCTGGTTTTCTCCCAATGGTTTCGCCTCTCGAGCGAGCCTTCGGGATCGACCAGGATGTCGGCGATGTTTTGAACGTCGCGGACTTCCCATTCGCCGCGGCGCACCTCGAGCAGCGGATTGTAGGATGAGGATTTCGGATTGGTGGGGTCGAACAGCAGGACGCGGCCATGCCTGGCGCGGAAGCCCGCGGTGAGTTGCCAATTCTCGCCCTTGATGTCGTGAACGACGGCTGAGCTCGGCCAGGTCAGCAGCGACGGGACGACGAGGCCCACACCCTTGCCCGAACGTGTGGGCGCGAAGCACAGCACGTGCTCCGGTCCATCGTGGCGCAGATAGGCCCCGTCATATCGCCCAAGCACCACGCCATCGGAGCCGAGAAGGCCAGTTGCCTTGACCTCCTGCTTGTCGGCCCAGCGGGCGGAGCCGTAGGTCTCGACCTTCTTGGCCTCGCGAGCCCGCCAGACCGACATGCTTATGGCGACGGCGACGCAGGCGAAACCGCCGGAAGCCGCGATAAAGGCTCCTTCCACGAAGACCGACGGCGCGTAAGCGTCGAAGCCATACCACCACCAGAAGAAGGACGGCGGAAGGTAAAACGGAAAACCCAGGACATGGAACCATGGCCTGCCGAGCTCGGGCTGGAACGCCAGGCGCCAGGCCACCCACTCCGTCGCGCCCCAGGTCGTGAACAGTACGATCGCTACGACCGCGAGGATCTGGCCCCAAAGTATCTTGGTGGCGGACATAGAAGCTGCCCTTTCTTCATGAGGTTAGAGGCCGAGGCCTCGCTTGCGGCCAAAACTCCAGTCGATGCCGTCGTCATTGCGAGCGACGCCAGAGACGTGGCGGCCAAGATGTTTTTCCAGGGACGGCGTCCAGGGCACCAGTTGGAAACCGAGGCCGTCATCGATCATGGCGAAGCGGCCGGACGCGAGCGTGAAACGTCGCCGGTAGGAGCCGGTCACAAACTCGCCGCCGCGGGCGCGGTTGAAGGGCTGGCCGGTTTCGGCCGAGACCTTTTCGCCGAGCGCCTCCAACTCGCGTCGACGCAGCGTGTCGATCAGGTTGCGGGTGAAGCTGATGCGTTGGCCTTGCCGCTCGCCGAGGCCCTGTTCGACAAGATGGTCGGCACGGCGCTGCATCGCCTGCCGCACCTCGGCGCCGAAGCCGCCTTCCGACAGCGCAATCGGTTCGCGGGCGATATTTTGGCGGTCAAGCCAGGTTGCGCCGGCGGCGGTAACCTGCTGCCCAATATCGAGATCGGAACGGACAGCGAGCGCCGCGCGCCCATGTCCCTGCGCGTCATGGAACTTGCGCAGCTCGACGATCGAACCCGGAGCGCTGTCGCCGGCGGCATCGAGGTCGGACAGCTTGATGTGATGTGTGCGGCCGTCGGTGCCATCGACCACGACGTACGCACTGCCCTTCAGTTCATCGTCGAGACCGCGGTCGATCAGCCGACCCACGATCGGCGTGTCGAGGCGCTCTGCCGCCAGCACATAGCTCGCCGCGCCGCGCTCGATGCCCTGCTCTGTCAGGGCGCGATGCATCCGCTTGATGATGTCACCGCGCTCGCCAAGCTCGCGCAGCGTCGCCTCGGCCTTGTCGTCGATCATCCATTGGCCCGGGCCGACCTGTACGGCAAGTCCAAGGGTTTCGAGCTTGCGCACCCGCCCGACCTTCAGCACGTGATATTCGTCGGGCTGGGGGCTCGCGGTGGAAGCAAGGTCGATGATGCCTGTCTCGCGGCCGTCGCGAACAAGCTGGCGGTCAAGCTGGGTCCAGCGCTCGGCTTCGACCTGGCGCTGCAGATTGCGACGTATGTCGAGATCGGTGCGCGGGCCGAGTTCCTGGGTAACAAGATCGGCCGCGCGCGCGCGCATCCCCTCCTTGATGTAGTCGCGGGAGATGACGAGATCCTGACCGTCATCGGTACGACCGCGCAGGATGATGTGGAGGTGTGGATTGTCGGTGTTCCAGTGATCGACTCCGGCCCAATCGAGCTTCGTGCCGAGGTCCTTTTCCATCTGCCCCATCAGATCACGGGCGAAGGATTTGAGGTCCGCCATGTCGATGGCATCTTCCGGCGACACGATGAAGCGGAAGTGGTGCCGATCATCGCCGCACAGCCCGGCGAAAGCACCGCCATCCACCTCCCCGCCTTCCGGCCCGAACAGCCTTGCCTTCTCCCCGTCCCGGGAGACGCCCTCGCGGCGAAGATAGGTGAGATGGGCGGCAAGCGGCGCTGCTCGCGCGTGATGGCGCACGAGCCGCGTCTTGATGATCACGGCTCGTGAGCGGCCGGTGAGGAGACGATTGGCGCGCACGCTCGCCGTGCGGCCACGCCCGAAGGCCGAGCGATTGCCCGGACTGATCCGGCCGGTTAGAGAAATACGAGCGCCGGCCTTCTGGGCGGCGGCAAGCGCCTGCGCGATGAAGGGCCTGGCGCGCTGGGCGCTGGGCGAGCGGATGCGGCCGGGCCGGATTCGGAAACCATCCTCACCGTTCATGGCGAAGATCCGCACATCGTATCAAGGCATGGAAATCACAGCGAAAACACTGTTCCGGCGCGGTGCGCCAAATCTTCGCACCTCGCGCAAATCTTGCATAACCTATTGAAACAACACAACCGATCGACGCCGCACCTCGCGGCCTTTTATCTCGCCATCTTCCGGTTGTTCTGCCCACCTTCCGCCTCCATCCAGGCCACGGTGCGCTGGAGCTTGCGGTTGCGCGAAGACGCCCATACGCGCTCATGGCTGGATCCCCTCGGCTGATCGCGCCACGAAGAGGCCCTCGGACAGCGGCACGATGGCGGAGACATCGCGCACGCTGGGTGCAGAGTTCGCGTCATTTGGTGGTCGCTCGGTCGGCACGAGAGCGACAGCTTGGGTGCGCTCCGGCTGACCTACGAAGAGCGAGCCGTGCCTCCAGGGAATGGCTTCGACAGACGGGACTGCGAAAGGGCGCATACCCTCGCTTTCACCGATCAGCGGGGCAAGTGCTGCAACATAGGCGCGGGTCTCGGCCGGTAACGGACGCCCAGTGAGGTAGGCTTCGTAGCGTGCAGGTCCCGCGTTGTAGGCGGCCAGAAACCCCGGCGAGCCGAAGCGATCGCGCAGTTCGCGCAGGTACGCTGTTCCTGCCAGGATGTTGTCCCGGGGATCGAACGGATCGCGGCCAAGCGACCACCGGGCGCGCAGATCATCCCATGTGCCGGGCATGATCTGCATCAAGCCGCGGGCACCTGCGCTGGAGACGGCGCGCACATCGCTCGCACTTTCCTTCCGCATGACGGCGCGTATCCACGCGGTCGGAACGCCGAAGCGATGCGAGGCTTCTGCGATGTGCGCGCCGAACGGATCGCGCTGCGACGATCGCGCGACGGCCAAGTCCTGCGCCAATGTCGCCATCGGCATAATGGTCGCGACGGACAGGCCGCAAAGGAGGAGAAGAGCCATGCGCCGGGCAGCGCGAAGCGGCCCGGGCGCACCGGAATGGCTCGTCGAGGGACGGCGAGCGCGCATCGTTCACTCCTTCTCGGTGCGGTCGCGCGGGCGCGCCCAGTGCAGCGACCAGGACGTCTTGTCGTCGCCATTGCGAAAGAGGTTCGCGCGTATCGGCTGCGCGAGCGTCGGGTCGTCGAGCTGGATCGAGACATAGTCTCCGGCCTTTTCGCTGGAGCGCTTCCAGCCGGCGCCGATCTCTGGGCCGTCCTCGCTTCCGGCGTGAACGCGGTAGTCAGGCGCATTCTCCGTTTCGCTCGCCTCTGCCGCCACGATAGCGATATCCAGGTTGAGGATGAGCGTGTGGATGCGCCCGCTATACCCAGTCTTCTGGCGCGTGAATTCCCCGATCTGTTGCATGTCAGGCTCCTGTTTTCAGTGGTGCGGTGATGAAGGCTGGCGGCACGACGCGCGCCGCCGGTCGCGCGCTCACCGCGTTGGCGCGCGCCATTCGAAGCGGCCGTTGCCGCCCTCGTCCGTCCACAGCGGGACGGCGCGGCCGATGATCCGGTCGGTGGAGAGAAGGCCGAAGTAGCGTCCGTCGAGACTGTCGCGGACCTGCCGGTTCATCAGGAAGACTTCGCCGGTCGCGATGCGGCGGCAGCCCTGCCAGACAGGCAGGTCACGGCCGGCCCGATCACGCTCGAGCGCCACGCCCGCCTCGACGCCATCGACAGTGATGGTGAGGTTCGAGCGACAGACACGCTGCCCGGCAACGCCAAGGATGCGCTTCAAGAGTGGCACGCCCCTCGGCAGATAGCCGCGATCAGCGAGGAACGCGGCGAGTGGCTCAGGCGCGGCGACGGCCACAAGATCGGTGACCTCGAACGGTCCATAGAAGTCGATCGTGTAGAGACCGATCGGTGCGCTGGCCGACGCATTCCAGATGAGCTTCGTGGGCATCGAAGTGAGGCCGGGATAGCCGACGCCCATGGTTGCGAGAACGCTAGCGAGGATGATCCCGGCGCGCGTCACGGCTCGTTCCTCTTGCGCAGCAGGAACGCGCGATGTTGGTCGAGTGTGTAGCTGCGCGGCGCGTGGCCGGCGGTAATCCGGTTGTGGATGTGCCGCCAATGATCGGGCGACACCAACTCAGGCTCGATGTCGAGGCGCTGTATAGCGTCGATCGCCTGCAGCACGCGTTCCACCTTGGGCCAGCTCTCGACCTTCAGCAGGATGTCGCCGCCGGGGCGCACGAAGGGCAGTGTCTGATAGGCTTCGCCACGTCTGACCGCACGCACGATATCGATGCGTGAGATGATCGTTCCGAAGTCGTTCGCGGCCCACCGAACGAACGCGAAGACCGTGCCGGGCCGATAGGACAGAATGCGCCGGCGACGATCGACGATCTGTTCCTGGGCGTGCGTGCCGAACCGTATCCAGTTCTCGATCCTCTTCTCCACCCAGGTCAGTTCGACATGGACGAGTTCGTCGCGAGCGTAGTGCGTGGCGGCGATCATCGGGTGGCTCCCGAGCGCGGATCAAGAGGCGGATTCGGGGCTTCGGAGACGCCGGTTGCCGTGCTGCTGCCGTCAGAAACCGATGGAGCATTCGAGGTCTTGTCGGTGTCTATGCTGAGTGCGTCGCTGGTTCGTCGGAGCCTTTGCACATCACGCGCGCGCTCTTCTTCAAGGTTAGAATCTGGGTTAGAGTCTAAGTTAAGGGCGCGATTTCGGTTTTGCTTTCCTAGGGTTAGGCCCCGTTTGGGTTCCTGATAGCACGAGCCTGCGGTTCCCGATGGCACGATAGGTCCGGTTCCCGATAGCACGAGGCCGTCCACAGGCCTTCCACAGGAGCCGATGCGCTCGAAGGCGAGCAGCGCCCGGCCCCCAATCTCCACTTCCAGCGCAAGGGTATAGCCGGGCAGCGGCTGGCGGCGGATGATGTCGCGCAGTTCGAAGGCAAAGCGCTTGTACGGCGACAGGCCGCCGGATTTTAGGTGAAGGTGACGGAAGTCGAAGCGCCAGCCGTCGCGCTGGCGCCCGCCATGCTTGCGCACCAGCCGATAGAGCCAGCGCTCCAGCCCGCCAGTCAGGTCGAAATAGGCGCGATCGATCGTCAGCACGAGCGCGTCATCGAGGACTGCCTGGTAGAACCAGTCGGGGACGATCAACTCGATCCCCGCGGGTTTACCATGGCGATCGATGCGCTCCTGCCACTCGTTGATCCATGAGAAGCGGTGACGCCTGCCCTCGGCGGCCTGACGGATGGTCGTCGAGACGGTGGTCGACTGCAGCCGGTCAAGTGCCGCCTTCAGGCGTTGATAGTCGCGCAGGCTCTTGCCGCGGCCGACGAAGGTGAGAATCTCGTAGGGCGTGGCGGCCATCAGGCGCGAGGTTCGAAGCCCGGTGTCGCGCGCCTCGACGATCTGGCTCGCGGCCCAGATCAGGATGTCAGCGTCCCAGATGGTCGCCATCCCATGATCGGGTACGGCTTCGACCCGGATCGTGACGTTGCCCGCGGCAAAGTCGATCGGGGTGACGCGATGGGTCTTGGAAAGGGAGAAGAACGGATAGGCCATGAGATCCTGCGTGTCCCGTGGGGCGAAGTCGCCAGGCAGCGCCCGGAACAGGTCGAGCTGCCCGCGCTCCGATAGGGATTGGTTTCGTGCCACCATTTGAAATCCGCGCGCGGTCAGCGTGCGTATCGTCCGCCATGCGCCGGCGGCATCGGTGTGTGACGCTTGGCCGGCAGGACCGACCCACGCGGATCGGATGTAGAGGTGACAGCGCCGCGTTCGGCCCAAGCCTGAAGATCGTCGACGGCATAGACGACGCGGCCGCCGAGCTTGCGGTAGGAAGGACCGGTACCATAGGTACGGTGCTTTTCGAGCGTGCGGGCGGACAGGCTGAGAAAATCCGCGGCTTCCTTGGTGCGCAGGAAGCGCGGCGGCAAAACGGCGATATCGGGTCGCATGGGTCGGACCTCCGTGGGGTTTGGGCAGCCGCTGGCGTTCAGCGGTGGACGGCGACCACGGTGGCGGAGAATGGGCTTCGCAAGGGATGGGGAAGTTGAGGGAGGCTAAAATCCCACCCCCTGTCCAGTGTCACAACCGCTACGATCGGCGGCGATGACGCAGGATTTGCAAATAGCCGCCGCCGATCATGGCGGTGGCGCCTTCGACGAGGCCGATCACCGCATCGCGCAACGCCGAGGTCTTCCAAGGATCGGCGGCGATGCGCTTGTGTCCGTAGAACACAACCGCAATGTCGCGGTAGCTCGCGCCGTTCGCACGGCCGTCAGCGGCCTGCATCATCAGACGAAACCGGCGGCGCTGCTGTGGGGTCATACGCGTGTCCGAAGCTGTTGGGCGCCCCTGCAAGGAACGCCAGAAACGGGTGAGTGCTTCGATCCGTCCCAACGTTTCTGCATCCAAGGGGATCAGCGCCGCCAGGTGGCCGTGCGGGTCACTGCCGGGCAGAAGGAGAAGTTGGGTGGCGACACCTGTACCGTGGACACTATGACGTCCTTCAGGACTGTCGTGGACCACCCCCAGGCCGGTCAAAGGCACCGATCGCAAGGACGACAGGAATTCCGGCGCCGGCACGAGAGAAACGACAGCTGGATCGACGTCAGGCGACCACAGAACGTCTTGCGCCAAGGCGGACAAATCCGGCCTGGCCGGGAAATCGTAACCCCCAAAGCCGCTGTGTCTCAGGGTGGAAGGGTGCTTTTTCGGCTCTTGTGGTCAGGAGCGCTTGATAGTGCCGTTGATAGGGTTCGTGACGCCGCAGACACTCCCAGGCGAGCCCTTCGATGGGCGATGTATCGAAATAATCATAGCTGGCATTGTCTCGCCAATGCGACGTATCCGGCCTCATCCAAGAGCTCCTCACGCTAGAAACGCGTAGACCCCGCCTCAAAACCATTCCGGGTTGTAGCGATTGGCGGAAGACCCTCGCCGGGCATCGGGTGATGCCGTTTCGGCATCACCCGGGAACGACAGGAGCGGCGGTGCTAGCTGCCGGGTTGACGCAAGAGATGGCGATAGCCAGCACGGGCCATCCAGCGCGCTCGCGCCAGATGGCTGTCATGGATGCGCCGGGCGCGTTTTGGCTCCTTCGTCAGATCAATGCCGAAGAGAATTTCGACCACCTCGCGCCAGTCCGCGCCGTCGTCGGCGGCGTCAAGCAGGCGCATATAGAGCTTGACGTGTTCCCGATCGTATTCGGTGAGTTCGTCACTGGTCGGCGCGGTTTCGTCAAACGGCTCGATCATCGCTTGCCTCGCCTTCACAGAGTGAAAGCCTGCATTTTATAGAAACAATAGCGCCGACGGAGGATGGTTGATCAGCATCAGGCGATGCGATTTCAGCATCGCTCTCGGCTTGAGTGAACCGAACCGGACGTCCGCGCAAGAAGGCCCCGGCCTTCCGGCCGGGGCCTGCGCGGGTCCTTAGTCACCCCGCCGCGCGTTCGGGCGGGACCAGATGAGCGAGAAACCCTCACCTTCCTCGTCGTCGAAAAGGTTGGCGTAAATCGGGGCGTTGAAGCTCGGATCGTCAAGCTTGAGACCCAGATAGTCGCGGCCTTCGTTGGAGGTCTTCGACCAGGCGGCGCCGATCTCGGCGCGACCGACCAGCACCCGGTGGCTGGGAGCGTTCTCGCCGGTGGCGCGGGTGTCTGGGACGATGCGCACGTTCTTGGCTTGGACGCTGAGAGTGACGATTTCACCGGTGAACTCGTTCGAGGCGGACTTCTTGAAGGTGCCGATGGTAGCCATTGTAAGTCTCCATTTCCTGTTCCCGAGCCCGCACCATGCGGCCTCGATGGCGATCACTTGGCCGGAGGCGAGCGACGACGCATCGCTTGCGACCGGAGCAACGCGGAGGACGGCGCAGGAACGACTTTCTTGTCTCGCGAGGAACGGCGGCGCCCGGGGTCCCCATGCGCTTGCCACATGGGGTGGGCGCCGGCAGGGGAAGAAAGTCGAGATGCGTCGTTGCGGCTTTGGCGGTCGAGGTTCAGCCGTCCTTCGGGCAGATCAGCCCATTGAAGAGGCCGTTTGGAGCGCTCTTGGGACGGATTGGCAACGGAGACGTTGGCGTCCAACGCGCCGCCAGCAGATCGCTACAAGCTTCACCGGCATCGCCCACCCATTCCAGGCTCCAGATCCCGCGCACCTCCAACGCCCTCGTCACCGGCCGCGCTGCCGTCCTGCCACCGGCTGGTCGGCCTGCCTTGCGGCGTCGACCGAACAAAGTCCAAGCCTCCAAACAAGGCCGCGCCGCCACGTGGCCGTTGCCCTATTCTTGGCCTGTAGCCCGATTGCTCCAACCACCGATGATGAGGAGGCGGCCCTGGTCGCTCTGGTCCGCCCGCCTCCCTCGCGTGGGTTTAAGCTTTACCGTGCCCCTACCGGATTGGTCGGCGGCGGCCATGCCCGCGACCCGCAGATATGCCGCGACGCCGACGGCGAACGCGCCAATGACGGAAAAGATGATCTGCCAGATTTCCGAAGGCATCATGAGCTTCGCGATGCCATGGGTGGCATGGTAGCCGGCAACGATAGCGGGAGCGAGGAAGACCATCGCGATCGCCAGCTTCGCCCACATGGAGCTGATAACGCCGAGGAGGATTTGGCCGACGCCGAGTGTCAACCCGGCTGCGAGGATGCCGACGAGGATCGCGCCAAGCCAGCCGGCGCCGGTGTTGAATGCCCACGTACCTGCGCTGACGCCGACGAACAACGGAAGCGCGAAGACCGCAAGGGTGAAGAGCAACCAGCACAAGATGCCGATGGCCGCGATACAAAGGAAAATGCCGAGGATGATCATGGTGGTGTCTCCGAGAGAATAGCTCTGGCGATTGCGCCTTCCACCACCACCTGGCGCAGCGCACAGCATAGCAAAGGAAAAGCGCGGGCGAAACCCGCCGGTGTTCTTGCTGGGCGCGATGTCCGCCCTGTTATGGGGCGAACGGGTCGATTTCGCCGATGATGGCGGTGTCTTCGCCGTCATACTCGTTCGCCGGCACGACCGAGAGAGTGCCGTCGCCGGCACGAAAGATGACGATGGTGACCATGAGGGTGGCGGCAAGGCTGAAGGCGAAGGCATGTGCGTCGGCGAAGGACATCGATCCGGCTCCTGTTTGAAGCGGAGGACCCTCCCCCGCTGACAGGCGCCCGATGTGTTCGGCCGATGGCCGCAATCACCGCGAAGGTGAAGCCGGAGCGGCGGCACGCTTCGCGTAGTCCGCCCCCTTGCGGGTTGATGGCTTTAGGCCGTCGGCTGGACCAAGGATCAGCGCAATGGATCGCGTGGTGCGGTCATCTTCAAGTCAGGAGCTGCGGGCGTGGTTGGCGCGACGCTCTTCAGGAGAGTCTGAGCAAGCTGCCGCGCGATGTGGCGGGCGTCGGCCGAGAAACCGGACGGCCATGATCGCGATGGGTCCCGTTGGAAGCCGCCACGCTGAAAATGAGGATGAAGCTGGGCGATGACGCTGTGCAATCGCGGTGGCAGGCCCAACCCAGCTCTCTCGGCGTAAAGAGCCGCCTTGCCGAGATCGTGCCCGATATGGCGGCGGTTCCAGTGATCGTCGATAGCTACTCTGAGAAGATGCGACTTCAGGAGCAATTCAATGGCGATGGCGATGGCGTGAAGGGCCGCATTGTGCCTGCCTGGATCCGCCGCCCGGTCAGCGCCATCGAGGTGGGCGGCGGCATTGCGTAAGAAGGTGTCGGCAAGCGCGATGTCCGGTGTGAAGTTTTTGGGAAAGGATACGAGCCACATGGCTTAAAGGATGCCATGCCTACCCGGCATTCGTTAGGCCGGTAGGTTCCGGCGGCGCTTACGCGCCGCCGTTGCCGAGCCGATAGACCGGGATGCCGAGCTTGCGGGCCTTGTCCGCGAGGTTCTCCTGAATGCCGGTGCCGGGAAAGATGATGACACCGATCGGCATGACCGCCAGCATCTGGTCATTGCGTCTGAAGGGAGCGGCCTTGGCGTGTTTGGTCCAGTCGGGCTTGAAGGCGACCTGCGGCACCTTGCGATGATCGGCCCAGCGGGCGGCGATCTTTTCGGCGCCTTTCGGTGATCCGCCGTGCATCAGCACCATGTCGGGGTGTTTGGCGCGGATTTGGTCTAGCTTTGCCCAGATCAGCTCGTGATCGGCGGTATCGCCGCCGGAGAAGGCGATCTTTGGGCCGGCGGGTAACATGACCTCGGTTTCCGCGCGCCGCCTGGCCGCGAGGAAGTCGCGGCTATCGATCATTGCGGCGGTGAGATGGTGATGGTTGACCATCGACCCCGTGCGCGGTCGCCAGGCCGAGCCAGTGTACTGATCGTAGTGGTCGGCGGCCTGGTCACGCATGAGCTCGAAGGCGTCGCGCCGTTCGATCATGGTCTGGCCCTGGGCGGTGAGTGTCTCGAGTTCAACCGCCTTGATCTCGCTTCCGTCCTGTTCGCGCTGCAGGCGGCGCTGGGCCTGCTCGTTGTCGTCCTGTTGCCGCTCGATCCGTTGTACAGCTCGGTGGAAGACATTGGTGACGGACCAGAGCAGATCATCGAGGTCGGGTTCGAGGCGCGTGTCGGCCAAGGTGGCGATGAGGGCGTCAAAAATGTCGGCCACGGCTCCGGCCACGTGGTCGCCACCGGGGAGCGGTCGCGGATCGGGCTCGTCCGTAAATGGGCGCCAGCCATAAAGCTGGAGTTCGGTGAGGATGTGATCGGTCGGAGAAGCGGCGTGGTGCGGTTCGGTGTCGTCGTGCTCGCTCATGGGGGTGCTCCGTCGGTTTGTCCGCGACCCTCGCGGCCTTCATGGCGACGAGAGCCCACGGGCGGGACGGTCCGACACCCGCAGCGAAGCGGAGGGCCGAAGCGTAGCGGAGGATGGCGGCGGCCGGCTATTTTGCCTCGCGATGGAAAGGCGTCGCATCCAATCGCTGGCTTTCACCAGCAATCGCGCGCCGCCGGAAAATAGTCGGCCGCCGCCATTGCCTGGCCGGCCAATTCGTGGGTCGATCGCCCTCTCGAAGGCCGGGTCGCGGTTCTCTGCCGGCGAGCCACGCATCCATGCGCCGCACCGGCACCGTGCGCCGCGAGCTTCCCCCTCACGGCTCATGCCGCCTGTGTCAGATAGCGGAGGCGGTCCTTGAACATGAGCTGGTCCGCAATCGAGGCGCGGAGGGCGGTTAGTCCGAAATGGCGGAGGTCCTCGTTGAAGTCCTCCGTCTGCGGCGACAGCACGATTGCCTCGATTCCGGCGTCCGTCGCGCGCTCGAGCAGGCTGTCTCGGGCACCGCCACCGGCCGGATCGTTGTCGCGGATGACATAGAGCCGCCGCAGGTTCGGTGGGAACAGGATGGCTGCGAGATGAGCCGCCGAGAGGGCCGCCGCCATCGCCATGTCGGGCAAGGCGCATCTGAGCGATAGCGTCGTCTCGATGCCTTCGCCTGCCGCCATGACGCTGCAGGGTGCGCCGAAGCGGACGGCGTGACCGAGAAGGTCACCCATTGCCCGACGCGGTGTGTCGACGAGTGCCTTGCCGGTGCCGTCCGGTGCGAGCCAGGTGCGGTGCGCGCCGGTCAGACGTCCATCGAGGTCGGTGACAGCGGCGATCATCGCCGGCAAGGTCTTGGTCGGTCCATGATCGTCTGGCCGGTAGTAGCAGTATGGATGGAACTGCAAGGCTGCGGTTCCGTGCAAAGTCGTAATGCAACGTCCACGCAAATACGTTTCCACGAGGGTTCCGATAATGGGCTTCGACATGGCGACCAGTCGGCGAGCCGCTTCCGGAGATCCAATGGGGACGTGCGTGATCGGCTTGGCCGGTCGGGGTGGCATGGCATCTGGCATAGCGAGAAACACGCGCGCCTGGTCGGCGACGTCCCGGAAGTTGACCAGTCCGAGGGATTCGCGGATGACATCGAGCAGGTCGCCATGCTCGCCGGTAGCGGCGTCGATCCATTTGCCTGGCGGTCCCTTCGGGGATGGCTGCAGACGTACGAACATCGAGCGGCCCGGCGCATTGCGGACGTCGCCGACGGTCCAATAGTTGCCCTGGCGACGGCCATTGGAGAGGTAGTGGCGGCACACCTCCTCGGCATGTTCGCCGAGTCGATGTGCGAGGTCGGATGCATCGTGAGGCGGCATCATGCAGCCCCCCGCTCGCTCACGCGCTCGATTGGGAAGCGGTCGAGCACGCGCTCGATCACGGGCAGGCCGTTGGCGTCGATCGGCACGAACATCCTGAGCTTCCACGAAATGATCTCGTGGAAGAGACCGTAGGCGGTGAGGCGCTCGCGCATCGTGTCGGTGAAGCCAGACAATTCGATGCGCCATGCGCCCATGACGCGGCGGCGGCGAAGCTGGAGATCCTCGGCAAGATCGAGGATGGTCCGGCCGTCCATCAGAGCCGCAAACGCCTGCTCCGGCGATAGCGCAACCATGTTCGTCGCAGAGGCGTTGGCGGCCCATGCCGGCGAGACGCGGCGGCCGATGAGGCGCTCACCGTCGTCGGTCTGAAGTCGATAAACGCGGGTCGACTCGTTGGGCAGGTGCTTCCAAATCGGCAGCAGCAGGCCGGTGACCATGTGCACGACCGAGTCCGAAAACTCCGGCACCCCAGCGATTTCGGCCGCCCAGGCATTTATGAACGCCTCGCGATCTGCCTCGACCCAGCGTGTTTCGCCCATGGCCTTGAGCGGCATGTTCTGGCCTTCCATTGGGCGGATCAGGCGAACGCGTCGCTCGACCTCGCCATCGTCGAGCATGACGCTGGGGGGCTGGATCTGCACGGCTGCGCGGCCCGATTGCTCGTTGATGAGCGGCAAGGCACGCGGATCGCGGAGATGATCGAGCGCCGCATTGAGCGTCACGGGCCGATTGCGCTTGCGTTCGGTGATCGTGAGCAGGCGGCTTTCGGCGCCGGTGCGCGGATGGGTGTAGATCACCTGCCGATCGATGACGACGAAGTTTTCGGCCTGCAGCGTCTCCAGCCCGGCATCGTAGGTGCCGGACGCGATCGCGCCCTCGATGCGCGCCGCCAGCAGTTGCTCGAAGGCACCGAACAGTACGCACTGCAGTGCAATGGTCAGTGCGAGCAGGCGATTGAGGAAGGTGGTTATCGGCGGCAACTCGTCCTTGATGCCATTGGCATCCATCAGCTTGAGACCGGTCGCCGCCTCGAAACGCTCGAGCGAGCAGCCCTCGATCTTGCCGCGTACGATCAGCAGATAGAGTTGCCGTAGCGCATCACGGGCATAGTGGCTTTCCAGATTGTCCTCTGGCCGGAACAGGCCCTGGCCGCCGGTCTGGCGCTGGCCGCGCGTGATTGCGCCGAGCGTATCGAGCCTTCGCGCGATCGTCGAGAGGAAGCGCTTTTCCGCCTTCACATTGGTCGAGATCGGCCGGAACAGCGGCGGCTGCGCCTGATTGGTGCGATGCGTGCGGCCCAGGCCCTGAATCGCGGTGTCGGCCTTCCAGCCGGCTTCGAGCAGATAATGCACACGCAGCCGCGTGTTCCGGGCCGACAGTTCGGCGTGGTAGCTCCTCCCCGTTCCGCCCGCATCCGAAAAAACCAGAACGCGCTTCTGGTCATCCATGAAGGCCTGCGTCTCGGCGAGGTTGGCTGACCCGGCACGGTTTTCAACGACAAGGCGCTCGCCCTTGCGGACAATGCGGCGCGAGCGACCGGTGACCTCGGCCACGATGTCCACCCCGAAATGCTGGACGATCTGGTCGAGGGCGCCGGGGACAGGCGTCAAGCTGGCGAGTTTGGCGATCAGCTCGTGGCGCCGGGCGACCGCCTCGCGGCTCTCGACGGGCTGGCCATCGCGGTAGACCGGGCGCGACGACAGATTGCCTTCGGAGTCGGTGAAGGGCTCATAGAGCTGCACCGGGAAGGAATGGGCGAGATAGTCGAGGACGTACTCGCGCGGCGTGATGTCGACTCGGACGTCGTTCCATTCCTCAGTCGGCAGCTCGGCCAGCCGCCGTTCCATGAGCGCCTCGCCCGTCGAGACGATCTGGACAACGGCCGCATGGCCCTCCTCCAGATCGCGGGTGATGGAGCGGATCAGGGTAGGCGTCTTCATGCTGGTCAACAAATGACCGAAGAAGCGCTGCTTGGCGCTTTCAAAGGCGCTGCGCGCGGCCGACTTGGCCTGGGCATTGAGCGTGCCGGTGCTGCCGGTGATGTTGGCCGCCTGCATCGCCGCATCGAGATTGTTATGGATGACGCCGAAGGCCCCAGCGTACGCATCATAGATGCGGACCTGTTCGGGCGTCAGCTCATGCTCGAGCAGTTCGTATTCGACGCCGTTGAAAGAGAGCGAGCGGGCCGTATAGAGGCCGAGTGCCCTGAGGTCGCGTGCCAGCACTTCCATCGCCGCGACGCCGCCGGCTTCGATCGCCTCGACGAACTCGGCACGGGTCGAGAACGGAAAATGCTCGCCGCCCCAAAGGCCGAGCCGCTGGGCATAGGCGAGATTGTGCACGGTGGTGGCGCCAGTCGCCGACACATAGACGATGCGGGCATTCGGCAGGGCGTGCTGTAGCCTCAGGCCGGCACGGCCTTGCTGGGAGGGGGCGGCGTCGCCGCGTTGGCCCTTGCCGCCACCGGCGTTTTGCATGGCGTGCGCCTCGTCGAAAATGATGGCCCCATCGAAATCCGGACCCAACCATTCGACGATTTGTTTGACCCGCGAAACCTTCTCCCCACGATCTTCGGACCGCAGCGTGGCATAGGTGGTGAATAGGATGCCTTCCGCCAGCGTGACCGGGTTGCCCTGCGGGAAGCGGGAGAGCGGGGTGATCAGCAAGCGCTCCATGCCGAGCGCGGACCAGTCGCGCTGCGCATCCTCGATGAGCTTGTCGGACTTGGAGATCCAGACCGCCTTACGACGGCCCTGCATCCAATTGTCTAGGATTACGGCGGCGGACTCGCGGCCCTTGCCTACACCGGTGCCGTCGCCGATCATGAAGCCTTGCCGGAAGCGCACGGCCCCCGCGGTGGCATCGGCTGCGGCGTTAACCACGTCAAAGGTATCGTCGAGCGTCCAGGCGCCGGCGAGATATTCGGCGTGAGCCTCGCCGGCATAGATGACGGTCTCGAGCTGCGCGTCCGAGAGCAGGTCAAGGACATTCTTCGGCAGGCGCGGCTGGTAGCTCGGCTTGGGGGGCGCTACCGAGGCCATGGCCGCCGATTGAACGAGCTGTGTGGGGTGGGCCCGAGAGCCGGGAATGCGGATCGCCTGAAGCCCGTAGACCTCATAGATGGCGTCGCTGATCTGGCCGCCCTCGGCCGCCCGCCAGTCGACAGCCTCATAGGCGAGGTCGATGGCTTCCGGTTCGGCGATCGACTTGCGTGGCGTGGTTCTCGCCGCGCGTTTGAGATAGCCGTGCACGGTGCGGGGCGCGGCGACCGCCGATGCCGCGCTCGAAACGGCGGCCATGACGACCGGCGGCCGCGCAGGAAGGCGCTCCTCAATCCAAGCGAGGAGCGTCGCCGCATCCGGAGCGATGCCGGGAGCATCCGCGAAGACGGTGGGATCGTCCGCCGGGAGCTTGTCGATGACGGTGAGGCGTGTCGGAAAGGTCGTGCCATGCTTGGCGTAGGCCGAGCCGTCGATGGCAGCGGAGAAGACGACGCGGCCACGTTCCTGCAGGCGAGTAAATGCGGCGGTCCAGGCCTGATGGTCGGGCGCGAAGTTCGCACCGGTGATCGTCACCAGCCGCCCCCCGGGCGAAAGACGCGCCAGCGCCGAGGAGATGTGCCGCAAGGCCGCGTCGCCCATGCGGCCCTCGACATTGGCCATGACCGAAAAGGGCGGGTTCATCAGTACCACGCTCGGCACGGCGCTGACTTCGAGATGGTCGTCGATCTGGGCGGCGTCGAAGCGGGTGACGGAGACGGCCGGAAAGAGGCAGGAAAGAAGTGCCGCGCGCGTCTCGGCAAGCTCGTTGAGGATGAGCGAGGCGCCGGCTATCTCGGCCAGGATGGCGAGCAGCCCGGTGCCGGCGGAAGGCTCCAGCACACGGTCGGCGGGCGTGATGACGGCGGCCGTTGCCGCGACCAGGCCGAGCGGAATCGGCGTCGAGAACTGCTGGAGGGTCTGCGCCTCTTCGGATCGGCGGGTATGCGTCGGCATGAGCCCGGCGATCTTCGACAATGAGGAAAGCCGGAGAGCCGGCGACGCGGCTTTGCGGAACAGCGCCTTTCCGTACTTGCGCAGGAAGAGAACCGTCGCGGTCTCGCAGGCATCGTAGGCCTGCTTCCAGTCCCAGGCGCCGGCGGCGTCGGAGGCGCCGAATGCGGCTTCCATCGCCGAGCGCAGCTTTGGCGCGTCGATGCACTCGCCGCGTTCGAGACGGGGAAGCAGCAGGCCGGCGGCGGCGAAGATAGCGCCGGCTGGACGGGTTTGTGCGAGCGGGAGCGGCGCGGCAGCGGGAACCGTCGCAGCGGGCGAGATCATGTACATGGTGTGAACCTCGGGAGAGCGGAGACAGGATCGAGCCGCGCGGCGCTCTCTCTGGACCGCACGGGTTCAAACCCATCCCGGCCCGCCTCTCCCTCTCAGGAACCGACCAAAGCTAAAATGATACAAGCGCCCCGCCATGAGGTGGAGCGCCCGCCGGTATCAACCAGATGTCGGTCATATTCCGCCGTCAGGCTCCGACTTCTGTAGGAAACCATTGGCGTCGTCGGGATCGGGCGGCAGGTAGGCATCATAGGGATTGCCGTCGGCAAGATGACCGAACGGCGTGAACACTAGTCCGCGCCCGACCGCGCAGATTGCATAACGCCGCTGCCCGGTCGCCGCGTCGGCGCATTTCATCAGCGCGAGGTTGCCGTCGCTGGCGGCACGAAGCAGCGTCTGGAAGTTGCTGCGGGCATGGTCGGGAATACTCATGGCAAGTCCTTCGCATCTCCGGGTTCAACTGGATGGCGGGCGCCTGCGAGGATCGTTTCGCCGCGCGAGATCGCCCACTCGGCCTTGCCAAGCCACCCCGGCGGCGTCGGTCGGCGGGACTTAGCATCGCCGACGATGAGCTTGAGCAAGCCCAACATGAGTTCGAATTGTGCGGCCTTGCGCTGCACCGCTTCCCCGAAATGTGCAGGAACCGGAGTACCGGATCAGTGAGCCGAGCGGCGCGTTGTCATAGACGATGTGGGCAGACATGGATGTCTCCTGAAACGAAAAGGCCCGACAGGGCGTCGGCGATGAGGGTGAGGTGAAGGGAAACGGGGAGGCCGGAGCCACCCCGTCGATGAGTGCTATTCGGCAGCGACCGCGTGAGCGATGACCTCATCGGCTGCCGCCGAGTTGTCTTCGTCATCGCCGGCGAGGAATTCGGGCAGGTCAGGTTCCTCGCCCTCGCCCGGCTGCGCGGGCGGTGCGTCCTGATCGATCAGACGGAGCGGTTCGGGTAGCCAGCCACTATCGGCAAGGAGGCGTTCGGCCTCCTTGGCCATGTCGCCCTTCTTGAGGTGGTCGATGAGTTGAGCGGCTTGCTCGCCGATGCCCTCACGCACGGCTTCGAGGATGCGGGACTTGGTAACGCGACCGAGATAGTTCTCTACCGTCGGACGCCAACCCGCATCCACCATGTCGAGCCCGGTGGCGTGGGAGAGCCGGTCGGCTTCGCGCAAGCGCTGCTCCAGCCCGTGCTGGGAAACGCCGCTGCCATAGGGGTTGGGCCGTTCGAACAGCGCGTTGATCCCATAGCTGACGCAATGCGCCAGCAGTGCGTTCTGACTGGCTTCATCGAGACTGTCGAGCCAGGCCCACAGAGTCTGGTCGTCACCGAGCGGGATGTCGCCCTTCCACGCCTCATGGCGTTCGTCGATCGCCTTGGCCGCGGGGCTGTCTTTCAGCTCAGCGTCTTGCGTCGGCAAGTGGACATGTCGGACGAACGCCTCGAGGCAGCCGGTCGCGGAGCGATGACCGAAGGTGTCGAGGACGAGCCGATGCAACAGCGCCGTGATCGCCACATGCTGGTTCTCGGCCACGGCATTGCGCAGCGCCAACGTGCGATGCGCGGTGAGCTCGATCACCAGGCGTTCGGGCAGCGGTTTGATGGCGTCGCCGTCATCCTGATCGGGCTCGGACGTTTGCGCGCCGATGGTGATGGTGGCCCGGCGAACCGAAGGATCGTCCCTGCCCTCCTCGCTCTCGGTCGCACCGTCGGGCTCGGCGGCGTCATCGACGACCGTCTGCATCGCTTCGTCCTCGGGGCGCACATATCCGCGATCGACGACCAGGTCACCGTCACGGTCGATGCTGATGAAGGCACCGGCGCGGCCGATATCGGCCCGATCGTAGTTCATCGGGCGGCTCTCCAAGGCCTCAAGCGCAGTTTCGATCTGGCCGAGGCGCCGATCGACCTCGTCGGGGAGTTCGTCGGATTCGCCATACTCGGCTTCCAGCCGATCGTACTCCGCGCGCAGGGCTTCGCGCTCCGCCCGCTCCGCGTCGGTCAGATCGACGGGGGTGCCGGCCAGTGCCCGCAGACCGTGATTGTGGCCATAAGGCAGATCGACATCGACCACGATCCACTTCCAGCCCTCCGCCGCGATCTCGTCGGCGATCGACTTCAGTTTGTCGCGGACCAAGCGGTCAAGCAGCACAGGGTCCTGCAGCCAGCCGCCATTGTCGGCCTCGAACAGGTCGCGCAGCACGACGCCGGCAGCAGCGACATAGGCCTCGACACCGATGAATAGCGCCCGGCGATCGCTTGCCCGAACCGTGGTTTCGGTCAGCATGCGCCGGATTTGATGCGGCTCGTTCGACCACGAATGCTCGAGCGCCTCCCAGATCTGTTCCTGACGAGCGTGATCGTCGGTCACGGTAAAGGCCATGAGTTGATCGAGCTTCATGCCGTCCTGCTCGTAAATATCGTGCAGCTTGGGCGAGACCTTCGCGAGCCGCAGGCGTTGCTGCACGAACGTTGCGGATACGAAGAAGCGTGCCGCGATCTCCTCATGGCTGGCGCCCTGGTCATGCAAGGTCTGGAAGGCGCGAAACATGTCGAGCGGATGTAAATCCTCGCGCTGAAAATTCTCGGCGAGCGAATCCTCCTCGATCGGCACCGCGCTGTGGGCGTCGGTGACGACGCACGGCACGGGCTCGGTCTTGGCCAAGCGCTTCTGCTTGACCAGCAGTTCCAGCGCGCGATAGCGGCGCCCGCCGGCGGGCACTTCAAACATCCCGGTCTCATTGCCCTCGCCGTCCAGCACCGGCCGGACGTTGAGGCTCTGGAGCAGGCCGCGCCGCCCGATCGAGGCGGCGAGGTCCTCAATCGTTTCCCCGCGCTTGATGCGCCGGACATTGGACTGGCTCAGCATCAGTTTGTTGAAGGGGATGTCGCGCGAGGCGTTGAGGGTGATCTTCTGCTTGGGCGTAGCCATGTGGACTATCTCCGCGACGGGCGGCCGAGACTCTCTCGACCTCCAAACCCGTCACAAAGAAAGGCGCAGCCCTCTCACTCTGAGGACTACGCCGCACACGTAAGATCGGGGGGGCACAGGGCCGCCGACATGACTTTGCGCATCTGCAACTTTGTGGATTTCAAGCTGAGATCTCACGCGCCATTCCGACCAGACTGGGCGGCCTGGTAGAGGACGCGTTCGGCGTCGCGAATGCTTCCAGCCCGGCGGGCGGCCTCTGCCCAGGCCGAAATCGGCAGGTCCGTGGCAAAGAGCATGTCGCGCTCGATGCCCATGCCGAAGGGCTGCCGGACCGACGTTATCTCGAGGAGTGAGAAACTGCCCAACTCGGGATAGCCGAGATCGGCGAGACCGAACATGGCGTCGCCATTGGCATCGAGCTCAGTCGCGAGCCCAGGTTCCTTCGCCGAGCGGATTGAAGAACCTCACGACAGGTGCGTGATCGGCATTGCGCTTGCGGCCATTGGCGAGCAGGCGCTCGCGCAGTTCGTCGGTGAGGAGGATCATGCCCTCCTATCCATCGCGGCCTCATTGACCTGGGCCGGGCCTGCCTTGGCTGCACCGTCAGGTTGCGGTAGCAAGGCGAGCAGCCAGTCGGCCGCCTTGCTGGCCTGGGAGGCGGCACGCACGATGGCGCGGTTGTCTTCGCGCAGGACCTCGAGCCAGGAGGCCAGGTAGTCGGCGTGGCGCACGGTCGGAACGACGCCAAGCGAGGCGCAGCAGAAGGCCGCATTCATCTCGGCAACCAGTTCCTCGAAAGCATATCTCTTGGTGCCGAAGGCGCCGCCAAGGTCGCGGCCGACGCGGGAGGCATGGCCGGTCGCATGCCCAAGCTCGTGCAGGGCTGTGCGGTGCCAGTCGATGGTCTCGAAATAGGCCTGCGGGGGCGGCACCCGCACATAGTCGTGCGCCGGCACATAATAGGCGTTGTTGCCACCGATGCGGAAATCGATCCCGGTCGCCTTGATCAGCGCCTCGACCGCAGGCTCGATCAGTCCGGGTTCCGGTGCAGGCGGAGCCACGACCAGATCGTCGGGCAGATTTTCACATTGCGCCACGTTGAACACGATGAAGCGCTTAAGGAACGATATGGCCTGTGCTGCCTCGCCGGTTTCCCGCGCACGTCTCTTCTCGTCGTCGGGGATGAAGCGGTCAGCATAGACGACGGTGGTCCCATGTTCGCCCTTGCGGACATGGCCGCCCAGCGATAGCGCCTGGCGAAAGGTCAGCCAGCTCTGGATGGGAAAGCCATGCTCGATGACCGCACCCCACAGGATCAGCACATTGATCCCGGAATAGGCGCGGCCGGTCGCGGCGTTGGCTGGCATGGCGAGAGGAGCTTTCGTCGCCGCCGTGCCCCAAGGCTGCACCCAGGGAAAGCGCCCACCCTCCAGCTCGGCGATGATCTTGTTGGTGATATCGTCATAGAGACTTGCCCGGTCGGCGCCGGCGTGAGCGTAATGTCTGGACATCGCGGTTCTCCGCGACGGGCGCCGGAGGCCCTCCTCCAGCTCTCAACCCGTCACGGCAACCGGTCCGTACCCTCACTCTAGACGGCGTTGCGGGGGCCTCCCGCAAAGGCAGGATGCTCTCGAATTTGGGCGAAGGCGGTCCGCGCCAAATCGGCAAATGTCGCTGACCATCTAGTATGGTTATTGCTACCGGACTGCGTGGCGGATGCGGTCGGTAAGCGTTTGTTCGACGTCGAAATAACCCTCCCAGGCTTCAGGCAATTGAGCCCGCGCGGCGGCGGCGAAAACATCGAAACCGTTGGCGCTTTCGCAGGTGGGCAACTCCTCCCAACTGACGGGCACCGCGAACGACGCCCCCGCGCGTGCCCGAGTCGACCAGGGACAGATTGCAGTGGAGCCCTGGCCATTGCGCAGATAATCGACAAACATTCGGCCCTTGCGCTTCACCTTGCTCATGTTGGCGACGAAGCGTGACGGATCTGTACGGGCCAGTAGTTCGGCGAAGTCTTGGCAGAAGCTCTTGACCTCGTCCCAGTCTGCCTCCGGGACGAGCGGCAGCAACGGCCACGACTGCAGTCCAAGCGCTTCCAGAACGCCCGTATGTCGAGGGCTGCCTGCTTGACGGCAGCGAAGCCCAGGCCTTCGTCGGGCTCGATGTCGAAGATCATGCGGCCAGGCAGATGCGGCTGCTGGCGCAGGCTTCCCCAAATGTGGAATTCGAGCACGTTCATCTGGACGCCTGCGATCAGCCCAGCCACGTCATCGACCCACAAGATGCGGCTTTCCTTACCGAACATCTTCTCCAACTTGCCATCATGGATGGCCTTGGGCATGCCTGGCAGTCTGTGCTTCTAAAAGGTCTGTTGCAGGTCGCCGTCGGTATCGCGCACCAACGAAAGCGGCCGATGCTGGATGTGGGGCAGCATCTTCTCGGCGACAACGGCGTAGTAGGTGGCGAGTGTGGCCTTGGTCACCTTGGTTCCGGGATACATGACCTTGTCCGGATGCGTCAGTTTGATGCCGACAGCAGCGGCGATCTCCTTGCCGACTCCCGGATCGAGATTGGCGGAGCCAAAAGTTGCCGGCGTCTTCGGCATTTCCATCACCACCTGGTCGGCTCGCTTGTCTTCGCGCATGCCCTTAAAGCTTGGATGCCGCAAACTGCCGTCCGGTGTCATTTCGGCATAGGTAACCTCGGCGGCAAGCTCGGGCTGCACCCACCTGGCACGTCGGGCGATGCCTCTCGGAACGGAGGCGAAAGCCGGTCTGTCAACATGGCGCTTCTCGAGCTTAGCGTGGATGCCCTTGCGCATCGCCGCGGTGAACCCGGTTCCGACGCGGCCGCGGTAGATGAGCTCGCCATTGTCGTACGTGCCGAGGATTAGCGAGGCCATGCCATGTCCTGTGTCACTTGGGCGATAGCCGCCGACGACGAATTCCTGTCGCTTCGTGCACTTGATTTTGAGCCAACTTTCGGTGCGGTCGCCGACGTAGGAGCTGTCGGCGCGCTTGGTGATGACGCCTTCGTGGCCGCCCTCGCACATGGCGTCGAACACCCTTTTGCCCTGGTCGACGATGTGGCTGGAGAGTTGCAGGCTGTCGTCAGGACGGCGCGCGCCCAGCAGGGACTCAAGTCGCGCCTTGCGTTCGAGGAGCGGCTGGTTCGACAGATCTTCGCCATCGAATTCAAGCAGATCGAAGGCGTAGAACTTGAGGGGCATACCCGCGGCAATGCCGGTTTTCAGCATGGAGAAGTTCGTGCGGCGCTGGCTGTCTATGGCGACGATCTCACCATCGATCAGCGCCGAGCCAATCCCCGCCCCCCGGTATGTGGTCTGTCAATGTTCAAAGCTGGAACGACCGAAACACCGGCAGCGGATACCCGGGGATTGATTCTGACTCTCTGCGCCGTATGCGCCTTTTGCTGATGCTGAGGGCGCCATCTACAGCCGACATGCGGAACTCCGATACACGGTCCCATTCAATACCCTGCCTGGGTTCGGTTCCATGCCGAAGCAGCTGCGCCGGCGACTGTCGGCGCTCAAAGAAAAAACGGCGTATAAGCCGCAGTCCTGCGCGCGGCTGCAACAGCGGATCATTGTCGCGCGTAGGACGGAGGAAATTCGCCCCCGCCGCGGGCGGTGAACGGGACAGCCGTAGGAGCGTCAGCATAGCGCCGGCCGCAGGCCGGGACGCGGGACCGACTGTCCCCGTCCGCGGTGGTCCGCATGTTTTGCGTCGAAGCCGACCGACAACGCATGCATTTCCGGCTCTCGTCAGTCCGGCCGAGGCAACGTAGACCGTGCCTCAGGCAGCCTCCCTTTAGCTTGCCCTACCCCCGA
Source organism: Mesorhizobium sp. CO1-1-8 (assembly GCF_020164875.1). Taxonomy (NCBI): domain Bacteria; kingdom Pseudomonadati; phylum Pseudomonadota; class Alphaproteobacteria; order Hyphomicrobiales; family Phyllobacteriaceae; genus Mesorhizobium; species Mesorhizobium sp. CO1-1-8. The sequence continues at coordinate 31,818 of NZ_JAIUGZ010000024.1, read as the reverse complement.
AACCTCTGTGTGTGCCACACGATCTTCCCATCGATCTTCATCGGCTTGTGGACCATCAGGCTCTTCGGCAGATGCTCGGGGTGGGTGATTTTAATCTGCGGCCTGCAGCGGTTGCAGTCCAACTTCAACTTCAGGGGATCGGCACCGCCGCCATATACCATCATCAGCTCGGCTTATCGGCAGCAGCGGACGTTGCCGCAGCTGCACTCAGCTTTGACGAGCATGTTGTGGCGGGTCGCCTTGCCCAGCGTGTCGATCAGGTCGTGCGCCGTGAGAACGAATGGAGAACATTTTTCTTGCCCGTCAAGCCGATTTGTGGAATCTCTTCAACGTGAGCGATGAACCTTTCCCGACTTGCCGAAGGCAAGACAGCGCCCCGCGCGATCGATGCCGCCTTGACAACCATTCGTGCGAACATGCCGGCTGCGGCAAAGATGGCGGGTTCGGCTTTGCGAAGCCACGTGCGCCTCAAGATTGTGATTGTGGTGCGCGATGAGGGCGGCGATTTGGTCTTTAGGGCAAGCATCGTTTTCAATGTCGAGGCGGAGCAGGGCCTCGTCTGCTTCGCGATCCTCGCCAGACAGTCACGCCTAATTCAAGAACCTGCACTTGACCGTGTGGCCCTCTTCCTCTCTTGTCGGCGCGCGGCGGACGTGTAGGTCCCCTGGCCGGTAGCCCTCCGGCCCATGTTTCTATGCCGGGCGGCGTCTTGGCTCATATGATATTGCTAGGCTGTGCAGGCAGCGTAAGGTGCCTTGTCGCCCGCCAGTTCCGGCATTCGGATACGCGAAGTATCCGGCCCGGGCCTTCGGCCGCTTTGAGGTCTCGTTGCTCGCGAGGTAGACTGCTCGCATGACCTTCAGGCTCATCTTCCTCGGCACCTCGGCCAGCGTGCCGTCGGCCGCGCGCAATCACCCGGCGCTGCTCGTCGAAGCCGCCGGTCAACGGGTGCTGGTCGATTGCGGGGAAGGCACCCAGCGTCAGCTTCTGCGCGGTGGCGCCGGGTTCAGGCGACTTGATCGCCTGCTCCTCACCCACGCGCATTTCGACCACGTGCTCGGGATTCCGGGCTTGTTCTCGACGCTTCGGCTCCGGCAGAGCGAGGAACCTGTAACCGTTCATGGCAGCGCAGACACGCTCGACGTCGTCGCCCGCATGCTCGCTGGCCTTTGGGGTGAAGGACGCGCGCCGATCCCGCTGCAACTCGTGCCGCTTGTCCCCGGACGCGTGTTCGAGGTGGATGAGTTCACGGTCGATTGCTTTCAAGTTCGCCATCGCGACACCGACAGCTATGGCTTCGTCTTCGAGACGCCGGCGCGTCGTCACCTCCGTTCGGACCGCTTGGTAGCTCTCGGTGTGCCAGACGGTCCGATACGGAGGGACTTGGCCGAAGGACGTTCAATTTCTCTCCCAGACGGCAGGACGATTGCTCCCGAAGCAGTCCTCGGACCACACGAAGCCGGCAAGAAGCTGGTCATTGTAGGCGACACCGAAACCACCGATGGATTGGCCGACAAGGTGGGCGGCGCCGACCTGCTTGTCATCGAAGCCACATTCCTGGAACGAGATGCGACCATGGCGCGCGACTACGGACATCTGACGGCTGCGGAGGCGGCATCGCTGGCAGCGACCAGCGATGTAAAGCAACTCGTTCTTACGCACATCTCCGGCCGCTATTCCGACGAAGAAATTCTCGCGGAAGCCGTCCGGACGTTTACGAACAGCCTTATCGCAACGGATTCGTCCACCCTCACCGTCTGATGGCAGAGCTATGACATTCAGGATTGGCGTCATCTCGGACACGCACGGCTTGCTGAGGCCGGAGGCAGTGCGCTGCCTGGCCGGGGTCGACCACATCATTCATGGAGGAGATATCGGTCGCCCCGAGATCATCGCAGCGCTTCGCGGTATCGCACCGGTTACCGCAATCAGAGGAAACGTGGACACCGGTGGGTGGGCAGTGGAATACGCGGAAGCCGAGCTCGTCCGCCTCGCTGGACGAGCAATCTACGTGCTTCATGATCTCAAGACCCTGCAGATCAACCCGGTTCAAGGTATCGATTTGATCGTGTCCGGTCACTCGCACGTGCCAAGGATGGAGACAGTGGATGGCGTGCTCTATTTGAATCCGGGCAGCGCTGGCCCACGACGGTTTAAGCTGCCTGTCACCCTTGCGACCATCGAGATCACTCGCGACAGCATGCAGCCCTCGATGTGGAGTTTGGTAGGCGGCTGAACCAATTCAGCGCACGCTTAACAAATGTCGAGCCTATTCCCACTATCTCCTCTAATGGCTGTTCTGCGCGCAGGTGGCGAGTTACAGATCGGCAAGGTGCGCAAGTCGCGGTCCTCATCGGTGGCGAGTTTTTCGTAGGAGCGTTGTCCGTCTGATCAGATCTTCAATGTCTCCACAATTTCGTTTGCGGGTCCTTGCACCTGAGAGCTATCCGGCGAAAAGAAGCCTAGCTGGGCCGATCGCCCATGTGCCCCATACTTTCCCGGCGAGATGACGCTGCCCGGCGATAGGCACGTCCGACGAGGCCGGCCTTGCGCGACGATCAGATCGGGACGCCAGCGGGCCAGTTCTGCTGCTTTTCTATGATCGGCCATGTCTTTGCTGAGTGCGACAAAGCGGCGCCAGCCGCCGAATGAGGAGATGTCAGAGGCACCGTCAAGCCCGGGGTTTCAACCAGAAAACCCTTGGCAAGGATTTCCCGGGCGTCGGTCGCGCGCCAGGCCCTCTTTCCATGGCCCAAGCGATGGAACATTCCGAAGTTCCAGTGGTTAATCTTTTTCACGCCTAAAATGTCAGCGTAGCGAATGCCACAGATTTTCAGGCCAGGCGCAAACGGGCTTGCACGGTTTGTCCTTTGGGGTGGACTGGCGGGCCTGGCGGCGCTGGTTCTGCTCGCCTCTATTGCGCCGCGTGTCAACTGGTCGACGTTTGTTGCACGCGCCGATGCGCAGCCGGTTCCGTTCAGCCACAAGCATCACGTCGGCCAGCTCGGAATCGATTGCCGCTATTGCCATAATAGCGTGGAGGTGTCGTCGTCAGCCGGGCTTCCGGCGACGGAAGTTTGCATGACCTGCCACTCGCAGCTGTGGACAAATGCCGACATGCTGGCTCCCGTTCGGCAGAGCTTGGCAAACGGCGACCCGCTGCGTTGGCACCGGGTGAACCGGGTGGCCGATTTCGTCTTCTTCAACCATTCGATACACGTCAACAAGGGCGTTGCCTGCGTGACCTGTCACGGCCATGTCGAGGAGATGCCCCTGATGCGCAAGAGCGAGCCCCTCGACATGGAATGGTGCCTGGGTTGCCACCGCGACCCCAAAAACAACTTGCGTCCTCCCAACGCCGTTTTCAGCACCGATTGGACGCCGCGCCCCGACGTCGAGGAAATGCGCGCCAAGTTGATAAAACTGCTGAACATCCAACCCCACACGATGACTGATTGCTATGTATGCCACCGCTGACGAACCCCGGCTCTGGAGAAGCCTGAACGAACTCTCCGATGCGCCAGAGTTCCGCAAATATGTCGAAGCGGAATTCCCCTCATTGCGCGACGAAGGCTGGGAGACATTTCGACCGGGCCTCGACCGGCGCAAGCTCCTCAAGCTTCTCGGCGCCGCCGTTTCATTCGGCGGGCTCACGGCATGCGCTCCGGCCGGCGATATCGTCCCCTATGTCCGTCAGCCCGAAAACGTCGTCCCTGGCAGGCCCGAATATTACGCGACGACCTTTTCCAAGGAAGGGTACGGCGTCGGCGCCCTCGTCGAGACGCATGAGGGGCGACCGACCAAGATCGAGGGCAATCCCAACCATCCCGCGTCCTTGGGCGCCACAGACGCAATCATGCAGGCGGCGGTGCTTTCGCTCTACGATCCGGACAGGTCACGGACCCCACTACTGGAAGGCGCTCCCGCCGATTATGGGTCATTCCTCGGCGCAGTGACTGCGTTTCGCAAGCGATTTGCTGAGGTGCGGGGCAAAGGGCTTGCCGTCCTGTCCGGACCATCGACCTCGCCGACCCTCGCCGCCCAGTTCCGCGACTTGCGCGGGATTTTTCCGGAGATGCGGTTCTATCGTCATGATGCTCTTGCGGGAAACGCCATGACTGAAGCCACAAAGGCGGCATTTGGCCGTCCACTGTCGCCGACCTACAACATGCAGCATGCCAGTGTCATCGTCAGCCTCGATGATGATTTTCTGGGTGATGGCCCGGGCAACCTCGCCTATGCACGCGGATTTGTTCTCGGTCGACGCATGCCGAAGCCCGGCAGCAGCATGAACCGGCTATACGTCATTGAGACGACTCCGACCATTACGGGTGCCTCGGCCGATCATCGTTTGGCTGTCAGGCCCAGCGAATTGGACGGGCTCGGCAGGCGGCTTGCGGGCCTGATTTCAGGCGACCGCGCCGCCAGCGAGGACGCACCGCAATGGCTCCGGGCTGCCGCGGACGATCTGAGGTCGGCGGGATCGGGGGCATTGCTCGCCGTGGGCAACGGCGTGAGCGTTGATGTTGCCCATCAGGCACTTTTGGCCAACCAGTCGCTCGGCGCAGTCGGGGCCACCCTTCGTCTGATCGAGCCCCCCGGAATACTTGCCGACGCGGCTGCATTGCCGGATTTCGTGGAGGATGCATACGCCGGTCGCATCGACACGGCCATCGTCTTGGACTGCAATCCGGTCCATACCGCGCCGGGCGACCTGGAAATGGCCAAGGCGTTCGGCAAGATTGCCAATGTCGTCCATCACGGCCTTTATGTCGACGAGACCGCACGGCTAGCCCGCTGGCACGTTCCCGCCACTCACGACCTCGAGAGCTGGTCAGATCTGCGTGCCTTTGACGGCACGTCCTCGATCATGCAGCCGACGATTGCTCCGATATTCGGCGGTCGAACTGTGCACGAGATGTTGGCCGCCCTTCTCCAGCAACAGGATCTGTCTGCGCTGGATCTCGTTCGGCGAACCTGGCGCTCGTCCGGCATGGATGAGGATGCTTGGCGTCAGACGTTGAAAGCTGGCTCTGTGGCTGGCAGTGCCGAACCGGACGCAGAAACGCAGGCGCCGAGAACTCCGACCGCAACCGCGCCCCCGCAAGTCAGTCACTCCCGGAGCATGGAAATTCGCTTCGTCCCGGACCCGTGGCTGCGCGACGGGCGTTTTGCCAACAATGCCTGGCTGCAGGAGCTGCCGCGTCCCCTTACCAAGCTGGTGTGGAGCAACGCCGTGCTGGTCGCGCCCTCGGATGCCGAGTTGCACAAGCTGGGCAACGGAGATGTCATCCGCATTTCCGCCGATAAAGCCGCCATCGAGGCGCCGGTCTGGCTGACGCCAGGCCATCCCACGGGAAGTCTGACGCTAACCTTCGGATTCGGCCGGCGTTTCGCGGGGCCAGTGGCCGAGCTCGCAAGCGGCTACGACGCGTTCCTGCTGCGCAAGGCCGGTTCACCGTGGGCGCTGACTGGCGCAACTATCGAACGGCTCGACAGCGCCAGACAACTTACGACAACGCAAGAACATCAGGCGATGGAGGGACGTCCGATAGCGCGGCACGCGACCTGGGCCCAGTATCGTGACCACCCCGATTTCGTGAATGCGGGCGCGCCACCTGCCCCGACGGAGTCGCTCTATCCCGAGTACCGCTACGATGAGGAAGCCTGGGCGATGGCGATCGACGAGAACGCCTGCATCGGCTGCATGGCCTGCGTGGCCGCCTGTCAATCGGAAAACAACATTCCGACAGTCGGTCCGCAAGAGTGCGCGCGCGGCCACGAGATGCACTGGCTGCGCGTGGACCGCTACTACGAAGGTCCGCCGGACGACCCGGAGACCTTGTTCCAGCCGGTGCCCTGCATGCAATGTGAGAAGGCACCCTGCGAGGTGGTGTGCCCCGTTAACGCCACCGTCCATACCCATGACGGCATCAACGCGCAGGTTTACAACCGCTGCATCGGCACCCGCTACTGCTCCCAGAACTGCCCTTACAAGGTGCGCCGTTTCAATTTTCTGGAATACCAGGAGTTCGACAAGGAAAAGGCGGGATTCCTCCAGGCCGTCAACAATCCAGACGTATCGGTCCGCTCTCGTGGCGTGATGGAGAAATGTACCTACTGCGTGCAACGCATCGCGGCCGCCCGGATCCATGCGCAAATCGCGAACCGCCCGATAGCCGACGGCGAGGTGGTCACGGCCTGCCAGCAGGCCTGCCCAACGCAGGCGATCTGGTTCGGAGACCTCAACGACAGACACGCTGTCGTGAACCGGGTCAAAGCATCGCCGCTCAATTACTCATTGCTGGCTGAACTCAACACGCGGCCGCGCACGACCTACCTTGGCAAGGTCAGGAACCCAAACCCGGCGCTTGCCGAAAGGGAGAAGAACGGAGACGGCCATGGCACAGGCTGACGCCGCTCCAAGGGACGGCTCCCTCACCGTCCTGGAAGGTCGGCACACCAAACAGGAGATCACCAGGCGCATCGGCTCGATCGTGCTGCAAGGCCGATTGCCGCGATATTTCTGGCTCGCCTTTGCAGGCTTTTTCACGCTGGTGATGCTGTTCCTGTACTCGATCGTCTACCTGATCGCTGTCGGTGTCGGGAAATATGGCATCAACATCCCCGTCGCCTGGGGCACGATGATCTCTAACTTCGTGTGGTGGATCGGAATAGGTCACGCTGGAACGCTGATCTCGGCCGTGCTGCTTCTGCTGCGTCAGAGCTGGCGGGATTCCATCAACCGCTTTGCCGAGGCCATGACGCTGTTCGCAGTTGCCATGGCTGGGCTGTTCCCCATTCTGCATCTTGGCAGGCCTTGGTTTTTCTACTGGCTGCTGCCTCTGCCCAACACACATATGCATTGGCCACAATGGCGCAGCCCCTTGGTCTGGGACTTTGCGGCAATCTCGACCTACGCCACGGTATCACTGCTGTTCTGGTACATGGGTCTGATACCCGACCTCGCAATCCTGCGCGACCGCGCCGAAACACGTCGGGGGCAGCTGTTCTACGGCATTCTTGCGCTTGGCTGGCGCGGGTCAGCTTACCATTGGATGCGCTTCCAGAGCGTCTACTATCTGTTGGCGGCCCTCGCGACGCCGCTTGTCGTGTCTGTGCACTCGATCGTGTCGCTCGATTTCGCCTATGCGCTGGTGCCCGGCTATCATTCAACGATATTCCCACCCTATTTCGTTGCTGGCGCGCTGTATTCCGGCCTCGCGATGGTGGTCACCATTGCCGCCCCGCTTCGCACTCTGTTCAAGCTGGAAGATATCATCACGAAACGGCACATGGAAAATGCGGCCAAGCTGATGATCGCCTCCGGCATGATCGTTGTTTACGGCTACGTCTCGGAGATATTCTTCTCCTGGTATTCGGGCGAGGATTTCGAGCGGGTGATGATGTTCCGCCGCGCCTTCGGACCGTACGCCTGGTTCTTCTGGCTGATGATGTTCTGCAATGTGGGCGTCCTGCAGCTTTTGTGGTTCCGCTGCGTCAGGTTGTGGATGCCGGGCCTTTGGGTCATCTCGCTGCTGATAAACGTCGGTATGTGGACGGAGCGGTACGTCATCGTGGTCAGCAGTCTGGCCAATGGCTATCTGCCGTCTTCCTGGGGCTCGCAGTCGCTGACCTGGCTCGACTTCGGCATCCTGTTCGGTTCGCTCGGCACATTCTTCGCTCTGGTGTTTCTGTTCATCAGAATCCTGCCTGCGGTGACCATCTTCGAAGTCGAGGAGCTGGCGCATGAGCAAGCGGTGGGGAAAGCATGAGCGCCTCTCAGCCGTATGGAATGATGGCGACGTTTCCGACGCCAGAAAGCCTGAGCAACGCGGTCCAGTCCCTGCGCGAGTTCGGCTACACCAAGTTGGATGCCTTCTCGCCCTATCCGATCGAGGGTTTGCCCGAGAAGCTGGGAGCGCGTCCTACGAGATTGCCCTATGTTGTGCTGGCCGGCGGACTGTTCGGGGCCGCGGCCGTTTATTTGCTTATCCTCTACTCGGTCGAGATCGACTACCCGATCAACGTCGGCGGCCGGCCGTTGAACGCATGGCCGGCCTATCTCGTCCTTGCCTTCGAAGCCGGCGTTCTCGGCGCGGCCATGGCGGGGTTTATCGGGATGCTCGCCGCCAACGGCCTGCCTCGCTACCACCATCCCGTCTTCGGCGTCTCTGATTTCAGCTATGGTTCTGGCGGTCGTTTCCACCTGCTGCTCGAGGCCTCGGATCCGCTGTTCAGACCGACGGCCAGCCGAAACCTGCTCAAGCGCCTGGGCGCGCGGCACATCGAACTGGTGAAGCCATGACAGCCGACACGCGAATTCGCCGCTGTGTTGGCGGACTGCGACTTGCCATCGCAGCGGCCCTCGTATGCTCGAGCCTGCTTGTAGGATGCCAAAAGCAAGCGATGTCGGACCAGCCACGCTTCGATCCGCTCGCAGCGGCGGCAACATTCCCCGACGGCGCATCGGCCAGGCAGCCGGTTCCCGGAACGGTGCGGCGCGACGCCGACATATCCCCAACCCCAAGCGATATCCCGCAGAAGATAGACATGGCTCTGCTTCAACGCGGCAGGGAACGCTTCGAGATATTCTGTTCGCCCTGCCACGGGCTCTCGGGGGACGGGCAAGGGATGATTGTGCAACGCGGCTTCCCGTCACCGCCCACCTATCATCAGGATGCCCTGCGGCAAGTCTCGAACCGACATATCTACGACGTCATAACCCATGGGTACGGCGTGATGTACTCCTATGCCGATCGCGTTCCCCCGGCCGACCGCTGGGCGATCGTGGCCTATGTGCGGGCGCTCCAGCTCTCCCAGCATGCCAAGCTAGCGGATTTGCCGATGTCGCTACGCGAAAAGATGGAGGGGAGCGCGACGCAATGAACGAGGTCATCCTGCAGCGCGCCGCGCCTGTCGCAGGCATCGTCGGCTTTGCTGGCCTGGCGGGCTGCGGGTTCGGCTTGCTCCTGGCTCCGATGCAGGTCGCCGCCGCATGGTGGACGGCCGCTCTCTTCATCCTTGGTTTGCCACTCGGAGCTGTTGCGCTGCTGATGATCCATGCACTCACCGGCGGCGACTGGGGACGAGCGCTGCGGCCTTGGCTGCGCACTATCGCCGCCACGTTGCCAGTCGCCCTGGCCATGATGCTGCCGTTGCTTTTGGCGTTGCACCCCGTGTTCGCCTGGGCACACCTGCCCCCAGAAGAATTGCCCGAAAAGGTGCAACTCAAGCTGGCTTATCTCAACGTGCCATTCTTCCTGGTGCGTGCTGCCAGTTGCGCGGTTGCCTGGCTATGGCTGTGGTCGCTGGCTATGTCGATCAGCTCCGATGAGACGACAAGCCGATACTCCGCCCGACGTGGCCGCTGGGCAGCTGTCGGCCTCGTCATCTATGGCTTGAGCGTCCTGATGTTCTCCGTGGACTGGATGCTGGCGCTGGAACCGCAGTTCGTCTCGACTGTGTACGGAATGATCGAGGCCTCCGGCCAGATGTCTGGTGCTTTGGCACTGGCAACACTCCTGATATGCCTCGGGCTGACAGGAGGCGTTCCGGAAGGAGGTAAGAAGGGCGTGCTCATCACCGAGGATGCGTCCAACATGCTGTTCGGCTTCGTTCTCGGCTGGGTCTACCTTGTCTATATGCAGTACCTCATCGTCTGGGCGGCGGACCTGCCCGACGAGATCCATTGGTACGTCGCCCGCAGCGTGAACGGTTGGCAAATCGTGACATGGGTTATGGTCGCTTGCCACGCCGTTGCTGTCACGGCATTCCTGTCGCGAAGCCTCAAACGCAGTCGAAACGCCGTTGCGATCCTTGCGGCAACTGTTCTCGTCGGCCATGCCCTCGACGTTGTCTGGCGCGTACGGCCGGCCTTTGCAGACACCTCCTTGCGATATGCCTGGATCGATGTTGTCGCCTTTGCTGCTCTGGGCGGCCTGCTTCTGGCCGCTGCGGGATCGCCACGCCTTATTGACCGCCTCGCATCAAGAGCCCCGATCAATGGCTGAAACGAACAGGCGCCAACCCGAAAGCCGCGACGTATCGGCGCGAATTCTGCTTTGGTTTTCAGCCGGGTTCGTCGTCTTCCTGGGTGTAACGCTCGGCGTGCTCGCCCTCCTTTTCGACACCACTCCGCGACAGCCACCCCTCGGTCGCGCTTTCGAGGACAATGATCGTTCCCCTACTCTGCAGCGAGACGGCGAAGATGCGCTGCGGAAGCTCTTGGCGCGTGAGACGGCGCAACTGGAAAAGACCGGATGGGTCGATGAAACGGCCGGCATAGCCCGCATTCCGATAGAGGATGCCATGCAAATGATCGCGGACAAGGGCTTACCGGAATGGATGGGGCGCGGTTCCGCAAAAAGCGGCGAGTGCGGCCTGCTCAATGCAAACGTCCCACGGGCACCGCAGGCCGGAGACTGCAGGAATACGGGCGAGACACCCGGCGGATCCACGCCGGCCGCGGGAGTTGGCAGCGGGGCGGCAATTGGAGGAGCCAGGTGAAGTCTTTGGCGCTTGTGGTGCTGTTGACTGCCGGCTTGCTGTCGGCGGTCCAGGCAAAGGCTACTGTCGGTCGGCCGGCGCTTTTGCCGCCTCCGAATGCGGGGGTCGATCCCGACCTCGCCTTCTTGGAAGCATCGGGCGCGCGCAAGTCCTTCAAGGACGTGCTCGGCGGCAAACCTGCTGTCCTGTTGATTGGCTACAACAAATGCCCAAACCTGTGCGGCCTCACGCAGAACATAGTGGCGAACGCCCTTGACCAGAGCGGACTCGACGCGGACGGCTACCGGGCAGTCTTCGTGTCGATCGATCCGCGCGAGACGGCGGCCGATGCAAAAGCCGGCAAGGCGAAGCTGGCGAGGATCATGAACCGCACCGACATGCCGGCCTGGCGTTTTCTCACCGGCGATGACGCCTCGATCGGCAGCCTGGCGCGTGGACTGGGCTACACCTACCAGAGCCGCGAGCGTATAAACCAGTTCGTCCACCCCGTCTCGGTAGCCGTGCTCACGCCGCAAGCCAGACTCTCGCGCCTGCTCTCGTCCACCACGCTGAAGCCGCGCGATCTCCGGCTGGCGCTGGTCGAGGCGTCCAGCGGCACAATAGGGACCTACTCAGACCAGGTCGTGCTGCTTTGTTCAGGCTTTGATACGTCGCGTGGCCAATACACGCCGCTGATTGGCCGGGTGCTGTCGGTCTCAGGTGGCCTGACCTTGGCACTGCTGGGCGCATTGATCTTTATCCTGTCGCGCAAGCCCGGGGGAAGCGTGAAACGCCGGAGGGAGGAGACGCCGTGAGCGGTGGCATTCAATTTCTCCCGCCCGAGGCCTCGAGCCTGGCGCCACAGGTCGACTGGTTGTTCTACACGCTCTTGGCCTTTTCGGGCGGCCTCGGGCTGTTTCTGACCGCACTTGTTCTTGGATACGCGGTGAAATACCGGGCGGGCTCATCCGCCGATCGCTCCGGACGCGTGGCGCGTAACACCCCGCTGGAGATCGGGTGGACGACTGCCACGCTCGTCATAGCCTTCGCGCTTTTCGGCTGGGGAGCCTATATATTCGTACAGCGCGACCATCCGCCCGCGGATGCGATCGAGATCGCTGGGCTCGGCAAGCAGTGGATGTGGCAGTTCCGGCATGCCGGTGGCCAGCGCGAAATCGACGCATTGCACATTCCAGTTGGTCGCCCTATCCTCGTCACGCTCGGCTCCCAGGATGTCATCCACTCCTTCTTCGTTCCTGCCTTTCGCGTAAAGCAGGACGCGGTTCCCGGCCGATCAACGCGGGTCTGGTTCACCGCCACCAAGCCAGGCAAGTACCGGCTGTTCTGCGCAGAGTATTGCGGCACAGCTCACTCGCAAATGCTGGGAACCGTCTATGCGATGGAGCCGCAAGACTTCGCGGCTTGGCTGAAGGAAGAAGGCGGGGGGCAATCGCTTGCCGGCTCCGGCGAGCGCCTTTTCAGTTCACTTGGATGTTCGGGATGCCACGATGGAGGCGGCACGGTGCGGGCGCCCAACCTGCGAGGTGTTTTCGGGCGCCCGGTGGCGCTCTCCAACAGCACGACCGTCATGGCCGACGAGCGCTATATCCGCGATTCCATTCTGCAGCCGAACAAGCAGATTGCCGCCGGCTACGATCCCGTGATGCCCAGTTTCGACGGCTTGATCGAGGAGAGCGAGCTTCAAGAGGTCGTGGCGTACGTGAAATCATTGTCCATACAGGAGGGTTCACAATGAATGCTCCGGCCACCCCGGTCCCACAGAGCTATCTCAGCGAAGGCACTACACCTGCTTCCTGGTTACTGACCACGGACCACAAACGCATCGCCTGGCTTTACCTGAGCTCGCTCACTGGCTTCTTTTTTCTCGGCGGCGCCATGGCCACGCTGATGCGCATCGAGCTTGCGACGCCCGCCGGAGACCTTGTCTCGGACGACACTTATAACCGTCTGTTCACGATCCACGGGATCGTGATGGTCTGGTTCTTCCTGGTCCCGTCAATCCCGGCCACGCTCGGCAACTTCCTGCTGCCGCTGATGATTGGTGCGCGCGACCTGGCCTTTCCAAAACTGAACCTCGCAAGCTGGTACGTGTTTATCCTCGGCAGCTTGTTTACGCTGTCTGCCGTGGTTGCCGGCGGTGTCGATACCGGATGGACCTTCTACACTCCGTTCTCATCCATTTACTCGAACAGTCATGTGAGCGCGGCCGCTTTTGGCGTTTTCGTAGTCGGCTTCTCGACAATCATGACCGGCATCAATTTTATCGTTACGGTCCACAAGCTGCGCGCACCGGGGCTCACCTGGTTCAGGCTGCCGATATTTGTCTGGACGATATATGCGACGAGCCTTGTCATGGTGCTGTCGACGCCGGTCCTGGCGCTGACGCTCATCCTGATCGTGTTCGATCGGCTGTTTGGCATCGGCATCTTCGACCCCAGTCAAGGCGGAGACCCGCTGCTGTTTCAGCATCTTTTCTGGTTCTACTCCCATCCCGCCGTCTACATCATGATCCTGCCCGGCATGGGTGTGGTGTCTGAAATCATACCGTGCTTCTGTCGGAAGCCGCTGTTTGGATACACCGCCGTCGCGCTTGCCACCATGGCCATCGCACTGTTCGGGTTTCTGGTGTGGGGCCATCACATGTTCGTCTCCGGCCAATCAACATACGCAGGCGTCGTGTTCTCCTTTCTCTCGTTTTGCGTTGCCATTCCCTCAGCGATCAAGGTGTTCAACTGGAGCCTCACTCTGCGCAAAGGCTCCATCACCTTCGAGGCGTCGATGATATATGCGCTAGGTTTTCTGGCGCTGTTTACCTTCGGCGGACTCGCTGGCCTTTTCCTGGCTTCGCTCGCGGTCGATGTCGATCTCCATGACACCTACTTCGTGGTAGCGCACTTCCACTACATCATGGTGGGCGGCATGGTGACCGCATTCATGGCAGGTATCCATTTCTGGTGGCCCAAGATGACGGGGCGCATGTACCCCGAGATGTGGGCCCGGGTGGCCGCTGCTACGATATTCATTGGGTTCAATCTCACCTTTTTTCCTCAGTTCGTGCTCGGCTATTTGGGGATGCCCCGTCGCTATCACGCCTATCCGCCCGAATTCGCCTTCTGGCATGAACTGTCTTCCGCGGGCGCTGTGATCCTCGCCATCGGCTATCTGATGCCGCTCTTCTATCTTGGGTGGTCGCTGTTCTACGGCCGCTTGGCTCCACCCAACCCATGGCGCGCCACCGGCCTGGAGTGGCAGACGAGTTCGCCGCCGCCACCGCACAATTTTGAACAGATGCCGCAGGTGACCAGCAAGCCGTATCAATACGAGCTCAAGGACCAGCAGTCATGACAGCGACCGAAAGCATCGCTTTTCGTGATGCCGAGCGCGAGCGCGTGGCTGACGCCCTTGGGATGTGGGTTTTTCTGATCTCCGAGGCCATGCTTTTCGGTGGCCTCATCCTGATCTACACGGCCGCGCGCATCCACAGCTCCGAAACGTTCGGCGAAGCGTCCAAGCACCTTTCCGTCCTGCTTGGCACCGCCAACACAGCAATCCTGATCACCTCAAGCCTGACGATGGCGCTGGCGCACTGGGCTTTGCAAGATGATCGCCCGAAGGCTTCGGTCTTGTCACTGCTGGCGACAGCCGTTCTTGGTACTGCCTTCCTCTCCATCAAAGGCTATGAATATTTTGAGGAGGCGCAGGAAAACGTGGCTCCGGTGCTCGGGCTGTATTTCCATTGGCAGGGAGCGCACGAACTGGCCGCGCGCCACTTCTTCCAGCTGTACTTTGCCATGACGGGGTTACATGCTTTGCACCTCTTCAGCGGGGTCGTGGTGGTGCTCGGGATCGCTGCGAGCTGGAAATGGGCGAACCCATCAAACCACCTGCGCCGAGTTCGGGCTGTCGGCTTCTATTGGCACTTCATCGACATCGTTTGGGTGATCCTGTTTCCCCTTCTGTACTTGGTCAGCCGAGCATGACCCTATCTCGGCTCATCCTCGCGTATATTGGTCTGCTCGTCCTGCTGGCGCTCACTGTCGCCTCGTCGTTCGTCGATTTGTCCGGTTTCAACACGTTGACCAACCTTGCGATCGCAGCGGCAAAGACGGCCATCATCGCACTGGCATTCATGGGATTCGCCCGCATGGACATCTTGGTCCGGCTGAGTGTTGTTGCGGGCGCGCTTTGGCTTCTGATCCTGTTTGTGCTGACACTGATCGACCAGCCAATGGCCTGATCGCTCCACGTTACGACCAGCAACGCGCTACACTTTTTCGCGATGCGCTCCGGATCCGATGCGGCAGCAGAGCGACCGCGACGAGCAAAGTCGCACGTAAACCCAGCTATCACTTAGCCGTCGTCGTCCTGCGTGTGGCGTCCGGTCGGTCTGGGGAAAGCCGAGGCTCCGATGGAACATTCCACGACGCCTAAAGTTCGCCAGAACAATCAGCAGTTCTGGCCAGCGGCGATTTTTGGGACGAAAATGGGATGACAGGGTCGACCAAGAAAGGGAAAGGGCGCAACAAGCCGGGGTGGAACACCGCTGCTGCCGTCGATACCGGGTCGTTTGGCGACAAGACCCCTGGCTTCGATTCCGCCGCCGCCCCAATGGAGACGGATGCAGAAGCAGGCGGCTTCCCCCAGCCGGGCGGAGCGGGCAAACCGCCACGCGCAGAGGTGCTGGCCAACAACACCGACCATCATTACACGAAGCGCGAGCACGGGGATACGAACCGGTGGCTTCCACTCGCCCTCCTCGCGGTGATCGTGGTGGCGGTGGTCCTGTGGGCGATCTGGCGCGCCTGACGGCGTGACGGCTGCCAGCCTGGACTGCGCCGGGGGCAAGGCGAGCCACGATGGATGCGATCTGCGACAGGACGAGTGTTGCAGGGCCCGTCTCGGCACGCGGCAGCAGCAAGAGCGAAAACCGACCTTGCTCAGTGAGCGCTCGGCTGCTACCGGCAGAATATTCGATCGCACCGTGCTGCAATTGCCGCATTGCTCAAAAACAACAACTGGGACCAAAGCCTGCATGTCGGCAAAAACTAGGACCAGCGGCTGTATACGGCTGGCCATAAAGCATCATCACGCTCGGGCAACTTCACCGGCACGAAGGGCTTGGTAGGTCGGGTCACGGCCTCGCAGCTCAGCGGGCAAGCTCCTAATGGAGCCGCGCTCCGCCCTTTTGCGATGAGCAGCAACAGCCGATAGCCGCAGACCGCGACACCGATCGGCGGCCAAGATGCTTGCGCAGGTTGACAACCCTTCGATTGCTGCAACATCCTGTCGATCTTTTACCGGGAGGTAGTTATGACTATTTCGATCAACCGCCGCACCTTTTCCGTAGGCGCAGGAGCTTTGGCATTGGCCGCCGCCGGCCTTTCGCCGGCGCGCGCGCAGCAGGCATTTTTCCGGATCGGCACGGGTGGAACGTCCGGCACTTACTATCCGGTGGGTGGCCTGATCGCCAACGCCATCTCGGCAACGGGGCCGGCCGGCGTCGAAGGCTTGGTCGCCACGGCCACGTCGTCCAACGGATCGGTCGCCAACATCAGCGCCATCCAGTCGGGCGCTTCCGAATCGGGCTTTACGCAATCCGATGTCGCCTACTGGGCATACTCGGGCACTGGACTGTATCAGAGCAAGCCCAAGGTCGATGACCTGCGCCTCATCGCAACACTCTATCCCGAAACGATCCATCTGGTCGCCCGCGCGGATGCCGGCATCAAGACGGTGGCAGACTTGAAGGGCAAGCGCGTTTCCCTGGACGAGCCGGGCTCGGGCACCATCGTCGACGCACGCCTTGTGCTCGCCGCATATGGGCTGACGGAGAAGGATGTGCAGCCCGAATACCTCAAGCCCGGCCCGGCCGGCGAGCGGCTCCAGGACGGCGCCATGGACGCCTATTTCTTCGTCGGCGGCTATCCGACCGGCGCCATCGTCGAGCTTGCCAGCACCAACAACATCACGCTGGTGCCGATCACCGGCCCCGAAGCCGACAAGCTCCTTTCCGAGCAGAAGTTCTTTTCCGCCGACACCGTGCCGGCAGGCACCTACAATAATGTCGGCGAAACCAAGACCATATCTGTCGCCGCGCAATGGGTGACCAGCGCCAAGCAGACCGACGACCTCATCTACAATATCGTCAAATCGCTCTACAGCGACGCGACCCAGAAGGCGCTGCAGGCCGGCCACGCCAAGGGCAAGCTGATCACGCTGCAGAATGCGGTCACCAGCGCAGGCATTCCGTTTCATCCCGGTGCGGAGAAATTCTACAAGGAAGTCGACGCCCTGAAATAGTAGCCACAAGCACGTCGCGCTGAAACGGAACCACGCGACGTCCTTCCAGCTTCCTGTTGTGCATGGGTTCGACCAAAAACGCTTGCGTCAGCGATATGCATCAGGACCGACGGAGAACCGCGAGGCGGGAGGCGTGCTTTCCGCCTCTTTTGTCTGGAACTCAGGACACGGAACCGGCCATGAGCGACGACGACAAAATCACGCTTTCCGCAATGGAGTTCGACGAGGAGAAGGCTCGCGAACTGGAGGAGAAATTCGACTCCGAAATCCGATTCCGGCCATTGACCAAGGCCGCGGGCTGGCTGGTCGGCTTCCTCCTGGTGGCACTGTCGCTGTTTCACTACTACACTGCGGGCTTCGGCCTGCTGCAGGAGATGCTGCACCGGGGCATTCATCTATCGATGGTGCTGGCGCTGATCTTCCTCGTCTTCCCGCTGGTGAAGACGGGTTACGACCAGCCCGCGCAATCCAGCCTCCTGCGGCCGCTTGGCATACCGCTTTTCGACTGGCTGCTGGCGCTCGCGGCCGTGGTGGCTGTCCTGCACGTGCCGATGATCCCGCTCGACGATCTTGCCTTCCGCGTCGGCAATCCCACGACGCTCGACGTGGTGCTAGGCGTTGTCCTGATCCTGCTCCTCCTGGAGGCAACGCGCCGCTCCGTCGGAATCCCTCTGCCCATCATCGCGGTCATCTTCATGGCCTACGCTCTGTTTGGGCGGTACATGCCGAGCATTCTGGTGCACCCCGGCGCGTCCGTTTCCCAGCTTGTCGATCACCTTTATCTGACAACGCAGGGAATCTACGGTATCGCGCTCGGCGTCGTCGCCACTTACGTCTTCCATTTCGTGCTGTTCGGCGTCTTTGCAACCCGCATCGGCCTCGGCCAGCTCTTCCTCGACTGTGCGGCCTGGGTCGCCGGCCGCTACGCCGGCGGTCCCGCCAAGGTATCGATCTTCGGCTCGGCATTGTTCGGCATGATATCCGGCTCGTCGGTCGCCAACACCGTCACCGTCGGCTCGCTGACCATTCCGGCGATGATCAAGCTCGGCTACAAGAAACATTTCGCCGCGGCGGTGGAAGCGGCGTCCTCTACCGGCGGTCAGGTCACGCCGCCGATCATGGGCGCGGCCGCCTTCTTGATGATCGAATTCCTCGAATTGCCCTACACGACAATCATCCTGGCGGCCATCGTGCCAGCTTTCATGCATTTCTTCGGTGTGTTCATGCAGGTGCATTTCGAGGCCAAGCGCACCGGCCTCAGAGGGCTCAGGCCGGACGAGATGCCCGATGTCGTCGAGGCGCTGAAGCGGGACTGGCCGACGATCATCCCGCTCGTCGTGCTCATCGGCGTCCTGCTCTCGGGCTACACGCCCTACATGGCCGCCTTCTGGGGCATCACGCTCTGCATCGCCGTCGGCCTGCTCAATCCTCGCCATCGCATGTCGGTGGCCGACATCGTAG
The DNA here is from genome assembly GCF_020164875.1 of Mesorhizobium sp. CO1-1-8. NCBI lineage: Bacteria > Pseudomonadati > Pseudomonadota > Alphaproteobacteria > Hyphomicrobiales > Phyllobacteriaceae > Mesorhizobium > Mesorhizobium sp. CO1-1-8. The sequence goes on along the minus strand of NZ_JAIUGZ010000024.1, from coordinate 13,548 downwards.
TTTCCCTGCGCGACGGCGCGAAATATGCGCTCGCCGTAGGTGCCGCAGCCGCCACCGTGGGCATCGTCGTCGGCGTCGTCACCCTGACCGGCGTCGGCTTCAAGCTATCCTACATCGTCACATCAACGGCGGGCCAGTTGTCGCTACTGTTCGGCACCTTCATCCCCGAGTCGATCTTCTCAGCCCAAGGCCTGACGCTGCTGTTCACCCTGCTCATGACCGGCGTGGTCTGCATCCTGATGGGCTGCGGCATCCCGACGACGGCCAACTACATCATCATGGTAACTATAGCAGCACCCGCGCTGGTCATGCTGGGCACCGAACCGATCGTCGCCCACTTCTTCGTCTTCTATTACGGCCTACTGGCTGACATCACGCCGCCGGTAGCGTTGGCCGCCTATGCGGCCGCCGGCATGGCGGGAGCGGACCCGTTCAGGACAGGCAACACCGCCTTCCGGTTGGGGTTGGGCAAGGCGCTGGTTCCTTTCGTGTTCGTCTTCTCGCCGTCCCTGCTGCTGGTGACAAAGGACTTCACCTGGCCGAATTTTTTCCTGGCCTTTGGCGGCTGTGTCCTTGGCATCACCTGCCTGGGGGCCGCCCTGTCGCGATACCTGCTGGTGCGAACGAGGCCTTGGGAGAACGCCCTCCTCGTGCTTGCCGCCTTCCTGCTGGTGGCGCCCGAGCTCTATTCCTCGCTGCTCGGCCTGGCCCTTGTCGTGCCCGTCGTGCTGCGCCACTGGAAAGTGCGCCATACCGACGAAGCGGAACCGGCCTGACCAACGCCGCTCCAACGCGTTCCTTGTCGAAATTTCAAACGAACCTGCAACGTCGAGGAGCCTCGCGAGTTGTGCGGGCTTTTGCCTTATCAGCGGTTGTCGAGAAGCCCGGCGCAGCAACGGATCCAACAACGTCCTTCTGGCAGCCCGCGAGTCGCTCGAACCGTCCGCTGCAATGCCGCGGCGGGCGAGCGAGCGGAGCTGCCAACCTCCGATGGCGGCGAAGCTGCGGCCGTCCGCAAAAACAAAAACGCGGTCTTTGGTTGTGCAGTCGGCTTGGTCACGACGCACCTCCCCAATTGTGGGATCGCGGCGCCTGCCGCGATCCAACGCTCCAGCTACGGCGCCACCGCGATGTTGCCCTTCATGTTGGGGTGGAAGCGGCAGAATAGTCGACCGCGCCCGCGGCCTTCAATGTCAGGCTTGCGGACTTCTTCGGCGGGATCATCACCTCCCAACCGCCCTTGACGGTGGCCATGGGGGCGAACATGTCCTAGTTCACCCACTCGATCGTGTCGCCTACCTTTGCCTCGACCGTCACTGGCGAGAACACCAGCTTGTCAATGGCGACCTGAATGGTTTCGGCCTTCACCGGCGCTGCAATGAACGTCAGCGCCAATGGAAATCAAAAGATGCCGTATCGCCGCCGGCCTCATTTCAGCATACTGGCGACATGTTCGGCATGCTGCTCATGGCCTTGGAAAATCTTCAAGCCGGTCTCCAGCAGGCTCTTCAGTTCGGCATTGCTGACGGAAGGGATGAGCAGCATTTCGAGAGTGCCGTCGACCTGCTTGTGGTAGGCGACTTCATTGTCGACATAGGCCTTGTCGACGGCGGCACCATCGAGCTTGGCGAGCTTGGCCCGGTCCTCCGTCGCGGCATTGGTCAGCGCCTTGCTGGTGGCGTTGTCTTCCGGCGTCACCTTGAGCTTCTTGACGAGATCGAGCGCCTGCACGTTCACGGCTTCGTGGTCGCGCACCATGTCGTTGGCGAAATCGACGACCTCCTTGTTCTTCGATTTCTCGATCGCCAGCTTGGCCGTTTCGACGTCGATGACCCCGGCCGTATAGGCGATGTGGGCGATCTGCGGGTCGGTCGGCTTGTCGGCGGCTTGTGCGAACGGGGACGCGCCAAGCAGCAGCAGGGCGGCGAGCGCGGCAGTGTGTCGGATAGACATGGCATCTCCTTCGTCCGAACGCTGAAAATCGCCCCGGGCAGTGTTTTCAGTTGACGGTCATTGGATGCTGGGTAGCGGCAAACGTTCCGCCAGCTGAATTCGAGGGTCCGCCTCACAGGTCGAGCCGCCTCATTACGGCAGCGGTCAGCCGTTCGCAGCGCCCGCGGCGAAGGGGAAGGTCGAAACAGTCCGTGAAAACCGACCGCCATCGCTGATCCGGCGGCATCTCCTTCGATCGTTCGATCATTCATCCCCGAAATCTCTCCGTGTACCAGGTGATCTTGTCTCCCACCTTCATCGGTTTGTGGATCATCAGCCGTTTCGGAAGGTGTTCTGGATGGACCTCCAGGAGCGTGATCTTCACCTGCGGCTTGCACCGGTTGCAGTCGAATTTCAGCCTGAGCGGGTCGACACCGCCGCCGTAGACCATCATGAGATCGGCGGATCGGCAGTAGCGGACATTTCCGCAACTGCATTCCACCTTCACAAGCATGTTGTGCCGGGTCGCCTTGCCCAGCGTGTCTATCGGATCGTGCGCCATGAGAACAGAAAAGGAACAAATTCCTTGCCCGTCAAGACGGATTATGGAATCTTTGTTGCATGAGTGACGAACCTGCCAGGCTCGCCGACGGCATGACGCCGGCGCCGCGAGAGCGTGCCAGAGTGCTGGGCCACGTGTGCGAGCACGCAGGCTGCGTGAAGCACGGCGGCTTCGGCTTTGCCCGGCCGCGCCAGGAACCGCACTGGTTCTGTTTTGAGCACCGGGATGACGGCGAGCGTTATCTCTGAAGGAGAAAGCCCATGGCAGATAGACCACCATACATGCCCACAGGAATCGGCATGGGCATGCTGGAGGACGACAAAGCAAAGGTTGGCGTCCTGATTTTCGAGACGGCGGAAGGAAATTTCGACTTCGCCATCAACCAGCAGGCAATCGAAGTCATCAGGAAGGCGCTCAGCAAGATCGAGACGCATCTCGCCGGCGGCAAAATCTCGGGCATGAATTAGCTTCAAACTACACGTCGAACAGGTCGCTAGGCCCTCTGCCGATCTCGTCAATGATGTCGGGCGTGTTGTTGCGCGGCGAACCGACCTTGCTGTCTATCGGCCACATCTTCATCAGATCGGACGGATACGGCTTCATCAGGTCGCGAGGATCCTGCTCTGGCCCGAGCCAGCGCATGTAGTCGGACGGCGCCAGGATGACCGGCATGCGGTCATGGATCGTCGCCATCAGATCATTCGGCTCGCAGGTGGCGATTGCAAAGGTTCGGATGAGTTCGCCGGTCCCCTTGTCGGCATATTCTTCCCATATGCCGGCCATGGCGAATGGCTCGTCTGACTTCATGGCGATGGCGTAGGGCTGCTTCTTCTTGCCCGAGGCATCGAGCTTCTGCCATTCGAAATAGCCGTCGACGGGCACCAGGCAGCGGCGGGACGCATAGGCCTTTTTGAACATGCCGTTGCTGGCAATCGTCTCGCATCGCGCATTGACCGGCGGCGGACGTCCGCTCCCATCCCGCGCCCAACCGGGGACCAAGCCCCAGCGCGCCGACACAAAGCCGGCCATGCTCGTCGACAGTTCCTCTCGGATGATGATCGGATAGGTTAGGCTGGGCGCGCCGTTCCAAAGGGGGAAGCTGTTGCCCAGCCGCTCGACCTCGCCCGGATGGGCGAATTCGAACCGACGAACCATGTCGGGAATTGTGGTCTTTACAAAAACGCGTCCGCACATTTGAGCGCCATCTCATGTGACGTGAGGGAAGCCGAAAATGGGAACACCTCATGAACAAGTCAAGTCATGACACAGCCGCGCTATTGTTTGGCCGCAGGGGCACGATGCCGTCGTCCTATGATCTCCACCAAGTGTCGATGAAGCTCGTCCCAACTTCTGGTTATGTCGCCTTCGCTAATTCCCACAGCCTCGGCATCCACAAACAGGCGCCCGGCGCAGTCAGAAATCTCATCGTCGTCGATCTTACGCCCATCGAGGAGATCGTTCTTTTCCAACCACAGATACAAGAACTTTATGACGTGCTCGCTCATTCGGGAACGCCAGGATCGAAATGCACGATTGCATCGATGATCGTGCGGTAAAGACGGTCGACCTCCTCGTCGATCTCGATTCGCTTGATGCCGAGCGCCTTGGCGGCGGCGATAAGTTTGTGAGTGAGTTCGTCGACCGAGATGACATCCGCCTTCGCCGTCTCGGGGACGTTGTTGGCGATCCACTGGTCAAGGAAGTTGATGCCTCGTGTGCTCATTTGGCGATAAGCTCACGTTGCCGATTATGTTCCGCCTTTCGCCTTCGAATAGAGGTTCTGACCCATGCCGGAAACCTTGTTCGAGTCCGGCGTGTAGATCAGGCCGACATCCTTCGAACCGCAGACTTCGCATTTGAGCTTGGGCCTCAAATCCCATTCCATCGCTGGGGTGTCCGGGCCGAACCGGTCGCGCAGTTCCTCAAGCGGAAGGGTCTTGCTGTGGTTGCAGCTCGCCTTGTGACAGAAAGCGGTCACGGCCATCCTGCCGTCGATCAGCGATTGCAACGTCCAGTTCTTGCCGATCATTCTTGATCTCGGTCGACAGCCGAGGCGTCAAGCTCCGCCTCCATCTGGTCGCTGATGGGCTTGGGTTTGGCTTCACCGGCCAAGGGAACGCCGTCATAGCCCTGTAGCCAGGCGTCAGCGTGTTCGTGCCAGTACTCGGGCACCGCGCGCTCCTTGCCGTCCTTGCGGGCCTGACTGCCGTACATCCAGGCATAGGCGATGCGCTCCTGATCCTTCTTGGCAACCGCCATTATTCCTCCTCCCGGTAATCCAGCAGCTTCGCGTGACGTAGCTGCTCCTCACCTTTCAGGAACTTCACGCGGCCGACAAGACCCGGTTTCAGCCATTCCGCCTTGTCTTTCTTCAAGCCCTTCGGCACCGGTCCGCCGACTTTACCCTGCACCCGGTCCCACAGGTGCTTGCGTTTGTCGAATCTGAAATTGACGTTGGCGGCGCCGACATAGCGGCCGTTGTCGGCCATCAGCACCCTTGCAGCTTGCCCCGAATCACGCTGGACACCGATGATGACCATCTCCTTTTCTTCGTAGCACTTGATTTTGCGCCAGTTCTTCGTCGGGCCGCTGCGATAGAGACTGTCCCGGCGCTTCGAGACGATGCCTTCCTGTCCAGTCTGGTCGGCAAGGTAGTAAACCGCGTCTCCCGTGCCGGGCATGGCCTCACTGAACTGAATTCGGCCGCCACCCTGGATTATTCCCTGCAGGATTTCGCGGCGGTCCTCCAGCGGCACGTTGCGCAGGTCGTGGCCGTTCATGTGGAGCAGGTCGAAGGCTACGAGATAGTATTCCTGCGAATGATCGCGACGGCTGACGGCCGACTGCAGCGCATGAAAATCGGAACGTCCAGCCGCGTCGACCACAATGGCCTCACCTTCGATGATGAAGTCGTCGGCCTCGATCGCCGCGGCTTGGTCGGCAAGAACCTTGTACCGTGCAGTCCAGTCGTACCCTCTCCTGGTCAACACGCGGATGCCGCTTTCATCCTTGATGAGCTGGGAGCGGTAGCCGTCAAATTTGATCTCGTGAATCCATTCCTCACCCTCGGGCGGGCTGTCGAAAAGCTCCGGCTCCATCGGCGGGATGAACTTCAAACGCATGCACGGAACTCACACAGGCCGCGATTCAATCAGCATGCGCTAAAATGGTTCCGGAACATTTTAGACGAATTGAATGTTTGATAGCCATGACGAAGCTATCCGACCTTGGACCACCGATCCCTGGTAAGGCGCACGATGGTGAGCCGGCCGACGAGTATGACAATTTCTACACCTGCCCGAATTGCGGTCAGCAGGTCGACATGCGCGACTTACGCCAGGTCATTTGGCACGAACAGCCCAAGCACAAGCCACTGCTATTGGTGGTAGGGTAGACGCGGCCTCCAGCAGCGAACGTGGCTGCCAAGTAGACGCATCTGTCCGAGTCCTTGACTCAGATGATCAGCAAGAGTTGAATGGTTAACAGTCTAGGTTCCAACTGCGTTACGAGCGAAATGGCTCTTTCTAGCGATCTACATTCGGTCGAGATGACATTCCGCTGCTCGGAATGTGGTTTGGGATTTGTAAAGCCTGGGCGCTGGTTCAAGTCTGCCGCTCAACATCGTTGCTCCGGCTGCCAGCACCTGACTTACATAACTTATCCGAAGAAACTGGCTTTGTTTAACAAATACGCCAAGCTTGCGGATGCAGGTCTGGTTTCTGACCGGCAATGATGTCGTCGAATTCGTGACCTTCTTTGGCAAGCGACCAATGCTCAAATCAAATTTGGTGGGCAGGTCAGGTCCCGTATGGTTGATGGCGGAGGGTTGGTCGATGGCGCCCCGCCAACCCGGCATTGAGCGTCATTCAGGAAGCCCGGCGTCATCGTGCACTATGGCATCGAACACCGTTTCATAGACGCTGCCGGTGTCCTCTTCGATTTCAGTGCTGCTGATCCCGATTGCCTTCGCGTCAGCGAAAAGCTTTTGAATTGCCTCGGCTACCGAAATCACGTCTGAACTGGCCAGGCCAGACACATTGCTGTTCAGCCACTTGTCGAGAAAATTGACGCCGCGCGTGCTCATCCCGACACAAGTCACTGAGGGATATTAGGTTCCTCTGATGGTGGTCCTGGGGTGGTCGGCGACAGCGCGTAGGAGGCCTTTTTACTCCCATTAACATAGGTGATTCCGCTGGTGCCGATTTTGGTCTTTCCTTTGGAGATGGGAACGACCGGGGGAGGCTCAAAATGGCGGGTCGCGTAGGGAACGGCGGAGGGCCGTTCGAGGTCGCCATGATCGTCGTCATGGCTTCGGCAGTCATCGGGATCATCGTGCTTGCCGCTACGACATTTGCCTGACCTCGTGCCTAGGGCTAAGTGCTCTTTTTCAGCAAGACAGCTTCGCGCAATAGCGAGGGCAGACTGGCTAGCCCTAGCAACTCGATAAGCTCTCGTGCTTGGCTGAGGGTGATCCCGGTTTTGTCCACAAGCCAGTTGGCGTGCCTTTCCTTGGCGGACTGAAGCTCGCTGGCGCGGTCGGTGGACAATGGCCTTCCTTCCCGTTGGGGCGAAAGCCTGATGTTCTCTTTCAAGCGTCCGATTGCCGGCGTTTTGTGCACAGACGACCAGAACACCCTACGCCTTCTTAGGGCCGTTGGCTATATGGGGCGCCTGTGCCGAAGCATCGGTATGTGACCGTGCCGACCATAGCTGGGCACGAGGGTGGGCCTAATGACCAGACTCCATAGGATACCAGACAATGGCATGGCTACAATTACGCCTGATGGCCTAGGCGGAAAGCGGAGGTCGCATGCTCTTGCCGCTGCTCACTAAACTGCCCGCTGCCAAAATCTATGGAACTGGCCTCCAAGTGGCTCATTAGCCCTATGAGCGGTCGATTCCCAAGGATGTAGCCGCTTGGACAGGTCCGCCGCCGGCGCCCCAATAGGCGGCGGACTTCAATGAGGTTTCAAAAACCGAGCTTCGCGCAACAGCGAATTCCAGTCCGTGCCGATAAGCTTGATCAGACCGCGCGCATCAGGTTCTGAAATGCCGACCTCTTCAGACAAACGTCGGGCAAGCAGTTGCTGATTGCCCTCGTCCACACGTCGTCCATCGCCATCCTTTTTCATTGGCTCCTCCTTTGAACCAACTTACAGAATGATCTTTGGTTTCACGGAAAAGCCCGCCGCCCCATTCCCGGCAAAGGCGGCCGCCCCTAAGGATATAAGGGCGGCCGAGCCTTGGAACCCGGCAAGGCAACCAATACGGGGAGCGGGATCCTTGTTCCTCTAAAAGCAGCGAAAGCGGTGCTTTGAGACTTTTGCCGTTCCAAGACCTTAGCACAAAGAGCCCGCCGGCCGGAGCCAGCGGGCTTTTGGTGAAGGCAAATCTTTTGATTAGTCGAGCGGGCCTGTGACGGTGATCGACGAAGGAGGGGCGGCCGTCACAGCCGACAAACGTTCGCGCCTGGTTAGAACAGGCTTCTCATAGGTTTCTTCAAAATGGTGCTCCTCGCTTTACCCAAACTGCCCTGCACATGCCAGTCTTGTCAATCGCCTGCGGTCAGATTGCACTCGCGTCGAGTAGCCATCAAGCTGATCGCATCACGAGCTCGGCGGTGAGCCAAAAGCCGGCCGCCATAAACACCAGGATCACTGCCGCGAAGATAAATATGCGCATGCCCGCCCCCACTTTAGGCGGCCATTACCACACATCAAAAAAGCCCGCCACCTTTCGGCAGCGGGCCAGGGTCATGGCGTGCTGGATCAACCAGCATAGGTTAACGGGTGGCGAGTAGGTCGGTTGCTCGCATTATGCTATGATTCGAGCCGTGGGTAAGAAGCAAAAAACCAATCACCGAACCTGTCGCCGATCTTAAGATTGCGACCGAGGCGGATTACTTTGCCCGCAAGTGCGGCCTTACCCGAGAAGAGGCCCAGCGCATCCTCAATGAAGCCAACTACCGACCCAGCCCCCCACCTGACTCCCGCAAAAAATAGCCCGCCACCGGAGAGGTCTTGGTAGCGGGCAAGTTTGGCGGGACAAGAGGTCAACGACCGGTGGGGGTGGTTGCGTAATCCGCCAGACGAAGGCTCCTGACAAGTCCCTCCGGGCGTGACTGCCTTTGGACGGAGCGATTGTGCTTGTGGCTTGTTGCGTATCACGCTTAGTATCACCGTGAATCGATTGGGGGATACTTAAGTGACTGCAGAAATAGCGATATTAAACAAGTCTGCTGTAGCTTTAGCGGCAGACAGTAAGGTTACGTTTAGCCGGGGAGGGAAGCAAAAAACATTCGACACGGTAAATAAGTTGTTCAATCTGTCTAAAACGGAGCCCGTCGGGGCGATGATTTACGGAAACGCAGAGTTCGTTGGCTTTCCTTGGGAAACCATCATCAAGGAATATCGCAGGCAGCGGCAACAAGCCAAATTTGCCACTGTCTTTGACTGGGCCGACGACCTTCTCAAATTTCTTCTGACCTTTTTCAATTTCACGGCAGCAGACGAAGATGCGACTGCAATATCGATCGCTCAATCCTGGATCGACCAGATAGTGTCGCAAGCGTATAGGAGCTCGCGCAGCCCTGACGAATTCAGCTCGTCGCTCGACGAGCTCATCCGCGAGTATACCGAAACGCTGGAGAATGCGCCGGTCTTCCTCTCAGATGACGAATGGGGTCAAATTGACGGACGCATCGGCGATCAAATCGGTCAACATTGCTCCCGTGGTATGATGAAGAACTTCGCGGCTGACCAACCCAAGCTGAAGCCGATTGCCGAATTGGCAATTCGCCGCAACCTTGCATCCCCTGGATGCACTGGCCTGGTCGTTGCTGGCTTCGGAGATAAGGAGCTGCTGCCGTCAATCATCTCGTTCGATATCGACGGCATCCTGGCGCGACGTCTGAAGTACCTAGAAATCCAACGAGAGGATATGACGAGGAAAAGTTCTGGTGTGATCATCCCCTTCGCACAAACCGACATGGTTGATCGATTCATGCAGGGGATTGATCCGTCATATGCAATGCTCCTGCACGGCAGCATCGGCCAACTGGTATTTGACAGCGCATTGAATGCGGCAAGGGCACTTGGTCACACCGACGATCAAATCGACGCCCTTGCCCCTGCATTTGCATCTGCTCGGGACGCGGCAATCCAAACTTTTTGGGAGTCGCACGAACGCCACCGTCGCGATCGATTCGCAAATCCGATCATAGAGATGGTCGAAGGCCTCCCAAAGGACGAACTGGCCAACGTCGCTGAGGCGTTGGTCAGCTTGACTTCTCTTCAACGAAAAGTGTCCCGCGAACTTGAAACAGTTGGCGGCGCCATTGATGTTGCAGTGATTTCCAAAGGTGACGGGTTTATATGGATTAAGCGGAAACATTATTTTAGCGCTGATCGCAACCTTCGCTTTGTCAACGCGTATTTTCATGACCATAATGGCGTTGCAACGTCGGAGGAAGCGAAATGACCACAATGCTTGAGCGCAGACAGGCCGCTACAGGTGGGAGCGGCCGGCCGCAGTCGAGTGTGTCGCTTGTTGAGCAGAAGCGTTCCCTTGAGCAGGCCACCAGGAAGACCGCAGGACTTGCCTCGCGCGTATTCAAACGGACGCTTGAGGCAGAGGTCAAAAAAATTCGCGAAAAATGATTCGCTACGCCAACACAGAAAGCTCTTAGAGCCCGCTTCGGCGGGCTTTTTGTTGCGCACCTTGACCGTTTCATTGCCCCGTCGACCTCTCTCGCCGCAGTTGCTCGATCTCCTTTATGTCCTGGATCACGTCACGCGTGCCGTACACGGCGCCGAAGTCCTGCCGAAGCTCGTCCAGCCGGCGGGTGAAATTCTGTGGCCTGATGGTCCGAAGCCCGGTTGCGCTCCATCCATTCGGCGCGCGCGACGATGTTGCCCCGCAGATCGGCGATAGCACTCGCCTGCCGCCTTCCAGCGCGCGAACGGTCGCGGTACGCTCCAGTTTCGCCGATTGCGTTCATAAAATTGAGATCCACGGCCGCCATCAGGCGCAGGCAGTTACTGCCTTCCCGCACGAATCGCTGGCAATTCGACATCGACTATAGCAGCCTCAACGATCAGGTCGCCAATGTCGAGCGCGAAGGCTCGACCGCCAAGCTGCTCAAGATGCTCCCGCACGTAGGCTGTGAACTCCGCACGCGTCATCACCTTGCGGGCGTCGGCCAGGCACCGAAACGCATGCCGGACGGCAGTTTCTGCCTGGGCAGTCGTCGGCCGTCGCCAAGTATGGTTCACGAAAACCACCACGAAAGCGGGATCAACAGGAGGGTAAACACGATGCTTGGCCAGAAGCAGGCAACAAACTCCAATACGGTTTCCCAGGCGTTGCTGGTTCGGTGTCGCTTGTACATTTCGCGATGATCCTTGCGGTGGAACACGGAACGCAGCTTTCGTTTCAACCCGGGCTTACCAACGCTGACGTTTCAAGAGCTTCGACGCGATGGTCATGGCTACTGCATCAGCGCGGCTGTCCTGTCGAGCGCGCCGGGAAAACCCTTGAGAGATAGCGCGAGGCTGGTCTCCTTGCCGCCGTCCGCGACCACCTTGACCTCGAGGCTCTTTCCGTTGCGCAATGCGGTCAAAGTGTCCTCCTCGAAGTTCAGATTGACCAGGCAGCCGCCGGGAAGACAGGTGCGGAAGCGAAGCGCCGGAAGCACGACCCCATCGTCGATCTGAAGCGTCACGCCTTGGTCGAGCGCCAAGCCGAACGGCAGCACCAATGTTCCCTGGACGGCCTGGCCATTGGGGCGCAATTCAATGGCCAGCACGCGCTGGCGCGACTGCGCGTCGCTCTGCTCCTGTGAAAGTGCGCATGCTTTGCTGGGGGCGCCGTTCTGCGTTGTGATATTGCAGGACACCGTCCAGTCGCCATGCCCTTCTCTCAGAGAAGTCGCCCCACCTGGCAGGCTGGCCTCTTGCGCAAACGCCGAGATGGCAAAGCCCATGACCAGCAGCGCGGTGGCCACCAACAGGACGCTTCTGCCCCAATTCTTCCGCTTCATGTTTTGTCCGTTTCTCTCAAGCATCGATCCAGAAGCGTGCATTGCTCCCGGATGGTCCGATATCTCTTTTGTGCAGCGCGGCTCGCACCTACCAGCGTACGCTGAAGCCGAGCTTGGCGCCGATGGAGTTGCTGTCGCCGAACTTCTCCAAACTGGTCTTTGCCGTCGCCTCGCCGAAGACGGCGTATTTGCCGTCGGCGAAGTCGAGCGAGCCGCCGATGCCGACACCACCCCACAGAGACTGGTTTTGGCTGACCAGCTTCACGCCTGAGACATCGACATCGGTTCCGTCGAGGAAGTCGTAATAGAGGTTGGCGATACCATAGACATGCGTGCGGCTGACCTGCCCCGCCGCATCCGCCCACTGGTCCTCATAGTCCGCCGACAGGCCGAGACGGCCGATCAGGCTGTCGCCGCTGCCGGGTGAAACGACCGTACCGAACTTATCGGTAAACGAGTCGAAGCGGACGTCGGAGTAAGCAAGCTGCGCCTGCGGTGTCAGCGACCACTTGCTGGACAGTGCGATCTTCTGGCCGCTCTCGATGCTGAGGGCATAGCCGAAGCCGTTATTGCCATCGGCAAGTGTGCCGAGCGTGGCGGAGCGGATATCGCTGTCGTACCAGGTCGCCTGCGCCTGGGTGTCGACATAGAAGCCGCTGTTGCCGAACCAGGTCAGCGTGCCGCCGACGCCGTAGCCGGTGGCTGCGATCGAGCCTGTGCCGAAGATCGAGGATATGTCCGCTGAAGCGGTGCCGTAGTGGGCCGTGATCCCGCCGATCAGCACGCCGGCCTCGTTCTCATGCAGCAGGCCGTCGACGCCGGCATAGAACTTCCAGGTCGTCACGTTGTAGTCGGTGCCGGTGGTCGATGTCTTCGGATCGAGCTTGGCGTGCGCCGCCTCGATGCGGGCCCAGATGGCCTTGCCGTCGACCGGACCCTGACCGGGGACATCAGCACCTTCCGGCGTCGCGCCCTCGCCCCACGACCTGTTGCCGATGCGCTGCTGCAAGGTCCCGAGTTCGTTGAAGGTCTGCAGCACGCCTTCATAGGCCTCGTAGAGGGGCGCGCTTGGAGCGTAGAGCGGGCTTGGCGGGTTGTCGGGGGTGGTGAGTGCCGAGCGCAGATACCAGTCGCCGTCATCGGGCGTGCTCACGCCATTCTTGTAGAGCCGGTAGGCATAAGCGCCGCCGATCACTGCCTGGTCGCCCTGGAAGACATAGTCGCCGGCAAGCGAGAAGGTGCCGGCCGACGTGCCGCCGACTTCGATGATCTTGATGCCTTCCACCGTCTGTGCGCCGCCGCCGCCGAGATTGGCCACCTTGAGCGTGGTGGTGCCGGCGGTGTTGCCGGTGACGACCAGCCGGTCGGTGGCTGAGGCATCGCCCCCGAGCACGGTCTCGATCTCCAGCGTGCCGCCATTGCCGGTATAGTTGCCCGCAATGGTGAGCGTGCCGGGCACACCCGGATTGCCGGCTGCGATCACGCCGCCCGCCGCATTGGTGGTATTGCAGACCGTGCCGGTGCCTTCGAGGCGCCCGCCGGAAAGTACGTTGACGTCGCCGCACAGACTGCCCGAGACGTTGAGCGTGCCGCCGCCAATCACCGCGGTACCTGTAAATCCGGACGAGTCGGCCGTCAGCGCCAGCGTGCCGGCGCCGCCCTTGGTCAACGCGCCCGCGCCGGAGAGCACCCCGTTGAGCGTCAGCGTGGTGCTGGCATCCGTCAAGAGCGTGCCCTGGCCAAGGACATCGACGGCGCGGCTGCTGGCAAAGCTTGTCGTGGTGTTGAGGGTGCCGCCATTGAAGGAGAGCCCGCCTGCCGCATCGCCGAGATTGGCGTCGGATGAGACCCGCAGCGTGCCGCCATTGATCGCCGTACCGCCCGTGTAGCTGTTGGTGCCGCTCAGCACCAGGGTGCCGAGATCGGTCTTGACCAGCTGCGAGCCGCCGGTGAGCGCGGAAGCGATCGTGGCCGTGTAGCCGGCGCCTGCACTGGTGCCGTCGCCGACCCGGAT
>NZ_JAIUGZ010000023.1:0-77654 GCF_020164875.1 Mesorhizobium sp. CO1-1-8 | reverse complement strand
GCCGAGTTTGGTGAAGTTGGCATGGATGAAACCCCGGAAATAATAGATCACGCAGGCCAGCACATAGATGACCGCCAAGGCGCGCAGGAATTGCAGATAGCCAGCCGGCTCGGCTCCCACCCATCCAACGAGAGAGCTGTTGACCGCAAACAACAACACCGCCGCGACCAGGGCCACGATGAAGGCCGGCAACTGGAAGAAGCGTGACGCCACACTGGCCGGCAGCAGGCCGGTGGCGACGTCGGTGATCTTCTGGTTGGCCAGGAAGGGCTGGCCATAAGCGACATAGAGGAAGCGCCCGGTGGCCGTGGCGATCACCACCACGGCAAGCAGGCCCCAGCGCGTCGTCAGGACCAGTTCATTGGAAATGTTCTGACCGGTCTTCAGGCCGATGAACAGCACGAACAGGCCGAACGATATGGCAGCCGCATAAAGCGCCTCGCGCAACGCGCGCTGCATGGGGGTGGCGACGGTGTCGCGCTCCGGAGATACGGTGACGGCCATGGTCTCAGACCTTTTCGACTTCTGGCCGGCCCAATATGCCGGAAGGCAGGAAGATCAGCACAATGGCCAGGATCGAGAACGCCGCGACGTCCTTGTAGTCGATCGAGAAATAGGCCGACCACATGCTCTCGATGAAGCCGATCATAAGCCCGCCGACCACCGCGCCCGGCAGCGAACCGATGCCGCCCAGCACCGCCGCCGTGAAGGCTTTCACGCCCGGCGTGAAGCCATCCGAGAAGGCAATGACGCCGTAATACATCAGGAACAAAGTGCCGGCGACCGCGGCAAGGGCCGCACCCATGATGAAGGTGATCGAGATGGTACGGTCGACATCGATGCCGAGCAGCGCCGCCATCTTGCGGTCCTGCTCACAGGCCCGTTGCGCTCGCCCGAGCGAGGTCTTGTTGACCAGATACCAGAACAGCGCCAGCAGCAGCGCCGTGACGACGACGATGATGATCTGCTTCAGCGACACGCTGATGCCGTTGATGTTGTAAACCTGGCTGACCATCGGCGGGATCGGCTTGTTGCGGGGGCCCTGCGTCACCTGGACGAAGTTCGACAGCGCGATCGACATGCCGATGGCGGTGATCAGCGGGGCCAGCCGGAACGAACCGCGCAACGGCCGGTAGGCGACCTTTTCGATCGTCCAGTTGTAGAGGCTGGTGAGCAGCATCGCCACGATCATCATGATCAGCAGCGCCAGCACAACCGGCACCGAATAGAACAGCGCGCCAAGGGCGAGGAAGACGATCAGCGCCGTGAAGGCACCCACCATGAAGATGTCGCCATGGGCGAAATTGATCATGCCGATGATGCCGTAGACCATCGTATAGCCGATCGCGATCAGCCCATAGATCGATCCCAGCGTCAGCCCGTTGATAAGCTGCTGGACAAAGTACTGCATGTGTACATGGCTCCCCTGGAATGTCGCCCATGCAGACGCATTCCTTTTCGTATTTCCCCTAGTCGTAAAGTTTCGAGCCCGGATTGCAACGTCATTTTTCAATCGTCATGCGTGTTTTCGAAACACGCTGTCCGATTGCCCGTTTTCCATCATCCGGCCCCTGGACTATCGCGGACCCTACCATTGGCATAACGCAATGTCTTTGACGATTCGACCGCATCATGCGCTCCGTTTCGAAGAAATCACCGTCAAGATTAGGTGATGAAAGGAATCCTTGCGTTTTTGGCACGATCCGTTTTTCAGGCTGCCGCTTTCCGCAAGGTCAGGATTCCCATCACTTGACAACAAATCCGTGCGCGAACGGGTCGCGGTCGTCGATGAAGATGGTGTTCAGTCCGGTCATCCGCGCCCAGCCGCCGATCGAGGGGATGATGGCCGGTTTGCCGGCGACGGTGACATCCTTTTCGACCTTGCCCTTGAACAGCGAACCGATGATCGATTCATGGACGAAGCTGTCGCCGGCCTTGAGTTTGCCCCTGGCATGAAGCTGTGCCATGCGCGCCGAGGTGCCGGTGCCGCAGGGCGAGCGGTCGATCGCCTTGTCGCCGTAGAACACGGCATTGCGGGCATCCGCCCCATCCACCGTCGGCGCACCGGTCCACAGCATGTGCGACAGCCGGTTGATGCCAGCATTTTCCGGATGCACGAAGGAATATTTCTCGTTGAGCCGCTGGCGCACCACCGGGCTCCAGGCGATGAAGTCGCCCGCCGAATAATCGGCCATGTCGCGATAGTTCTCCTGCGGCTCGACGATGGCGTAGAAATTGCCGCCATAAGCGACATCGACGGTGATTTCGCCGAGCCCAGGACATTCGACCGTCAGCCCTTCGGCATGGAGGAAGGACGGCACATTGGTGATGCGCACCTCCTCGACATAGTCGCCGACCTGTTTGTATTCGGCGATGACCAGCCCGGCCGGCGTGTCGAGCCTGAGCACGCCCGGCGTCTTCGGCTTGATCAGCCCGTGCTCGATGGCCATCGTCACCGTGCCGATCGTGCCATGGCCGCACATCGGCAGGCAGCCGGAGGTTTCGATGAACAGGATGGCGATGTCGCAATCCTCGCGCGTCGGCGGATAGAGGATCGAACCGGACATCACGTCATGGCCGCGCGGCTCGAACATCAGGCCGGTGCGTATCCAGTCATACTCGGCCAGAAAATGCGCACGCCGCTCCATCATCGTCGCGCCCTGTAGCAGCGGGCCGCCGCCAGCGACCAGCCGCACCGGATTGCCGCAGGTGTGGCCGTCTATGCAGAAGAAGGATTTCTTGGCCATGACGCTCCTCGAAAATCAAAAACCCGAAAAAATCAAAATCGTTGCGGACTGAAGGGGGCCAGATCGATCGGTGGAGTCTGCCCCAGGACAAGATCCCGGATCAACCGTCCGGTGGCTGCTGCCTGGGTCAGGCCGAGATGGCCATGGCCGAAGGCATAGATCACCGACCGCCTTCCCGGCGCGCCGCCGATGACCGGCACTGAATCCGGCAGCGAGGGACGGAACCCCATCCATTCGCGCCCGCCCGAGGGATCGAGCCCCGGCAGGAATTTCTGCGCCTTCTGCAGCAGCGCCTTCGACCTGTTGTAATTGGGCGGCCGCTCGATGCCGCCCAGTTCAACGGCGCCGCCGACGCGCAGGCCTGTTTCGAGCGGCGTGACGACGAAACCATGGCCGGAGAAGATCAGCATCCGCTTCACGTCGAAGGCACTCGTCGGCAACGTGGTGTTGTAGCCGCGCTCGGTCTCCAGCGGAATGCGATCGCCGAGCTGCCGCGCCAGCAGATGCGACCATGCGCCGGCGGCGACGACAAGGTGTCGCGCCTGGCTTGTGGTGCCGTCTGCCAACGTCAGCGTCGCACCATCCTGATCCGCCGCGACTTGGCTGATCCGGGCCAGCTCAAATCGGGCGCCCTTGGCCTGTGCATAGGCCCACACCGCCTTGCCCAGCAGTTTCGGGTCGGCGACCGTCTTCCATCCCGGCACGAACGTGCCTTTGATGAAGCGCGGCGAAAGGCCCGGCTGCAAACGCGCCAGCTCCTCCCCTTCGACATGGCGAAAGCCGATGCCGAAACGCTCACGCGCCGCCCAGCCGGGCAGCCCGGCCTGAAATTCGGCTTCGCTTTCGTAGAGCTCGAGCGAGCCGTCCTCGCGCAGCATCGAGCGCGTGCCGGAGCGATCGAGCAGGCCCATCCACTCCGCCTCGGCCAGCTTCATCATGCCCGCCTGAGCGGCAAGGCTCGCCTCGTATTTCCCCGGCGCACCGGCGCGCCAGAAGCGGATCAGCCAGGGCAGAAGCCTCGGCAGGTAGGCGGGCGGGATGCTGAGCGGGCCAAGCGGATCGGCCAGCCATCTCGGCAGCTGCCGCATCATGTTCTTGTGTGCCAGCGGCAGCACGTCGGAGAAGGCGAAGGCGGCGGCATTGCCGGAGCTCGTCTCCTCGCAGATGCCGGTGCGGTCGAAGATCGTGACCTTGCGCCCCGCCTCGGCGAGAGACGCAGCGGCGCAGATGCCGATGATACCGCCACCGACGATAGCAACGTCCAACATCCGGGCTGGTGCCGTCACGACGGAAAGTCTCCAGGGTTGAGAGCTTTTGTCATCAGCGGGTTTTTCCGGTCGGACTGGACGAGCGCCCAACCGAGGCTTTGATAAAACCCTTCTGCTTCCCTGGCGGCATTGACTTCAAGCTGCTCCAAACCGAGGCGGTGTGCGTAGGTCTCGAGCTCCCGCATAAGAATCCGGCCCAAGCCGTGCCGCTGCAGATCCGGTTCGATGGCAACAAGCCTGACGATGCCGAGGCGGGGACCGGCAACATCCAGTCTCGCGGTCCCTACCGGCGCGTCGTCGCGCATGAGGAGCAACGGATGATTGCCCGCAAGACGATCGTCGGGATGCCGTTCGTCATAGCCATCCAAACCCCGGCCCTCCCAAAGAACGCGTTTGCGAATATGGTGATATGCCGCCCAATCCCCATCGCTTTCGACGCGCCTGAGATGGATCCGGGACGGCATATACCTTTCCTCAGAACTGCGGCAGTTTCGGCCGAACCGCGAGCGCATCCTTGACGATCTTCTCGACAGTCTTGCGGCGATCGCCAGACAGCGGCTGGCGCGGCATGCGCACGCGGTCATTTGTGTTGATCGCGAACACTTCGGCAAGCTTGATATTTTGGACCAGATAGGTCGAGACGTCGAGATCGAGCAGCGGCCGGAACCAGCGGTAGATGGCGAGCGCCTCTTCGCGGCGGCCCTGCTTCATCAGCTGGTAGATGGCGACGGTCTCCCGTGGAAACGCGGTGACCAGTCCGGCCACCCAGCCGATGGCGCCGACCGACAGCGCCTCGAAGGCCAGATTGTCGACGCCGGTGAACAGGTCGTAGCGGCCGCCCAGGCGATTGATGATCTCGGTGGACCGGCGGATGTCGTCAGAAGATTCCTTGATCGCGACAAAGCGCTTGTCCGACGCCAGTTCCTCCATCTGGTCGACGCTGACGTCGACGCGATAAGCAAGCCGGTTGGAGTAGATCATGACCGGCAGGTCGCCCGCCTCGGCGACCGCGCGCAGCGCAGCGACCGTTTCTTCCGCATTGGTGTGGTAGATCGGGCTCGGCACGACCATGAGGCCGTTGGCGCCTTCCCGGCTCGCGCGCTTGGCGATGCTGGCCGCCTCGCGTGTGCCGGCCTCGTTGACGGTCAGCAGCACCGGCTTCTTGCCGGCGACCTTCTGTGCGGTCTTCAGCACCTCGATCTTCTCGTCGGCAGACAGCATCGGCCCCTCGCCGAGCGATCCGCAGACGATGATGCCGTCGCAGCCGGCCTCCATCTGCAGGCTGAAGCAGCGCTCCATCTCGGCATGATCGAGACGATCATCGGCAGTGAATTTGGTCGTGACGGCAGGAAAAACTCCGGTCCACATGATCATCTCTCCATCTGATATATCAGCGGTATATCTATTAACAAACCCGCTGTCAATGCGGATTCCCCTATGATATATTAAAGATATATCAGGAGAGCGCATTTGATATCCATGGCCGCAAGCACCCCGACCGAGCCGGCCGCGACCAGGGCCTACCATGTGCTCGAGCACATGATCGTCACGCTCGAACTCGCCCCGGCAAGCTTCGTCACCGAGGGCGCCCTGATCGACAGGCTCGGACTTGGCAGGACACCGGTGCGCGAGGCGATCCAGCGGCTGGCCTGGGAAGGGCTGCTCGACATCAGGCCGCGCGCCGGCATCGCGATCGCTGCGCTCCATCCCGGTGACTGGCTGCGTGTGCTCGACGCACGTCGTGGCGTCGAGGTTGTGCTCGCCCGCTCGGCCGCCCGCTTCGTCACCCGCGAGGCCGCCGACCTGTTTCACGAAGCGGCGCTCGCCATGCAGAAAGCGGTGATCTCGGGCAACGTGCTTGCCTTCATCCAGGCCGACAAGGCGCTTGACGAAGCACTGGCGCTGGCCGCCGACAATCCATTCGCCGCCCGCTTGGCCGCCCCTTTGCAGACCCACAGCCGCCGCTTCTGGTTCCGCTACAAGGCCGACACCGGCCTTGCCGAATCCGCCGAGCACCATGTCGCGCTGATCCGCTCGATCCTCGACGGCGACGAGGAGGCTGCGGCCAAGGATGCCAAACGCCTCATGGCGCTGCTGCGCGGCCATGCCGAGACGGCCGCAACGCGCTGAACGTCTTTTATCTCCGGTGCGCTTCGCGCCGACGCTTCCTCGAAGCTCGAGTCAGGTCCCTGGCAAGGCAGCCGCCGCCGTCAACGGACGGTCCCAGCCTTCGCCCGCCGTGATGACGCAGCTCTGACCATGCGTATCGGTGGCAAGAATCGTCCAGGTCCCTTGGTCGGAGACGAATATCTCGAGAATCACGCTCGGGTTGACCAGGCCGCGCGCCGTCTCGCTTTCGTGGAATTTTTCCCCGAGCGCTTTGATCATATCCGCACGGGCCGCGCATTGCTCCGCCAGCGCCGGAACAACGGGAAACGCGGAAACGGCCGCGAAGAATAACATCGCCACAAGACGTGTCATCTGACACCTCCTTGCGCCAACGAGATCCCCGAAGCTGTCGCCAGCGCCATTGGGTTGATCTGCCGCACCCCGTCGCGGCAGGACTGCAAACCTAAGATGATGGCTGCCGCTTGGTTCCATCACATTAGCGTTCAAGCAAGTAACGACTTGACCGGAGGCAAAAACCCGGGTTCGAGCCCGAGTTTTTGTTCGAAGTTTTCGAATCGGGATCGGTTCACCGCGCGCCCGAAGCCGAGGGCCGGGACGCGCAGAGAACCTCTGGCTCAGTTCATCGTCGGAATGACGAACTCCGCACCGTCCTTGATGCCGGACGGCCAGCGCGACGTCACCGTCTTGGTCTTGGTGTAGAAGCGGAACGCGTCCGGGCCGTGCTGGTTCAGGTCGCCGAAGGAAGACGCCTTCCAGCCGCCGAACGTGTAATAGGCGATCGGCACCGGGATTGGCACATTGATGCCGACCATGCCGACCTGGACCCGCGAGGCGAAATCGCGCGCGGCATCGCCGTCACGGGTGAAGATGGCGACGCCATTGCCCATCTCGTGGTCGTTGGCGAGCTTGATCGCGCTTTCATAGGTCGGCGCGCGCACCACCGAAAGCACCGGCCCGAAGATCTCTTCCTTGTAGATGCGCATGTCCGCGGTGACGTTGTCGAACAGGCAGCCGCCCATATAGTAGCCGTCTTCATAGCCCTGCATGGAGAAGCCGCGGCCGTCGACGACCAGCTTGGCGCCTTCCTTGACGCCGGTGTCGACATAGCCCTTGACCCGCTCCAGGGCCTGCGCTGTCACCAGCGGACCGAAATCGGCGGAGGAATCAGTCGATGGGCCGACCTTCAGGCTTTCGACGCGCGGGATCAGCTTTTCCATCAGCCGGTTGGCGGTGTCGTTGCCGACAGGCACGGCCACCGAGATCGCCATGCAGCGTTCGCCGGCCGAGCCGTAGCCTGCGCCGATCAGCGCATCGACGGTCTGGTCCATGTCGGCGTCGGGCATGATGATCATGTGGTTCTTGGCGCCGCCGAAGCACTGCACGCGCTTGCCGGCGGCCGTGCCGCGCGAATAGATGTAGTGGGCGATCGGCGTCGAGCCGACAAAGCCGATGGCCTTGATGTCGGGATCGTCGAGGATAGCGTCGACCACGTCCTTGTCGCCGTTGACGACGTTGAGGATGCCCGCCGGCAGGCCGGCTTCGAGAAACAGTTCGGCAATGCGCATCGGCACGCCCGGATCGCGCTCCGACGGCTTCAGGATGAAGGCGTTGCCGCAGGCGATGGCCGGCGCGATCTTCCACAGCGGGATCATCGCGGGGAAGTTGAACGGCGTGATGCCGGCAACGACGCCGAGCGGCTGGCGCATCGAATAGACGTCGATGCCGGGGCCGGCGCCGTCGGTGAATTCACCCTTCATCATGTGCGGCGCGCCGATGCAGACTTCGACCACTTCGAGGCCGCGCTGGATGTCGCCCTTGGCGTCGGCGATCGTCTTGCCGTGCTCGCGCGCCAGGATGTCGGCCAGTTCGTCATAGTCGCGGGCGACCAGTTCGAGGAACTTCATCAGCACGCGCACGCGGCGCTGCGGGTTGGTCGCCGCCCATTTCGGCTGCGCCGCCTTGGCATTCTCGACAGCCGCGCGAAGTTCCGCCTGCGAGGCCAGCGCCACCGTACCGCGCACGGAACCGTCCATCGGCTGCATGACATCCTGCTTGCGGCCGCTGGTCCCGGCGACATGCTTGCCGCCGATGAAATGACCGTAGTCGATCATGATTTCTCTCCCTTTGTTTGTGATGCAGCATTGTCCGCCTTTGGCCGGCGGATGGCAACGCGACGGAGAACGCAACCGTTGTGCGGAAAATAGGTAACGGTTGACGGGTGAGCATCAATTCCCGCAAATGGTGGGATGCAATTGCTGCTATACGGATTGAGAGATTGAGTTCCTTCGCGACAGACCGCAGCGTCGATAATTGTCATCCGGACCATCCCCATGAACTGGGATGACGTCCGCATCTTCCTTGCCGTGGCGCGTGCCGGCCAGATCCTTGGCGCCGCCAAGCGGCTGGAGCTGAACCACGCCACCGTCTCACGCCGCATCGCTGCACTTGAGGATGCGCTGCGGACAAAGCTGTTTCGCCGCTTGACCACCGGCAGCGAGCTGACGCCGGCCGGCGAGCGCTTTCTCGACATTGCCGAGCGCATGGAGGGCGACATGATCGCCGCGCGCTCGACCGTATCAGGCGAAGGCGACGATGTCTCCGGCACGGTGCGCATCGGCGCGCCGGACGGTTTTGGCGTCGCTTTCCTGGCCAAGCGGCTTGGCGCGCTGACCGCCCTGCACCGCGAGCTGACGATCCAGCTCGTGCCGGTACCGCGCTCCTTCTCCCTGTCGCGTCGCGAGGCGGACATCGCCATCACCGTCGAGCGGCCGACCGAAGGCCGGCTGGTGGCGGGAAAGCTGGTCGACTATTCGCTGGGCCTGTTTGCCTCGCGCGCCTATGTCGAAGTGCATGGCCTGCCCAAAACAGCGGGCGAACTAGGCCAGCACACGCTCATCGGCTACGTGCCCGACCTCATCGTCAGCCCCTCGCTGGACTATGCGGCCGAATTCAGCGCGGACTGGCGCACCAGCTTCGCCATTTCCTCGGCACTCGGGCAGGCCGAGGCGGTGCGCTCGGGCGCCGGCATCGGCATCCTGCACACCTTCGTCGCCCGCTCGATGCCGGAATTGATGTCCGTCGATGTGGTCGCGCCGATCCGTCGCGCCTACTGGCTGGTTTATCACGAATCGGTGAGGCCGTTGCGCCGTGTCCAGATCGTCGCCGCATTCATCACCAAAGCGGTTGAGCGGGAGCGGGGCCTGTTCACCTGATTACACAAGCCGGCAAACGCAATGAGCGGGTCAGGGCGGGTCCAGAATGAACGAATTGACCACACGCTCAGCCTTGCCCGCCAGCGGCGCCCACATCTGCGCCACTTGCTCGGCACTCTCGGCCATGACGGTGCAATTCACATAGCCGTAGCGCGGGCCTCGGACTGAAAACGCAAATCTGGAATGGCCATAATAGATGGTATTCTCGCCGCGCACCGTGAAGTCCACGTCGGCAAGGCGAACAGGATAGTCGTCAGGAAATCTTGCAAGTTTGTCATTGGTGAAGTCGGCCGTGCTGAATGAACTGCCTATTGTCTTCTTCCAATTGTCTATGGACCAGCCCTCCATGAATTTGCGTGTATCGGATTGCGCGTCTTGAGCCGATTTAATGTAAAGCGAGGCCGATACCATGCAGGTGAGATCGGCGGATTTTACGCTCAGCCTTATCTCTTCGTCGGAAAGCGGCTCATTGAGCCATTCCACTGGAAAGGTCAGCGAAAAACCGTTCTCCTGGTCGTGGACGGTCTTGTCTGCGGCGTTTGCGGCGGAGGCGTAGACCAGAAGCCCGACAGCCGTTGGCAGAAAGCAGAAACGCATCACTGGTGCTCGCGAAATGCCAGGCGGAGATAACGCTCGGGTAGGTTGCGCTCCCCCGCATATCACAATCGGGCGAGACACACCGCCTTTTCCTTGCCACAAAACCGGCCAGTGTGGCATCAGCGGTCACCGGCCACGAGACAGGGTCGCCGGGCGGGAAGTCCTTCAGAAAGCTGGCGCGAATAGACATGCGAGCCGTTCTTGCCATCCTGCCGCTGCTTTTCGTTTCCGCATGCGCCAATCCGTGGACGAAGGTCCCGGAGGCCGAACTGCCCAAACCGATCCGCTACGCCATGGCGCGGCCTTCGCCTTTCGTCTTCGGCAATTATTGCGGCCCCGGCACCCGCACCGGCGACCTGTCGGCCCGGCCGGCGAACCGCCTCGACGCGGCCTGCCAGACGCATGACGCCTGCTACATCGCCCGCCACAACCATTGCGACTGCGACGGCGCCCTCGTCGCCTCGGCGGAAGCGATCCGCGACGACAAGACAGCGCCGCGAAAAATGCGCGGCGAGGCCGAACTGCTGATCGCCACCTTCGCCATCCCCGTCTGCAAGGTCTTCCCGCAGGGCTTCATGCCGCCGCGCGATCCGGCGCAATTGAGCGCCCTGAAGACCGGAGTGGCCGGGTGAAGGGCCGCGCATCCATCGCCATCATTCTTTTCGGACTGGCTGTCCTTGCCGGCTGTGCCGGTACAGGCCGCAATGTCTGCGATCTCCTGCAAAATCAGAGCGCTTGCGCGCGACCCTCGCTCTCGGCCGAGACAGCTGGGCCGCAGATCGCCGCCGCGCAGTTTTTCGGTGGCGCCGGCACGAGCGACTACGAAAAACGGTTCCTGGCGCTGCTCGCCCACCACCAGCTTGGCGCCATGGACCGCGCCAATGGCACCGGCCCTTTCGGCCATGACCGCTATGAAATCCACAACAGCGATTTCCAGGCGACCTACCGGACGCTGCAGCAACTGGCCGGGCCGGTTGCCGAAACGCATCTGCCGCCGGCCGGCGCCAGCAGTGGCGACGGCCGTTTCGACGGCCGCTGGCGGGTGTCGCGGCAGACGCTCTACATCGATGCGGCAGCACGGCCCTCGGAACCCAAGACTTTCGATTTCTCCGGCCTGCAGGCGCGCAGCATCGAGATCGTGCTGCGCCAGGCTGGCAAGCAACCCGCCGACATCGAGGGCACCTGCGACGGCACGCTTGCGATCCGTGTCGGCGGCGGTTCACGCACCATCGCCACGGGCACGGCATTTCACTTTCGCCTGTCGGGTGAAGACGACACTGTCAGCCTGTTCCCAAGTGAAAGCCTGAACCGCTGCAGCGTAAAAATCCGCTCCAGCCTTGCCCCGGTCGGCGCGCCGCTCACCATCCGGCGCGAAGAGAGCGCCGATCCGGCTCTCGCCGCCTTCGACAGCCGCTACGAGCGTTGCCCGACGCCCAACCCCACCGGCCTCGATGCTCTCAGCCGCGCCTTCTATGCCAGCCGCTGGCTGTCGCAGACCTGTGCCTTGCCGATCGGAAAGCCGCGCCTGCTGCGCAAGTCGCGCGACGGCTTCAACGCCAAGGTCGAGGCGCTGATGGGAGCGCCGCTGTCCGACAGCGCCATCGACAAGGGCGACCCGGAGCTCCCGCTCGACTTCTCCAGGGCGCCAAGACTGAAGCTGATCTATCTGTCGTCGCTGGAGTTCAAGGCCGACTTCTCAGGCCGGATCATCGAACGGCTGATCCGTCATCATGCGGCCCTCGGCACCAAGGTGCGCATCATGGTCACCGATGTGCTGGAGCGCGATAAGGACGATGCCCTGCTGCATCGGCTGGCAGCCGAATTCCCCAATGTCGAGCTGCAGGAATATCGCTGGCGGGCGGACCGGGGCGCGCCGATCGACGAGCAGATTTCACAGCTGCACAAGGTCCATCATGTCAAGATGCTGGCAACGCTTGCGGACGATCCCGGGCGCTCACGCGCCATCATCGGCGGCCGCAACATCCATGACGGCTTCCTGTTCCACCAGCCGATCGATCTGTCGCGCTATCCCGATCTTGAGCAATACGGCAAGACCGACGGGCTCTCGCTGAACTACTATTCGAACTGGAGCGACTTCGACATCGAGTTCGCCGATCCGGCCACGGTCGAAACGCTCGCCGCGCACCTTTCGACAGAGTGGCTGCGCGACGCCGACACCAATCTGGCGCGACCCTTCTCCATTCCGGTCCGGTCCGACGGCGCCCGGCCGTCAGGCAGGGCGCGGCACTTCATTTCGGTGCCCTACGAGGATGGCCACGCGCTGGAAGACTATTTCGTCGAGCTGGTCGATGCGGCCCAGCACCATATCCAGATCGTCAATCCCTACCTCAACCTGACGCCCAAGCTTGCCCAAGCTGTTGACCGGGCGCTCGCGCGCGGCGTCAGGATCGACATTGTCGGCCGCATCGATCTCAAGGGCGATATCGGCGGCAAGTTGCTCACCGCGCTCAACAAGCTGTTTGTCGAGAAATATGGCGACCGCATCAACATCCGCGAGTTCAAGGCGCCTGACGTGGTGCTGCATTCCAAGATCATGATGATCGACGAAAGGCTGGTCGCCATCTCGTCGGTCAATCTCAACAACCGCAGCTTCTTCCACGATAGTGAGAATGGCATGACGGTGCTCGATCCGGCCTTCTACACCAGGATGAAGCCGATCTATGACGACTATGTCGCCCACTCCAATCCGGTCGCCACCAATGTGACGATCCCCTGGGCCTATCGGCTGCTGTTCGACGAGGACTGGGTCCGGCAGGCGTTCTAACCCTCTACCGCAGATAGCGCTCCTGCGCGAGGTCGCGGACGTCGATGTCAGGCACCCGGCTGGAGATGATGTCGGCCAGCACCTTGCCCGAGCCGCAGGCCATGGTCCAGCCGAGCGTGCCGTGGCCGGTGTTGAGATAGAGATTGGAAAGCTCGGTGCGGCCGATCAGCGGCGGACCATCCGGTGTCATCGGCCGCAGCCCGCACCAGAACGTCGCGTCCCGCATGGCGCCGGCGCCCGGAAAGAGATCGCCGACCGAGTGTTCCAGCGTGCGCCGCCGCGATTCGTGCAGCCTTAGGTCGAAGCCGGAAATCTCGGCCGTGCCGCCAACCCGGATGCGGTCGCCAAGCCGGGTGATCGCCACCTTGTAGGTCTCGTCCATCACCGTCGACACCGGTGCCGCGGCGGCGTCCTTGATCGGCACGGTGATCGAATAGCCCTTGACCGGATAGACTGGGATCGGCCGCTTCACCCTGCGCATGAACCCTGCCGAATAGCTGCCCAGCGCCATCACATAGGCGTCGGCGGCCTTCCAGCCTTTGCTGGTGCTGAGATTGGCAATGCGGTTGCGGCTGCGGATGACGCGCCAGATCGTCACGTCGTATTCGAACTTGACGCCGCGGGCCACGCAAAGCTCGGCCAACCTGTCGGTGAACATCTTGCAGTCGCCGGTCTCGTCATGCGGCAGCCTGAGGCCGCCGACGAACTTTTCGCGCACCCCGGCAAGGCCCGGCTCAGCCGCGATGCAACCGTCCTGGTCGAGGATCTCGTAAGGCACGCCATACTTCTTCAGCACCTCGACATCGCCGCCGGTGCCGTCGAGCTGCTTTTGCGTACGGAACAGCTGCAGCGTGCCCTGGATCCGCTCGTCATAGGCGATGCCGGTTGTTTCGCGCAGCGCCTTCAGCGTGTCACGGCTGTATTCGGCGAGCGGCACCATGCGCGCCTTGTTGATCGCATAGCGCTCGGCCGTGCAGTTGCGCAGCATCTTGATCAGCCATGTCCACATATGCGGGTCGAAGGCCGGCCGCACCACCAGCGGGCCATGCTTCATCAGCAGCCATTTGATCGCCTTCAGCGGAATGCCGGGTCCGGCCCAGGGCGAGGCGTAGCCGGGCGAAATCTCGCCGGCATTGGCGAAGCTGGTTTCCAGCGCCGGACCTTTCTGGCGGTCGAGAACCGTCACCTCGTGACCGGCCTCGGCAAGAAAGTACGCCGTGGTCACTCCGATGACGCCACCGCCCAGCACCATGATCTTCATCGTTCACTCCTTGCCGCGCGCCCTTCAGGACACCTTGGACACGGCCGCATTTCCGATTTGCGCATGATCCCGACGAAAATCGATGCCGATTTTCGAGATCATGCAGTGTTGCCTGTTCACGCCGCCGTGGGACCGGGGTCGTCATCCCCTGTCTGCCGCATTCCGGCTCTCTCGCCAAGGGGCTGCCAATCGGCTGCGGCGCTGTAGACGAGGGTGAGCCCATGCGGCCGTCGCGCCTCGGCTTGGGATTTCTCCCTGACGGCACGCCGCGCGGCCTCCGGCTGGTAGAGCACGGCCGCGATCAGCATCGACTCCCGCCTGCCGTCGGCCTGTTCGATCCATGCAGTCTGGCCCTCGGCCATGCCGAGCATGCAAAGCCCCCGCCTTGTCATGATCGACAGGCTGGAGCCGACCGGACCGCGCACCTCGTTCTGCACCAAGGTCCGGGTCTGGGCAGGGCCGGCATCGACACGAAACACCACTCTGCTGTTCAGCGTCACGATGCCGGGCCCGACCGAATCGATCGCAACGACCTCGGCTTTGGAAAGCTTGTCTTCCAGCATTGGAACAATCGGATCCGCGAAAGCCCGCCGACGCTCCAACATGATCTCGAGGACGGCGAAGTCCTTCGTCGTCAGCCGGAAATTCGCGCCTGTCATCGCCATCTCCATGATCAGGACCCCTCGCGCCCGCAGGCCGGCATATCGACCACTTCGATGATCGCCGACAGTTCCCGGCCGCCACGGCTGCTCCAGCACACCGTCTGTCCGACCGACGCGCCGATGAGCGCCGTGCCCATTGGCGTCAGCACCGAGATCCTGTTTTCACTGATGTCTGCTTCGCTGGGATAGACCAGTGTGACGCGCTGGGTGCTGCCGCCATCGTTGCGGATTGTCACCGTCGAACCCATCCGCACCACGTTGGCCGGGATGGAAGCCGCTGCCGTGACGACGGCACGGTCCATCTCCGAAAGCAGTTCTTCGGCCGTCTCGGGCACGCGGTCGAGCGACGCCCGCGCAAGGCCCGTCAGCCTGTGGTGGTCGGCATCGCTGACCAGAAGCCGGCTCGGTGGACGCAATCCTGTTGCATGTTGCATGGCAAACCTCATGACTTGGCGCATCGAACAGACGCGCGCCTGCCGCCGCACAAACGGTGGCTTGATGAAAAGCCGGCAGCCGCGAAGCTGTCTGGCTCGGGAATGATGATGTCAGGTAGAAATGCCCCGGTTCGGACGGACGCCAAAAGGCGGCCGCGCCGGGGCTACGATCCCGCGATCGGGCAGACCCTGAACAAGGTTCTGATATAAGCGAGGTTGCTCATGTCCGGAGCCTTGCCGACGGGCGTCCGCTTGTCAAGCGCGGCCAAACCGCTCAACCGCCGACATAGCGCCGATGGAAGCGCGGGCCGAGGCTGGTCAGGATCTCGTAGCCGATGGTGCCGGCATGGCCGGCGGCGTCATCGACGCTTTGCGAGGGACCGAGCAGTTCGACGAGATCACCCTCGCGCAGCCTGTGGACCGGCAGGGCGGAAATGTCGAGAATGATCGAATCCATCGACACCCGCCCGAGGAAAGGCAGCCGCACACCCTCGAACCAGGCGGCGGACGCGGCGCGGCGTTGCCAGCCATCCGCGTAGCCGAACGAGATCGTCGCCAGGCTGAGCGGGCCTTGCGCATGATAGGAGTGGCCATAGCCGACGCCGGCGCCTTTTTCGACGCTGCGCGTCTGTGCCACCTTTGCCTGCAGCCGCACCACCGGCAGCATCGGATTGGACTTTGCCGGTGTGGGATTGATGCCGTAGAGCGCGGCACCGGGGCGGGCGAGATCGTAGTGAAAGCGCTCCCCAAGAAAAATGCCGGAGGAATTGGCCAGCGAGGCCGGCGCCTCCGGCAGCATCTTGCGCAGCCGCTCGAACGCCGACCGTTGCTTCTCATTGGCCGGATGCTCCGGCTCGTCGGCGCAGGCCAGATGGCTCATCACGTAACGGATGTCGATGCCGTCGAAGGCCTGCGGTTCGGCGGCAACGCGATCCACATCCCGAGGCGCCATGCCGAGCCGCGACATGCCGCTGTCGACCTGGATTGCGGCAGGCAGTTTTCGGCCGGCGCGGCGAGCCGCCGCACGCCAAGCCGCCAGTTGCTCGGGGCTGTTGATGACAGCGCAAAGGTTCGCTGCCACGGCGTCCGCCTCCGCACCGGGCGGAATGCCGTTCAACACGAAAATGGCAGGGCCCGGCCCAATCGCCCGGCGCAGGGCGACGCCTTCGCCCAGAAGCGCAACGAAGAAGATATCGCAGCCTTCGCGCAGCAGCGCCGCCGCGACCTGCCCGGCGCCCACGCCGTAGCCGTCCGCCTTGAGCACACCAGCGCAGCGAACATCGCCCAACCGCGCTTTCAGCCGTCGGTAGTTTTCACGGATTGCACCGAGATCGATGGTGAGGAGGGCCCCAGCCGCCACCTCGCTTGTGGCGATGACCTCTTCTGGCGGCGACTTTTGGGGGGCGTCGTTCATGGCGACCCTTCGCATGGTAGGGGGATACATCAATAGGACCGCCGGGCCGGCGCGGCAACCGTGGTTATTGTATCGCGGCTATTGCACCAGATGCCGGAACGCCGCCACCACATCCTCATAGACATGGCGCTTGAACGGCACGATCAGGTCGGGAAGGTCCCCCATAGGCCGCCATGCCCATTTGTCGAACTCGGCGGTGTGGCCACCCGGCGGCGGGTTGATCTGGATCTCGCTGGTGTCGCCGTGGAAGCGAAAGGCGAACCATTTCTGCGTCTGGCCGCGATACCGGCCCTTGAAGGCGATGCCGACGAGATGGTCCGGCAAATCATAGTTGATCCAGTCCGGCGCCTCGGCCAGCAGCGAGACGCCGCGCATGCCGGTCTCCTCATAGAGTTCGCGCGCGGCCGCCTGCAGGGGCTCCTCGCCCTCGTCGATGCCGCCTTGCGGCATCTGCCAGAGTTGCGTCGTGCCGGCAAATTCGCTGTCCGGTTCGGCAATGCGGTGCCCCACCCAGACTAGGCCCTCGGCATTGAGAATCATCAGCCCGACACAGGGACGATAAGGCAACGTTTCGCGGTCGATCTTTTTTGTCTTTGCCATCAGTCAGTCTTTCCAGCCGTGTTCCGATGGCTAGCCTTTTTGCGGGTCAATGGCCACCGCCGAAATCGGTACGATCTCGATGCCGCGCTTCTTGGCCTCGGCCAACCAGGACGTCACCGTGTCGACCGTCAGGTCGAAGGCCGAACCGATGCCGACGGCAGTGCCTTTGGCCCGCGCGGTCGCCTCCAGGCTATCGAGCTTCTTCAGGATTTCGCCGCGATCCTGCACGGCATCGATCGCCATGTCGCCGGAGACGAAGGGCACGCCGTCCTTCAGCGCCAGCTCCGGCGCCAGGCTGCGAGCCGACGAGCCGTCATCGATATAGGCGAGGCCGCGTTTGCCGAGCTCGGCGATGAACGGCTCCATCGCCGCCGCGTCGGCGGAAAAGCGGGCGCCCATATAGTTCATGACGCCGGTGTAGTTGGTCGTCCGCGACAGCGCCCAGTGCAGGCTTTTCAGGTTCTCATCCGCGCTCGCCGCCACCGTCAGCGTGTTGCGTCCCGGATTGACCTTGGGATAGTCGAACGGTTCGAGCGGCACCTGCATGACGATCTCGTGGCCGCTCTGCCTGGCTGCCTGCATCCAGCGGCCGATGCTGTTGCCTTGCGGCGCGAAAGCCAGCGTCACTTCCGCCGGCAGCTTGGCGATGGCCGCCTGGGTGCCGGTCTGCGAAACCGAAAGCCCGCCGATGACGATCGCCACCCGTGCGCCGCGCCCGCCCGACCAGGGCCGCGCATAGACGTCGAACGGCCGCCTGCCATCGGCGGCGCGCACCGGCAACGGCCCGGTCTCGCTGGCCTCGACCAGCGCCTTGTCTGGAATATGCGCGATCTTCAGGTTCTGGCCGATGGTCGACGGATCGCGAATGACGATCGCTGCCTTGGGCGGCCCATCGCCCTCCTCCGTCTGCACATGGATGATCTGCGGCCCGCCTGATCTGGCCGGCGCCTCCGGCTTCGGTGCCGCCGGGGCCAATGCGGGCGGCGCGGCGGCGGGCTCGGCCGCCGCGGTCACTTTCGGCGTTGAAACGGCAACCTCTTGCGGCTTTCGAAACGGCTTCTCCCTGAGCGCGATCGCGCCGGAGACGCCGGCCACCGCCAGCACGGCCACGGTCGCCATGATCGCACCGCCGCTGAGCTTGGCGGCGCGCGGCGACCGGACTGCCTGTCCGAGCGGGCGTTCGATGTCCTTGCCGATATCAGCCAAGCCTAATCCCCGGGCGCATGGCTCCGAAGGCGAAGCCACTTCGAAAAGACATGCGCGAATTCATCAATCCCGGCGCACCCCGCGCCATGTCTTGGGGGTTTTGCCTCGCACCCCGAATCAAACTGCCGGAACCTTTCGGTCCCGGCAGCATCGCATTGCTTCCATCAGGCTCAAACAGAAAGATGGAGCGGCGCGTGCGCCGCTCCAGATCCTTACTGGTTGAGAACCGCCTTTTGCGGATTGGGCGGGAAGGCCGGATCGGTCTTCTGGCCGCGCAGCAACTGCTCGGCATAGATGAGCTGCAGATCGTCTTTCGGATCCGGCGGCACATAAGCTGCCGAGCCCGAACCGGTCGTGCTCTCGTCGGCGCCCTTGATATGGCCCTTGAGGTCGGATTCGCCGCGCGTCAGGTCCCTGCCCTGCAGTTCCGGCGGCAGCGGCTGGTCGACCTTGATGTCGGGCGTGATGCCCTTGCCCTGGATCGACTTGCCGGACGGCGTGTAATAGAGCGCCGTCGTCAGTCTGAGCGCACCATTCTCGCCGAGCGGAATGATGGTCTGCACCGAACCTTTGCCGAAGGACTGCGTGCCGACCACCGTGACGCGGCGCAGATCCTGCAGCGCGCCGGCGACGATTTCCGATGCACTGGCCGAACCGCCATTGACCAGGACGATCATCGGCTTGCCGTTGATGTCGTCGACCTGCTTGGGCTTGGCGTCGAAGCGGGTGACGTCCTTGGGGTCGCGGCCGCGCGTCGAGACGATCTCGCCGCGGTTGAGGAAGGCATCGGACACGCTCACCGCCTGGTCGAGCAGGCCACCCGGATTGAGGCGGAGATCCAGAACGTAGCCCTTCAGCTTGTCGTCGGGAATCTGCTTCTTGATGGTGTCGATGGCGTTCTCGAGGTCGTCATAGGTCTTTTCGGTGAAGGAGGTGATCTTCATGTAGCCGATGTCGTTCTCGACCCGGAACTTGACCGCCTTGACCTTGATGATGTCGCGCACGACCGTCAGTTCGATCGGCTTGTCGGCGCCCTGGCGCAGGATGGTCAGCTTGATCGGCGTGTTGACCAGGCCGCGCATCTTGTCGACCGCATCGTTGAGGGTCAGGCCGCGAACCTCTTCGCCGTCGATCTTGGCGATGTAGTCGCCGGCCAGCACGCCTGCCTTGGCGGCCGGCGTGTCGTCGATCGGCGTGATCACCTTGACCAGGTCGTTCTCCATGGTGACCTCAATGCCGAGGCCGCCGAACTCGCCCTTGGTCTGGACGCGCATATCCTGCGCCTGCTCGGCATTCATGTAGGAGGAGTGCGGGTCAAGCGAAGCCAGCATGCCGTTGATGGCGTTCTCGACCAGCGACTTGTCGTCGGGCGGTGTCACATACTGTGCCCGCACCCGCTCGAAGATATCGCCGAAAATCGCCAGTTGCTTGTAGGTTTCCGACCCTGCAGCGTTCGCCGCCGAGCCGGGTGCGCCATAGACCAGGCTCATGGCGGACGCGCCCATCAGCGCACCGGCAAACAGAAGCGACAGTTTCCGCATTATTCACGTCCTTCCAGAAAAACGGTCCGCCCACCATGGGGCCGGATCGACGGGTTTTCCATCCTTGCGGAACTCGACATAGAGTTCCGGCGTGGCATTTCCATTCTTCGAAACCGAGGTGCTCGCCACCCGGGCCTCTCCCATCGCACCGATCGGCTCTCCTGCAAGCACTGATTGACCGGTCGCGACGCTGATTCTGCTCATCCCCGCCAAAACGACATGATAGCCGTCGCCTGCGTTCAGGATCAAGAGTTGACCATAAGACCGAAACGGCCCCGCATAAAGCACATTCCCATCCGCCGGCGCGGTAACGATGGCTCCCGATTGTGTCGCAACCATGTCGCCAAGCATCACCGCGCCGTTACCGTCATCGGCGCCGAATCGACGTTTGATGCGGCCGGTCACCGGCAGCGCGATCTGTCCCTGCAGCGCCGAAAAGGGCACCGCGGCGGCAAGTTGGTTGCTTTCCGGCACCGGCAGTGACGCCAGTTCGGCCGGCGCGGATGTGTTGTCGCCATCCGCCGTCTTCTGCTCGGCGGCCTTGGCCGCATCGGCGGCCTTGCGGCTCTTGTCGGCCTGCACTTCGAGCGAGGCGATCAACTCCTTCAGGCTGCCGGCCTTGGCCGCCAGCGCTTCGGATCGCTGCTTTTCGGCGGCCATTTGCGTTTGCGTATCGGCTTCGAGCTTCTGCTTGGCCTCCAGCAGCATGCCGAGCCGCTTCTTTTCCGCCGCCTGGTCGCCGACCGCCGCCGTCAGCCGTGCCCGTTCGGCCTCGATCGAGGCCGTGACCCGCGACTGCTCCTTGAGATCGGCGAGCAGGCTATCTGTCTGCTGGCGCAATTCCGGCACCACGGCACCGAGCAGGATGGCGCTGCGCACCGACGACAGCGCATCCTCGGGCTTGACCAGGATCGCCGGCGGCGGGTTGAGGCCCATGCGCTGCAGCGCGCCCAGCACTTCGGCCAGAACGTCGCGCCGCGCCATCAGCGAGGCGCGGATCTTCTGCTCCTGGCCCTTCAGCCCTTCCAGCCTGGCGCCGATGTCTTCGATGTCTTGGCCGAGCTTCTGTTCGGTCATCGCCGACTGGATCAATGCGGCGGTGATCGAGGCGTGATCCTTCTTGATCGTCGCGATGTCGGCGGAGAGCTTGGCCAATCGTTCGGACGACAGCGTGATCTCCTTCGAGACCCGTTCGTATTCGGCCCGGCTCTGATCCGGATCAGGAGCCATGTCGAGCGTGTTTTCCGCCCGACCCGCATGCAGCGACAGCACAAGCACCGCCGCCGCGATGCAGCAGCGCGCGCGCCATGAGCCTGTTCTTGATTTTCTGTCTTCAGACATTGAAGCCCGACTCTATGCGTGGCTTCGTTAACGAACAATCAACCATGTTCGAAACTGCCCACTCGATGCAATCTTGCTTCGGCATTGGGGCGGAAATCCGGGTGTGTCGCACCAATTCACCGGTTTACGAGCGATGGTAGGGATGTCCCGAAAGGATGGTGGCCACCCGATAAAGCTGCTCTCCCAGCATCACGCGCACCAGTTGATGCGGCCATGTCAGCAATCCGAACGACATTACCAGTTCGGCCTGGTCGCGCAGCGACTGATCGTGGCCGTCGGCGCCACCGATGGCGATGATCACGGCCTTGCGGCCACCGTCACGCAACAGACCGAGGCGCCCGGCGAAATCTTCCGAGGAAAAGCTTTTGCCGCGTTCGTCGAGCAGGATCAGCGCGGTGCCGGGCTGCAACTGCGTCTGCAGCTTCTGGCCTTCCTCACGCCGCCGCTCGTTGGCGGTCTGGCCGCGCCCCTCGGGGATTTCGGCAATGCCGCCAAATTCAAGCCCTACCGCCGGGCCGCTCTTGGCGAAACGCTCGAAATAACGGTCGGCGAGCAGCTTTTCGGGGCCGGCTTTCATCCGGCCCACGGCATGAACTGATATCTTCATCCTCGCCTTGTAAGCCGCGCGAACGACTTAGTGGAGCGTTTCTTCCTCGAGATCCGGCGCCTGCCACATCTTTTCGAGATTGTAGAATTCGCGGACTTCGGGACGGAAGACATGGACGATGATGTCGCCAGAATCGATCAGGACCCAGTCGGCGCCGGACAGCCCCTCTACGCGCGCGGTGCCGAGACCGGCATCCTTGATCGCTTTGAGAAGATGATCGGCGACAGCCGCGACATGACGGTGCGATCGGCCCGAAGCGACGACCATGTAGTCGCCGAGGCTCGATTTCCCCTGGATGTCGATGGAGACAATGTTTTCGGCCTTGGAGTCTTCCAGACTGGCAAGGACTGTCTTGATGGCGCGGGACACGGCGTCGTCTACGCTGATCCTGGCCGGCGAAGGCATGATATCGGCCTTCTTCCGCAGTGCTGTTCTCAGTGTATTTCCTTTCGCAGCAAGAACAACCAAATCACCCCTTCAAGCAGGTGACACCACTTAAATAGGCAGAGTTCCCTGACAGTTTCAAGACGGGACCCTGCCTCGCACGAACGTATTGTCGCTGCTGTGGTTCCGCCGCATGCTGGAAAAGATCGGAACCCTCGCTGTTGGCACGGGTTATCGGCTCACCGACCAACCGGATTTCCCCCATGCCGATCGACCCGCAAAACGCCTTACTCAGCGTCCAGGCTGGCCTTGCCCAACTGAGCACGCTGATTGTTTCGTATTCCTTCTCTGCCATCGGTGCCGTCATCCTCTTGATTGTCGGCTATATCGTCGCCGGCCTTGCCGAACGTTCGATCTTTGCCGGTCTCGGCCATATCCATGGTTTCGACGCGACGTTGCGGCATTTCTTCTCCAAGATCGTCCGCTACGCCATCCTGATCCTCGTCACCATCATGGTGCTCGGCCAGTTCGGCGTGCAGACGGCCTCGATCATTGCCGCGATCGGTGCCATTGGCCTCGCCATCGGCCTGGCGTTGCAAGGCACGCTGCAGAACATCGCCGCCGGCATCATGCTTCTGGCGCTGCGGCCGTTTCGCATCGGCGAGTCCGTCGAGGTCGGTTCGATTGCCGGTACAATCGAGGAGATCGGCCTGTTCGCAACCAAGCTCAGGACGGCCGACGGGGTCTACATATTGGCGCCCAACTCGACGCTGTGGAACCAGCCGGTGCGCAACTTTTCGCGCAACGGCGTGCGCCGCAGCGACATCACGCTCAGCATCGGCTCCTGGAACGACATCGACAGGGCTCAGAAAACCTTGCTTAGCATTGCCGCGGCCGAGCGGCGGATCAAGCGGGAGCCGGCACCGATCGCTTTCGTCTCGACATTGGGCGACAGCACTGTTTCGATTGCCTTGCGCTATTGGACATCGTCGGCGGACTTCTTCGCCACCCAGACCGATCTCACCAAGCGCGCCAAGCAGGAATTCGATAGCGAAGGCATATCGATCCCGCTGCCGCCACCGGAAGCGCCGTCGCCGGAAGCCCGTCGACAATAGTCGGTTGGCTCAGTGCCGGCCCTCATCGTCCGGTGCGAAGGCAAGTTCGACCGGCAACGGAGCCTGCGCCGTCATCGGTGCGAAACTGCCGGTTTCACCGACCGGGACCGCACGCGTCGTGAACACACGCAAAAGCACGAACAGGCAGAAGGCTGCGGCGATGAGAACAGCCACATAGATGAAAGCCTGCGTTCCGAAGACGGCCGACAGCGCCGTCACAATGCCGGGCACGACGAAGCCCGACAACGACCAGGCAAACAAAAGCGAACTGGACAGCGCCACCATGTCATCCTTGCCGGCGCGGTCGGCGGCATGTGCGCTGGCCAGTGAATAGATCGATTCCGAAGCGCCATCCCACACGATGTAGATCACGACCAACGCGGCCAACGCGCCGCCATCGAACCCGAGCGCAAACAGGCCCGCGACCATGGCGAGCGCGGACGCGGCGATCAGCACATAGCGGCGGTCGGTTCGGTCGGAAATCCAGCCAAGCGGGATCTGCAGGATCAGCGTGCCGAGAGGCATCGCCGAAAGCAGCAGCGCCACATCGGCCTGGCTGTAGCCCTTGGCCGTGGCGTGGATCGGCGCGAAGCCCGCAATCGACATCGACAGGCCGCCGACGGCAAGCATGCCGGCGACGCCGACCGGTGAAACCCGCCAGGCACGGCGCAGCGCCACCGAGGCCGCCCGCGGTGCCGGCGGCTGGGCAAGTTTGGTCATCCCGACGGGGAGGATCGATAGCGCCGTGAAGACGATGCCGATCAGCGGCGCATCCGCTGTCCTGATATCGACCAGCGCCAGCGTCGCGTAACCGACGCCGAGCCCGGCGACATAGGCAACGTAGAAGAAAGCCATCACCCGGCCGCGGATGGCGTTTGCAACAGCATCGTTCAGCCAGCTCTGCGCGACGATGAACAGACCACAGATGGCAAAGCCGTAGAGCGCGCGGGCGGCTATCCACAACAGCGGATGGACCCCGGCGCCGACAGCGGCGTTGGCCAGCGCGATCAGCGCCGACAGCACCATGAAGGCACGCGCATGGCCAACCCTTCGCACCAGCGGCCCGGTCAGGATGCAGCCGGCGAGGCCGCCGGCCGAAAGTCCTGTGATGATCAGCCCGGCCCAGGTCGGATCGAAACCCTCGGCGCCGAGCCGCACCGGGATATAGGCAAACATCAGCCCGTTGCCGACGGCGATCAGCGCCATCGATACGATGACGCTGGCAATCGCGATCAGCGGCGTGGGCTCGGCGCCCTGCTCGGCTTCGCTGCGGTTTTTCCCCGGAATCGACATGCCTGCTCAGGATTGCCCATGAAACGGGCAAAGGGAGCGATAAAAGCGACATGGCCGGGCGGCCGGGCTCACCCCTTCGCCAGCTTGCGGATCGCGCTCGACGACAGCGACGAGCGCGGGCCGTGGATGAAGGTCCAGGCCGGCGCCTTCATGCGGGCAAGCCGCGGCGCATCGCCCTCGTCGATGCGGGCATAGTCGAAGGTCTTGGCGACGACCGAGGACAGGAACGACAGCGTCGAGCCCGGGCGGTCGATGACGGCGATCGGGAAGGTCATGACAATCTCGCGCCAGCGCTGCCAGCGATGGAAATCGCGCAGACTATCGGCGCCCATGATCCAGACGAAATCGACACCGGGATTGCGCGCCTTGACCAGCGCCAGCGTGTCGGCGGTGTAGCGGACGTGATGGGCGGCTTCGAAAGCGGTGACCTTGATTTTCGGGTTCTTGGCGATCTGTTCCGACAGCTGCAGCCGCTCGTTGAGCGGCGCCAACTCCCTGGTGCTCTTCAGCGGATTGCCCGGCGTCACCATCCACCACAGCTGGTCGAGCGCCAGACGCCTGAGCGCAATCTCGGCGACCAGCGCATGGCCGGCATGCGGCGGATTGAACGAGCCGCCGAACAGGCCGACGGCGAGGCCTTTTTCGGCGTGCGGCATGCGCAGATGGTGGGAGGGGAAAGGGCGTGGGGAAAGGGATAGCATCGCGCTAAGCACCCCCCTCTGCCCTACCGGGCATCTCCCCCGCAAGGGGGGAGATCAGCAGTTTCAGCGTAGGCGTAAATCTTGCAGCGTTGAAGATTAGCGAAATCAGAAATGTCAGCCAATCTCCCCCCTTGCGGGGGAGATGTCCGGCAGGACAGAGGGGGGTGGCTGGGCGCAAGCTTCAGGCCCTTTGGGCGAAAGACGTCAAGGTCTCACCTGTCCCGAGCCGCGCACGCGGTATTTGAAAGACGTCAGCTGCTCGACGCCGACCGGTCCGCGCGCATGCATCTTGCCGGTGGCGATGCCGATCTCGGCGCCCATGCCGAACTCGCCGCCATCGGCGAACTGCGTCGAGGCGTTGTGTAGCAGGATCGCCGAATCGATCTCATTGAAGAATTTTTCGACCGCTTGCGCATCCTCGGCGACGATCGCCTCGGTGTGGTGTGAGGAGAAATTCTCGATGTGGTCGATCGCACCACCAATACCGTCGACCAGCTTCACCGCTATGATGGCATCGAGATATTCGGTCACCCAGTCGGCATCGGTCGCAGGCTGGGCGTCGAAAAACACTTTCAGCACCTCGGCATCGGCATGGATTTCGCAGCCGGCGGCGCGAAGTGCATCGAGGATCGGCACCAGATGGGTGGAGGCAACCGCCCGGTCGACCAGCAGCGTCTCGGCGGCACCGCAGACGCCGGTGCGCCGCATCTTGGCGTTGACGGCGATCCGCACCGCCATGTCGAGATCGGCCGAACGGTCGATGTAGAGATGGCAGATGCCTTCGAGGTGCGCGAAGACCGGTACCCGCGCCTCGTTCTGCACCCGCCCGACGAGGCTTTTGCCACCGCGCGGAATGATAACGTCTAGCGTACCGCCCAAGCCTTTCAGCATCTCGCCAACAGCGGCGCGGTCAGTGGTCGGCACCAACTGGATGGCGTCTTCCGGCAGGCCGGAGGCCTTAAGTCCCTCGACCAGGCAGGCATGGATGGCGGCCGAGGAATTGAGCGAATCCGAGCCGCCGCGCAGGATTACCGGATTGCCGGCCTTGAGGCACAGCGCGCCGGCATCGGCGGTGACGTTCGGGCGGCTCTCATAGATGACGCCGACGACGCCGAGCGGCGTGCGCACGCGCTCGATATGCAGGCCGTTCGGACGGTCCCATGCAGCGATGACATCGCCGACCGGATCGCGCAGCGCGGCGATTTCTCTGATGCCCTCGGCCATGGCACGGATACGCGCCGGATCGAGCTTCAGCCGGTCCATGAACGAAGCGGACAAGCCAGACTCGTGGCCGTTCGAGACGTCGATGGCGTTGGCGTCGAGGATGTCCTGCTCACGAGCGACGATCGCCTCGGCCATGGCGGCAAGTGCAGCATTTTTGGTGGCGGTCGCGGCGATGGCCAGCGGTCGGGCGGCAGCGCGCGCACGACGGCCGATATCGGCCATCATCGCCACGGTGTCATCCCCGGATTTTTCATGCAGTTTCAGCATGGCTCATCCTCCGCTTATATCACCGTCGACCGTGACTTGGTCACCGGCTCGTACTTGGTCACCGGCCCGTACTTGGTCACCGGCTTGTATTTGGTCACCGGCCCGTACTTGGTCACCGGAATGGCTCACCACAAGGTCGTCGCGGTGGATCATCGCCGAACGCGCTTCGTAACCAAGCACGGTTTCGATCTCGGCCGTCTTCAGGCCCGCGATCCTTACGGCATCGGCTGCATCGTAGGCAACCAGCCCGCGCGCGATCTCGCGGCCCTCGGGCGACAGGATCGCCACCGTGTCGCCGCGCGAGAAATTGCCGCTGACCAGCTTGACGCCGGCCGGCAGCAGCGACTTGCCCGATAGCAGCGCGCCGATGGCGCCGGCATCGACCGTCAGCCGGCCGGCTGGCTCGAGCTGGCCGGCGATCCAGGTCTTGTAGCCCTTGACCGGGTTGCTGCTCGGCCGAAAGAAAGTAGCGCGCTCGCCGCGTTCGATCGCCATCAGCGGCGATAGCCTTGTGCCCGACGTGATGATCATCGCGGTGCCGGCGGCGGTGGCGATCTTGCCGGCATCGAGCTTCGTGCGCATGCCGCCGCGCGACAGCTCGGAAGCGGCGGCGCCCGCCATCGCCTCGATATCTGGCGTGATTCGGTCGACCACCGGAATGAATTTAGCCTGGGGCTCACGCGCCGGCGGCGCCGTATAGAGCCCGTCGATGTCTGAGAGCAGCACCAGCAGATCGGCGCCCATCATCGTGGCGACGCGGGCCGCCAGCCGGTCATTGTCGCCATAGCGGATTTCGGAAGTCGCCACCGTATCGTTCTCGTTGATGACCGGCACCGCCTTCATCTTGAGCAGCGTCGAGATCGTCGCCCGCGCGTTGAGATAGCGGCGGCGCTCCTCGGTATCGCCGAGCGTCAGCAGGATCTGGCCCGATTTCAGGCTGCCCTTGCCGAGCGCGTCCGACCAGGCGCCGGCCAATGCGATCTGTCCCACGGCTGCCGCCGCCTGGCTCTCCTCCAGTTTCAGGGCGCGCTTGCCGAGGCCAAGGATGGTGCGGCCAAGCGCGATGGCGCCGGACGAGACGACGAGGATTTCAGCGCCGCCCTGGGCCAGCACGGCAATGTCGTCGGCGAGCGAGGCCAGCCAGTCGCGCTTCAGGCCCGTCGTGCGGTCGACAAGCAGCGCCGAGCCGATCTTGACGGTGATGCGCCGATATTTTCTCAGCGACTGCATCGTCCTATCTGTCCCAGCGCGTCTCGACCGGCGCAGCGATCTTGTCGCGTGCCTCGGCCACAACAGACATCAGCGCGCGCAGCACCGCCTCGACACCCTCGCCGGTGACCGCCGACAACAGCATAGGCGCGCGGCCGGCGGCGCGCTTTAGCGAGGCGACCTTCTTCTTGCGCGCTTCGGCATCGAGCGTGTCGACCTGGGACAGCGCCACGATCTCGAGCTTGTCGGTCAGGCCGTTGCCATAGGCTTCGAGTTCCGCGCGCACGGTCTTGTAGGCCTTGCCCGGATTTTCCTCCTGCGCCGAAACCAGATGCAGCAGCACGCGCGTGCGCTCGACATGGCCAAGGAAGCGGTCACCGATGCCGACGCCCTCATGCGCGCCTTCTATGAGGCCCGGAATATCGGCGATGACGAATTCGCGCGCATCGATGCGGGCGACGCCAAGGCCGGGATGCAGCGTCGTGAACGGATAGTCGGCGATCTTCGGCTTGGCCGCGGTGACGGCGGCCAGGAATGTCGACTTGCCGGCATTGGGCAGCCCGACCAGCCCGGCATCGGCGATCAGCTTCAGCCGCAGCCAGATGTTGAGCTCTTCGCCCGGCAGGCCGGGATTGGCGCGACGCGGCGCCTGGTTGGTCGAGGTCTTGAAATGCTGGTTGCCGAAACCGCCATTGCCGCCCTTGGCCAGCAGAAAGCGCTGGCCGACCACGGTCAGGTCGCAGATCAGCGTCTCGTTGTCTTCTTCGAACACTTGCGTTCCCGCCGGCACCTTCAGCGTGACGTCGGCGCCCTTGGCGCCGGTCATGTTGCGGCCCATGCCGTGGACGCCGGTCTTGGCCTTGAAATGCTGCTGATAGCGGTAGTCGATCAGCGTGTTCAGCCCGTTGACCGCCTCCAGCCAGACATCGCCGCCACGACCGCCATCGCCGCCGTCGGGCCCGCCGAACTCGATGAATTTTTCGCGCCTAAACGACACCGAACCAGCGCCGCCGTCACCGGAGCGTATGTAGACCTTGGCTTGATCGAGAAATTTCATGAGATTGTACAGTTTCTACTAGTGGCTTTGCGGCATTGCTCTAAACCTTGGCCCTTGCTCTAAACCAAGGCGCGGCGAAGGGCGAGGCCGTTTTGTGACAATGGCCGCGCGGGATCGGCCGGAGAGATGCCGGAATGAAGCTTGTAACCTATAACATCCAGTACGGCATCGGCCTCGACGGACAGTACAATGTCGGGCGCATCGCTGATGCCGTGCGCGGCGCCGACGTGATCGCTTTGCAGGAAGTGACCCGCAACAATCCCCGGAATGGCGGCCGCGACATGGTCGCCGAGATCGGCGAGGCGCTGCCCGACTATTTCGCCGTCTATGGCAGCAATTTCGAGGCCAATATCGGTTCGCACATCAACAACGGCCGTGCCGTCACGAAAACCTTCCAGCTCGGCAACATGGTGCTGTCGAAAACACCCATTCATCTGTCGCGCAACCTGCTTTTGCCGCGCAGCCGCAGCTTCGAGATGATGAACTTCCAGCGTGGCGCGCTGGAAGCGCTGATCGAGACGCCGCTTGGTTTCATCCGCTTCTATTCCATCCATCTCGATCACCGCAGCCCACTCGAACGCGCCAGCCAGATCCAGTTCCTGCGCCAACGCATGCTGAACTATGCGCTCGAAGGCGGCGCGCTGTCCGGCGTCGCCGAGATCGGCCTGCCGGAACTGCCGCATCCCGAAGCCTTTGTCGGCATGGGCGATTTCAACATGCTGGCCGGCTCGCCAGAATATGTCGAACTCGCCGGCCGGCCGGACCATGAATTCGGCATGCCGCTGACCGCCGACTTCGCCGTCGATGCCGCCTTGCGGCTGAACGCCAGCGGCGACGATCTGATCAGCTGGGTCGACCCCAAGCAACCCACAGATCCCAGCCGCCACAAGCGCATCGACTATATCTTCACCAGCGCTTCGCTTGCCAGATCCCTGCAGCGTCTATGGGTCGACCGAAAGGCCGTCGGCTCGGACCATTTGCCGGTCTGGGTCGAACTGGGCTGAGCTTGAGCCGCCAATCCAATGGCGTATGAGAAAGGCCCCCTCATCCGGCCGCTGCGCGGCCACCTTCTCCCTGAGGGGAGAAGAAACTGGCGTCAACGCCGGGACCCCCTCCTCTCCCCCACGGGGAGAGGTCGGATTGCCCCGAATTG
This sequence comes from Mesorhizobium sp. CO1-1-8, assembly GCF_020164875.1. Taxonomy (NCBI): domain Bacteria; kingdom Pseudomonadati; phylum Pseudomonadota; class Alphaproteobacteria; order Hyphomicrobiales; family Phyllobacteriaceae; genus Mesorhizobium; species Mesorhizobium sp. CO1-1-8. The sequence continues at coordinate 47,446 of NZ_JAIUGZ010000023.1, read as the reverse complement.
CCATTCGCAATTCGGTTGGCAATCCGGTGAGGGGGCCTGTCGTGCGCCCGCAGGGCAGTCATCAGAAATGCACCCAGTTCCGCAGGCTGGTCCACGTCTTCCTGTCCAGCCGGTAGCGCTCGACCGGCACCTGGCCGGCGACGATCGAGTTCAGCATGCCCTGGCCGGCATATTGGAACCCGCATTTGTGGATGACGCGGCGCGAGGCCGGATTGATGACCCGCGTCGAGGCATGCAGAACCTGGATCGACGTCCTCTGGAAGGCGAGATCGACCAGCGCGTGCGCCGCTTCGGTCGCATAGCCCTTCTTCCAGTACGGCTCGCCGATCCAGTAACCGAGCTCCAGCCCGCGATCGGTGGTGTTGAGGCCGGCGCAACCGACAAACGTGTCGGTGCCGGCCAGCGTCAGGGCATAGGCAATGCCGGCCCGGCGCGACTTGGTCATGGCCAGGAAAGAGCGCGCCTCGGCCTCGCCATAGGGGTGCGGCATGCGTGCCAGCATTTCGGCGACATGACGGTTGTCGGCAAGTTCGACCAGTTGCGCGACATCGCCTTCGTGAGGCGCCCGCATCACCAGCCGCTCGGTGACCAGCACCGGACAATCTATCGCGTAACTTTCGTCTTCTGAGTCTTCCGCTTCGGCAACCATTTGAAAGTCCTCCAGGCACAAGAAAAAGGGGAGATGGAAACCCATCTCCCCTGATCCTTTTCCTGGCTTTGCCAGACACCGGTTCCCGAGATGGGCGCCGGTGTTCTAGTGCGGAACCGGCTACTCCGCGGCTTTGGCAATCGGATTGACCGATACGTAGGTTCGGCCGTTGGCTTTTTTGTTGAACGTCACGGCGCCGGTCTCGAGCGCAAAAAGCGTATGGTCCGTGCCCATGCCGACATTGACGCCGGGATGCCACGTGGTGCCGCGTTGACGAATGATGATGTTGCCCGGGATGACGGCTTCGCCGCCGAACTTCTTCACGCCCAGACGCTTGGAATGCGAGTCGCGACCGTTGCGCGACGAGCCGCCAGCTTTCTTGTGTGCCATCTAACTAACTCCGTTGCGCCGCAAGGCGCCTAAAAGGCCTTATGAACGCGTTCGCGTTCCGTTTCAAGTCCGGTCCGGCGACCTAATCGCCAGAAAATTACTTCGCAGCCAATTCCTTGGCCTGCTCGCGCCAGTCCTTGATCTGGTCGGCGCTGAAGGGCATGTGCTCGTCGATCTTGGCGACATCCTTGTCGGTCAGCTTGGCGAGCTGCGCGAAGGTGATGATGCCCTGCTCGTTGAGATCCTTGGCTGCCACCGGGCCGATGCCCTTTATCACGGTCAGATCGTCCGGCTCGCCCTTCGGCGCCTTGAACAGCGGTGCTGCCGCGGTCTCGGCTGCCTTTGTCTCGGCTGCCTTGGCCTTGGGCTCCTTCTTCGGCGCGGCTTCCGCCTGCACCTCGGTGGCGGCCTCGGCCTTCACCTTCTTCGGCGCTTTGACCGCTGCCGTCTTCGTCGGCTTGGCGCCACCCAGCAGGATCTCGGAGATCCGCACGGTGGTCAGAAGCTGGCGATGGCCGATCTTGCGGCGCGAATTCTGCCGGCGGCGCTTCTTGAAGGCGATGACGGTGCGGTTCTTGCCCTGCTCGACGACTTCCGCGGTGACCACCGCGCCGTCGACGAACGGCGCGCCGAACGTGACATTCTCGCCTTCGCCATGTGCCAGAACATGGCCGATCTCGACCATATCGCCGACAGCGGCTTCGACTTTTTCGATCTTCAGGAGATCGTTGGCGGCAACGCGATACTGCTTGCCACCCGTTTTAATGACTGCGAACATTTTTTGCCTTTCGCTGTTCGGTCGGCCTTGATGAACCGCCTCTGGCGGTTCAGCCGTCTTTTTGTCAGTCTGCGGGTTCAAAAAACAAGCGGCGCGGAAGAACCCTCCACGCCGATTGCGCGCTGTCCCTAACCGAAGGTTGAGTGCGAGTCAAGGCAAACAGCTGTTGTCGGGACTGTTGTTGGCGGCCGAAGGACCGAGCGTGTCAGCACGACTGCACAGCGTCACCGTCGTCGAGGCAAGGATGCATGACTGGTCACCGATCTACCCAGGCCTCGCCGCAGCTGAACCGTCGCGAATCCGCTGCTTGCCCGGCAAGCCAAATAACTGACGGATTGGCCTTGTAACCTGCCCGTTCAGCCGTTATCTAGTGCGCCGCGCCGGCAACGGCCGACCATGACCGCGGAGAGGTGGCAGAGTGGTCGAATGCACCGCACTCGAAATGCGGCATGGGTGCAAGCCCATCGGGGGTTCGAATCCCTCCCTCTCCGCCATTCAATCCGGAAAACCGGCAGTTGGGGTGGCTTCGGACCCCTCCGCGTAGGCGGTCGTGAGGCAACTTCCAAAAGACGCGATGCCGGCTGGGACATCACAATTGCAACTACGATTCATGGGTGGCCGGCACATGTCGGCCGAAGGATCCCAGGCAGATGTAAGCCGCTTTCAAGCGCGTCACTTTGCGCGCTCGGGTCGATGCTGACGATGTGGCCGGCGCTGAACACCTGTCACTCTGTCGGTGCACGGTAAATCCGTTACTGCTCCTTCTTGAACAGGTCCTGGAAGATCAGCTGGCCCCAAGTGCGGCCGCGTGCGTGCACCAGTGCGCCGCCCTCGTTGAGCTTTCCCAACTTGACCGGTGCGAACCCGAGTTGTCTGGCCAAGTCCGCCACGGGCGCGATCGCGTCCTCGTCCTCGCTCGACAGAAAGACGACCCGGTGCCCGCCCTCGACGATCGGATCGGCAGCCAGGGCGGCCGCGATCAAGTGATTGAACCCTTTGACGAGCTTGGCGCCGGTGAACGCCTTGGCGACGAAGGCGGAGGACGGCAGACCGTCCAGCTCTTCAGGGACTGGAAACACGTTCGTTGCGTCGATGATCGTCTTGCCTTCCCAGCTTGGCAGCGCCTTCGCGACATCTGGGTGCGACTCGAAACGAACCGCCAGAAAGACGATGTCCGCCTTGATCGCTTCCGCCAGCGTTTTGGGGATAATCGTGGGTCCGATCGCGGCCGCATCGGCGGCAAAGCTTTCCGGGTCGCGCGTGGTTGCCACGGACACTTCGATGCCGTTGCGGGCAAACGCCTCGGCAAGAGCGTGGCCGATCTTGCCGAAGCCAATAATTGCATAGCTCATGTGTATTCTCCTTCAGTTTACCACGCCTACGGGCACAAAATATCGAATGGAGTGACCGGCCCGGCGCAGGGCGTCAGATTTGCGCCAGGCCGCCGTCGACGGCGAGCTCGCTGGCGGTCATGAAGCTGCTGTCCGACGACGCGAGAAAGGCAGCCGCCGCCCCGATCTCCGCCGGATCGGCCATGCGCTGGAGCGGAGTCATCGAAGCGAAAACCTTCATGCCCTCCTCGCCTACCGCTGCCTTCGCGAGTTCGGTTGCCGTCGGCCCGGGCGACAGCACGTTTACCCGGATGCCGGTGCCCTTCAGGTCCTCCGCCCAGGTCCGCGCGAGGTTGCGCACTGCCGCCTTGCTCGCGCTATAGACGCTGAATGCGGGGGCGCCCGTGGTGCCGGCGCTCGATCCCGTCAGGATAATCGAACCGCCATGGCCCATCAGCGGCAGCGCCTTCTGGACCGTGTAGATCGTACCCTTCACATTGGTGTCGAAGGTCTCGTCAATGTGCTCGGCGGTGAGCTTGCCGAGCGGCAGCAGGCCTCCCGCCCCGGCATTGGCGAAGAGGATGTCGAGGGTTCCGCGCTCGGCCTTCACCGCTGCGTAGAGTCGGTCGAGGTCCGCCAGATCGGAGACCGAGCCCTTCACCGCGCGGGCATCGGGCCCGAGGTCGGCCACAGCGGCGTCGAGCGCTTCCTGCCGGCGGCCGAAGATGAAGACCAAGGCGCCCTCTTCGATGAAGCGCTTTGCCGCGGCGCGGCCGATGCCGGTAGCGCCACCGGTGATGACTGCAACCTTACCCTCAAGCTTTCCCATGACTTTTCCTTTCGTCGTGTCGGACAGCATCTGCCTCCGAGAACCTCGAAATGGGTCCGCCGCCGTCAGTTGTTGAGTGCGCAAGCGCGCACATCGGTGGTGCAAAATCGATCCGCTTCAGGGCTGACGCCAGCCGCGACGATCCGCGTCTGCCATTCAGAATTGCGCCGCCCTTGTCGACATAAGCTATGAGGACCGCCCGTACTTCTGTACGATGCGCTAGATACGGGCTTTGGAAGGCGCACCGCGCGGTGCCGGATTGCACCATGATCGACTGGGATGACATTCGCTACTTTCTTGCCGTGGCGCGCGGAGGTTCGGTGCGGGCCGCCGCCGAGGGCCTCGGCGTGTATCACTCGACCGTGCTGCGACGCATCGCACAGCTCGAGGATCGCCTCGGGGCGCAAATGTTCGAAAAGCTGCCTTCGGGCTACCGTCTGACGACTGCGGGCGAGGAAGTTCTTGAGCTTGCGAACCAGATGGAAGCGTCGTCGCACCAACTGGAGACGCGCGTCTTCGGGCGCGACCAGAGCGTGCGCGGGCTTCTGCGGGTGACGCTGGCTCCGCCCCTCGCGACACACCTGCTCATGCCGGACTTCGCCGACTTCGCGAGTCTGCATCGCGACATCGAGATGGAGATCCTGTCGACCGGCGAGTTGGCAAATCTGACCAACCGAGAGGCCGACGTCGCGATCCGCGTCGTCTACGACCGCAAAACCCTGCCGCTCAATCTTCACGGCTTGAAGGGACCGGAGGTTTTCGGCGGCGTCTACATGTCCCGCGATCGCCTAACCGCATGGCGTACGGGCGCGCCTGATCCCATCCGGTGGATCGTCATAAGCGTTCATGGAATTCCAGAGTGGGCCCGCGAGGGCGAGGTTCGCACCACAGGGGTGCCGTTCAGGACCACCGACGGCGAGGCGCAGATCGTTGCCGTACGGCAAGGGATCGGCATCACGACACTGCCGTGCTTCATCGGAGATGCCGACCCCCTGCTGGTGAGAGTTCCGGGCACCGACTTGCACATGCATGGAACGCTCTGGCTTCTCACCCAGGGTGAGACACGCAAGACGAAGCGGGTGCGGCTCTTCACCGAGTTCGTATCCCGCAGGCTCGCCGCGCACGCTCCGCTTCTCGCGGGGCTGTCTGTATCGCGCGACTGACGCCCGGCGGGTCGGCGCTTGCGGCACGTGACCAGTCGCTGATCTGACCTCAGGCCGAGCCATCGGATTGGTGCGCGGCAATCGCACTCAGAAAAACCTGGCCGAACTCCTTCAGCTTCGCCGCCCCAACCCCATTCACTTCAGCGAAGGCGTCGAGGTCGTTCGGGCGGCGCTCGGCCATGTCGATCAGCGTGCGATCGGAGAACACCACATAGGCTGGCACCTGGCGCTCCTTGGCTAGGCGCAGGCGCAAGGATTTGAGCGCGGCCAGCAGTGACGCATCGATACCCTCGGCGTTCATGCCCGAACCCTCGGCCGCTCGCATCTTGCGCAAGGCGCGGCTGCGCACCTCGACGCGATAATGGAACGGCATCTCGCCACGGCCAAGCGCATGGCCTTTTTCGGCGATGGCGAGGCCGCCATGGCCGGCCGGATCCGGCATCAGGAACCCGCCTGCGACGAGCTGCCGGATCAGCGACAGCCAGAAATCCTTCTTGTGCGCCAGACCGCTGCCGAAACTCGTGAGCCTCTGGTGGGTCCTGGCAAGCACCTTCTCGGTTTCATGGCCGAGCAGGATGTCGATGACATGGCCGGCACCGAAACGTTCACCGCTCTGCGCGATCGCCGTCAGGATGATCCGCGCCTCCGCTCCGCCGTCGGCGCGCGGTGCCTGATCGAGGCAGGTGTCGCAATTGCCGCAAGGCTGCGCTTCCTCGCCGAAATAGCCGAGCAGCACCTGGCGGCGACACTGCGCCGTCTCGCAATAGCCGATCAGCGTGTCGAGCCGGCCATGCGAGCGCCTCTTGTGCTCGGGCGGCGCGTCCTCGTCGTCGATGAACATCCGGCGCATGCGGATATCGCCAAGGCCGAACAGCATATGCGCCTCGGCGTCGCGCCCATCGCGGCCGGCGCGGCCAATCTCCTGGTAGTAGGCCTCCAGGCTGCCCGGCATGTCGGTGTGGAAGACATAGGCGACGTCAGGCTTGTCGATGCCCATGCCGAAGGCGATGGTCGCCACCATGACGACACCGGACAAGGTCATGAAGCTGTTCTGGTTGGCGTCACGCGCCTCCTTGCTCATGCCGGCATGATAGGGGAGCGCGGTGACGCCGTTCTTCTCGAGGAAGGCCGCCATCTCCTCCGTCTTCTTGCGCGACAGGCAATAGACGATGCCGCTGCGGCCGGGATGACGCTCGACGAAGCGCAGCAGTTGGCGCTTGCTATCCTGCTTGGCCTCGATGGCAAGCTTGATGTTGGGCCGGTCGAAGCCCAGCACCAGGGTCTCGACGCGCTCGGCAAACAGCCGGGATTCGATGTCGGTGCGCGTGCCTTCGTCCGCCGTTGCCGTCAGCGCGATGATCGGCACGTTTGGAAAGATGCCGCGCAGACGCGACAGATCCTCGTATTCGCGCCGGAACGCCGGCCCCCATTGCGAGATGCAATGCGCCTCGTCGACAGCGATCAGGCTGATATCGAGCCTGGCCAGCGCCTCGAGCATGCGCTCGGTCATCAGCCGCTCTGGCGCGAGATAGAGCAGGCGCGTCTGGCCGGAGGCGACGCGACGCCATGCGGCTATATTGGCATCGCGGTCGATCGAGGAATTGATCGTATCGGCGGCCACGCCGGCAAGCCGCAAGGCGGCGACCTGATCCTGCATCAGCGCCACCAACGGCGAAACGACAATGGTGAGCCCGCCCAGGACCAGTGCCGGGACCTGGTAGCAGAGCGATTTGCCCGCACCTGTCGGCATGACAGCCAGCACATGACGCCCAGCCAGCAGCGCGTCCATGACATCGGCCTGGCCGGGGCGAAAATCATCGAAGCCGAACACGTCCTTCAGCACGCGCCGCTTGGGATCTCGCTGTTCTGTCGCGAGGGCCGCCGGTGCCTGCATCACCGCGCGTCCACGGTCGGCGTGCTTATCGGCATGTCATAGCCGAACTCGGCGCAGAAACGCTGGACGCGGACGAGAAATGCCGGGGGCAGGCCGCCGAGATAAGCCCTGAATTCTTCATTCCGTTCCCATTTTCTCAACGAAGCCACCCGGATCGGATTGTCCGGATCCTCGCTGAAACGAATGCGCGGTGTCAGTCCGAATGACTGCGCGATTCTGTCCTGCTGCGCATCGGGCGCGCCGATCATGTCCTCGTAGCGGACAATGAGGATCTGCCGGTGCGGTTGTGCCTTCTTCAGCCGGATAAACGCGTCGTATTCGGCCAGCCAGCGTTGCGGCGTGACGTGGAACCGACGCTCGTTGCGTGTTTGCGGATGCGAACTTGTCAGCGTGTCGAATGGATGGCGCACGCAATAGATCAAGCCGATGGAGGGAGGTAGCTTCGCCAGATGCGCAAAACCGCGCGCATCGCGCTTGACGACGAGGTTCGATTCCGGCCGGTCCAACATGTCCAGCATTGTGTATCGCGCTTCGGGCGGATGGACGAAAATGTCCTCGAAACACCTCATCAGTCGCTGTGTCAGCGTCGTCCCGCTGCGCGCGCAGCCCGAAATGAAAATTCTGTTGGCGGGCGTCGGGCGTGCGTATGGGCGTCCTTGCACACGCTGGTTCAGCGACAGCGGCACGAACCGCAGAAACTCCCGCACAACCCTTCGCGCAGCGGTTCCAAACGCAGCCTCAAGCCTGTGAGCGCCCTTCATCCGCAATTCCGCTGGGCCGCCCGGCGCGAAATGCGCCGCTTGGGGTCCATGGCCAAGATGCTCGTCGCCGATATCAGCATCAGGCAGACACCGGGCTGGAATTTCGTGGAGAGGATGTGGAACCGGTCAAGACGACTCTCTGCGTGACGCTTTGGAGTAGCGCAGCCGTCATCCAACCACAACGCCCCTTTGCAGGAACCTGTCGTTGATGAGGCCATAGGCGCGCCCGCCGGATGCCGTGCACATCACCTGACAGAGGACAGCCCTCGGTTGTACGGCGCATTAAGCCGATGTTCACCACGATGCGGCAGGCTTCACATCCTGCGGTCATGTCTTGAGTACCGCGGCGCCACAAGCGCCCAGGCAACAACCCGCGCCTCTTTTGGGGCGCGGGTCTTCCTTGCTCCTACCCTTGGCTAGGCAAGAAAATCGGCCCGGCGCGGCGTAAAGCTGTCGACCAGCCGCCCCGCTTCCAGCGCCTTGACACCGTGCACCAGGCCCGACGGCACGATGAAGCTCCCGCCAGCCGCGAGGATCTCGCTGCGGCCGTCGATGGTCACCTCGAAGCGGCCTTCGGCGACATAGCTTGCCTGGACGTGTGGGTGCGAATGCAGGGCGCCGATGCCACCCTTGTCGAAGCCGAATTCTACCAGCATCAGTTCGTCGGTGTGCAGGAGTACGCGCCGCCTGTTGCCGTCCGCCGTTGTCGTCCAGGCGCCCTCGCCGGCATGCGCGAAAATCTTCGGCTTCGTCATCGTTGTCTCCTCAAAGCAATTCCAGGAAAAGTGTGAAACGGTTTTCCGTCCGGGATTGCGTTAAAACAATGAGATAGCGCGGTTCAGCGTCTCCGCGAAACGATGAACAGCGCTAGCGCGCCAGCCAGCCGCCATCCACCGGCACCACCGCGCCATGCATATAGTTCGACGCCGGCGCCAGCAGGAAGACGGCGGCATCGCCAATGTCGCCCGCTTCCCCCCAGCGACCGGCCGGGATGCGCGCCAGGATGGCGGCGCTGCGTTCGGGATCGGCGCGCAGCGCCTGCGTGTTGTTGGTCTCAATATAGCCCGGCGCAATGGCGTTGACGTTGATGCCCTTTTGCGCCCATTCGCAGGCGAGCAGACGCGTGATGCCGAGCACACCGTGCTTCGAGGCGGTGTAGGACGCGACGCGGATGCCGCCCTGGAAACTCAACACTGAGGCAATGTTGACGATCTTGCCTTTCCGCTCAGCGGCCAAGGCACGCCTGGCAAAGCTTTGGCAGAGCAAAAAAACCGTCTTCAGATTGACATCCATGACGTCGTCCCAATCGGCCTCGCTGAGATCAACGGCATCGGCGCGCCGGATGATGCCGGCATTGTTGACCAGCCCGTCGAGCGGGCCGCTTTCGTCGCAGATCCGGTCGAGCAAGAGGCCGGCAGCCGATGTGTCGGCAAGGTCGGCGCTCACCGCCTCGAATTGCCCGCCCATCGCGGCGATCTTGGCTGCGGTGTCGTCCATTGGCGAGCGGCCGACGCCGATCACCGTACCGCCCGCACGTGCGATCGATACGGCTATGCCCTGGCCGATGCCGGTGTTGGCGCCGGTGACCAGCATACGTTTTCCGGCAAGGCTGAAGGGGTCGCTCATCGCAGATCGCCCAGCGCTACCGGGTCGACATCGGTGTAGTCGACATTATCGCCGGCCATCGCCCAGATGAATGCATAGTTGGAGGTGCCGGCGCCGGAGTGAATCGACCAGCCCGGTGACAGCACGGCCTCCTCGTTGCCCATGACGATATGGCGCGTTTCGTCCGGCTCGCCCATGAAGTGAAAGACGCGTGCCGTCTCGGCCAGGTCGAAATAAAGATAGGCCTCCATGCGCCGGTCATGCACATGGCAAGGCATGGTGTTCCAGATGGAGCCGGGTGCCAGCTGGGTCATGCCGACCACCAGCTGGCACGTCTTCACGCCGTCGGCATGGATGAACTGGAAGATCGAACGCTCGTTGCAGGCATCCTTGCTGCCCAGATCGAGGCGCTTGGCATCACTGAGGCGGATCAGCCGGTTGGGATGAGCCTGATGCGCCGGCGCACTGAGCAGATAGAATTTGGCCGGCGCATCTGCATCGGCCGACGCGAACGACACGTCGTTGGTGCCCATGCCGAGATAGAGCATGTCGCGCGCCTGCAATTCGAAGGACTGGCCACCGGCCGTGATGACACCTGCGCCACCGATGTTGACGGCGATCAGCTCGCGCCGATCGAGAAAATCTTTGGTGCCGGTCGGCTTGATCGCTTCCAGCGGCAGCGGCGCACCCGTCGGCACGACGCCGCCGACGATCATGCGGTCGTAGTGGGTGTAGGTCAGGCTGATGCGGCCGGGCTGGAACAGGTTTTCAATGTGGAAATTGTGGCGCAATTCGTCGGTTCCCATCGCCGCGGCGGCGATCGGGTCGATGGCAAAGCGGGATGTATAGTCGGTATGGCTCTGGTTCATTGTCGTCCTGACTTGAGATGGATCATTCGCCGGCAGTGGCCTTGACCGAACTGGCATAAAAGGTCTGACGCGCATGCAGCCGCTCGCGGTAACGCAGCTGGCTGGCGGTGAGATGCGCGCGCATAGCCTCGCGCGCGGCCTCGGCATCGCCTGATGTAATGGCGTTGAGGATCACCAGATGCTCGTGCTGCAGCCCGCGCTGATAGCTGTCGGACTGCACCAATTCGGTCGACCAGGGCGAGGTCACGTCGCACGGAATGGCGCGCCGGCCGAGCACGTCGAGCATCTCGACATAGAACGGGTTGTTGGTGGCGCTGGCGATGGCGCGGTGGAAGGCGAGGTCGGCCGGACCGGTCGGCTCGCTGGCAAGCAGCAGCCGCTCGAATTCGAAGAAGGCTTCCTGGATCGCTGCCTCCTGCGCGGCGTTGCGACGGATGGCGGCGATCCCGGCCGATTCGATCTCGATCGCGAGGCGCACCTCGAGCACGTTGAGCGCGATCGAATCCTTGCTGCCCATGTCGGCGGCCAGCGCGCCGAACATCGTCGAGATGTGCTCGGTGACGAAGACACCGGCACCTTGGCGCGGCTCGACCAGCCCGTCGGCGGCAAGCTTGGCCAGCGCCTCGCGGATCACGGTGCGGCTGACACCGAAGGTTTCGGTCAGTTGGCCTTCGGTAGGCAATTTATGGCCAGGCAGGATCTCACCCGCCTGCAACTGCTTGCGGATCGTCGCGACCACGATCTCCGACAGTTTGGGTTTTCTCTCGACCCTGAGGTCGGCGGATGCAGCGGACACGTGGTGGTCTCCTAAAGCAATTCCAGGAAAAGTGTGAAACGGTTTTCCGTCCGGAATTGCGTCAAAACAAAGGGTTAGAGCAGTTCTCCATTTCGTGAACTGCTCTAATGGAACAGGCTCGGCAGCCACAATGAGATTTCCGGTATGTAGGTGACAAGCATCAACACGATGAAAGCCGCGCCGTAGAATGGCCAGATCGAGCGCATCGCCGTCCAGATCGGGATGCGACCGATGGCGCAGCTGACGAACAGCACCGCCCCAACCGGTGGCGTGCACAGGCCGATACCGAGATTGAGAATGAGGATCACGCCGAAATGCACGGGGTCTACGCCATAGGCCATGACCACCGGCAGGAAGATTGGCGTGGTGATGATGATCAGGGGCGACATATCCATGAACGTGCCGAGGATGAGCAAGACGACATTGATCATCAGCAGGATGACCAGCTTGTTGTCGGACACGGACTGCAGGAAGGCGACGAGCGCGGCGGGGACCCTGAGATAAGCCAGCAGCCAGCCAAAGGCAGCAGCACAGCCGATGATCATCAGCACCATTGCCGTTGTGCGCACGGCGGCCGTGGTGGCGGCGACGAAATCGTTCCAGCTCATCGAGCGGTAAATGATAAGCGTCACCAGGAAGGCGTAGACGATGGCGATGCACGAGCTTTCAGTGGCCGTGAAGATACCGGAGCGGACGCCGCCGAAGATAATGCCGATAAGGACCAGGCCCGGAATTGCTGCGACAAGCAGTTGCAACGCGCGGCCGAAGCCGGCGAAGGGCTCGGTCGGGTAGCCGCGGCGGCTGGCGACCCAATAGGCCGTGATCATGAGAGACAATGCCAGCAGCAGGCCGGGTATGACGCCCGCGGTGAACAGATCGGCGATCGAGATGCGGCCGCCGGCCGAGATCGAATAGATGATCATGTTGTGCGAGGGCGGGATCAGCAGCGCAATGATGGCGCCGACGGAGGTGATGTTGACAGCATAGTCGACGCCGTAGCCGCGCGCCTTCATCTGCGGGATCATCAGCCCGCCGACCGCCGAAGCATCGGCCACCGCAGATCCGGAAATGCCGCCGAACATGGTCGAGGCAGCGATGTTGACCTGCCCCAGCCCGCCGCGCAGGTGACCGACCAGGGAACCGGCAAGCGCCACCAGCCTGGCGGCGATACCGCCACGCACCATCAGGTCGCCGGCGAAAATGAAGAACGGGATGGCCATCAACGAGAACACGGAAACGCCCGAGTTGAGACGCTGGAACACCACCAGCGGCGGCAGGCCCAGCACCAGCACCGTCGCGAAGCTGGCGACGCCGAGGCAGAACGCGATAGGTGTGCCGATGATCAGCAGGAAGACGAAGGTGCCGAACAGAACCGTCAGTGCCATCACAGGCCCTCCTCGCCCGTGGCGTACTGGTCAGCATCGACCGGCAGTCCGGCAAACCGCCCGGCCAGCCGCTCAAGCGAAAACAGACAGACAAGCGCGCCGCCCAGGATGACCGGCAGGAAGCCGACGCCGCCCGGAAAGGCGAGAGACGGCATCACCGTATTCCAGGTCAGCCTGGCAAGCTGGACGCCGTAGACGATCATGCCGGCGCCGAAGGCGAGCACGACGATATCCGAAACGCTGCGCAGCACCGCCTTGGCGGCGGGCGGCAGGAAATAGAGCAACACATCGAAACCCAGATGGGTACGCTCGCGAACACCGACCGCTGCCCCCAGGAAGATGAACCAACCCATCAAAAGCACCGAGAAGGGTTCCGTCCAGCTTGGCGAATTGTTGAGCACATAGCGCGAAAATACCTGCCAGAAGATGATCACCGTCATCAGGGTCAGCCCGATGCCGCTGACCCACAGCGCAAGCCTCGCCAACCGTGACAGCAGCCGCTCTATTGCGAGCCAAAATGGTTTCATATGCATGCCTCCCCCGGATGATGGCGCGGACAATCGCGCCATCATTTGCCACCAACGGACTACTTGGTTGCCTGGATACGCGACGCGAGGTCTTTCAACTCGGGCGTCGACAGATACTTGTCGTAGACCGGCTTCATCGCATCGATCAGCGGCTGTTTGTCGATTTCGCTGACCTTGACTCCGGCCTTCTCGACGATTTCGCGGGACTTCTTCTCCTGCGCGTCCCACAGCTCACGCATCTTGACGACGCTGTCCTTGGCCGCCTGCCGCACGATCGCCTGGTCTTCCGGTGTAAGCTTGTCCCAGCTCGCCTTCGACATCACCAGAACCTCCGGCACGATCTGGTGCTGGTCGAGCGTATAGTGCTTGGCGACCTCGAAATGCTTGGCGGATTCGAAGCTCGGCCAGTTGTTCTCGGCACCGTCGATGACGCCTGTCTGCAAAGCCGAATAGACTTCGCCATAGGCCATCGGCGTGGCGTTGGCGCCCAGCGCATTGACCATGTCGACGAACACATCGGACTGGATGACACGGAACTTCATGCCCTTCATGTCGGCCATCGAGGTGATGTCTTTCTTGGTATTGTAGAAGGAGCGGGCGCCGGAATCGTAGAAGGCGAGGCCGACAAGGTCATGCGCCTCGAAAGCCTTCAGGATCTCGTCACCGATCGGCCCATCCATCACATGACGCATATGGTCGACCGATCGGAATATGTATGGCAGGGACGGCACTGCCGTTTCCGGCACGACGCCGTTGAACGGTCCCATCGAGACGCGGTTGAGGTCGATGACTCCGGCCTGGGTCTGCTCGATCGTGTCCTTTTCCTCTCCAAGTTGCGCCGAATGATAGACCTCGACCGAATAGCGGCCATTGGTGCGCTGCTTGATTAGGTCGCCCATGTATTTGACCGCCTCGACGGTCGGATAGCCGTCGGGATGGGTATCCGACGACCTCAGCACGGTGTCGGCATTGGCAATGCCGACCAGCAGTGAGCCGAAGGCGAACGTGGCCGCCGTCAATTTCGAAAGATGCAACATGACTTCCTCCCTTTTAAAATCAGGGCGCCCGGCTCAGAGCCGGTACGCCTTCTTCGCAAGCGTGTAGGCAAGCTCCCGCGCCAACTCATGCGCCTCGTCCTCGCGCAGCCGATGCTCGGCCACGAGACGCGCGAGGAAGGCGCAGTCGACCCGGCGCGCCACATCGTGACGCGCCGGTATCGATGGAAAGGCGCGGGTGTCGTCGTTGAAGCCGACGGTGTTGTAGAAGCCGGCCGTCTCGGTGGTCATCTCGCGGAAACGCCGCATGCCTTCCGGGCTGTCGTGGAACCACCAGGCCGGCCCGAGCTTCAGCGCCGGGTAAACGCCGGCGAGCGGCGCCAGTTCGCGCGCATAACTGGTCTCGTCGAGCGTGAAGAGGATGATGGTCAGGTCGCGTTCCAATCCGACGCAGTCGAGCAGGGGCTTCAGCGCCGTCACATAATCGGTCCGGGTCGGGATATCGAAACCCTTGTCGCGGCCGAATTTCTGGAAAATCGCGGGCGAATGATTGCGCCAGGAGCCGGGATGGATCTGCAGCACCAACCCATCGTCAAGGCTCATCTTGGCCATCTCGGTCAGCATCTGGGCGCGGAACAGTTTTCGCTCGCGCTCGTCGTCGGAACCACGGCGAACCCGATTGAACAGCTCTTGCGCCGCCGCATCCGAAAGATTGGCGGTCTCGGCCGTCGGATGGCCATGGTCGGACGAGGTCGCGCCAAGGCTTTTGAAGAAGGCACGCCGCTGGCGATGCGCGTCGAGATAGCCTGCCCAGCTGCCGGTGTCGCAGCCGGTGATCTCGCCGAGCTGGCCGAGATTGGTTGAAAACCCTTCGAAATCAGGATCGACGACCGCATCCGGCCGGTAGGCGGTGACAACGCGGCCCTGCCAGCCGCTGTCGCGGATCATCTTGTGCCATCGGAGATCGTCGAGCGCGCCTTCCGTGGTCGCGATGACCTCGATGTTGAAGCGCTCGAACAGGGCGCGCGGGCGGAAATTCTCCCACTGCAGCAGCGTTGCGATGGTGTCGTAATGGCGGTCGGCGGTCGCGGCGGTCAGCGGTTCGTCGATGCCGAACAGATCGGCAAGAACGTGGTCGAACCACAGCCGGGTCGGTGTGCCCCGAAATAGATAATAGTGCTCGGCAAAGCGCCGCCAGATCGTCCGGCCGTCGGTTTCGACAGGCGCGCCGTCCAGCGTCGCAACGCCGAGATCCTCGAGGCGGACGCCTTGGCTGAACAGCATGCGGAAAATGTAGTGGTCCGGGACGATGAGCAGTTGCGCCGGATCCGGGAAAGGCTCGTTCAGCGCATACCAGCGCGGATCGGTGTGACCATGCGGGCTGACCAGGGGCAGGTCCTTGATCCCGGCGTAGAGGTCGCGGGCAACCGAGCGCGAATGCGCCTCGGCGGGAAACAGCAGATCCGCATTGGTCAGTGCCACGATCATCCTCCCAGGGCGGCTATCGGTAGGGGCGGCAAGAAATAATGTCAACATACAAAAATTAGATTGTTGTATGATGACTTTTCGACCCATTGTGTGGTGGGAAATCGAATGTTACGCCGCTTTGCCGATCCCTGCCGAGGCCACTCATGTCATCCGACCAGATCAGTCGCACCACGACGACCGAACGCCTTTCCACGAAGACGGCGCGCGCACTGCCGGCTTCGATCGCGACGCCTTCGTATGATCGCAGCCGCGTCGTTCCGGGCATCGTTCACCTTGGTGTCGGCGCTTTCCACCGCGCCCATCAGGCAGCCTATGTCGACGATTGCCTGGCGGCAGGCGAGGCGGATTGGGGCATAACAGGCGTTTCGCTGCGCAGCACCGACACGCGCGACGCTCTCACGCCGCAGGACGGGCTCTACACGCTGGCGATCAGAAGCAGTGGAACCGAAAAGCTTCAGGTCATCGGTTCGATCGGTGCGATGCTGGTGGCGCCGGAAGACCCCGGGGCGGTGCTGGCCACGCTGACCGATCCGCGCACCCGCATCGTCACGCTGACGATCACCGAAAAGGCCTATCTGAGGGCGGCGGGCGGCGGACTGGACACCGCCCATCCCGATATCGTCCATGATCTGGCCAATCCGCAGATGCCGAAGACAGCGCATGGTTTTCTGACCGAGGCGCTTGCCCGGCGACGCGCCGCCGGCACAGCGCCCTTCACTGTGCTGTGTTGCGATAATTTGCCGGCCAACGGCGCCACGCTGCACCGGCTGCTGACCGAATTCGCCGAATTGCGCGACGCCAGGCTCGCCCAACTTGGCAGTGCCGGGCTCGCCAGCCACATCGCCCATCAGGTCGCGTTTCCCTCCAGCATGGTCGACCGCATCGTGCCGGCAACCACCGATGCCGATCGAGCACGGGTCGCAGAAGAACTCGGCGTCGAGGATGCCTGGCCCGTCATGACCGAGCCGTTCTGCCAATGGGTGGTCGAGGACAAGTTCCCGACTGGCCGGCCCGCCTGGGAACAATTCGGCGTCACCATGGTTCGCGATGTCGGCCCGTTCGAGGACATGAAGCTCAGGCTGCTCAACGGCTCGCATTCGGCCATCGCCTATCTTGGCCTGCTCAGCGGTCATGCCACGGTCGACCGCGCCTTCGCCGACCCGGCGATCCGGCAATTCGTCGATGCCTTGTGGGCCGAAGCCATCCCCACCCTGCCCGAGGATGCCGGATTGGACACGAGCGCTTACACTGCGGAACTCGCGGAGCGTTTTTCCAACACAGCATTAGCCCATCGCACGGCGCAGATCGCCAATGACGGCAGCCAGAAACTGCCGCAGCGCATCGTCGCCTCCGCCATCGAATGCCTCGAAGCCGGTACCGAGCTGGTCCATCTAACCCTGGTGGTGGCTGCCTGGATCGCTGCCTGCGCCGCGCGAGGAAAAACCTTGCCGGAGGGGCATTTCACCGATCCACTCGATGCTGCGTTGACGGCACTTTTGAACCAACAGCTACCGGCCAACGAAACCGTGACGGCAGTGTTCAACCTCGCCGGTTTCGCCAGGGACCACGCCGAACGCCAGACGTTGATTGAACTTGTGGCCGTCCATCTCGTCCACTTGCGGCGCGATGGCCCGACACTGGCCTTCGCTGCTTTGGGTATATAGACAAAAAAAGCGAGGCTAGGCCCCGCTTTTTCATCACGTCATTTGAAGCAGACCTCAGGCCGGCAGGATGGCGCCTTCCAGCGTAGTGAGCTGGCTAAGGAACTGCTCCGCCTTGCTGCGCGCCTGATCGTCCTTGGCGTCCGCAGCGTCTTCCCTGGCTTCCTGGATGCGGCGCGCGAGATCGGCGCGGTCGACATCCTTGACCGCCACAGCCGATTCCGCCAGCAGCGTGCAGCCGGCCGGAACGATGTCGGCGAAGCCGCCGAACACCACATAGCGCTCTTCGCCGCCCGACGCGGTCTTCACCGTGACGACACCCGGCTTGATCGTGGTCATGACCGGAGCGTGATGCGCCATCACGGTCATCTCGCCTTCGGCGCCCGGAATGACGACGGATTCAACCTGCTCGGAAACAAGCAGGCGCTCCGGCGAGACCAGTTCGAACTTGAAAGCTTCAGCCATGATCAAATTAGCGAATAGCGAATAGCGAATGGCGAATAGTCAGAAGAAGAATTCGCCGGCCCTATTCCCTATTCGCTACTCCCTATTCGCTATTTCGCTTGATTACGCCGCTTCAGCCGCGAGGCGCTGTGCCTTCTCGACCGCTTCCTCGATGCCGCCGACCATGTAGAAGGCAGCTTCCGGAAGGTGATCATAGTCGCCGTTGCAGAGGCCCTTGAAGCCCTTGATGGTGTCGGCGAGGTCGACCAGCTTGCCCGGCGCGCCGGTGAACACTTCGGCGACGAAGAACGGCTGCGACAGGAAGCGCTCGATCTTGCGGGCGCGGGCCACGGTCTGCTTGTCCTCTTCCGACAGCTCGTCCATGCCCAGGATGGCGATGATGTCCTGCAGCGACTTGTAGCGCTGGAGGATCGACTGCACCTGGCGCGCGACGCCATAGTGCTCGTCGCCGACGACCAGCGGGTCGAGCATGCGCGAGGTCGAATCCAGCGGATCGACGGCCGGATAGATGCCCTTTTCGGCGATGGCGCGGTTCAGCGTCGTCGTCGCGTCAAGGTGGGCGAACGAGGTTGCCGGCGCCGGATCGGTCAGGTCGTCGGCTGGCACATAGATGGCCTGCACGGACGTGATCGAACCCTTGGTGGTGGTGGTGATGCGTTCCTGCAGCGCGCCCATGTCGGTGGCGAGCGTCGGCTGATAGCCCACGGCCGACGGGATACGGCCGAGCAGAGCCGACACTTCCGAACCCGCCTGCGTGAAGCGGAAGATGTTGTCGACGAAGAACAGCACGTCCTGGCCCTGGTCACGGAAATATTCCGCGACCGTCAGGCCGGTCAGGCCGACGCGGGCGCGGGCGCCCGGCGGCTCGTTCATCTGGCCATAGACGAGTGCGGCCTTGGAGCCTTCGCCGCCGCCCTTCTTGTTGACGCCGGATTCGATGAACTCGTGATAGAGATCGTTGCCTTCGCGGGTGCGCTCGCCGACGCCGGCGAACACCGAATAGCCGCCATGCGCCTTGGCGATGTTGTTGATCAGTTCCTGGATCAGCACGGTCTTGCCGACGCCGGCGCCGCCGAACAGGCCGATCTTGCCGCCCTTGGCGTAGGGAGCCAGCAGGTCCAGCACCTTTATGCCGGTGATCAGGATCTGTGCTTCCGTCGACTGCTCGACATAGGTCGGAGCCGGCTGGTGGATGGAGCGCATTTCGGTTGCGTCGACCGGGCCTTCTTCGTCGACCGGCTCGCCGATGACGTTGATGATGCGGCCGAGCATGCCCGGGCCGACCGGCACGGTGATCGGCGCGCCGGTGTCGCGCACTTCCTGACCGCGAACCAGACCTTCGGTCGAGTCCATGGCGATGCAGCGCACGGTGTTTTCACCCAGATGCTGGGCGACTTCGAGCACCAGTCGGTTGCCGACATTGATGGTCTCGAGCGCGTTCAGGATCGCCGGCAGGTGGTCGCCGAACTGCACGTCGACAACAGCGCCGATGACCTGGCGAACCTTGCCGACAACGCCGGTTGCCTTGCTGGCCACTGCCGATGTCTTGGCAGCCGCGGCCTTCGCCGGTGCTGCCGCCTTGGCCGGCGCCACCTTCGCGGCTGCTGCTGGAGCCTTTGCCGCCTTCGCGGGGGCTGCGGTCTTCGCGGCTGCTGCCTTGGGGGCCGCCGTCTTGGGGGTCGCTGCTTTCGCCATCGTCTTTACCCTTTTTCGTCCTTTGTTTCTCACGCGGTCCGGTCGCGGGTCGATGACCCGCGAACCGCGCCTAGAGCGCCTCGGCGCCCGAAATGATTTCGATCAGTTCCTTGGTGATCTGCGCCTGCCGCTGACGGTTGTAGGTGATCGACAGCTTGTTGATCATGTCGCCGGCGTTGCGCGTCGCATTGTCCATGGCGCTCATCTTGGCGCCCATTTCGCCGGCCACGTTTTCGAGCAGCGCCCGGAAAACCTGCACGGAGATGTTGCGCGGAATGAGGTCGGAGAGGATTTCGCCCGGCTCCGGCTCATACTCGTAGACGGCGTTACCGCCATCGATCGCCTCGGCCGGAGCCGAAGCAACGCCGGCCGGAATGATCTGCTGCGCAGTCGGGATCTGGCTGATCACCGACTTGAACTGCGAATAGAACAGCGTGCAGATGTCGAAGCCGCCCTCATTGAAGAGGTGGATGACCTTCTTGGCGATCGCATCGGCATTGACGAAGCCGAGTGTCTTGACCTCGCGCAGGTCGACGCGGTCGATGATCATCGATGCGTAGTCGCGGCGCAGGATGTCGAAACCCTTCTTGCCGACGCAGATGATCTTGACCTGCTTGCCGTCCGCCAAAAGCTTGCGGATATGGTCGCGGGCAAGGCGGGCGATCTGCGAATTGAAGCCGCCGCACAGGCCGCGCTCGGCGGTGCAGACGACGAGCAGGTGCACGTCGTCCTTGCCGGTGCCGGTCATCAGCGCCGGAGCATCGCCACCGCCGCCGATCGCCTGGGTGATGTTGGCCAGAACGGAACCCATGCGCTCCGAATAGGGGCGCGCCGCTTCCGCGGCCTCTTGCGCACGGCGCAGCTTCGCCGCGGCGACCATCTGCATCGCCTTGGTGATCTTCTGCGTCGCCTTGACCGAGGCGATACGGTTACGAAGGTCTTTTAATGAAGGCATGCTTCAAACCTGATCCCGTCTTGCAATTCGCTCAGGCGAAGGTCTTGGCGAAAGCGTCGATCTCGGCCTTCAGCTTGGCGCGCAGATCGTCCGACAGCGCCTTTTCCTTGCGGATGGCGTCGAGAACGTCCTTGCCGGCCGAACGCATGTGGCTGAGCAGGCCATGCTCGAACTTGCCGACCTGGTTGACCGGCAGCTTGTCGAGATAGCCGTTGACGCCGGCAAAGATCACCGCGACCTGCTCTTCCGTCTTCAGCGGCGAGAACTGCGGCTGTTTCAGGAGTTCGGTCAGGCGCGATCCGCGGTTGAGCAGGCGCTGCGTGGCGGCGTCGAGATCCGAGCCGAACTGCGCGAAGGCCGCCATTTCGCGGTACTGCGCGAGCTCGCCCTTGATCGAGCCGGCAACCTGCTTCATCGCCTTGATCTGCGCGGCCGAACCGACGCGGCTGACCGACAGGCCGACGTTCACCGCAGGACGAATGCCCTGGAAGAACAGGTTGGTTTCGAGGAAGATCTGGCCATCGGTGATCGAGATCACGTTGGTCGGGATGTAGGCCGACACGTCGTTGGCCTGCGTCTCGATGATCGGCAAAGCAGTCAGCGAACCGCCGCCCAGGTCGTCGTTGAGCTTGGCGGCGCGCTCGAGCAGACGCGAGTGGAGATAGAAGACGTCGCCCGGATAGGCTTCGCGGCCCGGCGGGCGGCGCAGCAGCAGCGACATCTGGCGATAGGCGACGGCCTGCTTCGACAGATCGTCATAGCTGATCAGCGCGTGCATGCCGTTGTCGCGGAAATATTCGCCCATGGTGGCGCCGGCGAACGGCGCCAGGAACTGCATCGGCGCCGGGTCGGAAGCGGTGGCGGCAACGATGATCGAGTATTCGAGCGCGCCGCGCTCTTCCAGCACCTTGACGAACTGCGCGACGGTCGAGCGCTTCTGGCCGACGGCGACGTAGACGCAGTAGAGCTTTTCCTTCTCGGGGCCGTTATCGTGCACCGACTTCTGGTTGAGCATCGTGTCGAGGATGATGGCGGTCTTGCCGGTCTGACGATCGCCGATGACCAGCTCGCGCTGGCCGCGGCCGACCGGGATCAGCGCATCGATGGCCTTGAGGCCGGTCGACATCGGCTCGTTGACCGACTTGCGCGGGATGATGCCGGGCGCCTTGACGTCGACGCGCTTGCGTTCGATCGCCTTGATCGGACCCTTGCCGTCGATCGGATTGCCGAGCGCATCGACAACGCGGCCGAGCAGGCCGGGGCCGACGGGGACGTCGACGATGGCGCCGGTGCGCTTGACGAGGTCGCCTTCCTTGATGTCGCGGTCGGCGCCGAAGATGACGACGCCGACATTGTCGGCTTCGAGGTTGAGCGCCATGCCGCGGATGCCGCCGGGGAATTCGACCATCTCGCCGGCCTGGACATTGTCGAGGCCATAGACACGGGCGATACCGTCACCGACGGATAGCACCTGTCCGACTTCGGAGACCTCGGCCTCCTTGCCGAAATTCTTGATCTGGTCTTTCAGAATTGCGGAAATTTCCGCGGCGCGGATGTCCATCAGCCGACCTCTTTCAGTGCAAGCTTGAGCGAATTGAGTTTGGTTTTGAGCGACGTATCGATCTGGCGCGAGCCCATCTTGACCACCAGCCCGCCGAGCAGCGACGGATCGACGGTGACGGAGATGGCCACGTCCTTACCGGCAACGCTCTTCAGCGCCGCCTTGAGTTCGGTCTGCTGGGCAGCCGTCAGCTCGTGAGCCGACGTCACTTCAGCAGCGGTCTCGCCACGATGTTCGGCTGATATCTGGCGGAACGCCCTGATCATGCCGGGAATGGCGAACAGTCGGCGGTTGCGGGCGACGACGCGCAGGAAATTGCCCGTGAGGCCGGCAATCCCGGCCTTGTCGGCGATTGCCGCGATGGCCTTGGCCTGGTCCTCACTGGAGAACACCGGGCTGTTGATCAGCCGGGTGAGATCAGCGCTGCCCGCGAGCATCGCTTCGAAACTGTCGAGGTCGGCTTCGACCTTGGCCACGGAATTTGCCTGCAGGGCGAGTTCGAACAGCGAACCCGCATAGCGTTCTGCGACACCTGAGATTGGCGATGACGATTGAGCCACGGACCGTCTTTTCTCTTGTCTGACAGGCCGTAGATTGTTGGCGCGAGCAAAAACTCTGGCTAAATCTTTGACCTTACTGCATTTTTTCGAGCACGGAGGCGCGGCTTCCGCTATCCCCGGCCGAAAGTCGATTGCCGTCTAGCACAGGCATTTTAAGACCGCAATGCGTCGTTCCGCATGGTTTTCAGGCACTATTGTCGCATCCGGTGAAAGTCACCCGTCTTCCATCGCGGAATACCCAACGATTCAAGGCAGAAAGCCGAAGGCAAAGGCGAGCGGTAACGCCGCCAGCACCAATTCCACCACAATGGAAACCCAATTGAAAGGCGTGTTGGCGCCATCCGACATCATCGACAGCAGCCGGCCGAAGGCGGTGAACAACCAGGAAAAGCCGAGCGCCATGTAGATCAGCGGCTGCGCCAGCAGGATACAGCACAGGCCGACACCGAGATAGAAGCCCGACATCCTGCCGCGCCCCTCGGCGATCGCCGCGGCCTTCTCTGGCTTGACCTGCAAGCGCAGGGCACGGAAGGCGAGGTTAGGTGCCAGAAAAAACAAAAGACCGAGCAGCACGGTGACGACGGCGCTCGACCAGGCCAGCCATTCGCCCTGGCTCGTCGGCCATGGAAGCGCAAAATCCATCTTGTCCCCTCGAAATGCCTGTTTGAAATTCTAGGCATTCTAACGGAGGAAAGCCCCCGCGCCAGATGGGTCCAGGTACTTTAGGCAACGCGCATCAACCGAGCGCGAATTCCACAGCCGCCTCGGCATGAATGCGCGTTGTGTCGAAGACCGGGATGTCGAAATCCTGCTGGCCGATGAGCATGGTGATCTCGGTGCAGCCCATGATGACGCTGTCGGCCGCCTCTTCGCGGCGCAGGCGCTCGGTCTCGGCGATGTAGGCCGCCTTTGAAGTCTCCTTGACGATGCCCTGGCACAACTCGTCGTAGATGACGCGATGGACCATGTCGCGCCCGGCATCATCGGGTACGACAGGGTTTAAGCCAAATTTGTCGGCGAGTCGGCCCTTGTAGAAATCCTGCTCCATGGTGAAGCGCGTCGCCAGCAGCGCCGGACGCTGCATGCCGGCGCGCTTGACCGCAACCGCGGTGGCATCGGCTATGTGGATCAGCGGGATCGACACCGACGCCTGCACCCGATCGGCCAGTTTGTGCATGGTGTTGGTGCACAGAAGCAGACCTTCCGCGCCGCCGGCCTCAAGTTTGCGCGCCGCTTCGACGAGAAGCATGCCGGCACCGTCCCAGTCGCCGTGATGCTGCCGCTCTGCGATCTCAGCAAAGTCGAACGACCACAGCAGCAGTTTCGCCGAATGCAGCCCGCCCAGCCGCTCGCGCACGATCTCGTTGAGCAGGCGGTAGTAGATGGCGGTCGATTCCCAGCTCATGCCGCCCAGAAGGCCAAGGGTTTTCATGTCATTTTCCATATCTCGCTGGATTCCAGGCAACCTATCGCTGAAAGCGTAACCTTACAAAAAGCTCTGCGGGTCGATGTCGACCTGCACCCGGACCGAACCGCGCTGTTTCGGCCCGTTGGCCAGCATGGCGCGGATGAAAGTTTGCATGTCCGCACGCCGTTCGCCCTGGATAAGCAGGCGGAAGCGGTGGCGGCCGCCGAGCAAGGACAGCGGCGCCTCCGCAGGCCCCAGCACGAACAGATCGCTGGCCTCCGGCGCGGCGCGGCGCAGGCCGCGTGCATGGCCTTCGGCTTCCGCCCGTGTCACCGCACTGACGATGACGCCGGCGAGCCGGCCGAAGGGCGGCAACGCCGCCCGTTCGCGCTCGGCAATCTCGCGCTCATAAAAAGCCTCGGCGTCGCCGGAGACGATCGCCCGCATCACCGGGTGGTCGGGCTGAAAAGTCTGCAGCAGCCCAAGGCTCTTCTTGCCCGTGCGGCCAGCTCGGCCGGTGACCTGGCTGAGCAACTGGAAGGTGCGCTCGGCGGCACGCGGATCGCCATTGGCAAGTCCGAGATCGGCGTCGACGACGCCGACCAACGTCATGTTCGGGAAATTGTGACCCTTGGCGACAAGCTGCGTGCCGATGACGATGTCGGCCTCGCCATCGGCGATCGCCTCCAGCTCCAGCCGCAGCCGCCGCACACCGCCCATCAGGTCGGACGACAAGACGATGGTGCGCGCGTCGGGAAAATGCGTGACGACCTCTTCGGCGATGCGCTCGACACCTGGCCCGCAGGCGACCAGATGATCGAGCGTGCCGCATTCCGGGCAGGCTTCGGGGCGGCGCTCATTGTGCCCGCAATGATGGCAGACCAGCTGGCCGCGAAACCGGTGCTCGACCAGCCAGGCCGAGCAGATCGGGCAGCCGAAGCGATGACCACAAACCCGGCACAGCGTCAGAGGCGCATAGCCGCGCCGGTTGAGGAACAGCAGCGACTGCTCCTTCCTCTCCAGCGTCTGGCGCATCTGGTCGAGCAGCACCGGCGACAGGAAACCGCCGCGCGCCGGCGGCGCGCGCCGCATGTCGACCGCCTTCAGATGCGGAAGCGCCGCTTCGGCGAAGCGAGCGGAAAGCACCGCTCTGTTATATTTACCTTGGCTGGCATTGACCCGGCTTTCGACCGACGGCGTCGCTGACGCCAGCACCACGGGGAAGCTGCCGATATGGCCGCGCACCACCGCCATATCGCGCGCATTGTAGAAGACGCGGTCCTCCTGCTTGTAGGCAGGGTCGTGCTCCTCATCGACGACGATAAGGCCGAGCTCCTTGAATGGCAGGAACAGCGCCGAGCGCGCGCCGGCGACGACCCGCACGCCGCCTTCCGCCACTTGCCGCCAAACCCGCTCGCGCATCCGCGGCGGCAGGTCGGAATGCCATTCGCCCGGCTTGGCGCCGAAGCGCTGGTGGAAGCGCTCGAGAAAGGCATGCGTCAGCGCGATTTCCGGCAACAGGATCAGCACCTGCCTGCCCTGGTCGAGCGCCGCCGCCACCGCCT
The DNA here is from genome assembly GCF_020164875.1 of Mesorhizobium sp. CO1-1-8. Classification (NCBI taxonomy): domain Bacteria; kingdom Pseudomonadati; phylum Pseudomonadota; class Alphaproteobacteria; order Hyphomicrobiales; family Phyllobacteriaceae; genus Mesorhizobium; species Mesorhizobium sp. CO1-1-8. Next base: position 22,116 of record NZ_JAIUGZ010000023.1, on the reverse strand, counting down.
CGAAATAGACCTCGGTCTTACCTGATCCGGTGACGCCGTCGAGCAGCGCGACGTTGAACACGCCGGCTGCGACATTGGCGCGCAGCATCTGCGCCGCGGCGCTCTGGTCCGGCATCAGTTCCGGAATGGCGTAGCCGGGATCGGGCGCGGCCACCACCGGGCGCGGCGGGATCATCACCGTCTCGAACACGCCTTGCGCCCTCAGGCCGTCGATCACCGTCGACGACACGCCGGCGGCGTGAGCGAGGCCGGAGCGCGTCCAGGCAAGGCCGCCTTCGGCCGTCTCCAGCACGCGCTGCCTGGCGCCCGTCATCCGGTCGGGTGCGAGAAGCGTGCGCTGCAAACCCTCGATCCACGGTTCGGGGTCGAAAGCCTCCGGCGCCCTGAGCAGCATGCGCGCCACCATGCCCGGCGGCGACAGCGTGTACTGCGCCACCCAGTCGACGAAACGGCGCATAGCGCGGTCGATGGGCGGGCAGTCGAAGACCTGTTCGATGGGGCGCAGCTTTTTCGCGTCGACCTTCTCGACCGCGCCATCCCAGACGATGCCGGCGACCTGGCGCGGCCCGAGCGGCACGCGCACGATCGAGCCCGGCACCACGCGCATGCTGGCCGGCACGGCATAGGTGTAGGGGCGTTCGGCGGGCATCGGCACCAGCACCGGTGCGGCTGCGACAAAGGGCGAATCTTCGATCATGAGGCGTGACCTTGCCCTGACTTTGGTCTAGATCAAAGGCCGACCCCGAATGTGCATGACATGCACATGAAAATCTTCAGGAGACCCGCCATGAAATTTTTTGTCGACACCGCCGACGTCAAGGATATCCGTGAGCTGAACGATCTGGGGCTGCTCGACGGCGTAACCACCAATCCGTCGCTGATCCTCAAATCCGGCGGCAAGATCGCCGACGTCACCAAAGAGATTTGCGACATCGTCAAGGGTCCGGTTTCAGCTGAAGTCACCGCCACCGAATATTCCGAGATGATGCAGCAGGCCAAGGCTCTGGCCAAGATCGCCGACAATGTCTGCATCAAGGTGCCGCTGACGCTGGACGGCCTCAAGGCCTGCAAGACGATCCGCACCGAGATGAACCGCCTGGTCAACGTCACGCTGTGCTTTTCGGCCAACCAGGCGCTTCTGGCGGCCAAGGCCGGCGCCTCGTTCATCTCGCCCTTCGTCGGTCGCATCGACGACATCGGTATCGACGGCATGGAGCTGATCCAGGAGATCAGGCAGATCTACGACAATTACGATTTCCAGACCGAGATTCTGGTCGCTTCGGTGCGGACCGTGAACCACGTCAAGCAGGCGGCGCTCATCGGCGCCGATGTTGTGACCGCGCCGCCAGCGACGCTGAAGGCACTGGTCAAGCACCCGCTGACCGACAAGGGCCTGGAACAGTTCCTCGCCGACTGGGCCAAGACCGGCCAGAAGATCGGCTGAGAATGGCGATCGGCTGAAGCCAATTCGCTTGTGATGAAAAAGGCCGGGCAACCGGCCTTTTTCATGTGCGCTCCAAGCAGACTGCCGCTCAATCCGCGCCGTCATCCTCAGGCGCGCTCGCCGGCAGGCGCCGGCCCATGATGATTTCGCGTTTGCCGACATGGTTGGGTGTGCCGACCAAGCCTTCCTTTTCCATACGCTCGACCAGGGACGCTGCGCGGTTGTAGCCGATGCCGAGGCGGCGCTGGATGTAGGAAGTCGAGCACTTCTTGTCGCGCACCACCACCTTGACCGCCTCGTCGTAGATGGCATCGCTGTCTTCGGCTGCGACGGATCCCTTGTCGAAGACCGCGCCCTGGTCGTCTTCGATTTCGTCCTCGTCTTCGTCGGCCGTCACGGTTTCCAGATATTCAGGGCGGCCCTGCGCCTTGAGATGCGCGACCACATGCTCGACCTCGGCGTCGGAAACAAACGGCCCGTGCACACGCGAAATGCGCCCGCCACCCATCATGTGCAGCATGTCGCCCTGGCCGAGCAGCTGTTCAGCGCCCTGCTCGCCCAGGATGGTGCGGCTGTCGATCTTGGATGTCACCTGGAAGGAAATCCGGGTCGGGAAGTTGGCCTTGATCGTGCCCGTGATGACATCGACCGAGGGGCGCTGCGTTGCCATGATCAGGTGAATGCCGGCAGCCCGCGCCATCTGCGCCAGCCGCTGGATCGCGCCTTCGATCTCCTTGCCGGCGACCATCATCAGGTCGGCCATCTCGTCGACGATGACGACGATGTAGGGCATCGGCGCAAGGTCGATTTCCTGCTGCTCGAAAAGCGGCTCGCCGGTGCCCTTTTCGAAGCCGGTCTGCACGGTCATGACAACCGTCTCGCCCTTGTCGCGGGCTTGGGCGGCGCGCTCGTTGTAGCCGTCGATGTTGCGCACACCGAGCCGCGCCATCTTGCGATACCGGTCCTCCATTTCGCGTACCGCCCATTTGAGCGCGGTGACGGCTTTCTTGGGGTCCGTGACGACGGGCGTCAGAAGATGCGGGATGCCGTCATAGACGGAGAGTTCGAGCATTTTGGGATCGACCATGATCAGCCGGCATTCTTCCGGCTTCAGCCGATAGAGCAACGACAGGATCATGGTGTTGATGGCGACCGACTTGCCGGAGCCAGTGGTTCCGGCCACGAGCAGATGCGGCATCTTCGCCAGCTCGGCGATGACCGGCTCACCCCCGATCGTCTTGCCCAAGCAAAGCGCCAGCTTGCAACTGGTCTTGCGAAAACCCTCCGATTCGATCAGCTCACGGAAATAGACGGTTTCGCGCGTCTCGTTCGGCAGCTCGATGCCGATGACGTTGCGGCCGGGCACGACGGCAACGCGCGCCGAAATCGCAGACATGGAGCGGGCGATATCGTCGGCAAGCCCGATGACGCGAGAGGATTTGACGCCCGGCGCCGGCTCGAACTCATAAAGCGTGACGACCGGGCCTGGGCGAACATGAATGATCTCGCCGCGCACACCGAAATCTTCGAGCACGCTTTCCAACAGATCGGCGTTCTGCTCCAGCCGCTCCTGCGACATGTAGAAGCCTTGTCCCTCCGGTGGCTGCTGCAACAGCTCTTCCGAGGGAAGCTCATAGGGATCGCCCGCGGTTGACAGCACGACCTTTCCAGCCGCAGGCAAGCGTGCAGAGCGGGCGGCGAGGGCCTTGGCAGGAACGTTCACACTTGGCGCCGCCGACGCGGAAACGGCGTCGCTTTTGGCGGCTGGAATTGCGACAGGCTGGACCGGCGACGGCGCGTTGCTCGCCGGCACTTCAGGTTGGGCGACGGCCTGGTTCGAATTGGCCGGCCAAACATCCGGCAACGGCTTCAAGGCCTGGCCCGGAAGGCAGTCGATGACGCGAAACAATGCGGTGGCATCGATCCCTGCCGTCGGGCGGATGTCGATCGGCATAGCGGTGACTGGCGCCACGACGAGCGGTGCCGGCGACGCTGGACCGATCTGCCGGGCCGGGGACGAAACGTCGACCAGATAGGGTGCCATAGCCTCGAAAAAGGCATGATCCGAAAGATGTGGCCAGCGCAGCCTTTCGGAAGTGGTCGTTTTGGCGCCCGGAGCAACGGACGCACGCGCGGATGCCCGTCCCGTTGCGACCGTCCTCGGCGGCACCGGCGCAACGACTGGCACCTTCTCCCTGGCGCGCTCCGGGGGGACAAAAGCAGCAGCCGGCGGCAATGGCCCTTGCGTGGCGCGGCCGGCTAGCGACTGGGAAGCAGGGCTTTTCACCGATGCCGGCAATGCCAGGAGCGAGGGCGCGGAGGACGCCTCATCGACCATGGGTTGCGCGACTGCTTGCTGCGTTGGGAGCGCGTCTGCTCCGCCTTGCTCGACAACACGCTCGTTCTGCGGACGATTCTTCTTGCTCTCATAATCTGGTGTGCGGGTAAAACGCACATTGGGGGCGAGGAAGAAGTATTCTTGCCAGGCAGGGCTTTCGATATCGCCGCCTTTCGAGGGCGCGTTGCCCGCCTCTGCGCTACCCCTGGGCTCCAAATAGGGCCGCCTGTTGCCGCCGAGATCGACAACCGGGGCGGAATAGCTCGCCTGGTGTGTGCCGGGCTGCCGGCCATGCAGTTCCTTGTGCGCCGGACGATCAAGAGCGCCCGTCGCGGCTGAAGAAATTCGCTGACCGCCCGCGCTGCTGCCGTCGAAACGCTTCCCCTCGGGATCATCGGGCGATGCTGCCGTCGACAAATTGATCCGGGAAAAACGCTTGGCTTCCATTCTCAAGACTCACTCTGAAATGTCTGCCGAGCAATAGGGAGCGAGTGGTTAACAGTTGCTTCCCGGATGGGTCGCCGACGATCCTGAGCGCCAAAATCTTCGTGACAGTCTGCGAGCGTCGTTGTCTCGCCGCACCCACCCCGGTGGCGCGATCTGCTCGCTGCGCCGTAGCAGGTCGATGTGTATCTTCGGACAATCTCTGCCCGGGAATCTGGTCATGATCCCACGATCATCCCATCATGCCTGGGGCGCCAGACCGTTCCGTGAAGCGGTGCGCTAGCCCGTCTTGCCGTGCCGGACAAGGTCCTGGGCAATGGACAGCTGCAATGCTTCCGCCAACTCTCGCGCAGCGCGATTCTCGGCGTCGATCTGCGCCCGGTATGCGGCGAATTCCTGACGCGGCCTGTCGAAGGACGAGGTGATCGAACGCTTGCCGGATGCGATCACCACGCCGGTCTTCGCATCGGCCAGCGTATAGCTGCCGGTCAGCGTCACGGAACCGGCGGTCGGTTCGTCTTCGTCGGTTCCGACCTGCACAAGTGCCGCGGACTCGACCGCTTCGGTCACGCCGAGATTGAGCGAATAGGCCGGCGATGCCGGCTCGCCGGCGCCTCGTCCAAACCCGAAAATGAGATTGTTGCGCACCTGTTGGCCGTAACGCGTATTGACCGGCTTGATGCCGATCAACGCCAGTTCGGCACTGGCACTGGCCTGCGAACCCGACAGTGGCGCGCTCGAATAGAGCGGCCGCACCGTGCAGGCCGAGACAAGCGCTAGCGAACCTATCAGGCCAGCAAGCGCTATGCGGCGCAGCAAATGGCTCAACTCTGTCTTTTCCCGATCAGGCAACGACATTGACGATCCTCTGCGGCACGATGATCACCTTGCGCGGAGCCTTCCCTTCGAGTGCTTTCTGCACGAAGTCGAGAGCCAATACCGCTTTTTCGACCGCACCTTGGTCCGCGTCGCGGGCAATTGTCAAATCCCCCCGCTTCTTGCCGTTGACCTGCACCGGATAGGTGACTTCGTTGTCGACGACCAGCGCCGGATCGAAGATCGGCCAGGGCCGTTCGGCGACGAGATCGGTGCCGCCGAGCGTTGCCCAGCACTCCTCGGCCAGATGCGGCATGACCGGCGCGATCAGATGCACGAGGATCTCCACAGCCTGCCGGCAGGCGCCTTTCAGCGCTGCATCGGCCTTGCCTTCGGCCACCTCGTTGAGCGGCGTGGTCAGCGCGTTGGCCAGTTCGTAGATGCGGGCGATGGCGCGGTTGAAAGCGAGCTTCTCGATATCTTCGCCGACCGCCTTCAGGATCTTGTGCGCGGCCTTGGAAATCACCGCGGCCTCACCGCTGCCAGCCGCCGCGGGCTCGACGCCCGCCAGCGTCTCAGCCGCTGTCGACACCAGGCGCCAGATACGCTGGATGAAGCGATGCGCGCCGGCGGCGCCATCGTCGGTCCATTCGACATCGCGCTCGGGCGGCGAATCCGACAGCATGAACCAGCGCGCCGTATCGGCGCCGTAGCCATCTGTGATGTCTTCCGGGCTCACCGTGTTCTTCTTCGATTTCGACATCTTTTCCAGGGGACCGATGGTGACGGCCTCGCCGGTGGCGATGTCGATGGCGCTGCGCTTGCCGTCGACATCCTCCAGCCGAACCTCGGTGGGCGCCAGCCAGCGGCCGTTCGATGCCGAGCCGACTCGATAGGTTTCGTGCACCACCATGCCTTGCGTGAACAGGCCCTTGAACGGCTCGGCCAGATCGACATGGCCGGCCTCGCGCATGGCGCGGGTGAAGAAGCGCGAGTAGAGCAGATGCAGGATCGCGTGCTCGATTCCGCCAATATATTGGTCGACCGGCAGCCATTCGTTGGCCGCCTTGGGATCGGTCGGTTCATGCGCCCACGGCGCGGTGAAGCGGGCAAAATACCACGACGAATCGACGAACGTATCCATCGTGTCGGTTTCGCGCCGCGCATCCCTGCCGCATTGCGGACATTTCACATGGCGCCATGTCGGATGCCGGTCGAGCGGATTGCCTGGCCGGTCAAAATCGACATCGTCGGGCAGCTTGACTGGCAGGTCGGCCTTCGGCACCGGCACCACGCCGCAAGCCTCGCAATGGATCATCGGGATAGGGCAGCCCCAGTAGCGCTGGCGCGAAATGCCCCAGTCGCGCAGGCGGAAATTCACCTTGCGCTCGGCCATCGGCCGGTTGCCGATCGTCTTCTGCTCCAGCAGTTTGGCGACCTCGTCGAAAGCCTGATCCGGCTTCATGCCGTCGAGAAAGCGCGAATTGATCATCACGCCGTCATCGACATAGGCTTCATCGATGATCTGGAACGTCGCCGGATTCTCGCCTTCCGGCATCACCACCGGAATCACCGGTAGGCCGTATTTGTTGGCGAAGTCGAGGTCGCGCTGGTCGCCGGATGGGCAGCCGAAAATGGCGCCGGTGCCGTATTCCATCAGCACGAAATTGGCGACATAGACAGGCAGCGTCCAGTTGTCGTCAAACGGATGGACGACGCGGATGCCGGTGTCAAAACCCTTCTTCTCAGCTGTCTCCAGCGCCGCCACCGAGGTGCCCATATGGCCGATATCCTCGATGAACTTCGCCAGCGCCGGATTGTGCGCAGCGGCCTTCTTGGCCAACGGATGATCGGCGGCGACTGCCATGAAGGAAGCGCCGAAGATGGTGTCGGGCCTTGTCGTATAGACTTCCAGCTCATGCTCGCCATCAGAGGCGTCGGCCAGAGGCCAGCGGATCAGCAGGCCTTCCGAGCGGCCGATCCAGTTCTGCTGCATCAGCTTCACTTTTTCCGGCCATTCGTCGAGGCCATCGAGCGAATCCAGCAGATCCTGGGCGAAGTCGGTGATCTTGAAGAACCACTGCGTCAGTTCGCGCTGTTCGACCAGTGCGCCCGAGCGCCAGCCGCGCCCGTCGATGACCTGCTCGTTGGCAAGCACCGTTATGTCCTCCGGATCCCAGTTGACCTTGGAGGATTTGCGCGTCACCAGCCCCTTCTCGACAAAGTCGAGGAACAGCATCTGCTGGCGGTGGTAGTAATCGACGTCACAGGTGGCGAATTCGCGCGCCCAGTCCAGCGACAGCCCCATGACCTTGAGCTGCTCGCGCATGGTGGCGATGTTCTGGTAGGTCCATTCCTTGGGGTGGACCTTGTTCTGCATCGCCGCGTTTTCGGCCGGCATGCCGAAGGCGTCCCAGCCCATCGGGTGCAGCACGTTGAAGCCCTTGGCCCGCTTGTAGCGCGCCACCACGTCGCCCATCGTATAGTTGCGGGTGTGGCCGATATGGATGCGCCCCGACGGATAAGGGAACATCTCGAGCACGTAGTATTTCGGGCGCGGATCGTCATTATGCGCTTCGAACAGCTTCTTGGCGTCCCAGGCCTTCTGCCATTTGGGCTCTGACGCGCGCGGATTGTATCGTTCGGTTGCCATGGGACGTTTTTCACTTAAAAGCATGCGCGAACTGCGGGCGACGGCTCGGCAGTTCAGGGAATGTGGTCCGGGTGTTCACCATGGTTTGGCAAACCCGTCAACCATATGGGTATCGCGTCTGACAAAAACGCCGGTCAAAACAGCAGGATTTGCATATGGGTGACGCCGTTCAGCAATTTTTCGCGGTCAAGGCGAAAATCGCCGCCGCTGAGCGCGAGGCCAATCGCGATGCTGGCGCCGTGACGCTGGTCGCGGTTTCCAAGACCTTTGATGCCGCCGACATTAGCCCGGCCATCGAGGCCGGCCAGCGCGTCTTCGGCGAGAACCGCGTGCAGGAAGCGCAAGGCAAGTGGCCTGATCTGAAGGACGCATTTCCGGATATCGAACTGCATCTGATCGGCCCGCTGCAATCCAACAAGGCCAAGGAGGCGGTAGCGCTGTTCGACGTCATCGAAACGGTCGATCGCGAGAAGATCGCCGCCGAACTCGCCAAGGAGATCGCAAGGCAAGGCCGGGCACCAAGACTCTATGTCCAGGTCAACACCGGCTCCGAGCCGCAGAAAGCCGGCATTGAGCCCAAGGAGGCGGTGGCCTTCGTCGCCCGCTGCCGCGACGTGCATGGCCTCGCCATCGAGGGCCTGATGTGCATCCCGCCGGCCGATGAGAATCCCGGCCCGCATTTCGCCTTGCTGGAAAAGCTTGCCCATGAAGCCGGCGTCGCCAGACTGTCTATGGGCATGTCCGGCGACTACGAAACGGCAATCGCCTTCGGCGCCACCAGCATCCGGGTCGGCTCGGCGATCTTCGGCAGCCGTTGAGAGGGCAACGGCCTTTAGGCCAGATCGACAGGCTCGTTGCTCCAAGACTGGAAACGAAACGTACCGTTCCTATTTGCTTTGTGCCATCACAAACTCTCTGGAGCCTCCACCATGCGTTACAACCAGCTTGGAAATACGGGGATGTTCGTCTCCGAAATCTGCCTCGGCACCATGACCTTCGGTGCTGCCGGTGAAAATGCCCAATGGGGCCTGATCGCCAGCCTCGACCAGAAGGGCGTCAACGAGATCGTTGCCCATTCGCTCGCCGCCGGCGTCAATTTCTTTGATACGGCCGACGTCTACTCCTTTGGCGAATCCGAACGGCTGCTTGGCCAATCGCTCAGGGATCTCAAGGTCAACAGGCAAAACGTCGTCATCGCCACCAAGGCCCACGGCGCCATGGGCGAAGGCCCTAACCAGCGCGGCTCGTCACGCGGCCACATCATGGACTCGGTCGATGCCAGCCTGAAGCGGCTGCAACTCGACCATATTGATCTCTACCAACTGCACGGCACCGACACCGTGACGCCGATCGACGAGACGCTGCGGGCGCTCGACGATCTGGTTGCCAGCGGAAAGGTCCGCTATGTCGGCGTCTCCAACTGGGCGGCATGGCGCATCGCCAAGGCGCTCGGCATCGCCGAGCGCAAGGGCTTTGCCCGTTTCGAGACCGTGCAGTCCTATTATTCGATCGCCGGCCGCGACCTCGAGCGCGAAATCGTGCCGTTGCTCAACGAGGAGAAGCTCGGCCTGATGGTGTGGTCGCCGATGGCCGGTGGCCTGCTGTCCGGCAAATATGGGCCCGGCGCACCCGGCAATGGCGAAGGCCGCCGCGCGTCGTTCAACTTCCCGCCGGTCAACGAGGACCGTGCCTGGGCGGCCGTTGCCGTCATGCGTGAAATCGCCAAAAAGCATGATGTGAGCGTCGCCACGGTGGCGCTCGGCTATGTCCTGGCCAAGCCCTTCGTGATGAGCGTCATCATCGGCGCCAGCCGCATGGAGCAGCTGGAGCAGAACCTTGCCGCCACTGAAGTGAAGCTCGACACCGACGATCTGGTTCGTCTCGACCAGGTCAGCGCCCTGCCGTCCGAATATCCCGGCTGGATGCTGGAGCGCCAGGCAGCGGGCCGCCGCCCGGCGCCGTTCACGCCGAAAGCATAACGCCGCCCAGGCTGACATCTCGGGAGCCCGAGGCTCCGGAGATGTCAGGTCAGCCGGACGCTCTCGCCCAGAAAATCGAGAAAGGCACGCACCCGCGCCGGCAGATGCCGGCCCTGGCCGACATAGACCGCATGGGTGGGCTCCTCGTCGCCGGGATTGAATGCCTCCAGCAGCGACACCAGCCCGCCGGCGGCGATATCGGACGCAACATGCCAGCGCGCCAGCCGGGCGATACCCGCGCCCGCCAGCGCCATCAGCCGCATCGCCTCACCATCGCTGACCAGCGTGTTGCCGTTAATCGGAACCATGATGGCGCGGCCTTCCGCATCGAGGAAAGGCCAGCCATCGATATGCCGCACAAAACCGAAGCCCATGCGGTTGTGTCTGTCGAGATCGGCTGGCGTCTGCGGCATGCCGTGCTTCTCCAAATAGGAAGGTGCTGCAACGACGACGACCGGGCTTTGCCCGAGCTTGCGCGCCACCAGCCGTGACTCACTCAACGGCCCGGCGCGGATGGCGACGTCGGCGCGTTCGGCCATCAGGTCGATGACGCTGTCGGTCAGCACCAGATCGACCGAGATGTCGGGGTAGCGTTCCAGGAACCGAGGCAGAAGCGGGATCAGCCGGCGCACCCCGAAGGGCACGTAGCTGTTGACGCGCAAGCGTCCGCGCGGTGAAGCACCCGCCGCTGCCTCCTGCTCGGCCGCCGCCATGTCGGCGAGGATGCGCAGCCCGCTCTCGTAGAATGCTGTGCCTTCCGGCGTCAGTTGCAGCTTTCGCGTCGAGCGGCTGACCAGCCGCGCCCCAAGCCTGGCTTCCAGCCGCGCGATCAGCTTGCTCACCGCCGACGGCGTCATGCGTAACGCGCGTGCCGCGGAGGAAAAACTGCCTTCCTCGACGACGCGCAAGAAAACTTCGATCTCGCCGGAGCGATTGATGTCAGGCCTGGCCATTTGTGAATCTATTTCACAAAGAATGTGCCCAAGGCAAGTCTGGTTCACAATGCATGGCAGCACGATCTCAGGAGCCGGGGCGCGGGACGGCGCTCTTCGTCATCGAAGTGGAAACCGCCATGCCTCTTGCTCTCTACGCTCTCGCCGCCGGTGCCTTCGGCATCGGCGTCACCGAATTCGTCATCATGGGTCTGCTGCTCGACGTCAGCAAGGATCTCGGCGTTTCGATCTCGGCCGCGGGCCAGCTCATTTCGGGCTATGCGCTCGGCGTCGTCATCGGCGCGCCCCTGCTGACCATCGCCACCGGCCACTGGCCGCGCAAGACCGTGCTTCTGGCACTGATGGCGATCTTTACGCTTGGCAATCTCGCCTGTGCGCTGGCGCCCGACTACTGGACGCTGATGGGCGCCCGCATCATCACCGCCTTTGCCCATGGCACCTTCTTCGGCGTCGGCTCAGTCGTCGCCACTGGGCTGGTCGCGCCTAACAAGAAGGCCTCGGCGATCGCGCTGATGTTCACCGGCCTGACCATCGCCAACATCCTCGGCGTGCCCTTCGGCACCTGGCTCGGCCAGGCTTTTGGCTGGCGGGCGACCTTCTGGGCGGTGACATTGGTCGGTGTGGCGGCCTTCGCCGTCATCCTGGCCCTGGTGCCAAGCAGCCAGACGGCGCCCGAAAAGAGCGACCTGCGCGCCGATCTCGCCGTCCTGCGCCGCACGCCTGTCCTCCTCGGTCTCGCCACCACCGTGCTCGGCTATGCCGGTGTCTTCGCCGTCTTCACCTACATCGCCCCTTTGCTAACCGAGATAAGCGGCTTCAAGGAAGCAGCCGTATCGCCGATCCTGCTCGTCTTCGGTGGTGGTCTCATCGTCGGCAATCTCGCCGGCGGCAAGATCGCCGATCGCTGGCTGGTGCCGGCCGTACTGGGGAGTCTCATCGTGCTGGCACTGGTGCTCGCCACCATGACCTTCGCCATCCACAGCCAGGTGATGGCTGTCATCTATGTCGGCCTGCTCGGCGCGGCCGCTTTCGCCACCGTGGCGCCGCTGCAGATGTGGGTTCTGGACAAGGCGCAAGGTGCCGGCCAGAGCCTCGCCTCGTCTTTCAACATCGCCGCCTTCAATCTCGGCAATGCGGCAGGCGCCTGGCTTGGCGGCGCGGTCATTGCCCATGGGCTTGGCCTGGGTTCCCTCACCTGGGTCGCCGCCCTGCTGCCGCTCGCGGCCCTCGGCGTGGCCGGACTGGCGCTGCGTCTCGATCGCACCGCCACGCTCGGCGAGCCTGCCACCATCCGGTCGTGACCGTCCTCGGCAAACCCGCTTTCGACACCCTTCATTCCACACCACCAGGAGTAAAAAGATGGATTATCGACGTCTCGGCGCATCGGGCTTGAAAGTGCCCGCACTCTCCTTCGGCGCGGGAACCTTTGGCGGTTCCGGCCCGCTGTTCGGCGCCTGGGGCAACAGCGACGCCAGGGAAGCGCGGCGGCTGATCGACATCTGCCTGGAGGCTGGCGTCAATTTGTTCGACACCGCCGACGTCTATTCGAACGGCGCTTCTGAACAGGTGCTTGGCGAAGCAATAAAAGGCCGCCGCGACGCCGTGCTGATCTCGACGAAGACCGCGCTGCCGATGGGCGATGGGCCGGCCGATTACGGCTCCTCGCGTTCGCGATTGATCAAATCCGTGGACGATGCGCTGAGGCGCCTCGGCACCGACTACATCGACCTGTTGCAACTGCATGCCTTCGACGCCGGCACGCCGATCGAGGAGGTTCTGTCGACGCTGGACAACCTGGTCCGCGCCGGCAAACTGCGTTATGTCGGCGTCTCCAATTTCTCCGGCTGGCAGGTGATGAAGTCGCTCGCGCAAGCCGACAGCCAGGGCTACCCGCGCTATGTCGCCCATCAGGTCTATTACTCGCTGGTCGGCCGCGACTACGAATGGGAACTGATGCCGCTCGGCCTCGACCAGGGCGTCGGCGCGCTGGTGTGGAGCCCGCTTGGCTGGGGCCGCCTGACCGGCAAGATTCGCCGTGGCCAGCCCTTGCCGGAACAGAGCCGGCTGCACGACACGGCGAGCTTCGGACCGCCGGTCGAGGACGAGCATCTCTACCGGGTCATGGATGCCCTCGACGCGGTGGCCGGGGAAACCGGCAAGACCGTGCCGCAGATCGCCATCAACTGGCTGCTGCAGCGGCCGACCGTGTCATCGGTGATCATCGGCGCCCGCAACGAAGAACAGCTGCGGCAGAATCTCGGTGCCGTCGGCTGGAATTTGACGCCGAAGCAGATGAAAAAGCTCGACGCGGCAAGCGAAGTCACGGCGCCCTACCCGTATTTCCCCTATCGCCGCCAGGAAGGTTTCGCCCGGCTGAACCCGCCTGCGGTGTGACCGTATGGGCGCCAGCGGAAATTCAGACCAGGCAGCATGCGTTGCGAACCGTAGAACTCCTGATCATAATGCAGAATGAGAACTCTACCGACTGCTGTTCTGCCTATCTTCGCCGCAGCCGGATGGATTGTCGGGCGCAAGGTGCCCGTAGCTCCTGCGGCCCCGGCGGGTCATCCGGTGGCCGCTATTCTAGGTGAATTCGGCGGCCTCAACGTTGGCGAGCCCGGCCTCGGGATCGAATGCGCTCGGAGCGATGTCGTCTTTGGCTGGTCTCCACACGAAGGCTACGAAGAAATTTCCGAAATTGGCGACCTGCTTGAGACAGACTTGGCTTGCTTCGCTGAGGCTCACAATGGCCACCAAAGCCTTTATCTCGATAGAGAGGGCCGGGTCTTCGATGTGTCCCCGGTGGCGCCCGGCATAAGCCTTGTGGGACGCAGTTTTGGTGAGGCAATGGAACGCATCCTGCTGGGCAGAAAAGGCTCTCCACTTCTCCTACCATCACACGACAAAGTGTACTGGTATGGCGAGGTGCTTCTGCGTGGGAATCCTCAAATCCTCGGTATCGAGGAGTTGAGGAAGGGATAGAGCGCCGGCCGGTCTGGCCCTCAATGCAGCACGAACTCACCGTCCACCTTGCGCCATTCGTTCGGCGCGATCAGCTTCTGGTGCGTGTAACTGATCGAATGCAGCGGCCCGTCCAGCTTGGCCTTCCAGAACTCGATGAACTTGATCAGCACCGGAAACTTCGGCGCCAGATCGTAGTCTTGCCAGATGAAGCTCTGCAGCAGATGCGGGTGATCGGGAAAGTGATAAAGAATCTTGGCCGTGGTCAAGCCATAGCCTTTGAGCATCAGGTCCATTTCGGCATGGTCGCGCATGACGGTCCCCAAGTTGATTCGCCTGTCCTCCCACGGCTGATTGTGCGCGCCGCTGATTAACCGTCTATTGATTTTTTCTTCATCCGAACCGCCTTTAGCATGCGAAAACATGCAGTTAGCAGCGCACCTCTTCGAGTGCTGACAGCGCTGGAGCAGCCCCCTGCGGCATCCCGCCGCGCGAATCCAACGTCTAATGTTGCCGTAACGGCGGAACTGGTAATAATGCCGCCGAATTCGCGGCCGTGTCGCTGCGATCCCGCCGACATTTCAAGCCGGCGATTGGTTCGGGAGGAAAGTCAGGAATGTCCGAGGTTCATGTCCATCGCGTCCAACCGGCGTGGAAGAAAAACGCGCTGATCGACAATGACACCTACCTGAAATGGTATGCCGACAGCGTCAAGAACCCGGACAAATTCTGGGGCAAGCACGGCAAGCGCATCGACTGGTTCAAGCCCTTCAGCAAGGTCAAGAACACCTCCTTCGAAGGCAAGGTCTCGATCAAATGGTTCGAGGACGGACTGACCAACGTTTCCTACAACTGCATCGACCGGCACCTGAAGAAGCGCGGCAACCAGACCGCCATCATCTGGGAAGGCGACAATCCCTACGACGACAAGAAGGTCACCTATAACGAGCTCTATGAGCATGTCTGCCGGCTCGCCAATGTGATGAAGAAACACGGCGTCAAGAAAGGTGATCGAGTTACCATCTACATGCCGATGATCCCGGAAGCCGCCTATGCGATGCTGGCCTGCACGCGTATCGGCGCCGTCCATTCGATCGTCTTCGGCGGTTTCTCGCCGGATGCGCTGGCCGGCCGCATCGACGACTGTAAGTCGACCTTCGTCATCACATCGGATGAAGGCCTGCGTGGCGGTAAGCCGATCCCGTTGAAGGAAAACACCGACAAGGCGATCGAGATCGCCGCGAAGGCGGGAACGAAAGTCGAAAAAGTGGTGGTCGTGCGCCGCACCGGCGGCAAGACCGGCTGGGTGGCCGGACGCGACGTCTGGTACCATGACGAGGTCGCGACGGTGAAAGCCGAATGCAAGCCCGAGAAGATGAAGGCCGAGGACCCGCTGTTCATCCTCTACACATCGGGCTCGACCGGCAAGCCGAAGGGCGTGCTGCACACCACCGCCGGCTATCTCGTCTACGTCTCGATGACCCACCAATATGTTTTCGACTACCATGACGGCGACATCTACTGGTGCACCGCCGATGTCGGCTGGGTCACCGGCCACAGCTACATCGTCTACGGCCCGCTCGCCAACGGCGCCACCACGCTGATGTTCGAAGGCGTGCCGAACTATCCGTCGCAGTCGCGCTTCTGGGAAGTCATCGACAAGCACAAGGTCAATATCTTCTATACCGCGCCGACGGCGCTGCGCGCGCTGATGGGCGCCGGCGATGCGCATGTCACCAAGACGTCGCGCAAGTCGCTGCGCGTGCTGGGTTCGGTCGGCGAGCCTATCAATCCGGAAGCCTGGGAGTGGTATTTCAACATCGTCGGCAACGGCAAGGTGCCGATCGTCGACACCTGGTGGCAGACCGAGACCGGCGGCATCCTGATCACCCCGCTGCCGGGCGCCACCGACCTCAAGGCGGGTTCGGCGACGCGGCCCTTCTTCGGCGTCAAGCCGCAGCTGGTCGACGGCGAGGGCAAGGTGCTGGAAGGGGCCGCTGACGGCAATCTGTGCATCACCGATTCCTGGCCCGGCCAGATGCGCACCGTGTATGGCGACCATGACCGCTTCATCCAGACCTACTTCTCGACCTACAAAGGGAAATACTTCACCGGCGACGGCTGCCGCCGCGACGCCGACGGCTATTACTGGATCACCGGCCGCGTCGACGACGTCATCAACGTCTCCGGCCATCGCATGGGCACGGCGGAAGTGGAATCCGCACTGGTCAGCCACGACAAGGTTTCGGAAGCCGCCGTCGTCGGCTATCCGCACGACATCAAGGGCCAGGGCATCTACTGCTACGTCACGCTGATGGCCGGCGAGCAGCCCAGCGAGGAGTTGCGCAAGGAACTGATCGCCCATGTCCGCAAGGAGATCGGCGCCATCGCTTCGCCCGACAAGATCCAGTTCGCGCCCGGCCTGCCGAAGACGCGCTCGGGCAAGATCATGCGCCGTATCCTGCGCAAGATTGCCGAGGACGATTTTTCAGCCCTCGGCGACACCTCGACGCTTGCCGATCCAGCCGTGGTCGACGACCTAGTTGCCAACCGGCAGAACAAGAAGAGCTGATGCAGGCCGCGCTCGGCACTGTCAGTGAGCTTTGGCGCTATCCGGCGAGTTCGCTTGCCGGCGAGCGTCGGGAAACAATCTCGGTCGATATCGAGAGCATCGAGGGCGACCGCATGTTCGGCCTTGTCGACGCTTCCGACAATGAGATCGCGCGACCTGACCGCGACCCGAAATGGCACAAGGTGCCGCGCATCCGCACCCGGCTGTCGCCGACCCTGGAATTCGAGATTGCCGTTCCCGGGGACAACTGGCTCACTGCGCCAAGTATCGAGAGTGACCGCGCGGTGTCGGCCTATCTCGGCTTCGAGGCCTCGATCCGGCCGTTCCGCCGCGAGAATGCCGGGCCTGACTATTCCGGCCCGCTGACTGCGGAGCGCTACCGCAAGGCGCCCGTCCATCTGTTGACCACCGCCTCGCTGGCAAGGCTCAAAGCGTTGCATCCGGAAGGGGTCGCCGACCCACGCCGCTTCCGCCCCAACATCGTCGTCGACATGGCGGCAATCGAAGGGTCGTTTCCCGAAACGGAATGGATCGGCCGCAAGCTTGCAGTCGGCGATCTCCTGCTGACCATCTCCGAGCCATGCCGCCGCTGCGGTTTCACCATCGTCGCCCAGGATGGCTTCGACCATGATCCGGCGATCCTGCGCAACCTGGTCCGCCACAACGCCCACAATTTCGGCGTCTATTGCACGGTCGACCGGCCGGCGCGCGTCGAAGTCGGCGACGCGATGCGCTTCGTGTAAGCTATCGATACAGATCCGCCCGCGTCGGCGGCAGGCCGCTTGGGCCGCGTGCGCGCTTGGTGACGACGGTCTGGAAAATCTGTGCCGAGGCACGTTCGAAGGTGATCGAACAGCCGGTCAGGTAGAGCAGCCATAGCCGCGCCCTGGCCTCGCCCACCTCGGCGATAGCCTCGTCGAAACGCGCATGCAGGCGCTCGGCCCACAGGCGACAGGTGCGGGCGTAATGCTCACGCAGATTCTCAACGTCGTAGACCAAGAAGCCGTGCGCCTCGAGATTGCCGAGCGTCATGCCGATCGTGTCGAGCTCGCCACCGGGGAAAATGTATTTGAGCAGCGCCTTGTACTCCGGCCCCTTGCGCAGGGTCTTCTTGATATCGCCCTTGCTGCGCCTGGTAATGGCGTGATGCAGATAGATGCCGCCGGGCTTCAGCAGGCGGTGGACAGTTGAGAAATAGGTCGCGTGGTTGGCGAGCCCGAGATGCTCGAACATGCCGATCGATGAGATCTTGTCGAAGCTGCCGGTGAGTTCGGCATAGGATTTGATTTCGATGGTGATGCGGTCTTCCAGACCCTCGGCGCGGATGCGTTCCCGGGCAAGATTGCTCTGGGCCTGCGACAGCGAGACACCATGGCCGATGATGCCATAGTTCTTCGCGGCATGGATGAGCATCGCTCCCCAGCCACAGCCGATGTCGAGCAGTCGTTCGCCAGGCTTCAGCCGGAGCTTGCGGCAGATATGGTCGAGCTTGTCGATCTGCGCTTGATCGATGCTGTTGGCGAAATCCTTGAAGTAGCCGCAGCTGTAGACCATGCGCTCGTCGAGGAAGAGCCGGTAGAAGGCGTTCGAAATGTCGTAGTGATGCTGGATCGCCTCCTGGCTGGAGCCGCTGACATAGGGATTGCGCCCCGAAAGATCGGTTCGCGCCGTCATCTGCTTGCGTGCCAAGAGCACGGAAGGCAGGTCGCGCAGGATTGCGATTTTCGGCAGCGACTTGAGCTTGGTTCTGAGCTTGCCTTGCGACGGCAGGGCATAAAAATCGAATATCGTCCCGTCTTCGATGTTGATCGTCTTGGAAATCCACATCTCGATCAGCGTCGACAGGGACGGTCGCTTCACGATTTGCCAGACGATGTCCTGGTCGTTGATGGTGAGCACCGGACCAGTAGCGGGGCCGATCCGCTCCCCGGTCCACAGCCTGACGGCAAATCCCGGTTTCAGCGTCTCGACAACCGTCCGCACGATCCGCGCCGCTCTCTCGGCTGCCTCCATGCATCCCTCCCACAGGGGCCGACCCGGATTGCCGGCTCGGCTCTATGCCATGATCTTGCCTGCCCGGCCGACAGCCCGCAACCCAGTTGTCGTGTCAAAAGCGCCTTCCAGACTTTTTCAAACCTGCGCCTTGTCTTTTGCTGCAACGCACCCCATCATGAGTATGTGTTCAACAAATCGAAAGGAGGTGATCCGATGTCGAGTGATTTCGTTTTCCAGAACGTGGCCTCAGCGGATTGCACTTTCGGGAAGCAGTCTTCCCGTTAAGGCGCGAGATGCGCGGCGGCTGACCTGATAGGTCATCGCCATAGGGCCGCGCCACGGACGGAAACACGGAAGGCCGCCGGCTTCGAAAGAAGCGGCGGCCTTTTCCGTTTGCGGATTACGACTGAAACGCAGGTCTCGACAGCTTATTTGGCAACAGTGACCTTCTCGATGTTCCGGACGATGTCATCGAACGCCTGCTTCAGTTCCACACCGGTTGCGGCCTCGTAGTAGTGCCTCAACGAGGATGTATCCGCCGTGGAGCAATCCTGGAGCACGCTTTTCGCCTGGTACCGTTCGGTCGCCGTCATGGTCGGATCGTTCAGGTCGAAGCCGATCGTGTATATCTCGATGCCGTCGCGCTTCATGGCGTCGCAGATGACTTCGGCATTGCCACGGGACATCTGGCCAGCGGTCTGTGATTTTGGCGCCCCGCGACCGCCAGCGAACGCTGTATTGAACTGGCCGTCCGTCATCAGGATGGCGACCTTGGCGACTTTCTTCTTGTCGAAATTGGCGGGACCCGCACCGAGCCCGGCATTGACGATCGTCGGGCGCCACGAGGGCGAAAGCATGTAGTAGCCCCACTGCACCGCGATGCCGCCGGCGGTCACGCCAGCCGCGCTGAAGTCGTCGATCGTATCGAGCAGTTTCTCCTCGTCTGCCGACAACGGGACGAGCTCCGGTGTCGGGCATGTTCTCATGTGATCATCCCGATTGATTCTAGCCAGATACTCTTTGCCGTTGTTGTCCCACCGCGACGTGTAAGGTCCGTCGGATGACGTGTCGGCATAGCCATCCTTGTCTTTGCGTTCCGTGGCACATTTGTCCGGCGCGGGTATCACCGACGCCGAGACCGGAGCATCCACAGGCGGCGGCAGATCCGGCCCGCCTCTCGCCTCGACGAAGACGCTGTCAGCGAGACCACCGGTATTCACCGCTTCGGCATAGGGAACGATCGCCACACGCACGCGTGGGTTTTTCGCATCGATGTTGTTGTCCAGGAGATCGCTGACAGCCCCGGAAGCGGCATTTTGTAAGTCAGCGATCTTGTTGGTCTTGGCCCATGCGTTCGGCCCCATCGACCCGGTCACATCGAGCATCATCGCCACTTCGATGGTCTTGTCCGAATAGAGCGCCGTTGTGGAGGCGGCGACGCGTTTCATGTCGCCCGTGCCAAAAATTGGGAAATACAGCCCGACATCGACATGAGCGTCGGCCTGAACCGTCTTGGCAGTCCTGTTGACGATCAGCTTGTCGAGTACGATCTGGTCGGCCTGCAGAATGCCTGCCTGGCTGTTGGCGTCGAGAAAGGCCTGCACCGATTTGTTGGCATCGGCTTCCTTGATAACACCGGTCGTCAGGTCGCGTGCCGTCGACGTGACCGCAGCGTCGACCACGCCTTGGAGGCTCGATTTGGCATTGTAGAGCTGCGATACGTTGACCGAAAAGCCCACTGCCAGCGCCAAGACCGAGGCGCTAAGGCCGAACAGGACTGCGAAATTTCCACCGCGATCCCTGGCGAACCCGCCGACCGCGTGAACAAGACCCCCGTAATTCCGCATCCTACAGCCTCCACTCGCCTCGGCCTCGTCGCCGCGGAAAGGGCAATGCAGGATTCCCGCCGGATGACGCCTTGGCTTGGCGGAGAACTGGCTTGCCAGCAGCAAGTCATTGTTTTTGTTAATTTTTGAAACCCACAAAGGTGAACGGCTGGTAAACGAAAACGCGCCGTGGCGCTGGCGTTTACCGGGCGCTTACCATGCTCTGGCCCGAGGCATCGCGACGCCGTCGACGACGTCCTGTTGCGGCACAAGCTCACTGTGCCGAAGCGGACCATGTGTCCCGGAAGTTGCGCCTGGAGAGAACCTCGTTACCGCCCTGTTGCGTCGGCAGGCATCGCGGACTACGCCAGCATCTGTGCGCTGACGGTCCTGTCGATGCCGTGGTAGGGCGGGTTGAACAGATTGCCTTCCTGTTCATAGGTCCACACCTTGAACAGGCTGAGCCGGTGGGAGCCGAAACTGTGCAGCAGCGGCACGTCTGTGGCGTCGCGGCCGCGGGCGATGACGACACGGCCGATTCTCGGCGTGTTGTGGCGAGGATCGAACGTATACCATTTGCCGTCGAGGAACACTTCCAGCCACGCCGAGAAGTCCATCGGCGCCGGATCGGCTGGCACGCCGATATCGCCGAGATATCCGTTCACATAGCGTGCCGGAATATTCATGCAGCGGCAAAGCGTGATCGCCAGATGGGCGAAGTCGCGGCAAACTCCGACGCGCTCCTCATGCGCCTGAGCCGCGGTGCGGGTCGAGCGCGCATAGCCATAGCCGAACGACAGCCGATTGTGGACATAGTCGACGATCGCCTGCACGCGCGCCCAGCCGGGCGGGATGTCACCGAAGAGCTGCCAGGCCAGGCTGCTCAGATGATCCGTCTCGCAATAACGGCTGCCCAGGAGATAACCGAGAACCTCGTCCGGCAGGTCCGCCACCGGCACTTCCCTGGCCAGCGTGTTGACCTCGTCCGTCTCGCCGCTGTCCTCGACGACCGCGTCATACAGGATGCGAAAACCACCGGCGGGCGCTATGAAGCGTCGGCAGGCATTGCCATGCAGATCGTGGTACAGCCTTGTCGGGACCGCGGGCGAGGTCATCACCCGCGTCTGCCGCTTGATGTCGGCCTGCCTGTCGCGATGGATCTCGAGCACTGAAATCACCGGCGTGGCGGTTACGCATTCAATGGCGATTTCGTAGCCGAGCCGGATCAGCATCGTTGGTCCCCTTCGATGGTTGTTGTGAGAAGCAGTCTTTCCCAAACGCCCGCAGGATACCGTGGTTCCCTGGGCCGATCGAAAAGCCCGCCCCGTGTCTTCCCCTGCCCCGGTCGAGACGTTAGGTTCGGCACCCCACCAGCGCCTCTCGGACTCAAGGAAAATCATGTATTCAGGCAGAAACTTCGCGGCCTTCCTCTTCGACATGGATGGCACGCTCATCAATTCCATCGCCTCGGCGGAACGGGTATGGAGCGATTGGGCACGCCGCCAGGGCCTCGACGTCGCCGCCTTCCTGCCGACGATCCATGGCGTGCGCGCGATCGAGACCATCACCGGCCTGGCGCTGCCGGGCGTTGACCCGGCACACGAGGCTGATCTGCTGCTGAAGGCCGAGGCGGCTGATCTCGACGGCATTATCCAGATCGCCGGCGCCGTGGCATTTCTCGATTCGCTGCCGCCCGAACGCTGGGCGATCGTGACCTCCGCCCCACGTGAGCTGGCGCTGTTGCGCATGAAGGCCGCCGGCATCCCCGTCCCGGCCGTCATCGTCGCGGCGGAAGACGTTTCCCGCGGCAAGCCGGCGCCCGATTGCTTCCGGCTTGGCGCGGAACGGCTCGGCTTCGACGCGCGCGATTGCCTCGTCTTCGAGGATGCTCCGGCTGGCATCGCGGCAGCCGAAGCGGCGGGCGCGGCGGTCATGGTCATCAGCGCCACGCACAAGCACCCCTTGCCAACGCAACATGCCGCGATCGCAGGCTACGACATGGTCGGCATCACCGTCGACGAGCGTGGCTGGATCGCGCTCGAGCCACAGCGCAACGCTGCCTAGAGTATCCGTCTTGGTCAAGGCATCTGAGGTGACCATTTGCGGTCGTCCCTGATGAGAGCGTTTGCGAGAAT
>NZ_JAIUGZ010000022.1:0-85728 GCF_020164875.1 Mesorhizobium sp. CO1-1-8 | reverse complement strand
CGGGCCGGCCGGAATGGGCTCACGCGCTCAGAACCGGGTTCATGCCCATGCCCGGCTGAACGCCCTTCGTTCATGCCCGGCTGAACGCCCTTGCGTTCATGCCCGGCTGAACGCAAGGGCGTTCATGCCGTCCAGAGTTGGCTTACGGCCTGGCGGACCGGGTTGAGACTGGCGAAACGGCGACCCGAATTTTCGGGCTTACATGGCGCCGCGTCGTCCCTTATAAAACCGGCCGGGCTTGCGGCGGGCTCGATCCGCCGCGGCATGGTATCAGCGCACGGCCAAACGATGAGGCGCACAGTTACGCTCCGAACAACCCTGCATGCGCTGATTGCCGCTCCGCTGTTGATGACGGCATGGCCGGTGATTGCCCCCGCTATGGCTGAAGAGATGGCCCAAGAGGCGCCGGACCTCGTCATCTCCGTCGTCACCGGCCTGGCGCCGGACGACCTTCTCAAGGTCCGCACCACCGCATCGCCGGTCGCCAAGGTCGAAGTGCGGCTGAGCAGCGGCGACATGGTCACCAATCTCGGCTGCAACGACATCAACGGCTACAAATGGTGCAAGATCGAGAGCACGGGCAAGGAGAAGCTGAGCGGTTGGGCGCCGGCGCGCTATCTCATCCCCCTTAATCCGGCCCCCTATGTCGAAGGCGAGACAAGACCGGCCGATGCGCCTGTGGTTGCCTCCACCGGCAGCGCCAATGAGGCCGGGCAGGCCTTGGCGCCGGATCAATCGCAGGCCACCGGCTCAGCCAACAGCGCGCCGGTCGCACCGCCCGACCTGACGGCGCGGCTTGGCGGCGCCGGCCCGGCAGCCGAAAGCACGCCAAGATCAGCCGCCGAAATCGGCCGCGCCGCGATGCAGGATGCGTACCTGCTGGCGCTGGCGGCGCCCGATGTCCCGCCGGATCCCGCTCCGACGCCGGCTTCTGGCCCCGAGATTCCCTGCGCCCGCTATGTCGGCCAGCCAATGGAGCGCTGCAAGGTCAGCGTGGTGCACACCGCCGACAAGGCGAACATCACTGTGACCTGGCCCGACGGCGGCACGCGCATCATCTCCTTCCGTGCCGGCCAGCCGGCCGGTTCCGACGCGCCCGGCGACTTCCGCTTCACTCGGGAGGGCGGCCTCAACATGATCCGCATCGGCGAGGCCGAGCGGTTCGAGATCACGGATCAGCTGGCGCTGGGGAATTAGAATTTAGGGGAGTAAGGGAGTAGGGGAACAAGGGAGTATGTTTGGAATTCCCTCGAACCCACCCTATTCCCCTACCTCGCATTTTCGGGGTTACATCAGTCAAAACTCTTCCCTATAAGGCCCTCCTAGCCTGATACCAGAATCGCGAGCACAACCGGCCGGGTCTTCCCGTCCCGGTTTTTTGTGCAAGCCGCCCGCCGAACGGACCTTTGACATGCCAAGACGCACTGACATCAAGTCGATCCTGATCATCGGGGCCGGCCCCATCGTCATCGGCCAGGCCTGCGAGTTCGACTATTCCGGCACGCAGGCCTGCAAGGCGCTGAAGGAGGAAGGCTTCCGCGTCATCCTGGTCAATTCCAATCCGGCCACCATCATGACCGACCCGGAACTGGCCGACGCCACCTATATCGAGCCGATCACGCCCGAAGTCGTGGCCAAGATCATCGCCAAGGAGCGGCCCGACGCGCTGCTGCCGACCATGGGCGGCCAGACCGCGCTCAACACCGCTCTGTCGCTGCGCCGCATGGGCGTGCTCGAGCGCTACAATGTCGAGATGATCGGCGCCGACGCCACGGCCATCGACAAGGCCGAGGACCGCGCGCTGTTTCGCGAGGCGATGAAGAAGATCGGACTGGAAACGCCGAAATCGATGCTGGCCAACGCCACCGACGTCAAGAACACCGACCGCAAGATGCATGAGGCCGAGCGCGCCGCCGTCAAGGCCGAGGCGCCTGCCGATCTCGATGCCGCGCTCGACGCGCTGGAAACCCGCTGGAACCTCGGCGAAGGCGACCGCAAGCAGCGCTACATCAGCCATGGCATGGCGATCGCCGCCCAGGCGCTCGACCATGTCGGCCTGCCGGCCATCATCCGCCCGTCCTTCACCATGGGCGGCACCGGCGGCGGCATCGCCTACAACCGCGCCGAATTCTACGAGATCGTCCAGTCCGGCCTCGACGCCTCGCCGACCACCGAAGTGCTGATCGAGGAGAGCGTGCTCGGCTGGAAGGAGTATGAGATGGAGGTCGTCCGCGACAAGGCGGACAATTGCATCATCGTCTGCTCGATCGAGAACATCGACCCGATGGGCGTGCATACCGGCGATTCGATCACCGTCGCCCCGGCGCTGACGCTGACCGACAAAGAATACCAGATGATGCGCAACGCCTCGATCGCGGTGCTGCGCGAGATCGGCGTCGAGACCGGCGGCTCCAACGTGCAGTTTGCCGTCAACCCGGCCGACGGCCGCCTGGTGGTGATCGAGATGAACCCGCGCGTCTCGCGCTCTTCCGCGCTGGCCTCGAAAGCGACCGGTTTCCCGATTGCCAAGATCGCGGCAAAACTCGCCGTCGGCTACACGCTGGACGAGCTGGAGAACGACATCACCGGCGGCGCCACGCCGGCGTCCTTCGAGCCCTCGATCGACTACGTCGTCACAAAGATCCCGCGCTTTGCGTTTGAAAAATTCCCCGGCGCCGAGCCGGTGCTGACCACCGCGATGAAGTCGGTCGGCGAAGTCATGGCCATCGGCCGCACCTTCCAGGAATCGCTGCAGAAGGCGCTGCGTGGTCTCGAAACCGGCCTCACCGGCCTCGACGAGATCGAGATCCCCGGTCTCGGTTATGGTGCGGCCAACCATGCCGACGACCGCAACGCCATCCGTGCCGCACTTGGCACGCCGACGCCCGACCGGCTGCGCATGGTGGCGCAGGCGATCCGCATGGGCACCTCGCTGGAAGACGTGCACGCCATGTGCAAGATCGACCCGTGGTTCCTCGAACAGATCGCCGGCATCGTCGCCATGGAAGCCCGCATCCGCGAGCACGGCATCCCCGAGGATGCCGTCAATCTGCGCATGTTGAAGGCAATGGGTTTCTCCGATGCCCGCCTCGCGTCGCTGACGAAGACCGACGCCGAAGTGATTCAGAAAGCTCGCGAAAAGCTCGACGTTCATCCTGTTTACAAGCGCATCGACACATGTGCCGCCGAGTTCGCCTCACCCACCGCCTACATGTACTCGACCTATGAAGTGCCGTTCGCAGGCAGCCTCGCCAACGAGGCGCAGGTGTCGTCGCGGAAAAAGGTCGTCATCCTCGGTGGCGGGCCGAACCGCATCGGCCAGGGCATCGAATTCGACTATTGCTGCTGCCATGCCGCCTTCGCGCTGCGCGACGCCGGCTACGAAGCGATCATGATCAACTGCAACCCGGAGACCGTGTCGACCGACTACGACACCTCGGACCGGCTCTATTTCGAGCCGCTGACGGCCGAAGACGTGCTGGAGATCCTGCGCGCCGAACAGGCCTCGGGCGAGCTGGTCGGCGTCATCGTCCAGTTCGGCGGCCAGACGCCGCTGAAGCTGGCGGATGCGCTGGAAAAAGCCGGCATCCCGATCCTCGGCACCTCGCCCGACATGATCGATCTGGCCGAAGACCGCGACCGCTTCCAGAAGCTGCTGCACAAGCTCGGCCTTAGCCAGCCGAAGAACGGCATCGCCTATTCGGTCGAGCAGGCCCGCCTCGTTGCCGGCGAGCTCGGTTTCCCGCTGGTGGTGCGCCCGTCCTATGTGCTCGGCGGCCGCGCCATGCAGATCATCCATGACGAGGGCATGCTGCAATCCTACCTGCTCGACACCGTGCCCGGCCTGGTGCCGGAGGACATCAAGCAGAAATACCCCAACGACAAGACCGGCCAGA
This sequence comes from Mesorhizobium sp. CO1-1-8, assembly GCF_020164875.1. Taxonomy (NCBI): domain Bacteria; kingdom Pseudomonadati; phylum Pseudomonadota; class Alphaproteobacteria; order Hyphomicrobiales; family Phyllobacteriaceae; genus Mesorhizobium; species Mesorhizobium sp. CO1-1-8. Next base: position 81,832 of record NZ_JAIUGZ010000022.1, on the reverse strand, counting down.
TCAACACGCTGCTGGGCAAGAACCCGCTGCTGTTCGACACCTATCTCTCGGGCGCCATCGAGGTCGACGTCGACTGCCTCTGCGACGGCAAGGCAACCTTCGTCTCCGGCATTCTCGAACACATCGAGGAGGCCGGCATCCATTCGGGCGACAGCGCCTGCTCGCTCCCGGTGCACTCGCTGCCTTCGGAGCTGGTCGACGAACTGGAGCGCCAGACAGCAAGCCTTGCCCGCGCGCTCAATGTCGGCGGGTTGATGAACGTGCAGTACGCGATCAAGGACGGCACGGTCTATGTGCTGGAGGTTAATCCACGCGCGTCCCGCACCGTGCCCTTCGTCGCCAAGACCATCGGCCGGCCGATCGCCAAGATCGCCGCCCGCATCATGGCCGGCGAGACGCTGGAAGACGCCTTCGCCCATTACGGCGCCATGCCCGACCCCAGGAATCCCGGCCACATCGCGGTCAAGGAAGCGGTGTTCCCCTTCGCCCGCTTCCCCGGCGTCGACATCCTGCTCGGGCCGGAAATGCGCTCGACCGGCGAGGTCATGGGCCTCGACCGCGATTTCGCGCTGGCCTTCGCCAAGAGCCAGCTGGGCGCCGGCGTCGACCTGCCGCGCTCCGGCACGCTGTTCGTCTCGGTGCGCGACGAGGACAAGAAAGGCATCCTGCCAGCGGTCAAGCGCCTTGCCGGCTTCGGCTTCAAGGTGCTGGCCACCTCCGGTACCGCCCGCTTCCTCGCCGAAAACGGCGTCGACGCCCAGAAAATAAACAAGGTACTGGAAGGCCGCCCCCACATCGAAGACGCCATCCGCAACCGCCAGGTCCAGATCGTCTTCAACACGACGGACGGCCAGAAGGCGGTGTCGGACTCGAAGTCGCTGCGCCGAGCAACGCTGATGCAGAAAGTGCCGTATTACACGACGCTGTCGGGCGCGGCGGCGGTGGCGGAGGCGATCGCGGCGCTGAAGGCGGGGAGTTTGGAGGTCAGGCCGCTTCAGGAGTATTTTGCTTAAGGTGATTGGCTGATCTCCCTCTTTGTGGGGGAGATGACCGGCAGGCCAGAGGGGGGCGCTGTCGCACCGGCGTTACCGACCGCGTGCCATTCCGCTGTTAATAGACCCCCTCGGTTTTCGGCTCTTGTGGATTTTCTAACTCAATACCCAACTCTTCCACCACCTTTTCGAGCGTGGAGAAAATGCCAGATTCCTCATTCCAGATATAAGATGGGCCCTTGTCTTCAAGCCGTGGCTTTGGGCTATCCTCATACCATTCTGAAAGTTGCCCGCCGCCACCTCGTCGAGACGTTTTCTCGAATATGTCTCTGTATCTTCTCGGAGAAATTCCGACGAAATGCTCGAAGATAACTCTCTTTTCCTGATTGTCGTCCAATGAGACCGAATCCTCATGCAATGACAACGCCTTACTCTTCGGATAAGGCTCTATAAATACGACCCTTCGGATTCCCGATGCAATGATATGTTTAGCGCAGTTGTGACACGGAAATGTAGTCACGAATATTGTGGCGCCGGCGGTAGCTCTGCCTAAACGAGCAGCATCGCATAGTGCCGTCATTTCAGCGTGTGTCATTCTGCCAAATTCTGTAATGTCCGAAATTGCAGCATCCTTAATTCGCTTGCGGACCTTCTCATCCGAGTAAATCGTTGCGGCGGATGCTCCATCCTTCAAAACCTGAGCGCCTTCGAGCGTACGAAGAAAATCAAAAATTATGCGATTTTTCTCGGTACGGTTAGCATCAATCCCATCATCAAAATCTCGATGGGGATCTTCATCCTCAGTCCAATAGGTCCCGCCACCAAATTTTGGAACTTCATTGCAGCCAAGCGATATAACCTCGCCTCTTGTTGAAAATATCGCCGCCCCAATTTGGCGAGAAAGGTCGATAGATCGAAGTGAGGCTGAGGTCGCCATGTAGGCACCGTACTCATCTTTTGTCGGGCTTATTGAGTTTTTCCCAAAGAACGCAGCTACAAAACGGTCCGTCGTTCGCGAAATGCTATCCTCATTGCGACCACTGATAAAAGCGTCTCCCATGTGGAACACTTCTTCAATACGCTGACCGTGGATATCTGAGCGCTCGCTCATGTCGGTCTCTACAAGGCTTTCGGCATATTCGGTGCATTGCTTTGGTGTCAAGTTCGCATTGTTAAGTGCAATGTCACGTTCGAGGTTCTTCTTTCGATCTTTTTCACTTAGATGAACCGATATTTGAATAAATTTTCGGCCATATACTTTTCTAAGCAATAGAATTTCTTCAGCTCTTTTCAATTGTCGAAGTATATATGCTACGCGCTCGACGGGGCGCATTCCCGCGTCCGGGGAAGGATCCGTTTTCTTCCAATGGGCTTCACGGCAATTTCGAATTTCATCAATCGCCAACGCGGCAAGAGCCGCATCGTTCTCACATTTCTTTCGAACCGCGTTTGCATATCGGATTTTTGATTCATACTTCGCGACTGGATTCGACCCGTCGTCAATTTCGATGCCTTCAATCGCAATTCGAGACATCAAATCGGTCAGTCGAATTGACTGTGGATTGTAACCAACTGAGACGAGCGCTTCGCGCAATTTTTGTTCTACGATGCGCATGTTGACGCCGATTGGACCCACCAACCCGAATATGAGTTCGGGCCAATCTGTAGACTCGTTTAATGCGTTGTCATTCAATGTCATGAGTTCCCCCCGGAACCGGACATTTAACTTGTCCGTTTAAGCGAAAAGATTCATTAATAGGAATCACGGAGGAATCAACTGATGGCTCAAAATCTGCGAGGGGAATCTGTGACAAACACAAATGTTAAGCAGCACTCCAGTCAGCTACACAGAAATTTGAGTCAGGTAGCTAAATCCCTAAGCGCACGCCCACAAGAACTGCGTGGACCGTTTAGCGTACGGTCGCACTCGGCATCTCTGAAGGCGTCTTCGGGAAACGATAAGAAATAATGAGATTAATGCGGCTTGGTAGGACGTCTGCATCTAAGATCACCCCACCGCCACACACTCAATCTCAATATCAAACTCCATCGGCCATGACGCCACCGGCACGAAACTCCGCGCCGGCGGGTTGACGCTGAAATACCGGGCATACACCCTGTTTATCGCGTTGTAGAAGCCGGAATTGACGGCGTAGATGCGCACCATCACCACGTTGTCCAGCGAGGTGCCGGCCGATTCCAGGCAATGTTTCAGCGCCTTCAGCGACGCTTCGGTCTGTATTTCGATGTCGCCGCGCACCATCTCGCCGGTCACCATGTCCACCGGCGGCGTCGCCGAGATGAACACGAAGCCGTTGGCCCTCACCGCCGTCGAGCACGGCAGCCCGAGCGCCCGCACCTTGTCCGACATGACGGGCACTTCGATGATTTCTTTCTTCATGGGTGTCCTCCCTGGGTTGGCAAGGTTAGCGCCAAGCCCCCTCACCCAGCCTCCGCTTCGCTCGGCTGACCTCTCCCCGAGGGGAGAGGAGATTGCCGGCGCAGGCGCCAGTCTCTTCTCCCCGCCGGGGAGAAGGTGGCCGCGAAGCGGCCGGATGAGGGGGTCTTTGCGATAGCCACAGATTTCAGGGAGCTTATCCCGACGCCGGCGAAACGCCAGCGCCGGCGGCCGCTCTAATCAGAGAAAACCGATGAACCGTCCGGCGAAAAGCACGGAAGTCCACAGCAGCATCGAAAGCACGGCCAGGGCGGTCCCACCCGCCGGCGCGTCGCCGCCTGTTGCGCGGCGCAAGCGCGTGAAGGCGAGGAAGTTGACGCCGGCGAGAAGGATGAGTGCCATCTTGGCGAGGAAGATCGGCATTGCCGCATAGGTGCTGGCCTTGACCGAGAACAGCAGCGAGCCTGTGACAAGCGCACCCGCGAACGCACTTAATGCAATGCGGCGCAGCAGCGCAACGAACGCCGCCTGCGGCAGCGAGCGGAAGGCGCTGCAGATCCTGAGGTCCATGAGAACGACGCTGGTCAGCAGTGCGCCGATCGACATGATGTGGAGCGCATTGACCACGGGGTAAGCGATGAAGGAGGCCTTCAGCCACCGCGCCAGGGCAAGGTGCTCGATGCCGGCGAAAAACTCCGTCATCTAGGCCGGCGGCACGCGGTCGGGATAGACATCATAGGTCTTGCCGTTGACGATGAGGCGCACCGCTTTCATGCGCCTTTCGGTCGCTTCGAGCGAGCGGTTGCCGATCGCGGTCACCTCATCGCCGACTTTGGCCACCTCCTCGGTGAAGCCGGCGGCGATGGTGCGGGATGGCGGCGCCATCTCCACCCGCCAGGCCTCTCCCTCGGCATCGACATCCAGCGTGGCGTGCGGATTGCCGATATAGATGGCCGTGATCTTGCCCTTGAGTTCGAAAAACCCGTCCTGCGTCCACGACCAGCCATGATGGGCATAGGCCGCGGTGCCGGCGGCAAGCATCATGGCCGCTGTCAGCGCGACGCTGCGAATTGCCTTGAACTGCATCGCTCGTCTCCTCGGTTCATCCCGCAGGCATTCGAGAGTAGGACACGGCGCGGCAACGTCAAATCACATCGGACGAAGACCGAGCCGCCAAGCGCCCGCTCAATCGCCGGCATGACGCCTTGTTAATGACATCCGTGCGCGCCACTCTCTTCCTCCTGACCGCTCTTCCTCCAGGGCTGAAGATCGGACTCACATCAAAGCGAGGCAAAGCATGAGCAGCATGAGAGACCGTCAGGAAGGCTTCGAAAAGAAGTTCGCGATGGACGAGGAAACGAAGTTCAGGGCCATGGCGCGCCGCAACAAGCTGCTCGGCCTGTGGGCCGCCGAACAGCTCGGTAAATCCGGTGCGGATGCCGACGCCTATGCCACGGAAGTGGTGCACGCGGACTTCGAAGAGGCAGGCGACAACGATGTGTTCCGCAAGGTCCGCGCCGATTTCGACGCGGCAGGCATCGCCCAGTCCGATGCCCAGATACGCACCGCTATGGAAGAGCTGCTGGTGATCGCGGTCGAGCAGATCAGGTCGACCTGAGCGCCGCTCAGCCTTGATCGGGATACGGCGTGCCGTCCTTGTGCAAAAACCGCCCGTCGGAGCTCGGGCTCATCATGTCGATGTCGGAGTAAATGACGACATCGTCGCGATTGCGCGAGCCGACCTCCAGATAGAGCGCCGTCGTCGTCGAGCGGTTGATCAGGTGATGGCCGTTGCCACTGTTCTTGGCAAACGTCGCGCAGTCGCCGGCCCTGAGCAGCCTCTCGCCGCCATCCTCGACCAGCGTCAGCTCGCCTTCCAGGACAGTGACAAACTCGTCCTCATGGCTGTGCCAGTGGCGCTGGCTCGACCAGCCGCCAGGCGGCAAGGTCATCAGGTTGACGCCGAAATCGGTGAGGCCGCCGGCGTCACCCAGGCGGCGGCGCGCGCGGGTGGCGCAGGGTGCATCGAAAGACGCGGGGTAGCCGGAGCCTTTGCGGACAGGCACGGTGGACAGGTCGATCTTGGGCATGGGTGCTTTCCTTGGTGGATGCCCGCAGTGCAATTCGCGAAGGGCGAAGGCACAGGCCATTTTGTGGTGTTTGGTTTGCCAAACAGACTGGCGAAACGGTGAGGTATTCACCGTAGCGCTCGACGACGCCCCCTCTGTCCTGCCGGACATCTCCCCCACAAGGAGGGAGATTGGCTGTCACAATGGGTTTCGCCAACTTTCACCGTTGCAAAAAAGAGCGCCGGCGCCAAAGCTGCCAATCTCACCACCTGTGGGGGAGATGTCCGGCAGGACAGAGGGGGGCGCCATAGAGCGCCCACCTTGAACCGCCCCTCACCCCTGATGCGCGGCCGCCAGTTCCTTCACGTGTTTCTCGTGCATCTGCAGCGTTGGCAGCGTTTTCTTGGCGAATTCCTTCATCGCCGGGTCGTCGCCGGATTGCGCATAGCCGCTGAACAGCGCCACGGCTTCCTTGTGGGCGTTGGTCTGCATCTCGATGTATTTGGCCTGGAACTGATCGCCGCTGGCGCCCTTCAGCTCATCGAGCATCTTCTGCTCCTTGGGCTGCAGGGCTGGACCGGACGGCGCGGTGGCCGACGTTGTCTGGCCCTGGGCAAGCGCCGCCTTGAATTCCTCGCCGGCCTTGGTGTGATCGGCGATCATCTGTTTGGCGAACGCCTTGACGTCGGCGTCGGTCGCCTTCTGCTCGGCGAGCTTGCTGGACTGGATCTCGAACTCATTGGCGCTCGGCACCGTCTTGATGAAGGTCGAAGTGTCGACCTTGGTTGTGGCGGCGAGCGGCGTGGTCGTGGCGGTCGTGTTCGACTGGGCAAAGGCGGGCGCGCCGGCAAGCAATGCTGCTGCGGTCAGAATGGTAAGCGTTTTCATGGCATGTCTCCGGTTGGAATTGTCCCTCGGACAATCCAACGTCGCTTGGGCACTCCGGTTGCAGGTCATGAGGAAGAAGCATGCGCGTGTCGCCTCGATCGCCCCGCCATATCCGTGGCTGGCTCGAACGCTCGTCGATGCCCTCGTTCGAGCCAGCCAATGGGGCTCATGTTCCTGAAAGGCCATCCGAACTGAAACGCGGCGGCTGGCCAGAACTGCGTTTCAATGGCAGCAAGCCTCGCCATATTGCAGCTGTTCGCTCCAGCTCGGCCGCCCCTCCGGCGTGAAATCCATCAGGTTCCACAGCGTCTCGCAGGTGCCGAGGCCACGCGGATCCTGACCGGGCTCCGTCGGCGCGAAATCCAGTTCCGAACTCCAGAAATGGCGTATGCCGTCGCCGTCGCGGTGGAACACCGACAGCAGCGGGATCTGTGAGCCGTCGGCCGCCTCCGCATTGTAGTCGCGCTTGAAGCTGTTGGAGGCCGACGAGACCAGCCGCATGTTGCGCCAGCCCCGATCGCGGCCGAGCGTGACCAGGTTTTCGAGCGCGGTCTTGCCCACCACCGCGAAATTGAAGCCGGCCGCCTGGAGATGACCGACCGCGCCATCGAACTGGTCGAGCAATGCCGTGCAGGACGGACATGGCTGGTCCTGTCGGGCAAGCTTCGCCGTGCCGCCACTGGTCGCCACATCGCGCTTTTCCTGCGGGTGGCGCGGGAACATCATGTTGTAAAGGATCAGCGAGTCCTTGCCGGGCGCGAACAGCTCCGACAGTTTTATCTTCGCAGGCTTGCCATCGCCGTCCAGCCCATCGAACCCATAATCCTGGCGGATCAGCCCGCCCGGCGGCAGCGCGCGCCGGGCCTCGGCGACCTCTTCCATGACCCGGCGCAGCTCGATTTCCTTACGCAGCAGTTTTTCACGCGCGGTGCGGTATTTCGCGGATTCGTTGGGAAAGGTGATCATGATCGGCTCCTTCAAGTCGCGGCGCCGGCGTCCCGGCGCGGTTGCTCTGCGACCCAAGGACGTTTGGCAGCGATCGGTCCCGACATTTATTGCGCATGGTGAGATGTCGTAATACCTGTTCGGGCAGCGTGATCCGGGGGACAAGATGCACGACGACGAGATCGACCTGCGCTGCCCGCAAGTGGTGGCCGACAATGCCGCCAAGGGCCTCAGGCTGCGCGGCGAGTTCGGCCGGGGCGGCACCGAGATCGGCGTCGCCCGCGCCACCGAACTGAAGAACCGGGAAAAGCTCGCGCCCTCCACCATCCGCCGCATGGTCAGCTATTTCGCCCGCCACGAGGTCGACAAGCGCGGCAGGAACTACGGCAATGAGCAAAATCCATCGGCCGGCTACATTGCCTGGCTGCTGTGGGGCGGCGACGAAGGCCGCGCCTGGGCGCTTGATCTCAAGCAGAAGATCGGCAACGCGCCGGACATCTGAGAATTTCGCCGACCGCTCCTCACCCCTTGACCCCGCCGGCGGTGAGGCCGGAGACGATCTTGCGCTGAAAGATCAGCACCAGCACCACCAGCGGCACCGTGACGATCACCGAGGCGGCCATGATGTTGCCCCAGGGAATCTCGAACTGCGAGTTGCCGGAGAGCAGCGCGATCGCCACCGGCACGGTCCGCTGCGCGTTGTTGGAGGTGAAGGTCAGGGCAAACAGGAACTCGTTCCAGGCGCCGATGAAGGCCAGCAGCCCTGTGGTCGCCAGCGCCGGCCACATCAGCGGCAGGAAGACCCGCGTGATGATGATCCACGGCGTCGCGCCGTCGAGAATCGCCGCCTCCTCGACCTCGACCGGCAGATCACGGACGAAGGTGGTGAGCACCCAGACGGTGAACGGCAAGGTGAAGATCATGTAGGAGAAGATCAGCGCGAACAGCGAATTGTAGAGGCCGAACATACGGACCAGTTCGAATAGGCCGGCCAGCAGCGCCACCTGCGGGAACATCGACACCGACAGGATGATGAACAGCAGGGCCGAGCGGCCGCGGAATCGAATGCGTGCCAGCGCGTAGGCTGATGTGACGCCGAGCAACAGCGACAGCGCAACGACGGCGCCCGAGACGAACAGCGAGTTCAGCAAATTGCGCACGAAGCTGCCTTCGGTCAGCACATTCCGGTAATTGGCGAGACGGATCGTCGTTGGCCACAGGTCGGCCCGGAACAGATCGGTCCCCGATTTCAGGCTGGTGACGATGGCGTAGTAGAACGGGAACACCGCGACGAAGACGATTGCCGCGACCAGCAGGTAAAAGGCGGTGCGCTTCACGACCCACATGTCAGCGGCCTCCGTCCAGGCTTATCCGGCCGATCCGGATGGTGACGATGGTGAGCAGAGCGAGAACGAGGAAGAGCAAGGTCGAGGCGGCGGAGCCATAGGCGAACTTGTCGAACTCGAACAGGTTCTCGCGGGCGAACACCGACATCGACTTGGTGTGCACATTGTTGGGCGTCAGCACATAGATCAGGTCGAAGATGCGCAGTGCATCGAGCGCGCGGAAGATCACGGCCACCATCAGCGCCGGGTGGATGAGCGGCAAGGTCACCCGCCAGAAGATCTGCCACGGGTTGGCACCGTCGAGCCTGGCGACCTCGATGATCTCCCTCGGCAGCATCTGCAGCGCGGCCAGGATGAGCAGCGTCATGAATGGTGTCGCCTTCCAGATATCGACGATGAGGATCGCCGCCATCGCCGTGTCGGCGTTGGCCGTCCAGGCGATCTTGCCGCTGATCAGGCCGAGGTTGAGCAGCACGACATTGATGATGCCGAACTGGTCGTTTAGCATCCATTGCCACATCTTCGCCGAGACGATCGTCGGGATCGCCCAAGGGATCAGGATCGCTGCCCTGACGATGCCGCGGCCGGCGAATTCCGCGTTGAGAACCAGGGCAACGATGGTGCCGAGGATGGTCTCGCAGGTCACCGAAATCACGGTGAAACGCACCGTGTTCCAGACGGCACGCCACCAGACCGGATCGACGAGCAGCCCGTCATAGAGTGTCCTGCCGCTCGGCATGTGCAGCACCGAGAAATAATTGGCAAAGCCGACCCATTGGCGTGCGTCGAGGTCGGCCAGCGAGGCGTCGGTGAAGCTGAAATAGACTGTACGCAGAAGCGGCCAGCCGGCCGCCGCGGCGAGCACCAGAAGCATTGGCGCCAGGAAAAACCACGCCGAGCGAACGCGCTGTGCCCTCAACGGCGAGTGCGCGGCCCTGGCTGTTTCCGGTTCCATCCCTGTCCTCTCGCTCCGCCCGTTGCGGTCCGGGGCTGCCCCCAGTATCGTCACCAGCCCTGGCCCTTCAGCTTGGTCAGCATCGCTTCGAGGTCGGCCAGATGGTCGGCGGCGGTGCCGTCGCCCGAGAGCGTGTTGTGAACGGCGTTCCAGAACTGGCTCGACGCCTCGTTGTATTTGATCCTGGTCGCGGCCGAGGGGCGCGGCACCGCATTGAGAAAGATCTGCTTCCAGCGCGGAACGATCGGCTGTTGCCTGGCGATGTCGGCATCGTCATACAGCGCCTGGATGGTCGGCAGGTTGGACGTCTTCAGCGTGCGATATTTCTGCATCGCGGGCGAGGCGATGAACTTGACCAGCTCGATCGCGGCATCCGGATGCTTCGAATATTTGGAGACGGCGAGGTTCCAGCCGCCCAGGGTTGCGACCGGTCGGGCGCCCTCGCCGGTGCCGGCCGGCAGCGGCGCCACGTCGAACTTGCCCTTGATCGGCGAGCCCTCGCCGTTGCCGAGCGCATAGGCATAGGGCCAGTTGCGCATGAACACCGCGTTGCCGGTCTGCCAGACGCCGCGCGATTCCTCTTCCTGGTAGGCGAGCACGCCGGGCGGCGCGATAGTCCCCACCCAGCCCTTGACCATATCGAGCACCGCCGCCGCTTTTGGGTTGTTGATGGAGATGGAGCCGTCCGGCTCGATGATCTGGCCGCCGCCATTCGACATCACCCATTCGAGCGCGTCGCAGGTCAGCCCCTCATAGGCGTTGCCCTGGAAGACGAAGCCCCAGATATCCCGATTGCCGGCCGCACGCTCCTTGTCCATGACCAGCCTGGCTGTGCTTGCCAATTCCCTCCAGGTGGCCGGCACCTTGGCACCATATTTGTCGAGGAGATCCTTGCGGTAGTAGAGCGCCGGCGCATCGGTGAAGATCGGCAAGGCGACGAGCTTGCCATTGACGGTCTGCGACTGGATGATCGACGGGAAATGCTCAGCCACGATGTCCCTGGTCGCCGCGGTCAGATCCACGAGCTGGCTGGCGAGCTGCGGCGCCCAGATCACGTCCGTCTGGTAGACGTCGATGTCGCTGTTTCCCGCGGCGAGCCAAAGCCGGTACTGACCGAACTGGTCGGTCCCGGACGCCGGCATGACGACGATGCTGACCTTGTTGCCGCTGTCTTTCTCATAGCGGTCGAGGATCTCGCGCAGCACCTTGATGCCGTCGCCGGTATCGCCCGACACCATCGACAGCTCGACGCCCCGCGCCGGCGTGCCAGCCAGAGTGGCGGCGACGCCAAGCGCCAGAAATGCGTGAAAAAGCTTCATGATGGTGGATGTCCCTCCGCAACCGGGGACGGAAAATCCTCCCACGCGTCGGCAGCTTGTCAGACCCACCCTCCATTGAATGCGAAGCGGCGCGTTGGGTTCCCAAATCGCGCCGTTCCTGCGTGGGGCTACATGCACTACGGTGTGTTGAGATTCAGGTCAGGCCGTGTCGGCTGATACCGGGAACCGGAGCGGAGCGTACTTGAAGTGCGTGAACTCAGTTTTACCGCGACGCGGTAGAACGGGGAAGCTAGGGAACCGTCGCTTGCAGGCGGCATCACCTGAATATCAGCACACCCTAGCCTTCCCAGGCGACAGGCATCATCCCCAGCCGCTCATAGAGCCGGACGGCGGCGGGATTCTCGACCGTGTTGGTCTTGAGGTCGACATGATCGGCGCCGCGTTCGCGAAAAACGGCGAAGGCGTGCCACATCAGCGCTTCGGCAACACCCTTGCCGCGCGCCTCGGGATGAACGGCAAGATCCTTGACGAAGGCGCGGGTCCAGCACAGCGCCGCCGCCGCCAGCCGGCCCTTGGCGTCGATGACGAGGAAGCACAGTGCCGGGTCGAATTCGGGATCGTCCGCGATACGCGGCCACCACTCGTCGAACGGGCCATCGGCGCCGTCGTCGAACACCTCGGTCAACAGCGCATGCAGGGGCAGCGCGTCACCGGGCTCGAAGCTGCGCATGACAAAACCCTCCGGCCAGTGCGGCGGAACCAGCGTCTCGTCGAGGATCTTGCGCAGCCGGATGTCGTTCAGAGCCGGCGGGCGCGGTTCAGGCATCGCGCTCAGGCGTCGGGCTGCAGGCGACGGCGCTGACGGTCGCGGCCAAGGCCGGTCGCCTCGAGCAGGCCCTTGCGCTTGGCGTCGTAATAATAGCCGGTCTGGTAGAGCCAGTCGGCCTTCTTGGCGTTGCCGCCGGCCACCAGCCAAGCGCCGCGCAGATATTTGACCGCGTATTTCAGATTGGTCTCGGCGTCGAACAGGCCCTTGGCCGGCCCGTCATAACCCATGCCGCGCGCCGTCGCGTGTTTGATCTGCATCAGCCCCCAATGGCCGTTGTTGTAGGCTTTCGGGTTGAAGGTGCTCTCGCGGTTAACGACATGGCGCACCAGATCCACCGGCACCTGATAGATCGCCGCATATTTCTCGATCAGCCGCTCGACATCGCCACGCACGCCCGTCGTGTGTTCTTCCGTCGGCCCGACGGGACCCTGGACCAGGGCCGCCGGGTTCTGCGGCACGACATAAGCGACCTGCTGGACGCCGGGCATGCGATCGCCCTTGGCGGTTGCCGGCACGACCAGCCCTGCGGTCGTATAGGTCTCGGCCGCCTTGACCGGCTCACCCGCAAGGGCCGGCGCAGGCGCCTGCCAGGCATTGGCGGTCATCACGGCAGGCACGGCTGGTGCCGCCGGTGTCGATCCGGCAAAGGCGACGGTCGCTGCTGTCGGTTGCGCTGTGGGATCGAGCGGCAACTCGGCGGCCTGAACGGGAGCGATCCCTGATGATTGCGGCAGCACCGAAACGGTGTCCGGCAACGGCACGGTGAAGCCGGCATCAGTGCCGGCAACGGTCGCGGTTTCGGTAAGAGCAGGCGCGGATTTCATCTGCGAGGTCGACGTGCAACCGCTGATGCCGGCGGCGGCCAGGATCACGCCGATCGCGATAAGGTTGAGTTTTGCTGGCAAGCCGCGCTCGGGTCCGATTTGTCGGGTTGTTAAGAAATCCCTTACACCAGCGATTCATGAGCGGCAATCGGGGCCATCCGGTGGTTTTCGGGTGGCGAGACGCAGGCGGTGATGCCATATTGTTCTGGATATGTACTGGGGTGAATCCCGGTTTTCGCCACTTTGCGGAAAGGAACGCATCATGGAAGCGACATCTTCGATCACGGCCGGCCACGCAGTGTTAGAAACAGTGATCGGTTTCATGGGCATCGCCTGGAGCGAAAAGGGCCTGATCCGGCTCTGCCTGCCCGAACGCAGCCGCGAAGCGGTGGAGCGGCGCCTGCTGCGCCATGGCGGCGTTTCCAGCTCCACGGCGCAGCCGCCATGGGTGGTCGAGCTGATCGCAGCGCTCAAGGCCTACGCGGCGGGTGAGGACATCGATTTCTCCGCCGTGCCGGTCGATCTCGACGGCGTCGACGATTTCCGCCTCGCCATTTACGACGCAGCGCGAAAACTCTCCTTCGGCGAAACCACCACCTATGGCGAACTGGCCAAAACCGCCGGCCATGCCGGGCTCGCCCGCGAAACCGGCGCGGCACTTGGCGCCAATCCGGTGCCGCTGGTCATCCCTTGCCATCGCATCCTTGCCGCCGGCGGCAAGATCGGCGGCTTCTCGGCGCCGGGCGGCTCGGTCACCAAGGAGAAGATGCTGGCCATGGAAGGCGTGCGCGTCGGCCCGCCGCCGCCGGCGCAGGTATCGTTCGGGTTTTGAGCGGCGGCCGAGAGCCTGGTTATCTAGCCGAGAGCCCGGTTATCTAGTTGTTATGGAAGAACCGCCGGCGGAAATGCCGGTCATTGTCCGGCCGCTTGCAGTTGTAGACCGGGCAGGACTTTGTGTCGGCGCTCGGCACGTAGGCCCGTGTCCTCACCTCGCCCATGCTGCAGAACCGCTGGCTCTGCACATAGCGGTCATAGAGCGGCAGTCCCGGCACCCGCTTCGACTGGTAGCGCAGGATGACCGCCCCCTGCCGGGCGATCGTCGCCTGAACCTTGCCGCAGCCCATACGCGTCGGGTCGTAGCGCGAGATCGCCTGAGCCTGAGCGGCGACAAGCGTCAGGCAGGCGGCGAGCAAAATGGTTTTCATGGTCCTCTCCCCCAGGATCCTCTCCAAGCGGGTGTAGATTGAGCGCCCACAGGCTCCGATCACCGCGACGCTCTCACGCGATTGGGGCGGCCGTTGGGCGGCGCCCTCATCACGGCTTTCTCACGCAGTCTTGTTTTTTGTGCGAAAGCAGCCTATATGCCTTCCATTGATATTTCGGCCGATCGATCCGGGCCTCGCGATAATCGCGTTTGCTGACGTCTATCTCCAAAATCTCGATGCACACCGGCTGGACCTCGGTCCGGTCAATCTAAAGCAAATGTGAAGGACTATCTAAATGGCAACTGGAACGGTCAAGTGGTTCAACGCCACCAAGGGCTTCGGCTTCATTCAGCCTGACGCGGGCGGCGCGGACGTTTTCGTCCACATCTCCGCTGTCGAGCGTGCTGGACTGTCGACCCTGGTCGAAGGCCAGAAGATCAACTTCGAGATTGAGCAGGACCGCCGCACTGGCAAGTCGTCCGCTGGATCTCTGAGCAAGGCAGCCTGATTTTGCGATAGCGCGCGCCGGGCGAGAGTTCGGGGCGCGCGGCAAGTCACGGATGTACTGACAGTCGCGCGAGAAGCGTGCTGGAGCGGAAGACCCGACAAGCTGGATCAGCAGATAGCTGCCAGCCCGGACCGGACGCTCCCGATCAGGCTACCAAGCATGGGAAGGCGGGATTTATCCCGCCTTTTTGCTGTCTGGGGTTCAGGCACCGCCGGCAATACGAGCGCCGAAGTTACTTACCCCATCCACCCGATCTGCACATGACCGGGGTCGGCCTCCACTCTTTTCAGCCAGGCGGCGACCGCCGGATAGGCGTCGAACTGGAAGCCGCCCTGCTCTGCCGTATGCGTATAGGCATAGAGCGCGATGTCGGCGACACTGAACGCGCTGCCGGCGAAGAAGGCATTGTTTTCCAGATGCCTGTTCATCACCCCGAGCGCCTTGTTGCCGCGCTCCAGCGTCACCGCCAAGCGCTCCGGCGTTGCATCCCCGGCTCTTTCGGGAAAGGTCAGCAGCGCCTTGCGCACGGCGATGTAGGGTTCGTGGCTGTACTGTTCGAAGAACAGCCATTGATAGGCGAGCCCACGCTCATATCTGTCGACCGGTAGGAAGCGCGTGCCTTCGGCGAGATAGAGCAGGATGGCGTTGGATTCGGCCAGCCTCCGGCCGTCATCGAGTTCGAGCAGCGGCACCATGGCGTTCGGGTTCTTGGCGACAAAATCGGCTTTGCGTGTGTCGCCTGTGTGCGAACTCACTTCGACATTGGTAAAGGCAAGGCCAAGCTTGGCCATCAGCAGGCGCGGCTTGTAGCAATTGCCGCTGTCGATCATGCCGTACAGTATCATGGCGTTCCCCGGAGCACTGTCTCCGCGCGATTATCGCAGCGGCGGCGGCCTCAACAAATGATTTGTTTTGGTACGACGATCAGCGCCGCTGATGTGTGAATAACGGCGCCCTAGCCGAACAGCGGAATGACCTTGCTCTCCCTGCCAAGCAGAGTGTCGATATGCAGCGGGTTCTCCTCGAAAACGGTTCCGGCCAAGGCCGGACCGGCAAGAAGAAAGCCCTGCAGCAGGTCGACGCCGCCTTCGAGCGCGACGCGGAGATGGGTGGGCTGCTCGATGCCTTCGACCAGCACCTTGGCGCCGCGGTCATGCAGGCTGGAAACCAGCGGGCGGAAGAACCGTTCGGCGGCAGCGTGGCGGCAGAACTCCGCGAACCAGGTGCCGTCGATCTTGACGACGTCGGGCTTGAGCAGGCTCACCCGCTCTTCGGTCGAGTGCCCGGTGCCGAAATCGTCGATGGCGATGCGGATGCCATCGCGCCGCATTTCGCGCACCAGCCGGGCAAGAAGCGCGTCGTCCGCCGCCTGTTCGGTGATTTCGCAGACCAGCATTCCCGGCGCGAGGCCGAAATCGCCGAGGTGCCTGGTCATCAGCCGGATCTCCGCCAGTGCCCGTCCGGGATGGTCGTTGATCAGCGGATTGTAGTTGAAGAACAGATCGAGCCCGTCGACGCCGATATTGCGGAAATTCCTGAGATGCAGCGCCCGGCACATCGTCTCGACAAACAGCCGGTCCGAGGCGGCAATGCTATCGAAGAAAACCCGTGGCGCACCGGGGCGGCCGGCGCGATGCGGCTCGATCAGGGCTTCGGCCGCGACCGCGTGAAGGAAACGGCCGCGCGGCGCGAAAATCGGCTGATAGGCGCTGCGCAGCCGGAACTCGCCATGGATGCCGTATTCGATGCCGACTTCGTCGACCTGGATCGCATCGCTGACATTGCGCCGCCGCTCAAGCCTCATGGTGCTACCCGGCGCCCGAATGCCTTCCCCGGCCGCGCCGAAGGCGTTGCCACGGCAGGAGCAGGCGTGTCGACGGCAGCGGCGACAGGTGTCTGCCTGGTCTTGTCGAAGACGCGAAAACTGGTCGGCGCCAGTTCGGGCCGCGCCAGCACGAAACCCTGCACCATCGACGCTCCCGATTTCTCGGCGAGCTCCAATTGCCAGCCCTCCTCGATGCCTTCGAATACCGTATGGATGCCTTGCTCCTCGAAGTTTTTCACCATGGTGGTCAGCAACGCGAAGCCGGCGCCGGACTCCATCAGCTGCGTGATCCAGTAGGCATCGAACTTGACGATATCCGGCTTCAACTCCTTGACCCGATTGATGTCGGAATCGTCGGCGCCATAATCGTCGACGGCGATGCGAAAACCGTTGGCCCTCAGTGCCGCGACAAAGCCGTGCAAGGCTTCCTGCGACGCCGACCGCTGCTCGGTCACTTCGCAGACGACACGGCGCGGGTCGATGCCGGCCTCATGCAGCACCAGCCGCATGTCGCGCAAGGCGGTATCGGCAACGGCGCGTTCGGTGAACACCGACGGGTCGAAATTGATGAAAATCGACGCTTCCCGCGGCAGGCAGGCACCGGCGTTGAGAAGATGCAGGGTCCTGGTCAGCGCCTCGATATGCAGCCGGTCGGCGGCCGGACAGGTCGAGAAGAAATTCATTGGCGATTGCGGCTCGCCGTCACGGAACGGCCGGATCAGTCCCTCGAACGCGACCACCGACAGCTTGCCTTCGTTGAAGGCGAAGATCGGCTGGAAGGCGCTCTGCAGCGTGTAGATCCCCCAGACACCGGTGGAGGTGCCGTCGTCCTGACGGATGATGTGGGCAAGCCCGACGCTGCGCGACACGGTTCCTCGCTCCGCAATTGGTCTGCGATCCTGCCACTCAAGCCTCTACCGCTCGTTAATGAATTTATTGTTGCCGACCCCGGGTCCCGATCACAGCTCCTTGAGACCTGGATCAGCCGACAATGCTTGCGTTGCGCGAAATCATGCGACATGAGAAGCGCCGCGGTCGCTCCTGGCCGCGCCGATCTTCCATGGAGACCTTCAAGCTCATGGCCTTTCTTGCCGACACCCTTTCCCGCGTAAAGCCTTCCGCCACCATCGCGGTGACGCAGAAAGCGCGCGAGCTGAAAAATGCCGGCCGTGACATTATCGGCCTCGGCGCCGGCGAACCGGACTTCGACACGCCCGACAACATCAAGAATGCGGCGATCGAGGCGATCCGCCGTGGCGAAACCAAGTATCCGCCGGTTTCGGGCATCGTGCCGCTGCGCGAGGCGATCGCGAAGAAATTCAAGCGCGAGAACAATCTCGACTACAAGCCCGAGCAGACCATCGTCGGTACGGGAGGCAAGCAGATCCTGTTCAACGCCTTCATGGCGACGCTGAACCCCGGCGACGAGGTCATCATTCCCCGCCCCTACTGGGTCAGCTACCCCGAGATGGTGGCGATCTGCGGCGGCACCTCCGTGTTTGCCGACACCTCGATCGACAACGGCTTCAAGCTGACCGCTTCCGTACTGGAAAAGGCGATCACGCCGAAGACCAAATGGCTGCTGATGAACTCGCCGTCGAACCCATCGGGTGCTGCCTATACCGAGGCCGAACTGCGCGAACTGGCCGACGTGCTGTTGAAGCATCCGCATGTCTGGACGCTGACCGACGACATGTACGAGCACCTGACTTATGGCGATTTCGTCTTCAAGACCATCGCCGAGGTCGAGCCTAAGCTCTATGAGCGCACGCTGACCATGAACGGCGTCTCGAAAGCCTATGCAATGACCGGCTGGCGCATCGGTTATGCGGCGGGCCCGGTCCAACTGATCAAGGCGATGGACATGATCCAGGGTCAGCAGACATCGGGCGCCTGCACCATTGCGCAATGGGCATCCGTCGAGGCGCTGAATGGCCCGCAGGATTTCATCGCCAAAAACAAGGCGATCTTTCAAGGCAGGCGCGACCTCGTCGTGTCGATGCTCAACCAGGCGCGCGGCATCACCTGTCCGTCGCCCGAAGGCGCCTTCTATGTCTATCCCTCCTGCGCCCAGCTGATCGGCAAGAAGACCAAGGCCGGCAAGCCAATCGACACCGACGAAACCTTCTGCTCGGAATTGCTCGAAGCCGAGGGCGTCGCGGTGGTGTTCGGCTCGGCCTTCGGCCTCGGCCCCAACTTCCGCATCTCCTACGCCACCTCGGAGACGCTTCTGGAAGAAGCCTGCACGCGCATCCAGCGCTTTACGGCTTCGCTGACCTGACTGGCGCACTATGAACGTAAAAAACCGGCCTCACCGCCGGTTTTTTAATGGCCGTCAGCCTCACGCCTCGTGCTTGGTCTCTTTGGCCGAGCGCGCCTCGGCCGGCGCCAACACGGCGACCAGCAGTGCGGCGGTGAGGAACGCGCCTATCGCTGCCGTCAGCATCGCGGCGTGGAAGCCGCCGGCATAGGCGGCAGCATAGAGTTCATGCACGCCGCTTTCGCCCATCGCGGCATCGGTTGCGAAATCATGCCGTGAAATTGCAGCACGGGCGACCGCTTCCGCATTGGCGACACCGGCATCGCCGAGATATCCGGTAAAAAGGTTGGTTGCCCGCATGCTCATCAAGGCGCCGAGCAAGGCGATGCCGATGGCAAGACCGCTCTGGCGGGTGGCGTTGATGACCGCCGACACCATGCCCGAGCGCTCGCGCGGCGCATAGGACATGGCCGCGGCGCTGCCGGTCGGAATCGCCAGCGCATTGCCGAGGCCGCCGATGGCGAACAGAAGGCACAGCATCGCGTAGGACGTGGAAGGGCCGGACCAGCACATGCCGAGCATGGACAGACCGATAGCAACATAGCCGATGGTCATCAGCGCGGAGTGACCATAGCGCGCGCTCAGCCTGCCGATCCATGGCGACACCACGATCTGGACGATGAAGGCCGGCGCCATGCGCAGGCCGGTCTGCGTCGGCGACCAGCCCTGCACCTGCTGCAGGAACATCGAGAAGAAGAAGACGCTGGAATAAGAGGTGAAGCCGAGCGCGAACGAAGCGACATTGGCGACGGCAAAGCGGACATCGCGGAACAGGCCAAGTGGCAGCATCGGGCGTGCCGTGCGCGCCTCGAAGCCGAGGAAAGCAGCCAGGCCGACGAGGCCGGCGACGAGCGCCGTGACCGTCCTTGGCTCGCCCCAGCCATTCTCGCCGGCCGAGATCAGGCCAAAGGTCAGCGCCCCCAACCACAGGATGCTGAGAGCCAGGCCGACGAGATCGAGGTGGGCATGTTCGGGATGTGCCGTCTCGTTGATCGAAGCAGCACCGAGCGCGATCGTGATCAAGCCAAGCGGCAGGTTGATCAGGAAGATGCTTTGCCAGCCGACGGTCTCGACCAGGATGCCACCGAGGACGGGACCAACGAGCAGAGAGATGGCGGCGAACGAAGCCCAGCCGCCAATGACGCCGGCGCGCTGGCGCGCATCGGGAAAGGCTTGCGTCAGGATCGACAGCGCGCCTGGAATGAGCAGCGAGCCGGCGATGCCTTGCACAACCCGGCCCGCCAGCAGCACCGGAAGGTTGGGCGCTATGGCGCAGATCAGCGAGCCGGCAACGAAGATGCCGACGCCGGCCAGCCACGAGCGCTTGCGGCCGTAGCGGTCGCCGATCAGGCCCGACGACAGCATGAAAGCCGACAGGCACAGCGTGTAGGCATCGACCACCCATTGCAGGCCGCCGAAATCGGTCTGCAGCGCCTGCTGGATGGTCGGCAGAGCGACATTGACGATGCTGACATCGAGCAGAGCGACAAACGAACCGAGATAGACGGCGGCAACCAAGGGCAGACGGTGCTCTGACATGATATCCAGACCTGAGTTTCGCAATCACCTACATCGCTGACTGACGGTCAGCTGAACGGGCGGCATGGCGCTGTCGATCACGCGATTGAGCGTGACCTGCGCCATGGTACGGGACTCGCCGCGAGTCGTCCTCTTCTGAAAATGTCGCGGCTGGAATAGAAGCCCGGCTTCCTACGGACTGAGCATTCAGCCGCCATATTGTTCCGATGTCACCGCTTCCAGCCAGTCGGCATGGACGCCGTCGAGCGCCTCCTGCATGGCGATATGAGTCATTGCCGATGTTGGCGCCGCGCCATGCCAGTGTTTTTCGCCAGGCGCGAACGAGATGACGTCGCCGGCCCGGATCTCCTGGACCGGGCCGCCCAACGTCTGGGCAAGCCCGGCGCCCACCGTCACGTAAAGCGTCTGGCCAAGCGGATGCGTATGCCAGTGGGTGCGCGCGCCCGGCTCGAAGCTGACCAGCGTGGCACGCAGCCGCGCCGGCGCCTCTTTCTCGATGATCGGCGTCTGCAGCACCCGGCCGGTAAAGTATTTTTCGGGCGCTATGATGGTCGGCACGCTGCCGCAGGCAATGATCTTCATGGTCGATGGTCCTTGATCTCTGACGGGGCTAGCGGCGGAACACCGCCTGTCCTGGCATTGGCGCAAATGGCATTGGCGCAAGCCGCCACCTTCCTCCGATATGCCGCGCCGTGCAACTGCGATTGGCCTTCCCCGCCACCCTGCCGGCATCCGCGGCGGGCTTCTTAACCATGAACGTTCGATCCCCGGCACGGTTGGCCAAATCGCCGGCCGGGCGTGGCCGCCTCAAGGGCTTTTTAACGCCTGCCCTCTAGCCCTTGCCGGCGCGGGTGCAGGGGTGATGGGATGAGCATACTGGCGACGATCAGGGACCACAGCGGTCGCATCTATCGCGGCATTCAATTGTTGCTGTTGATCAGCATCGGTGCCGCGGTGCTCGGCGCTTTCGACATCTCGCAAAACTTGCCTTCGGGCGTCTCCTTCACCGTCTCGATCCTGGCCACCGGCCTGGCCCTGCTGTCGCTGATGTACATGCGCAGCAGTATCGTCCATCGCTTGCAGTCGGCGGCCGCCGCCGAGGCGGAAAAGCATCATTTCCTGACCAGGGACGCAATGACGGGGGCGATGACCCGCCGCTACTTCCTCGAAGCGCTGAGTGGCAGTCTCGGCAGCATGCGTGACCGGCGCGATGCGACCTTGCTGCTGATCGACGTCGATCACTTCAAACAGCTCAACGATACGTTCGGGCATCAGTTCGGCGACCTCGCTCTGGCGTATCTGGTCAAGACTTCAGAGCGCGTCTTTGCCGGCGGCCTGGTCGGACGGCTCGGCGGCGACGAGTTCGGCGTCATCATTCCGCACTGCGATCTCGCCGCCATCAACAAGGATGTCAGGCAATTGCTTGATGTCATGCGGGCTGGCAAATCGCATGAGGGCAAGACCATCCCGCTCTCCGTTTCCATCGGCGTGGCACTGGCGCCAACACATGCCTCCAACACGACGGAATTGATTCTGGTTGCCGACCTGGCGCTCTACGAAAGCAAGGCGGCGGGCCGTGGCCGCGTCACCGTGTTCGACGAGGAGATGCTGTCCGACAAGCGCTACCGCCGCCTGATCGAACGGGAACTGCGTGCGGCGGTCTACCTCGGCGAACTCGAGTTGCATTACCAGCCGATTGTCAACCCGGACGGTTCGGCCTATGGCTTCGAAGGGCTGATCCGCTGGCGCCACCGGGTTCGCGGCCTGATCTCGCCGGCCGAATTCATTCCGATCGCCGAGCGCTCGACCCTGATCGACATGCTCGGCGAATGGGTGTTCAAGCGGGCTTGCGCCGACATCGGCCATTTCCCCGGTCGCCGTATCTCCATCAACGTCTCTGGCGAACAGCTGAAGCGCGACGAGATCGTCACCATGTGCGATCGTGTGTTGAAGGAAACCGGCCGTTCCGCCGCGCAATTCGTCATCGAGATCACCGAGACGGCCGCGACCGCCGCCACGCCCGAGGTCCTGCGGCGCCTCGAAACGTTGCGTGGCCTCGGCTTCCACATCGCACTCGACGATTTCGGCACTGGCCATTGCGGCTTCAACTATCTGAAGACCTTGCCCATCGACAGCATCAAGATCGACCGCTCTTACATCCGCAGCCTCGCCCATGACCAGGTGGCGCAGGTTTTCGTTTCGGCGCTGGCGCAGATCGCCCGCATCCAGGACCTCACCATCGTTGCCGAGGGCGTCGAGACGCAAGAAGAGTTCGCACTCGCCAAGGCCGCCGGCTGCAATCGGTTCCAAGGCTATTTCTTCGGCAGGCCGGCACCGCGTGACAAGGTTGCTTCCTTGCGTGCCGTCCCTGCCGAGCCCTTGGCGCTGAGCGCCTGAGGCAGCGGCAGAGTGTCGGAATTCTATTTTTCTTGCCCTGCCGGCAAACAAGTGGGACGATGGCTTTGGGCAGGTGGCAATTGAAAAGAACCCCCGCCCGCGACGGTCGAACAGGCCGGCCGCCGCTCAGGACCGATTGACCACGCCTGAACCATGCATGCCAGTCGGTCCTACGGGAAACGCCTGAGTGGAGGTCAGTCATGGGTACTCGCGCCGGAGGACGACGCACGGGACCGAAATGCATTGCCATAGTCGGTCCCTTCGCAAGCGGTAAGACGACACTTCTCGAAGCCATATTGGCCCGTACGGGCTCAATTCCCCGACAAAATCCCGTTTCATCAGGCAACACCGTTTCGGATCATTCGCCCGAGGCGCGCGCCCACGCCATGAGCGTCGAGGCGACGATCGCCACCACCGAATTCATGGGCGAGCAGATCACCTTCGTCGACTGTCCCGGCTCCATCGAATTCTCTTTCGAGGCCGAACCGGTGCTGGCCGCGTGCGACCTCGCAGTGGTCGTAGCCGAGGCCGACGAAAAGAAGATCCCTGCCCTGCAACTGATCATGCGCAAGCTCGACGATCTCGGCGTGCCGCGCATTCTGTTCCTCAACAAGGTCGACAAGGCAATCACCGGCGTGCGCGACACGTTGAAGATGCTGCAGCCGGCCAGTGCCGTGCCGTTGCTGCTGCGCCAGATTCCGCTGCGCAAGGACGGCGTCGTCATTGGTTCGATCGACCTGGCGCTGGAGCGCGCCTACATCTATCGCGAATATGCCGAAAGCGAGGTGGCGCAGATTCCCGGCGACGACAAGGCGCGCGAGCTCGAAGCGCGTTTCTCGATGCTGGAGACGCTGGCCGACCATGATGACCAGTTGATGGAACAGCTGCTCGAGGAGATCGAGCCGCCCAAGGACGCGATTTTCGACGACCTCGCCGCCGACCTGCGCGACGGCGCGGTGATCCCGGTGCTGATCGGCACCGCCGAGAAAGGCAACGGCGTGCTGCGCCTCCTGAAGGCGATCCGCCACGACGCGCCCGACATCGAGGCGACCCGCAAACGGCTCGGTGCACCCGGCGGCGCGGCTACCCTGGTCCAGGTGATGAAGACCATCCACACCTCGCATGGCGGCAAGCTGTCGGTGTCGCGCATCCTCTCCGGTCAGGTCGTCGACGGTTCCGAACTCTGGCTGCCCGGCGGCGACACGGCCAAGGTTTCCGGCATCTACCGGATGCTCGGCAAGGATCAGTCCAAGCTCCCCATCGCCAAGGCCGGCGATACGGTGGCACTGGGCAAGCTGGACGAGGTGAAGACCGGCCAGACGCTGAGCTCGGCCAAGGGCGGCATCAAGCCGCTCGTCCAGTTCGAGCCGCCGCAGCCGGTCTTCGCCTTCGCGCTTCGCCCCAAGGAGCGCAAGGACGAAGTGAAAATGTCGGCTGCCATCCAGCGGCTGGCCGAGGAGGACCCCTCGCTCAGCCTGCGCCACAACCAGGACTCGGCTGAAACCGTGCTGTCGGGCCATGGCGAGATGCATCTGCGTGTGGTGCGCGAGCGGCTGGAAGGCAAGAACCAGATACCGGTCGAAGGCCATCCGCCGGCGGTGCCCTACCGCGAGACGATCCGCAAATCGGCGCAACAGCGAGGCCGTCACAAGAAACAGTCCGGCGGACATGGCCAGTTCGGCGACGTGGTGATCGAGATCAAGCCGCTGCCGCGCGGCTCCGGCTTCCAGTTTACCGACACCATCACCGGCGGCGTCGTGCCCAAGACCTACATACAGTCGGTCGAGACAGGGGTCCGCGACTATCTGAAATCCGGGCCGCTGGGCTTTCCGGTCGTGGATGTCACAGTCAACCTGTCGGACGGCTCCTACCATGCGGTCGATTCCTCCGACATGGCCTTCCAGATGGCGGCCAGGCTGGCAATGAAGGAAGGCATGGCCGCGTGCTTGCCGGTGCTCCTGGAGCCCGTGATGAAGGTCGAGATCGTCACACCCTCCGACGCTACCCCGAAGATCATCGCTCTCATCCCGCAGCGGCGCGGCCAGATTCTCGGCTATGACGCGCGGCCTGACTGGCCGGGCTGGGATGTCGTCGAAGCAACCATGCCGCAAGCCGAGATCGGCGACCTGATCATCGAGTTGCGCTCGGCGACCGCGGGCGTCGCCAGCTACCGTGCCGTCTTCGACCACATGGCGGAACTCACCGGCCGCCTGGCCGACGACGCGATGAACACCAACGGCAAGGCTGCCTGAGCCGTGGCGTTCCTCTCGAACCTGATTCGAGGGGCCAAAAGAAAACGACGTCCGGCGGGGACCAGACGTCGTTTTGTTCGCGGACCGTTTCCTTGGGAGGTAAAACGGCAGGTCCGCCGCATTTGATGCCGCCGAAATCAGGCGGAGAAACGGTTCGGACGCGGTAGCCGCCTGAGCCCGGGCCGTACGGGTGATGCCCCCATCTCCCGTCCGAACCACACCGCGTCCTATGATCTACATAGCAGGTCGCGGGCGTCCGGGATATGTTACCAGAGGTTACATGTCACCGTTACGTGGCAATTATGATGGAATTTTTGGCCGGCCCAACAGGGCACAGGCAACAAAAAAGCCGGATCAATGAAGATCCGGCTGAGTTTGATTGGAGTGCCTGTTAAGGCTAACCTCCAGAGGGGAACACTCGAGGGCGCTAATGGGAGGAGAACGCGCCCAGGAGATGATCTATATATGTGCTCATCATGCCCAAGAAACAAGCATCTATTTTGCAACACACACATGCAAAAAGACGCAGGCTGTGGTCTAACCCATTCCAGAAGCCAATAGGACCAGCAGAATCGTCGAAATGGAGCGCTGAATCGGGCAATTGCAACTACAGAATCGCCAATCCCGGCTGGCTTTCGGCTCGAAATGCCAAAACTGGGCAATGATGTGAAAGCGGGCAGCAGGCGTGCATTTCTAGGGCAATCGGGGAAGAAGCAGCCAATGCGGACGTTTTCGGCGATCGCCGGCAGTGCGGCCTTCTTCATCGCGGCACCCTGCGTGGTTGCCGGGCTGGTGCCGTGGCTGTTGACCGATCGCTGGAGCTTGCCGTGGTCTGGTCTGCCGGGCTTTGCCCCTGCCGGTGGGCTTCTGATCGCAGCCGCGATCGCGGCACTGCTGCATGCCTTCGGTCGATTCGCGCTTGAGGGCCTCGGCACGCCCGCCCCGGTTGCCCCTACCGAGAGGCTGGTGACCGGCGGCATCTACCGTCATGTCCGCAACCCGATGTATGTCGCCGTGCTGTCGATCATCCTCGGCCAGGCATTGCTGTTCTCGAGTTGGACGCTGGCCGGCTATGCAGTCATCGGCGCGATCGCCATGGTGTCGTTCGTGCGGTTCTACGAGGAGCCGACCTTGGCTCACCGCTACGGCGCCGAATACGACACCTACCGCCGCAACGTCCCGGGCTGGCTGCCTCGCCTGACGCCCTGGCGGGAATAATTCAGAACAGCGCGAAAATCAGAAGGACCAGCTGCGCGCCTTGGCGATGATAAAGTCACGGAACACGTGCAGCTTGGCCTGGTTCTTCATCGCATCCGGATAGGCAAAATAGGTGTCGAAGGACGGCACCTCGGTCTCCGGCAGCAGCTGCACCAGGTCGGAATCCTTGCTGATCACATAGTCGGGCAGCATGGCGATGCCGGCGCCACCCTGCACCGCGCGCTTGATCGACAATATGTCGTTGATCTGCAGCGTCGGCACTCTTTGTCCGCCTTCGAAATCACCGACCGTTTCCAGCCAGTTCAGCTCCGACAGATGCGACGGCACCGGCACCCCGAAGGTGACGATGCGATGGGCCTTCAGTTCGGCGACGGAAGACGGCTTGCCGTGCTTGGCGACATAGGACGGGGCCGCGTAGAGGTGGAAATGCACGGTGAACAGGCGGCGCTGGATCAGGTCCGGCTGCTGCGGCTGGCGCAGCCGGATGGCACAATCGGCCTGGCGCATGGTGAGGTCGAGTTCCTCGTTGGCGAGGATCAACTGCAGGCTGATTTCGGGATAGAGCTCGATGAATTCCTGTACCCGCTCGGTCAGCCAGCCGGCGCCCAGCCCCACCGTCGTCGTCACCCGCAGCACGCCCGAGGGGCGATCCTTGGTCTCCGTCAGCCGGGACTTTATTGTCTCCAGCTTCATCAGCACGTCATGCGCCGTGCGAAACAGCATCTCACCCTGCTCGGTCAACACCAGCCCGCGGGCGTGGCGGTTGAACAGCGGCACGCCGACATCATGCTCGAGCGCGCTGACCTGCCGCGAGATCGCCGATTGCGACAGATGCAATGTCTCGGCCGCATGGGTAAACGACCCCGCCTCCGCCGCAGCGTGAAACACGCGTAGCTTGTCCCAGTCCAACGCCATGATTCCCCTCGTTCTGTTTTGGCGTCTGAATGAAAAATCAGGCTTTTACACGGCGTTTCTAAGCCGCTCTCTGAACTCTCTACTCGGCCGCTTCGCGATGCACTTCGATGCCGGCCAGATACTTCTCCGCCTCGAGTGCGGCCATGCAGCCGAGCCCCGCTGCCGTGACCGCCTGGCGATATATATCGTCGGTCACATCGCCGGCCGCGAACACGCCCGGCACATCGGTGCGGGTCGAATCCGGCGCCGTCCACAGATAGCCGTTCGGCTTCTGCTTGAGCTTGCCGGCGAACAGTTCAACCGCCGGCGCATGGCCGATGGCCACGAACACGCCGTCGATCTTGAGGTGCGACATCTCGCCGGTCACCGCATGCTTGAGCTTCAGCCCCTCGACCGACGGCGGCAGCGGCGTCTTGCCGGGCCGACCGGTGATCTCGTCGACGATCGTGTCCCAGATGACGCGGACATTGTCCTTCTTCAGAAGCCGCTCGCGCAGGATACGTTCGGCGCGAAAATCGCTGCGCCTGTGGATGACCGTCACGCTCCTGGCGAGATTGGACAGATAGAGCGCCTCTTCCACCGCTGAATTGCCGCCGCCGATCACCGCGACATCCTTGCCCCGGTAGAAGAAGCCGTCGCAGGTGGCGCAGGCCGAGACGCCAAAACCCATGAAGTCCTGCTCGGTCGGAATGCCCAGCCATTTCGCTTGCGCGCCGGTGGCGATGATCAGCGCGTCGGCGGTGTAGGTGGTACCGGAATCGCCCTTGGCACGGAACGGTCGCACGTTGAGGTCGACCTCGGTGATGATGTCGTTGATGATGTCGGTGCCGACATGCTCGGCCTGCTTCAGCATCTGCTCCATCAGCCACGGACCCTGGATCGGGTCGGCGAAGCCGGGATAGTTCTCGACATCGGTGGTGATCATCAACTGCCCGCCTTGCTGCAGGCCGGCGACCAGCATCGGCTTCAGCATGGCGCGGGCGGCATAGACCGCCGCCGTATAGCCGGCCGGGCCGGAACCGATGATGAGAACGGGCGCGTGCTTGGTGGTCATCTAAAGCCTCTGCGGAGGGCTGCCGGCAATTGCGGCATGGAAAACTCGATCATTGTTGCGCGTAATGTAAGTGTTGCCCACGACGCCAGCAAGGCAAGTTGGAGTTCGTCCCCGGAAAGCTTTGTCACACCTGTCGCCCGCTGATCCCGTGAAATATTCCGGGCGAAGGATGGAATGGACAGCGAAGTCGTTTGATTACAAAATCACGCAAGATTCTTGCGTATTGCCCCTCATGATCGAGAGCCCCCATGCCGCTCAAGGCCGACCTCGACGCCATCGACTGGAAGATCCTGCGCGAATTGCAGGGCGACGGCCGCATGACCAATGTCGAACTGTCGAACCGCGTCGGCATTTCGGCACCGCCATGCCTGCGCCGCGTCAAGCGCCTTGAGGAAGCCGGCATCATCCGTGGCTACCGCGCTCTGCTCAATGCACCAGCGCTCGGCCTCGATGTCGTTGCCTTCTGCCTGGTCGGCCTGCATCATCAGGCCGATGGCGAGCTGCGCATCTTTGCCGAGCGCACCCGCGGCTGGCCGATCGTACGCGACGCCTGGATGGTGTCGGGCGAATCCGATTTCCTGCTGCATTGCGTGGCGAGCGACCTCGGCGCCTTCCAGACCTTCGTCATCGAGGAACTGACCTCGACCCCGAATGTCGACACGGTGCGAACCGCGCTCACCATCCGCCGGGTCAAGGACGAAGGGCTGGTCTCGTTCGCACAGCCTTGAGCCGGTTGAACCACAGCGGGCTTTCGCCGATGCGGCTTGAACGCCTCGCCATATCAGCGCCGCTTTGGCGTTCGATAGGCACTCCTGTGAAGCCGGATGTCCTGCAGTAGCCGCCTTGTTGGTTTCCTAGAGCTATTCCAGAAAAAGTGTGTAACGGTTTTCCCGGGAAAAGCGCATAGCGCTTTCGGGATTGCATAATACAGGTGGCGCAGGGCAGCCCAATTCCGAGAACAGTGTGCCGTGGGGTGGGACGATGACTCGATTTTCTAGCCCGGTTTCGGCGCTGGTCATCTGCATGAACGAGGCCGACATGATCGGCGAATGCCTGGAAAGCGTCGACTTCTGCGCCGAGATCATCGTCGTCGATTCGGGCTCGACGGACAGCACTCTGGACGTCGTCAATGGGTTCATCGCCAAGGGCTACCCGATACGGCTGTTTCACAATGATTGGCCGGGCTTTCCTCGTCAGCGGCAATTCGCGCTCGATCAGGCCACGCAACCGTGGTGCCTTTCGATTGAAGCCGACGAGGCCATCGACGACATTCTCAGGCAGTCGATCATGAATGTGACGCAGCTTGGGAATGACGCTTTCGACGGATGGTACATCAGGCGCCGCGACAAGCTGAAGGGTTACGGCTATGCGCACCGCTGGGTGCTTCACAACAGGCTGCTGCGTCTCTTCCGCCGCGACAAGGCGACCATGGACCTCAATCTGCGGGTTCATGAGTCGTTCGAGGTGCCGGGCGAAACCGGCACCATAGAAAATGGCGTGCTGCTGCATCGCCGCGAAATGACTATTGCCGAGGATCTGGCGAGAGCCAACACCTACTCCAGCCTCAAGGTCGCCACGCTGGTCGAACGAGCCAAAAAGCCTGGCCTGATACGACTGGTGCTGTCGCCGCTTGGCAACTTCCTGAAGTTTTACCTGGCCAAGCGCTACTTCCTGTGCGGCCGGCACGGGTTCGTCTATTCGATGCTGGTGATGGTGTATTCGTTCGCCACCGAGGCCAAGCTCTATGAAGCCTGGCGAGACAACGATCGGGTATAAACCGTTACGACGCGCCCGAGACGGCCCCAAGTGCAGCTATTGCAGCGAGCAGGCCGTCGAAGTCCGCGCGGTCGCACCAAGGCCGAATTGTGAAGCCCGGTCGGACAGCCGCTTGCCCGTCTACCAGCCAGCCCTGCGAGAGGCCGGCGCGTTGTCCCGCCTCCATGTCGGCCTCCTTGTCGCCGACGATCAGCGAACGCCGCAGATCGAGCCGGAGACGCCTGGCCGCCTCAAGCAGCATGCCCGGATTGGGCTTGCGCATCGGATGATCTGCGGCCGCGAGCGGGCCGGAGCCGGCCTCGTGATAGGCGCAGGCAAGGACCATATCGACGAATGCACTGTCAGCGCGCAGCAGCTCGAGCACGCGGCCATTGACGGCGGCGAAATCGCCCCAACCGAAATAGCCGCGCGCGATGCCGGACTGGTTGGTGACGATGATGACCGGGATGCCGGCCCGGTTGGCGGCGGCTATCACCGCGGCTATATCCGCGCGCAGCACCATTTCGGCCGGATCATCCGGATAGCCCGTATCGACGTTGATGGTGCCGTCGCGATCGAGGAACAGCGCCGGCGAGCCGGCGGCGAACACCCTTGAGCCGACCTGCTCGACCCATAGGCCCGGCTCCGCCAGCGGATAGCGGCCAGAGGTCGTGGGATCAGCCATTGCTGAGGCGCGCTTCGACCACCTCGCACAGATGATGATAAAGGCACAGATGTCCCTGCTGGATGATCGGCGTCGAGGTCGACGGCACGTTGAGCAGGATATCGGACAGAGGCTTCAGCTTGCCGCCGGTGTCGCCGGTCATGCCGATGACCGTCATGTCCATCATCCGTGCCTGTTCGGCGGCGGCGAGGATGCTCGGCGAATTGCCGCTGGTCGAGATTGCCAGAAGCACGCCGCCGGCCGCGCCATGCGCCTCGACCTGGCGCGAAAATACCGTGTCGAAGCCATAGTCGTTGCCCCAGGCGGTCAGCACCGCTGCATTGGCCGGCAGCGCGATGACATTGTAGGCCTTGCGCTCCTTGAGAAAGCGGCCGACCAGTTCGCCGGCAATGTGGATGGCGTCGCTGGCCGAGCCGCCATTGCCGGCGATGAGCAAGGCTTTCCCCGACGAAAGCGCCGTCACCACCGCGCTCGCTGCCTGCTCCATCTCACCGGTCAGGTCCCGTTCGACCATGGCTGATATGGCAGCCGCCGAGCGGACAAGGTAATCGTTCAAGTCGGACATGAAACCCTCAGTTTGTGGTGCCGCCGGCGCGCAATTTGCCAATGGTGTTGGTGGTGCTTTTTCCGGCGACGAGATCGACCAGCACGACGCGTCCGCCGGCCTTCTGCACCACATCGGCGCCGACCACGGTGTCGACCGTGTAATCGGCGCCCTTGACCAGTATGTCGGGCAGCAGCGCTTCGATCAGCGCCAGGGGCGTATCTTCCTCGAACACCACGACCGCGTCGACCGAGGCAAGTGCTGCCAGCACACAGGCGCGGTCGTGCTGGTCGTTGACCGGCCGGCCGGCGCCCTTCAGTCGCCGCACCGAGGCATCGCTGTTGAGGCCGAGCACCAGCCGGTCGCACTGGCTGCGCGCCGCGTGCAGCAAGCTGACATGGCCGGCATGCAGGATGTCGAAGCAGCCATTGGTGAAGCCGACGCTCAGGCCTTCTTCCTTCCACGCCGCGACCATGCGCGCAGCCGACGTGGCATCGAGGATGGCGTCCTTGTGGACGGTCGGTCCATGCGAGCGAAACAGCGCGCCGGTGAGTTCCTCGACCGCCAGCCGCGCTGTACCGCGCTTGCCCACCACGACGCCACCGGCGGCATTGGCGATCGAAGCCGCCATGACCGTATCGGCGCCTACGGCCAGCGCCAGCGCGAAGCTCGCGATCACCGTGTCGCCGGCGCCCGAAACGTCGAACACTTCGCGCGCCTGG
This sequence comes from Mesorhizobium sp. CO1-1-8, assembly GCF_020164875.1. NCBI lineage: Bacteria > Pseudomonadati > Pseudomonadota > Alphaproteobacteria > Hyphomicrobiales > Phyllobacteriaceae > Mesorhizobium > Mesorhizobium sp. CO1-1-8. Next base: position 50,367 of record NZ_JAIUGZ010000022.1, on the reverse strand, counting down.
GTGGCGATGTGGCGCGCCTCATCTGGGCCGACCACGCTCATGCCCTTTTCACTACGCGTCGCCACGACAAAGTCGAAGCCGTGCGCCGAAATCAGCTCGCGTGCCGCAGCCACGATCTCGTCATCGGCGAACACCGCATGGCCGACGGCCTCGCCGAGTTCCTTGCGGTTGGGGGTGATGGCGGTTGCCCCGGCATAGCGCGCATAGTCGCGGCCCTTGGGATCGACCAGCACCGGCTTTCCCGCCTCGCGGCAGATGGCGATCAGGTCGCCGGCAACACCGTCGAGCAGGATACCCTTGCCGTAGTCGGACAGGATGACGATGTCGGCGCGCGACAGTGCGGTGCGGAAATGCCGGATCAGCCCAGCGCGCTCCGCGGCACCCAACGGCTTGATCTCCTCCTCGTCGAAGCGCAGCACCTGCTGGTTGAGCGCGCTGAAGCGGCTCTTTGACGAGGTCATGCGGCCGCGATCCTGCGACAGGCCAGCCGTGTCGACGCCAAGCTCGCCGAGCATCCGCACCAGGCTATCGCCCGCCACATCGGTGCCGATTACCGAGACGGGAACAGCGGTGGCGCCGAGCGAAACGATGTTGGCCACGACATTGCCGGCGCCACCCATCGTCGCGGTCTCGCCGCGCCCGTGTAGCACCGGGATCGGCGCTTCCGGCGAGATCCGCTCGATGACGCCGTTGACGAAACGGTCGAGGATGAAGTCGCCGACCACCAGCACGGTGGCCTGGCCGAACCGCGCAATGGCGCGGTGCAATGGTTCGGGAGAAGGCGGATTGTGCTTGATCATGTCACTGGCAACACAGGGAAAAGGCTGATTTCAATCTCACAAGTACTCATCGATCGACGGGCCGGATCGTTCATGGCCCAGATCGTTCATGACGAAAGCCGATATACCGCATATTCACGCAGCGCAACGGCAGGGCATGATCCCGGCGGCCTCCGGCGGTCAGCTCTTCTGCAAGGCGACATGGACACCGAGCCCAACCAGCACCGCCCCTCCGGCCCGCTGCATCAGCCGCTGTGCGCGGCTCGAACGCCGCAGGCGGCCGATCACGGCACCCGCCAGGAACACGCAGACGATATCGGCCGACGAGAACATCAGATTGACGATGGTACCCAACACGACGAACTGCAGCCAGACCGGAAACGCCGCCGAGGCGTCGATGAATTGCGGCAAGAACGCCATGAAGAAGATCGCTGTCTTCGGATTGAGCACCTCGACGGTGATGCTCTCGAAAAAGGCGCGCCGCGCTGATTTGCGCTCGATGGCAGGCAGCGCCGCATCGCCGTCCGCGCGCTTGCGAAACAGCGAGACGCCAAGCCAGATCAGATAGAGCGCGCCGACCAGCTTGACCGCCAGGTAGAGCGTCGGCACGGCATGAAACAGCACCGACAGCCCGGCAGCCGCTGCGAAAACATGCACGTAGCCGCCCAGATGAATGCCAAGTGCCGCCGTCAGGCCGGACCAGCGGCCGCGCGCCATCGTCTGCGCCGCGGCGTAGAGCATGGCCGGGCCGGGAATGTAGGCGAAGATCGCCGTGGTGGCGAAAAACGCCAGCAGCAGTTCAGTCGACGGCATTTTCTTTGTCCCTCACGATCGTGCCGGGCGGCACGAACCGAGTGAAGCGGCAGCTTTGCGGCGCCACTGTGACATCCGGTCTGCTGCCTGCTTTATCGACAGCCCACCCTGCCTCCCTTATAAGGGCCGGAATCGGCAAGTGAAACGCGTATCAGGGCCAACAACATGATCATCGTCACGGGCGGCGCCGGCATGATCGGCTCCAACATCGTCGCTGCGCTGAATGCCGAAGGGCATGACGACATCCTCGTCGTCGACGACCTTACCGACGGTCACAAGATCGCCAATCTTGCCGATCTCAAGATCGCCGACTATCTCGACAAGGACGATTTCCTGGACCGCATGGAGGCCGGCTCGCTCGGCCGCATCGAGGCCGTGTTCCACCAGGGCGCCTGCTCGACCACCACCGAGTGGAACGGCAAATTCATGATGGAGGTGAATTACGCCTTCTCGAAGCGGCTGCTGCATGCAAGCCAGGCACTGCGCGTGCCCTTCCTCTACGCTTCCTCGGCTTCCGTCTATGGCGGCGGCTCGGAGTTCCGCGAGGATCCCGCGCTCGAGTGGCCGCTCAACGTATACGCCTATTCCAAGAAGCTGTTCGACGACTACGTCAGGCGAACGGTGTTCGCCGGTCGCACTGGTTTCGATACCGACCATTCACAGGTCGTGGGCTTGCGTTACTTCAACGTCTATGGCCCGCGCGAAGCGCACAAGGGCGCCATGGCCTCGGTCGCCTTCCATCTGTTCAACCAGGTCGAGAGAGGCGAGAACCCGAAACTGTTCGGCGCCTATGACGGGTTCGGACCCGGCGAACAAAGCCGTGACTTCATCCATGTCGGCGATGTCGCCGACGTCAATCTGTGGCTGTGGAAACGGGGCTCAAGCGGCATCTTCAATTGCGGCACCGGGCGTGCCCAGCCCTTCCGCGCCATCGCCGAAACGGTGATCGACACGTTGGGGAAAGGGGAGATTGAATTCATCCCCTTTCCCGACCATCTCAAGGGCAGCTACCAGAGCTTTACGCAAGCTGATATGTCCCGTTTGCGCGCGGCCGGTTACAATGGCCAATTCCGGACAGTGGAAACCGGTGTCAGAGACTATGTCGAATGGCTGAAAGCCCAACGATCCTCGTGATCGGCCCACGCTGGGTGGGCGACATGGTGATGGCGCAGTGCCTGTTTTCGGCGCTGAAGGAGCTGCATCCCAACGCCGCCATCGATGTGCTGGCGCCGGCCTGGGCCGCGCCGCTGGTCAAGCGCATGCCCGAAATCCGCCAGCAGATCGACTTTCCGCTCAAACCCGGCGCGCTCGAATTCACCCATCGCCGCCGCTTCGGCCGCCTGCTGCGCGGCCGCTACGACATGGCCTTTATCCTGCCGGGCAGCTGGAAGTCGGCGCTGATCCCGTTCTTTGCCCGCATCCCGCGCCGTGTCGGCAATCTGCGCGAGATGCGCTATGGCCTGTTGACCGACATCGTGCCGCTGCCCGACAGCATCAAGCGACGCACCGCGCAGGCCTATTTCGGCCTTGCCCAGGGCGGCAGCTTCCGCGCGCCACGGCTTAGCGTGGACACGAAAAACCAGGTCGACCTGCTCGACCGTTTCGGGCTGGCGCCGCAGAAATTCGTGGCCCTGATGCCCGGCGCAGAATTCGGCCCGGCCAAACGCTGGCCCAGCGAAAGCTATGCCGGGCTTGCCCGCGATTTCATGGGCAAAGGCTTGAAGGTTGCGCTGTTCGGCTCGAAGAACGACCACGACGTGACGGCGGAGATCGCAGCCCTGGCCCCCGGCGTCGTCGATCTCGCCGGACAGACGCGGCTGGAGGACGCCATCGACCTGATATCCGCCGCAAGGCTGGCCGTGTCCAACGACAGCGGGCTGATGCATGTCGCGGCCGCCGTCGGCACGCCGATCGTCGCCGTCTACGGCTCGACCTCGCCGGAGAACACGCCCCCGCTGGCGGAACGCCGCGAGCTGGTCTGGCTCGGCCTGTCGTGCTCGCCTTGCCACCAGAAGGTCTGTCCGCTGGGCCACCTCAACTGCCTGAAGACGCTGCAAATCGGCCAGGTCGCGGCAGCGGCGGACCGGCTGCTGGACATCCCGGCCGCGGCATGAAGGTGCTGATCGTCAAGACGTCGTCGATGGGCGACGTCATCCACACCTTTCCGGCCATCGAGGATGCCCGTCGCCACCGCCCGGACCTGACCTTCGACTGGTGCGTCGAAGAGGCATTTGCCGATATCGTCGCGCTTCACCCGGCGATCGGCAGGATCCATACGGTGGCGATCCGGCGCTGGCGCAAGGCGCTGATCGATGGCGCCACCTGGCGCGAGGCGGCCGCCCTGCGCCGCACCTTGCGAGATTGCCGCTACGACCTGGTCATCGATGCGCAAGGCCTGCTGAAATCGGCTCTGGTTGCAAGACAGGCAGGCTCCCCCATTGCCGGCTTCGACCGTTCGAGCGTGCGCGAATCTTCTGCGACGCTGTTCTACGATGCCACTTATCCCGTGCCGCGCGACCTGCACGCCATCGAACGGACACGGCGGCTGTTCGGGCTGGCGCTCGGCTATCAGCCCGATCTTTCGACCCTGGATTCCGGCATCGTGCCGCCCGCCGGCACTCTGGCGGGTACTTCTGGAAAAACCGCCTTCCTGCTGCACGGCACCAGCCGCGAAGACAAGAAATGGCCGGTCAAAGACTGGATCGAAACCGCGCATCTCCTGATTGAGCGGGGCATGACGCCGGTCACCACATGGTCGAACGAGCGCGAGAAGGCCGTGGCCGAGGCGATCGCAGGCGCCGTGCCGTCAACGATCGTGGTGCCGAAATCGCCGCTGACCGATATCGCCGTGACTATCGGCGGCTCGACATTGGTGATCGGCGCCGACACCGGGCTGACCCATCTCGCCAGCGCCTTCGGCCTGCCGACGGTTGCGGTGTTCCTGGCAACCGAGCCCGGGTTGACGGGTCCACTCGGGTCCTATGCGTCGACGCTTTTGGCACCGCCGGGGGGGCGTGTGATGCCGGCGAAGGTGGTGGCGGAGGCAGAAAGGCTGCTGACGCTTAAAGTTGGCGCCAGCAGCGGTTGATTTATTCAATGAATTGAATTGGAAGGCTAGGGCAGCCTTCAGCTTAAAAGTCGCAGCCGCGCCCCCTCAAATTCCCTAAATGAACTGCACCTCGACGATCTCATACCCCCTGGCACCGCCAGGCGCATTGACCTCGATGGCGTCGCCGACTTCCTTGCCGATGAGCGCACGCGCGATCGGCGAGGAGATCGAGATGCGGCCGGACTTCACGTCCGCCTCCTGGTCGCCGACGATCCGGTAGGTCTTCTTTTCCTCGGTGTCCTCGTCGACCAGCACCACGGTGGCGCCGAACTTGATCTTGTCGCCGCTGAGCTTGCTGACGTCGATCACCTCGGCGCGCGCGATATAATCTTCAAGCTCGTTGACGCGGCCCTCGTTGAGGCTCTGCGCCTCCTTGGCGGCATGATATTCGGCATTTTCGGACAGGTCGCCATGCGAGCGCGCTTCGGAGATCGCCTCGATGATGCGCGGCCGCTCTTCCTGCTGGCGCCAGCGCAGTTCTTCCTTCAATGACGCGAACCCCTCGCCTGTCATCGGGACCTTGTTCATGATGCCTGCCTTTCCTGCTGCCACCCCCGCGTCGGGGAAAGCCTTGTCGATGGGTACAAAAAGAAAACGGGTCCGGCAGCCTCGGGCTAACGGAACCGTTTCACCGCAATTTCCCTGAATATAGCAACGTCAGCAGGTTTTTCACGCCCAAAAATCGGTTTTGCTAAAATCGTCCCCGTTTTCATCAGTCGGGAGCGTTGAATGAGACTGAGTGCAACAAAAAAAGTGGCCGCGATCGCTCGCGGCCGCTTGGAAGAGCCCGGGATCTTTTCAGCTTCTCATGAAATGGTCGATCTGCTCGGCCAGCATGCCATATTCACGCGAACCCTTGCCGGTCCGCTTCTCGATTTCCATCAACTGCTGCTGGGCGCCGGCCAGATCGCCGATCTGCAGATGCGCTTCGCCGAGATATTCGCGCACCAGCGTGTAGTTCGGATCGATGCGCAGCGCTTCCTCGTAATAGCCGAGGCCGACGGTGACGCGGCCGGAATGGCGATGCGAATAGCCGAGATAGTTGAGGATGCGCGGATCCTGCTTGTTGGCGGCGAGGCTGAGCACGGCAATCGCCTCGTCATAGCGCCCGGCCAGAGCCAACGCATGGCCAGCATCATAGATGCTGTCGTCGTCGAGCATGCCTTCCTGAGGTGCGACGCACTTTTTCTTTTTCTTGTCCCAGACTTCGCCCTTCTTGCACTGGGTGACGGTCTGGTCGCTGCCACCGCTACTGCCGGCGGCGAACACCGGAACGGCAAGGAACTGCAGCGCGACAAGGGCAGTCGCCGCCTGGATCAGCACTCTTTTATGCATCGAAACCTCCTGGAGGGGTGAGAATGCAACACTAACGTCGGTCGGCTCGCGTTTCATCCCGGAAAATTACGTGCGGGAGAACATCAGGTGACGGATGCCGCGAATCCGCTATCATCCGGCAAACGACCTGAGGGAGACGGCCCTTGCAGCGGCGGCTTGAAAAGGACTGGGAGCTTTCGATCGGGCCCGACACGGTGCGCCTGTTCATCCTCAAGGCCAAGGCGCTGAGTGCGGCCGTCAATGAAGACTATGCCGATGGCGCCGAGCACGAGGTCGAACTCGATGGCGAGTCCCATGTCAACCATCACCATGACGGCCTTGCCGAGGAAAGCTCCGAGAACCTGACCGAGGAAGAACTGCGCGAGTTGATCAACGACCTCAATGTCGATGAAGCAGCCGAGTTGATCGCGCTCGCCTGGGTTGGTCGCGGCGACTACGACGCCACCGAATGGGCGGACGCCCTGGCGGCTGCGCGCGAACGCGCCAACAAGCGCACCGCGAAATACCTGCTTGGCATGCCGCTGCTCGCCGACTGGCTGGAGGAAGGGCTGGAAGCGATCGGTGCGTAACGACGCGGTTACCGTTCGTGATGCGGCCAAGGCAACCACCTTGCGTCGGCGTCGTTGAGGGCGATGGGGTCGCTTGTCTTTTCCCGAACATTCAGGATCGCGTTCGTCATGGCCATCACGGCCTTGCTGATGATGCCGGCCGAGGCGAGACATCGCCATCGGCATCACGAGCCGTTGACGCCGAGGGTAGAGCAGCCGTTGACACCACGAGCCGAACAGCCCCTAAAACCGCGAGGCGGAAAGCGCCTGAAACCACGAAGACACCGGTCGGTGACGCCGAAGCAGGCACAGCAGAAAACGCTGCCCTTGCCTGCCGATGTTCCTGTGCCCGGACCCGGTATTTCGGGGTCCGGACCCGCCATTCCGGTGCCGGAACCACGCCCGGCGGACGCTGCGAACACCGCCGGCGCGCCCGAGCGTTCCAATGAAGAAAAATCCCGCCAGGAAAAGCAGGCACTTCCCGAGCCGTCGGCTTCCGAACCCTCAACCGGTACGGAAAGCGAACCGGAACCGCCCGCGGTCGCGCCAACACCGACGCAAAAACCCGACATCGCGGAGCCCGAAGCTCAGCCGCCTGCCGTCGCCCCGCAGCCACCGCAAAAGCCGGCCGATGCAGATGACAAGAAGATGCTGCCCGATCCGCGCTCGGCCGATCTCCCCGATGAAAAAATGCCGGCGGAGGAAGTCGCCTGCCGCGAACGGCTGAAGACGCTCGGCGTCGAATTCGAAGAACACAAGGCGGAAAGCCAGCTCGAAATCGGCTGTTCGATCCCCTATCCCATCGTGCTGAAGACCCTTGGAAAGTCCGTCGCCATCGGCCCCGCCACCGAACTCAACTGCAAAATGGCCGAGGCGACGGCGCGCTTTGCCGCCGATATCATTCAGCCGGCGGCGAAAGCCGAATTCGGTGCGGACCTGAAATCGATCGGCCAGGCATCGGCTTTTGTCTGCCGGCCACGCAACGGCACACGAAAACTGTCGGAACACGCGTTCGGCAACGCGCTCGACATCGCCAGCTTCACGCTGCCGGACGGCAGGAAGATCGAGGTCGGCCCGGCGCCGCCGGAGCAGGACGCTAAATTCCTCAATGCCGTGCGCAAGGCGGCCTGCGGACCCTTCAAGACGGTGCTCGGTCCGGGCGCCGATCCTGATCATTCCCTGCATTTCCATCTCGATCTCGAACCGCGCCGGCATGGCGGAACGTTCTGCCAGTGAGCGTGGCTGATCCAGGCCGCGTGCCGCAATTCGGCCGCAGGCGTGAACGCGGGCACTGAGTTTTTCTTTACCCTTGATCGTTAAAATGCCGGATATCCGCAAAAGGATTCCGCCAATGGCCGGCAAATTTCGCGCCGTCTTTCTCGCCACCGCGCGCCAGTCGAAACGCGCAACGATGGCGGCCGCCGGACTTACGCTGGCCGCTGTCTCCGCCTGCAACACCGGCAGCGTGCTATCGCTGCAGCCGGCCGTCGATGTCGGCTCCCAGACGGCAGCCGTGCCGCAATATGCCGGCATGCAGAAGCTCGTTCCCTCCAACCCCTATATGACGCAGGCCGCTTATCCGCGCATGGACGAGCCGATGTCGCCCGTCGAGCAGATGCCGGCCAGCGAAACCGACTGCCGTCAGCAATTGAAGCGCCTTGATGTCGCCTACACCGACCTGGCGCCGATCCATGAAGGCCAGTGCGGCATCGATTATCCGGTCAAGGTTTCGGCCATCGGCAACATCCAGATGAAACCCGCCGCGACCCTGACCTGCGACATGGCCGCTACCTTCGCCGGCTGGACGAAGAACGAGCTCGTTCCCTCCGCCCGCTGGCGTTATTTCTCAGGCGTCAAGACCATCCACCAGGGCTCCAGCTATTCCTGCCGCAACATCGCCGGCGAAGGCGTGCTGTCGGAGCACGGCAAGGGCAATGCGCTCGACGTCATGAGCATCGAGCTCAACAATGGCGACGACATCGACGTGCGCAAGCCCGGCCTGTTCGCCTTCCGCACCCGTGGCTTCCTCAACAATGTGCGCGCCGACGGCTGCCAGTATTTCACCACCGTGCTCGGCCCCGGCTACAATTACGACCACCGCAACCATTTCCATTTCGACATCAAGAACCGCAAGAACGGTCATCGCGCCTGCCGTTAGCTCGGGGCCGGGTATCCTTTGCCTGAATGCCATGACAACGCCTAATGTGACGCCGGAACATTTGAGCGGCGTTCATGAGCCAGCGAAGTTTTCGGCGACGCGTTGCAATCTGGGTGGCGACCTTGCTGGCCACCTATCTGGCGCTCGCCTATTTCGCCGCACCGGAATTCTGGACGTTTCACGATCGCGGTTTTCGCACGCGGCGCTTCGAGATGCTGACGCACACGCCGCAAGGCATTCCGGGCGACCCGATTAATGTCGGCCTTGTCGGTACGCGGAAGGAGGTGGTCCATGCCTTCGCCGTCGCCGGCTGGGACACCGCCGACGCCGTCACCCTGAAGACCGCGATCGAGATCGGGGAAAGCGTGCTGTTCGACCACCCTTATCCCGATGCGCCGGTCAGCAGGCTGCTGTTCGATGGCCGCGCCCAGGATCTCGCCTTCGAAAAGCCGGAGGGCCTCAGCGCCGACCGCCGGCATCATGTCCGCTTCTGGCAGACTGATGCAAGCGGCGACGATGGCCGGCCGCTGTGGCTGGGCTCGGCCAGCTTCGATCGCGGCGTCGGCCTCAGCCACGATACCGGCGCCGTCACCCACCATATCGGCCCCGACATCGACGCCGAGCGCGATTTCCTGATGCGCGACCTGGCCACCGCCGGCACGCTGATCTCGACCAGCGACATATCGGGTGTCGGCGCCACCAGTACCGGACGCAATGGCGGCGGCGATCCCTATTTCACGGACGGCGAGGCAATTGTCGGCGTGCTGAAGCAGATGCCATGACACATCGCAAAGGTCAGGTCGTGGTGATCACGATCTTGCCGAACGGTCCTTTCTCCAGATGCTGCAGGGCCTGCGGCACCTCGCCGAAGCCAAAGACCTTGTCGATGACCGGCTTGATCGCCAGCGCCTCGATCGCCTGGTTCATACGCTCGAAGGCGCGGCGATGGCCGACCGACAAGCCCTGCACGGTGATGCGGTTGCGCATGAAGGGCATGATAGGGAAGCTGAGTTCCATCGCGCCCAGCAGGCCGATGATCGACAGCCGGCCGTCGGCGGCCAGCGCGTTCAGCGATCGCCGTGCATTGTCGCCGCCGACCATTTCCAGAACGTGGTTCACGCCCAGCCCATTCGTCAGCTCACGCGCGGCCTCGTCCCAGGCCGGTTGCGTGCGGTAGTTGATCCCTTGCCAGGCGCCAAGCTTTCTCGCCCGCTCAAGCTTTTCATCGCTGCTTGAGGTGACGATGGCGCGCAGCCCGAACGCGGTGGCGAACTGCAGCGCAAACAGCGACACGCCGCCGGTGCCCTGGATCAGAATGGTCTGGCCCGGCACCGGTCTGGTCGCTTCGGCCATGGCGAACCAGGCCGTCAGCGCCGCGATCGGCAATGTCGCGGCCTCGACATCGCCGAGCGACTGCGGCGCCAGCACCGCGGCGTCCTCCCCGAAGATGACATGATCGGAAAGCATGCCCGACAGCGACGACCCCAGCGTGTGCTTATGCAGCACCGGCGGCGCGTCGCCATCCGGCCAATCGGCGATCACCTGGCCGAGCACGCGCTGCCCGACCTGAAAGCGGCTGACCGCACTGCCGACGGCCACCACTTCACCCACGGCATCGGATGTCGGCACGAAGGGAAAGGCAAGGTCGGGGATCAGCACGCCGTCTACGATCATCTTGTCCTTGTAGTTGAGCGATACGGCCTTGGTCCGCACCAGCAGATCGTGCGGCCCTGGCTCGGGGACCTTGCCCTCCACCTGGCTTAGCCTCGACAGGCCAAAACCGCTCATCTGCCAGGATCTGTTGATTTGGGTGCTCATGTCGTCTCGCGCTCCGGGAGTGATACCAAGCGAGACATTCATGCCTTTCGACTATAGAAAATAGTGCTTCTGTGCGGTATAATTTGAGACTTATTGCGGACTAGAAGTCGACAATAGGAAATCACCATGAAAACGGCCGACCTGCAAGGCATCGTCGCGTTTGTTCAGGCGGTGGAGGCCGGCAGCTTCACCAGCGCCGGCGAGCGGCTGCATGTGACGAAGTCGGCGATCGGCAAATCGATCGCGCAACTGGAGCAGAGGCTCAGCGTTCGCTTGCTGAACCGCACCACCCGCAGTCTCAGCCCGACCAGCGAAGGCGTCAGCTACTATGAAGCCTGCATCCGGGCCCTGGCCGAGATCGAAGCCGCACAGTCGCTGCTCGCCTCGCGCCGGCAGGTCCCGTCTGGCCGGCTTCGGATCGACGTGCCGCTGGCCTTCGGCCGACGCTGCGTCGCCCCCGTGCTGTTCGAGATTTCGAGGAAATTTCCGGACCTGACGGTGGAAGTCTCCTTCAATGACCGCCGCGTCGACCTGATCGAGGAGGGCATCGACCTGGCGATCCGCATGGGCGAACTCGACGACAGCCTGTCGCTTGCGGCCAGGCGCCTCTACGCCCAGCGCTCGGCCATGTGCGCTGCTCCCGACTATCTCGACAGGCATGGCCGGCCGCAATCGGTCGAGGATCTCGCGGGTCACAGCGTCGTTGGCTACGGTCGCGAGGGCATCGTCCGTCCCTGGGTGATCAGGCATTCCGACGGCCATCTCGCAACCTTCGTGCCCAAGGCGCGGCTCGTTCTCGGGCACGGCGAACCGATGCTGGATGCAGCGCTCGCCGGCTGCGGCATCGCCTTCCTGCCGACATGGCTGGCCGCCGACAGCCTCAAAAGCGGCGATCTCGAAATGGTGCTGTCGGACTGCCTAGTCGAAAACATCGTCGTGCATGCCGTCTGGCCGGTGACGCGCGCGCTCACGCCAAAGGTGCGGGTTGTCGTCGACGCCCTCGTCCTACATTTTTCGGCGCCGCCCTGGGATGCCGGGTGACCGAAACACCGGTCATTTGTCAAAAATCACGCCGGACTATTTTCGAAGACCGCGCCGCAATGCTATTGACCGCTCATGTTATACGTCGAAATCGCTATCGTGGTCGTCCTCATCTGTGTGAACGGCCTTCTGTCGATGTCCGAACTTGCCATCGTCTCGTCGCGACCGGCCCGGCTGAAAGCGATGATCGATCGCGGCATCAATGGCGCCGGCCGCGCGCTCGAGCTTGGTTCAAATCCCGGCAAGTTCCTCTCCTCCGTGCAGATCGGCATCACCCTGGTCGGCGTCCTCTCCGGCGCCTTTTCCGGCGCCACGCTCGGCGAGCGGCTGGCGCAGTTCCTCGCCTCCACCGGCATCCGTGAGACCGTTGCCGATCCGCTCGGCGTCGGCATCGTCGTCGCCATCATCACCTATTTCTCGCTGATCGTCGGCGAGCTGGTGCCCAAGCAGATCGCGTTGCGTGACCCCGAACGGGTCGCCGCCAGGGTCGCTCCGGCAATGACCATCCTCGCCACGGTCTCGGCGCCGCTGGTCTTCCTGCTCGACTTCTCCGGCCGCGCCATATTGTGGCTGCTCGGCCAGCGCGGCGAAAGCGAGGAGAAGGTCACCGACGAGGAGATCAAGATGCTGGTCGCCGAGGCCGAGCATCACGGCACCATCGAATCCGACGAGCGGCGCATGATCGCCGGCGTCATGCGGCTTGGCGACCGCGCCGTGCGCGCGGTGATGACGCCGCGCACCGAAGTAGACTGGATCAATCTGCAATCCGACGAGGCGGCCATCCGCAAGCTGCTCATGGAAACCCAGCATTCGCGCCTGCCGGCAGGCGACGGCGGCGTCGATGTCATGGTCGGCGTCGTCCAGACGCGTGACGTGCTGGCCGCATTGCTTGCCGGCCGCGTGCTCGACCCGCGCAGGCATGTGCGCGCAGCCCCCATCGTCTACGACCAGGCCGACGCGCTGGATGTGCTGCAGAAGCTAAAGGATTCCGACGTGCCGATGGCGCTGGTGCATGACGAATACGGCCATTTCGAAGGCATCGTCACCCCGGCCGACATTCTGGAAGCCATCACCGGCGTGTTCCGCGCGGACACCGACGCCGGCGATGAGGAAAACGCGGTCAAGCGCGAGGACGGCTCGTGGCTGCTCGCCGGCTACATGCAGGCCGACGAGATGGCCGACATTCTCGGCTTCGACCTGCCGGAAAACCGCGATTACGAAACCGTCGCCGGTTATGTGCTGTCGCACATGCATCATCTGCCGGCGACTGGCGAATGCGTCGACGCGCAGGGCTGGCGCTTCGAGGTGGTCGATCTCGACGGCCGCCGCATCGACAAGCTGATCGCCACCCGCCTGGCCGGCGCCCATCGTGAGGCGGTGCGCTGACGGTCGACGCCATTTGCGGCATTGCGCTATCGTTCCCAGAAGGACTTGGCGATCTCTCCCTCGACCTGCTCTATCGTCAGGCCGATATCGTCGATCAGATGCGGATTGTCCTTCGACATTTGCCTGAGTTGCCAGCGAAAGCGTATCCGCTCGCGCCAGGTCCGATCGTGCCGGCTCGCGATGATGCTTCGCAGGGTCTTCAGGAGCCGGCGCGATGCCGGCCGCACGGGCGTTCCCGGCCGCGCTGCACAAGTGAGGGTATTGGTCATGGCAACCTCCATATGGTTTGAGGGCCTAGGGCTCTCTATGAGGTTGAATTCTGCAGGATACGGACGGCGCCGTAATTAAGCCCTCCCAAATAGTTCTCAAAACTTCCAAACGAGCTATAGATGCGCCTATGCAGGGATCGCGTTTTGCCTTTGGTCCGTTCGTGCTTGATCCGGGTGCGGGAACGCTGCTTCGGAACGATGTCCCCGTTGCCATTGGCTATCGCGGGCTGAGCCTGCTTGCGGCACTCGTCGGGCGGCCCGGCGAAATCTTGGGGAAGGCCGAGCTGATGGACGCGGCGTGGCCGGGCACGGCCGTCGAGGAAGGCAATCTCACCGTCCAGATCGCGCAGTTGCGCAAGCTGCTTGGTCCTGTCGGCGAGAACGGCGAATGGATATCCACGGTTCCGCGCGTCGGCTACCGTTTCACCGGGGCCGTCGAACATCTCGGCCAGGCCAAGCGAAAACTATTGCCGCTGCCCGACAAACCATCGATAGCCGTGCTGCCCTTCGTCAATTTCAGCAACGATCCCGAGCAGGATTCCTTCGTGGATGGGTTGACGGAAGACCTGATCACCGACCTGTCCAGGATATCCGGCCTGTTCGTCATCGCCCGCAACTCGACCTTTGCCTACAAGGGAAAAGCGATGGACGTGCGCGAGATCGCCGGGGATCTTGGCGTGCGCTACCTGTTGGAAGGCAGTGCAAGACGCGCCGCGGGGCGCGTGCGCATCAACGCACAGCTGGTCGATGCGGTGAGCGGCGAACATCTATGGGCGGAGCGTTTCGATCGCGGCCTGGAGGATATCTTTGCCGTTCAGGACGAAGTGACGGCCAAGATCGTGGAAGCGCTGCTTGGCCGGCTGCGCGCGCCGCCGCCGCGCAATCGGCCCAGGAATCTCGAGGCCTATGATCTCTGCGTGCGGGCTCGCAAGCTGATCGACGATTCGCCGCAGACGGCCCGCGAAGCGCATCTGATGCTGACGCGCGCGGTAGCGCTCGATCCGGAATACGCCGAGGCCTATCGCTGGCTTGCCATGAACCACTGGATGGGGTGGGTGCATTGGGGCGAACCCATCGAGCCAAACCGCAGCGTAGCTTTGGAGCTGGCGCGCAAGGCCGTGGCGATCGATCCCAACGATGCCGGCTGCCACTGGGTTCTTGCCAACCTGCTCGCCTATGAACGCCGCTTCGCCGAGGCGGACGCGGAATTCGCCAAGGCTTTCGAACTCGACCCGAACGAGGCCGACGCCTGGGCAACCTTGTCCGACATCGCGGTCCTGGCCGGACGGGTCGAAGAAGGCCTCGAGCATATCCGCAAGGCATTCCGGCTGAACCCGTTTCCCGCAAGCTGGTATTATCTGACGCTCGGCGCGGCGCAATACGCGGCGCGCGAATACGAGGCCGCCGTGGAGACACTGCGCCGGGACGAGACCTATCGCACAAGCTCACGCCGGTTCCTGGCGGCAAGCCTGGCCCAACTCGGCCGGCTCGACGAGGCGCGCGCCGAGGTCGAAATGTTCCTCATCAGCAACCCGCATTTCACGACCCGCCATTGGGTGATGACCGAGCCATTCCGCGACGCGACCATAGAGGAGCATTTCGTCGATGGTTTTCGCAAGGCCGGTCTTCCCGAGTGACGCGCCGGCATCCAGCCTGCCCACAGCTAACCCAAGTCTAGACGTCGGTATGATGTCGGTGGCGCGAGACCTTTTCGCGGTTGCCGCAGGTGCGCATGCTGCACCAGCGCCGCTTCCCGCCTCGCGACGTATCGAGGAAAAGCCAGCCACAGCGAGGGCAGGAATGCAGCCTATCGCGCGGCAGGGTGAAGAACGCTTCGATGGACAGCATGGCCAGCAACGCGGTGACGGCCTCCGGATCCCGCCACCGGGCAAGGGCAAGCTCCGGCCTGGTGCGATCCAGCTCGATAGACCCGGCGGCAAGCGAGCTTGCCGTGCGCGAGAACAACACGCCGAGCGGTTCGATCGCAGACGGTTTGCCCGCGGCGATGGGCTCGAAAACCTGAAATGACGCCTCCCGCATTTCGCGGACCCATTCCACGAACCGCCTATCCGCTATCTCGGCGACGGCCTGCGCCTGGCGATCGTCGGCAAGCCCTGAGGCGCTGAACCAGTTCGCAACATCCCGGACGGACTTGAATAGTTCATTGTCAGTTGCCGGCGCCCGCCGGTCGAACACGGCGTTCGACAGGTCCAAAGCGGGATGCCCGCCTATGAAGTGATCCGGCACCCATTCGGTGTATGCATCGCCCATGGAACATAACCTCATTAGCCGGATTATACGGTTACATGATGTAACCGTGATCATACAGATATGTGGTGTCAAGGCCATAGCACCGCCAGATCGGCGCGGAACCGCTAGGAGAGAGCGGATGCGCAGCAATCGTTACAAGACCCGCCACGAAACCATCAATGTCGACGGCCTCGACATCTTCTACCGTCATGCCGGCGATCCCGGCAGACCGGCAATCCTGCTGCTGCACGGATATCCGACTTCGTCGCACGTCTATCGCAATGTCATCGAACCGCTGGCGGAGACAGCCTATGTAGTGGCGCCGGATCTGCCCGGTTTCGGCTTTTCGTCTGCCCCTTCCATCGATACCTATGACTACACGTTCGAGAACCTGGCCAACACGATCGAAGCCTTCATCGAGGCCCTCGGCCTCCAGCGATTCTTCCTTTACATCACTGACTTCGGCACGCCCGTCGGCTATCATCTCGCCACACGGCGGCCGGATCGAATCCTCGGCCTGATCGCGCAGGACAGCAATGCCCATGACGAAGGGCTGGGACCGGAATGGGACGCGCCGAAGGCGTTCTTCGCCGAACCGACTGAAGAAAACCGCGCCAAACTGCCGGACTGGATGAATTTCGAGGGGACCCGAAACCAATATATCGGCGGTCTCCCCGAGCGTCTGAAGGTGTTGTTTCCGCCCGAGGGTTGGTATCTCGATACGGAGCGCCTGGCGAGGCCCGGCAACACCGACATTCAGTTCGCAATCTTCACCGACTATGGCTCGCACATCGCGCGCTTCCCGGCCATCCAGGCCTATCTCCGCGACCAACAGCCAGCATGCCTTGTGCTGTGGGACGGCACGACGCCTTCTTCGCGCTGGACGAGATCATGGCCTACAGCCGCGACCTAGATGCAGTCGAAATCCATGTCTTTGAGAGCGGACACATGCTTCTCGAAACGCATCATCGCCAATGCGCGGCTCTCATCACTCACTTCATGCACGAGGTGGAGGCTGGGGTATTTCGCGATCCTGCAGGGCGCTGACAATCGGCGCTCAAACCGCCACTTCGATGGGCTCGGCAAGCTTGGGATTAGCCCGCGCGGCGATCAGGCAGCCGGCAACGATCAGGCACGCTCCCGTCAAGGTGGTCCAGGTCGCCTCCTCACCGAAGAAGAACCAGCCAAGTGCTACCGCCCAGATGAAGGCCGAGTATTCCGTCGGGATCAGATATTGCGCTTCGGCGCGGGCGTAGGACCAGCTCATCAGGAATTGCCCGGCAAGCGACAGCACCGTCACCCCGGCCAAAGGAAGCCAAAGATTGCTCGGCAGGGCGACGGCGAGCCAGGGTGCCGCGAGGCCGAGGAGGATGGCAACGCAAAGGTTCTGGAACAGCATGATCTCGATCGGCTTGGCCAACTGCGCCTGTTGCCGGGCGAGGATCAGATTGTAGCCGTAGAACACCGTCGATACGAGCACCGCTGCCGTGCCGAGCATGGCATCTTGCGAATAGTCTGCCTGCCCGAACTGGCCGGCCATGATGATGGCGACGCCGGTGATGCCGGCCAACGATGCCCAGACAGCCTGGCGCCGGATCCGCTCGCCCAGCAGCAGCGCGGCGAGAAACAGGGCAAACAAGGGCGCCACGAAGCTGAGCCCGATCGCCTCCGCGAGCGGCAGCCTGGCCAAGCCCCAGAAGAAGGATATCAGGACGACGCCGACAATCGCGGCACGCAGCGCATGCAGCCTCAGCACCGGTATGGTTGGCTTTAAGCGCGGTCCCGCCAACCAGGCCGCGCCCGCGACCACGGTCGCGACCATGCTGCGCCACAGCAAGGTGTTGTAGACGCCGACCGCGATGACCAGGATCTTCATCGCTGCATCCATCCCGGACAGCAGGAAGATCGCCAGGGCGCATACGAGCACCGGGATCATTGGGGAAACGGCGCCGGTCAGGCTGGATGTCTTCACGGCTTCACTCATGTGACGGATTGCAGCCGGATATATCAGGGCAAAAGGGCGCGACCAGATGGCAGCCCCGTCGATGTAGCAGTCCAACCCCGATCGACGTCGTGTTCGCGACTATCGATATCAGGGTATCAGCACCACCTTCCCGGTCGACCGGCGTTCGTCCAGCAATCGGTGCGCTTCGCCGGCCTGGTCGAGCGGGAATCGGCCGCCGATCGTGACCTGCAGCCGGCCGTTTGCCGCCATTTGGAACAGCTCGGACAGGCTGGCTTTCAGCACATCGTCAGACAGCAGCGGCAGCAGCGCGAAACCCCTGAGTGACTGATTGCGGCCGATCATCGCCTCCAGATCGGAGGCAGCGAGGCCAAAGCGCCCGAGCGCCGCAAACACCAGTTCGCCGCCAGGCGCCAAGGCCTCAAGCAAGGCAGCGGTCAGCGCACCGCCGACTGTGTCGTAGATGACGTTGGCACCCTCCCCGCCCGTGAGGTCGCGGACGCGAGCGGGCCAGTCCGGCTTGGTATAGTCGACTGCGGCATCGGCGCCGAGCGACAGGGCCAGATCCAGCTTTGCCTTGCCGCCTGAGGTCGCGATCACCCGGCGTGCGCCCTTCAGCCCGGCCAGTTGGACAAGCAGCGTTCCCACACCGCCCGATGCGGCCGGCGCCAGCACTGCCTTGCCATCAGGAGGGCTTTGGCGAAGCAGATGAAGTGCCGTCAGCCCCTGCACCATGAGCGCCGTCGCAGCCTCGAACGACAGCGAATCCGGCAGCGGCACGACGAGATCGGCTGACATCGTCACCTGCTCCGCATAGCCGCTGTGGGGACGCTGCGAGATGAACAGCGGCGCGGCCACGCGGCGACCCAGCAATTGTGCATCCACGCCTTGCCCGACGGCCTCGACGACACCCGCCGCCTCGACGCCCGGGATCATCGGCAGTTGCGGCGTCACCGCGTAGCGGTTCACGCGCATCAGCAC
The DNA here is from genome assembly GCF_020164875.1 of Mesorhizobium sp. CO1-1-8. Taxonomy (NCBI): domain Bacteria; kingdom Pseudomonadati; phylum Pseudomonadota; class Alphaproteobacteria; order Hyphomicrobiales; family Phyllobacteriaceae; genus Mesorhizobium; species Mesorhizobium sp. CO1-1-8. The sequence goes on along the minus strand of NZ_JAIUGZ010000022.1, from coordinate 31,917 downwards.
TTCAAAGAAGTTGATCCCGGCGGCATGGACACGGATCAGCACCTCGCCGGCCCGCGGCACAGGCGCCGGCAGATCGACCGCCTCCAGCACCTCGGGACCACCGAAGCGGTTGAGTTGAATGGCTTTCATGGCAAACTCCGATCGCACTGGCATCGGCAGCGGTTTGCCACTATCTGCGGAACCTCGACTACACACTCATTTGTCCCCTGCTGACCAGGAGGTGACCATGGCTGCACTGATCAAAAGACTGCCTATGCTGCCGGCGGAACGGGCGCTGAAAGTGATCGCGGGCCGCTGGAAGGCGGTCATCCTCTACCATCTCTTCGATGGTCCCCGGCGACTGTCGGCACTCAAGGCGCTGATGCCGGGCATCACCCAGAAAGTGCTGATCCAGCAGCTGCGCGAAATGGAAGAGCACGGCCTCGTCAGCCGCGAGATCTTCGCCGAAGTGCCCTCGCGCGTCGAATACTCGGCGACGCGCCTCGGCCTCAGCCTCGAGCCGATCCTGCTGGCGCTCTGCCAATGGGGCCAGCACCACGCCGACGAGTTGAACGAGACGGACCGCCTCGCCGACTGCATCATCCGGCCACGGCAGGCGATGCACGCACCCATGGCATAGATCGAATTGACGGGGCGGGTTGCCGACACGGGCTGGCCCGTCGCAGGTTGTCGATTGTCTACAGACGGATCGGAAAAAATGCACCGCATAGCTTCAGGCGACCTTTATCAGACCTACGATCTTGGTGACTTGCGCATCACCTCCTTGCGCGATGGCTACGTCGACATGCCGATCGGACGGATTCGGCAACCCGGCGACAAGCCTTTTGGCGATGAATTGCCGCAACAAGTCGCTTTGGTCGGTGGTCAACTCAGGCTTTTCGTCAATGCCTTTGCGATTGACGATGGAAACGGGATCATCTTGATCGATACCGGCGCCTCGAACGCCTGGCATCCAACCATGGGCCGACTTCCCGAGGCGCTGGACGAAGCTGGCATCGATGCCGGACGAGTCCGGACCGTCTGCTTCACCCACACGCATCTCGACCACATCCATGGTCTTGTGCTTGCCGACGGCCTGGACGCTTTCCCGCGCCTGGCGCGCTTGCTCGTTCCCAGGGAAGAACTCGGCTTTTTTCGCGCCGAAGCGCGGCTCGAACGATTTCACGGCATGGCGGAACCATTCGAAGCCGGAGACCGTATCGGGACACATGTCGACGTTGTCGACGCTCATGGCCATGAAGCGGGACACAGCTGCTTTCGTGTTTCTGGCGGCGGCGAACGCATTTTGATTTGGGGCGACACCGTTCACGTCCCATCGCTTCAGTTCGATCGACCTGAGGTGACCTGGGAATTCGATGCCGATCAGGACCAGGCGCGCGAAAGCCGGTTGCGGTTGCTGGCGCTTGCTGCCGACGATCATTGTTTCGTTGCCGGCGCGCATCTGGATTCGCCCGGTGTTGGCCGCGTCGTCCGATCCGGCGCCAGCTTCCGATTCGAGCCGCTATAATTGAAAAAGGGCGGCGCAAGCGCCGCCCCGGTTCCTTGGGAGGATAATTCGAACCGGCGCTCAGGCCGCCTTGACTTCCTCGGCGACGGCGTCGGCCTGACGCGCTGCCTTGAGAACCTTGGCCCACCACGCAACATCGTTGACCAGCGCCGTGGCGGCCTGGTTCAGATGCTCTAGGTCTTCCAGCTTCTTCTCGCCCTGGCGCACGGCAAGGAAATCGCCCCAGGCGATATGGACGGCCGACTTGACCGGCGCCATCTGCAATTCGACGGCATACAGTCTAAGCTGTTCGACGGCACGCGAGCCGCCGACGCTGCCATAACCGACGAAGCCGGCCGGCTTCTTGTTCCATTCATTGGCGGCGTAATCGATGGCATTCTTCAGCACGGCCGTCGGGCCATGATTGTATTCGGCGGCGGTGAAGATGAAGCCGTCGAATTCGGCGACCTTCTTCTGCCAGCGCTGTGCCACTTCGTTCTGCGAAGGCGCCCAGGCGGAGGAAGCGACCTCGTCGAAGAACGGCAGCGGGAAGTCGCGCAGGTCGACGATCTCGACGTCGATGTCGGCATGCGACTTGGCGATCTTGGCGATCCACTGGGTTGGCACATCGGCGAAACGAGCGGCGCGCGTCGATCCGACGACGATGGCAATCTTGGGTTTGGACATAGGGCTCTCCTTGCACGAAGTACTGGTATCATTTGGATACCTGCGCTATATGAGATACTGCAAACGCGACGCGCAAGAAGGCACTTTTTTGTTACCGAGGCACCCACACCGCACCGAGGACTGCCGCGCCATCTCGGAAATCCTGCAGCGCGTCGGCGACAAATGGACCGTTCTGGTCGTCGGCAAGCTGGGCGACGGACCGCTGCGTTTCAACGAATTGCGCGCAGCTGTCGGCGGCATCTCGCAGAAGATGCTGACCACCACCTTGCGCGGGCTGGAGCGTGACGGCTTCGTCACCCGCACCGTGTTTCCAACCATTCCGCCGCGCGTCGATTATGAGCTGACCGAGCTTGGCCACGAGCTGCTGATCCCCGTCAGCGCACTGAGCGAATGGGCGCGCGCGAACACCCTGCGCGTCAAGGCGGCGCGCGAAAAATTCGACGGCACGCACGCCTGAAACCCTTGCGTTACAAGGGATTCAGTACGCACGCAACTTCCGGCTTGTCTAATCGGAGATTCTGTCTCGGCTGCGTGGATCGTTGCCCGAAATGCACGCGCCGTTTTGGCTGGCGGATTGCCGCTCATGCCGTCACCTGGCGGCTGCCGCTCAGGCTCCTGATGTGCGGACATCGCATCGCGCGACGGCACAGGTATCACACCGTGCCCCCCGCTCGCCGGGAGCCTTGTCGCCATGCGTGCAGGCAATGCGCGAAATGTCTTCCTTCACCTCCGCGTAAGCGGTCATGCCGAGCAGGCAGGTCGTCGCGACCAGGGCTGCCACAAGCCAACCGTTCAGCAGATGTTGACGCATTGTCTCTCCCCCGATTGCAGCAGGATCGGGCATGGAGGCAACCGTTGGATGTCGCGAAACGGGTCTGCCACACGGCCCCTGTTACAAACGGCCATGCGTGGGAGAAGACGGCTTGCGTCAGCCTTCGGCAGGAACCGCTTTCGGCTTGCCCTCGCCATCCAGCGCCACCATGACGAAATCGGCGTGCGTAACCTTTTCCATCAGGTCGGAGAGGTAGCGCTGCGCCCAGGCTTCGACCTTGAGCGTCATCGAGGTGCGGCCGACACGCTCGACATGGGTGTAGATGCACAGCGTGTCGCCGATCTTCATCGCCTTGGCGAAGGACATCTCCTTCACCGCCGCGGTGACCACGCGGCCCTTGGCGCGCTCGGCGGCGCGGATGCCGCAGGCCAGGTCCATCTGCGCCATCACCCAGCCGCCGAAAATGTCGCCCGCCGCATTGGCGTCCGAAGGCATGGCCAGAGTGCGCAACGTCAGATCGCCAAGCGGCCGTCCTTCAGCGTAGTGCACCATGCGAGAAATCCTTCGAGACCGGCTGCCCTCGATCCCGTATCGTCACGGCGCCCGAAGGTCAACGCGCCACGGCATGGCCACGGGGCTCCGAAGCTTCTCGCGATAGGAATTTTTTCTTGACTCGGTGCCCTCAGCTATGGTAGATATTTGTGCATGGTGCTGGTTTGCGCCAGTGACCCGCCGCAGAGGCGGGTTTTCGTTTAATGCACCGTCAGCCAACGCCCCGCGAAGTTTGATCAGGCCTAGAAATAGCGCCTGAGGTTCCTGCGAATGCGATCGAGCACGCTGTCCCCGGACAGGTCCGGAGAAAATTCCTTGCCTGTGATCGCCTCATAGGCCTGCACGTAGACCCGCGAGGCCTGTTCGACGATCTCGTCGGGTATTTTGGGGATCGGGTCGCTGTAGGGATCGCAGCGCGCCGAGACCCAGGAGCGGATGAAATCCTTGTCGAAGCTCTCCGGCCGGCTGCCGCCCGCGAGCGCCTGTTCGTAGCTCGCTGCGATCCAGTACCGGCTGCTGTCGGGCGTGTGGATTTCGTCGGCAAGAATGATGGTCCCGTCCTTATCGGTGCCGAATTCGTACTTCGTGTCGGCGAGGATGAGGCCGCGTTCGGCGGCACGCTGCTGGCCACGGCCGAACAGCCGCAAGGCGTAGTCCGATACCATCTCCCACTGCGCTGGCGTAAGCAGGCCCTGTTCGAGGATCTCGGCTTTGGACAGCGGTTCGTCGTGGCCACCATGCGCGGCCTTGCTGGTCGGCGTGATGATCGGCTCTGCCAGCTTCTCATTGTCGCGCAGGCCCTCCGGCAGGCGGATGCCGTACATGTCACGGTCACCGCGCTTGTAACGCGTCAGGATCGAGGTGCTGGTGGTTCCCGCCAGATAGCCACGCACGACGATCTCGACCGGCAGAATGTCGAGCCTTGTGCCGACGACGACGTTCGGGTCGGGGTATTCGAGAACATGGTTCGGGCAGATGTCGGCGGTTTCCTCGAACCAGTACCGCGCCGTCTGGGTGAGGATCTCGCCCTTGAACGGGATCGAAGTCAGGATGGTGTCGAAGGCACTGAGGCGGTCGGTGGCGATGATGATGCGCCGGCCATCCGCAAGGTCGTAATTTTCGCGGACCTTGCCGCTGTAGTGGCCCGGCAGTTCGGGAATGAACGCATCCGACAGGGTCCGCATATGATTTTCCTGCCTTCCGCAGAGTGGCCAGAGCATGATTCCGAAAAGTTGCAGACTTTTCGGAAAAAATCATGCGCCAAAATAATACCATCGCATAGGCTGTCGAGAAGGTAGATATCAAGCGCGATTGTCGGGAATCCACGCAAACCCGACCAGTTCGACGGTCGCTTTTTTCACAACTGATGCCGGATGGCGCGGCGACGCGATCAACCCGTCGCGTCTAGGCTGCAGCCAGATTTCCGGAGCCTCCCATCTCAATCATGCAGACCTATGATTTCATCATCGTCGGCTCCGGCTCGGCCGGCTCGGTCCTTGCTGACAGGCTGTCGGCCTCGGGGCGCTTCTCGGTGCTGGTGCTCGAAGCCGGCGGCACCGACCGCCGTTTCTACGTGCAGATGCCGCTCGGCTACGGCAAGACCTTCTTCGATCCTGAGGTCAACTGGAACTACAAGGCCGAGCCGGACCCCGGCCTCGCCGGCAATGCCGACCACTGGCCGCGCGGCAAGCTGCTCGGCGGTTCGAGTTCGATCAACGCCATGGTCTGGATCAGGGGCGCGCGCGAGGATTTCGACGCTTGGGCCGCTGCCGGCAATCCCGGCTGGGGTTATGATGACCTCTTGCCCGCCTTCAAGGCGATCGAGGACAACCAGGCCGGCGGCAACGCATGGCGCGGCGTCGGCGGCCCGCTGCATGTCACCGACTGTTCGGACGCCGTCCACCCGCTGACCAGGCGGTATCTCGCCGCCGGCCAGCAGGCCGGCCTGCCGCTCAACCCGGATTTCAACGGCGCTGCCCAGGAAGGCGTCGGCGTCTATCAGATCTCGACCCGCAACGGCCGCCGCATGTCGGCGGCGCGCGCCTTCCTGCGCCCGGCAATGAAGCGCGCCAACGTCCGCGTCGAGATGAAGGCGCTGGCGACAAAAATCCTGTTCGAGGGCAAGCGTGCCGTTGGCGTCGAATACCAGCAGAACGGCGAGACGAAGACAGCGCGCGCCGGCCGCGAAATCATCTTGTCGGGCGGCTCGGTCAACTCGCCGCAATTGCTGCAGCTGTCCGGCGTCGGCCCATCCGCCCTGCTCAAAGGCGTGGGCATCCCGATCGTCCAAGCCAACGAGAATGTCGGCGCGCATCTGCAGGATCATGTCGGCATCAACTACACCTTCAAGGGCAAGCTGCCGACGCTCAACCAGACGCTGCGTCCCTGGTGGGGCAAGCTGCTGGTCGGCATGCAATATATCCTCACCCGTTCGGGCCCGCTGTCGCTGTCGATGAACAATGCCGGCGGCTTCTTCCGCACCGACCCGGCGGCGACGCGGCCCAACATGCAGCTCTATTTCCAGGCGTTCTCGACCGTCATTCCCAAAAGCGGCGAGCGCCCGATCCTCACGCCGGATCCATGGCCGGGCTTTTCCATCGGCCTATCCAACTGCCGCCCGTCGAGCCGTGGCGAGATCATGATCCGCTCCAGCAACCCGCGCGACTACCCCAAAATAACAGCCAATGCCTACTCCACCAATGCCGATGTCGAGGAGATGCTGGCGGCGGTGAAATTCGTGCGCAAGATCGCCTCGATGCCCGCCATGGCCGAGATCATCGAGGAAGAGGTCCTGCCCGGACCGTCGATCACCTCCGATGCCGATCTGGTCCAGGATTTCAGGAAGCGCTCGGGCACCGTCTATCATCCGGTCTCGACCTGCCGCATGGGATCTGATCCCGCGCGCGCCGTCGTCGACCCGCGTCTCAGGGTGCATGGTCTCGAAGGTTTGCGCGTCATCGATGCCTCGATCTTTCCCGACAACATCACCGGCAACACCAACGCCGCCTCGATCATGACCGGTTGGAAGGGCGCCGAACTGGTTCTGGAGGACCAAGAATGAAGATCACCGACGTCAAGACCTGGGTTGTCGGCAACCCGCCGCCCGGCATCGGCGGCAAGTATTTCATCTTCGTCAAGCTGACCACCGATGGCGGCGTGGTCGGCTATGGCGAGGCCTACAACGCCACCTTCTCCGCCCATGTCACGGCGAAGATGGTCGAGGACATGGCCGAGCGCTATCTCGTCGGCCGCGACCCGCACGACATCGAAAACTTCTTCCGCCGCGCCTATTCGTCTGGCTTCACTCAGCGCCCCGATGTGTCGGGCATGGGCTGCTTCTCCGCGCTGGAAATGGCCTGCTGGGACATCATCGGCAAGGAAGCCAACAAGCCGGTCTACAAATTGCTCGGCGGCCAGGTGCAGGAGACGCTGCGCTCCTACACCTATCTCTACCCGCACACCGGCAGCGTCCATTCCGAGGACGCGCCCGACGGCAAGAACGTCTACAACGACCCCGATCTCGCCGCCGCCTGCGCGCTCGAATATGTCGAACAGGGCTTCAACGCCGTCAAGCTCGACCCGGCCGGTCCCTACACCGCTTTCGACGGCCATCAGCCGCGCCTCGTCGACATCGATGTCTCCACCCACATGATCAAGGCGATCCGCGAGGCGGTCGGCACCCGCGCCGACATCCTGTTCGGCACGCACGGCCAGTTCACCGCGTCGGGCGCTCTGCGCATGGCGCGCGCCATCGAACCCTATGATCCCTTGTGGTTCGAGGAGCCCGTGCCGCCTGACATGCCCGAAGTCATGGCGCAGGTCGCCCGCGGCACCTCGATCCCGATCGCCACCGGCGAGCGGCTGACGACCAAGTTCGAGTTCGCCCGCGTCATCGAGAACCGCGCCGCGACCATCCTGCAGCCGGACCTCGGCCGCTCGGGCGGCATCCTCGAAACCAAGAAGATCGCCGCCATGGCCGAGGCCTACCACATCCAGATCGCACCGCACTGCTATTGCGGACCGATCGTGGGTGCGGCCAACATCCAGCTGGCGGTGACGCTGCCCAATTTCCTCATCCTGGAATCGCTGAAGCAGTGGGACGGTTTTCACGCCATGCTGCTGAAGAAGAAGATCGAGTGGCAGGACGGCAACGTCATCCCCTCAAAGGAGCCCGGCCTCGGCGTCGAACTCGACGAAGCGGTCTGCGACGCGCACCCCTATACGGGCAAGGACCTGCATCTGCAGATGATGCAGACGCCGTTGATGCCGTGAGTGAACGCTACGCCTTCATCGGCCTTGGCCATCTCGGCGGCAACCTTGCCGTCAGCCTGATCCGCAACGGCTTTGCCGTCACCGTCTTCGACCGCGACCCCGCCGCCGTCGAGCGCCTTGTGGCGCTCGGCGCCACGGCTGCGAAGAGCGCCGCCGACGCCGCCGCGCGGGCCGGCAACGCCATCACGTGCCTGCCCTCGCCCAAGGTCAGCGAAGCGGTGCTGGCCGGCCTCGGCGGATTGCTTGAGGGCCTGCCCGAGGGCGGCAGCTGGATCGAGATGTCGACCAACGGACGCGACGAGATTCTCCGCCTCGCGGCCCTCGCCTCGGCCAGGGGCGTCGAAACACTGGAATGCCCGGTCACCGGTGGCGTGCATCTGGCGGCGGTCGGAAAAATCACCGCACTGGTCGGCGGCGATCCAGCGCTCTACGAGCGTCATCGCCCGGCCATCGAAGCGATGTGCGCGAAGTCCTTCCTGATGGGACCGGTCGGCTCGGCGGCGGTGATCAAGGTGATCACCAACATGCTGGCGTTCATCCATCTCGTCGCCGCCGGCGAAGCGCTGATGCTGGCCAAACAGGGCGGTCTTGACCTCGCCCAATCCTACCACGCCATCGTTGCGTCCTCGGGCAACAGCTTCGTCCACGAGACCGAAAGCCAACTCATTCTCAACGGCTCCTACGACATCGGCTTCACCATGGACCTGGCGCTGAAGGACCTCGGCTTCGCGCTGGCGATGGGCAGGGAATTCAGACTGCCACTCCAACTGGCGCCGCTTGTGAGTGAGATTTTTCAGATGGGCAAACAGGAATATGGCGGCAGCGCATGGTCCACCCAGATCGTTAAATTGCTCGAGGATGCCGTCGATATGGACCTGCGCGCGCCTGGTTTCCCAGCCAAGCTGGAACTCTGACGCCAGCCAAAATATCAAGCGTTTTCAGGGCGTTGGATTGATCGGCGGATTCATCTGAATCAATCTGTCAACGGCTTGATTCAGTATCTGAGCGTCAATGCACCCGGCAGGATCTCGAAGGTCGCCGGTATGCGTCCCGGCGACTCGCCGTCTACGTCGACCAGGGCGCCGTTCTTCTCGGCATCGCCGAGCGGTTCGACCACCACTTTCCTGCCGCGCAGGATGGTGATCGCTGGATGATTGCGGTGCCGGCCGCCATAGAGCAGGCGGATGTCCCAGATCAACTTCAGCTTGCCGGCGGCGCGCAGGATGACGATGTCGAACTGCCCGTCGGTCAGTTCGGCGTCCGGCGCGATCATCATGCCGCCACCGAAGAACTTTCCATTGGCCACCGCCACCAGCGCCATGCGCGCCTCGACCGGCGCACCGTCGTCGACCGTGATGCTGACATCCTGGAAGCGGTAGCGCATGAACTCGACCACGGTGCGCCACAGGAACAGCGCCTTGGCCGACATCCTGCCTTTGCGCTTGTCGGCATTGACGGCGCGGTCGGTGGCGCCGGAGAGGCCGAGGCTGGCGATGTTGATGAAGTGCCGGCTGGCCAGCGCGCCGTGATCGTCGATGTAGCAGATGCGCCCGGCATCGATCTTGCGAGCCTTGGCCTCGGCGATCCGCTTCAGCGTCGCGTCCACCTCTTTCGGCAGGCCGAGCCCGCGCGCGAAATCGATGCCGGTGCCGCACGGCAAGAGGCCGAGCTCGGTGGTCCGGCCAGTCTCCTGGAATGCCTGCAGCAGGCCGTCGGCAACTTCGCTGGCAGTGCCGTCACCGCCGGCCGCAATCACCAGATCGAAGCCGCTCGCCGCAAGATCGATCGCCAGCTTTTCGGCATCGCCTTCGGCCTGCGTCTCGCGCAGTTCGAATTCGCCGAAGTACTTTTTCAGCGAAGCGGCAACATCAGGCCAATGCCGTTTCAGCCGGCCGCCACCGGCAATCGGATTGAGAACCACCCCGACTTTCAAATACCCGCCCTCCCCGGCGCCGGACATGCAGGTCCGATCCTTTGCCGGCATTGAAGCCCGCGCCCACCGGCGGAGCAAGGGGCGCTGTCGGCTCGTACGCAAAAAAGCGGGCGGGCTGTCTAAAGCAGCCGGCGCTCGATTCCCAGGCTTGGGGCAAACGATCCCCGATAATCCCGTTATCCACAGGCCTCAGGCCATTCCCCAGGACCCTTACCCGGCATAGCTTAAACCCATCTCAGGCGGCTACCGATCATCAAGCCGAAAGGCGAAGTGAAAGGCGGATTTCCTGAGGCCCGTACGGCCCGAAGCGAGAGCAGGCTTGCCTGTTTCGAGGGACGGAGTCGAGACCTACGGGGCCGCGGAAAGCGTGCCAACGCCGACGGCGGACCGATGCTGCCATGAAGGACGGCAAAAACCTTCGATGGTGCGCAGGGCAAAGCTCGCAAGGGTGGAGACCGGCGTGGTCCCGAACGGACGCTGCTCTCGGGCGGCGGACTGGCAGGACCGTCAAAATCAAGGCCGGCAAGGCGCGACGACTTTACGGAAGTTGCTGCCGTGAACGTGTCCTGATCTGACAGGGAGGCGCTGGGAGAAATCCCGGCGCCGACTGTCTTTTCTCCCCCTCGATGCCCTTTGCCGGCGATCTTGCGAGCGCCGCTTCACCACGCGCTAAAATCGGTTAGTATCGCTGCGTCGTCAGAGTCTGTTTGCAAATGGGCTCGTAGAAGGGGGATACTTCATGACGCTCATCCAGAAGCTTGCCGTTGCCTATGCTTTCCTGTTTTTCGGCGTCGTCGCCATCGGCTATATACCGGCATTCAACGATGCCGACGGCAATCTGTTCGGCCTGTTCTCGCTGCAATGGTATGACGACCTGCTGCACGCCTTCTCCGGCGTCTGGGCGCTGGCCGCCGCCTTCATCTCGCACCGCCAGGCGGTGTTCTATTTCAAGCTGTTCGGTTCGGTCTACCTGTTCGACGGCGTGCTCGGGCTGATCACCGGTTCCGGCTGCCTCGATGCCGGCATCTTCATCAACGGCTTCCGCTCTCTCAACGACATCGAATTCCCCGCTCGCTTCTTCGCCAACCTGCCGCACATCGTCATTGGCGGCGTCGCCGTCTATGTCGGCTTCTGGTTGGCGAAGCGGATACACGCCCACTTCGCCACGGCCTGATCGGGCATGTTCCTGTTTCGCTGGCTGAAGCGCATCATCAAGACGATCCTCTGGCTGGTCGTCATCGTCATCCTCATCCCGATCGCCGGGCTGAGCTATGGCTTCCTGACGACGTCGTCGCTCGACAAGACGCCGCTGCCTGGCATTGCCGACGGCGCCCCGCCCAAAGCGCTGGCCGACAAGGTTCGCGCCGAGATACCCTTCTACCAGCGGCCGGCGGAATCGACCTTTCTCACCTATCCGGAATGGGCGATCGTCTACGCCGCGCGCGAATATGCCGGCTTCGTCGACAACGACCAGCCGAGCGGCTTCCCCTACTGGTCCTATGTCGGCCGCTTCTGGCAGGACTACGCCATGGTGATCCGCGCCAGTTCTCCCTACAAGTTCAACTACGCCAACCACCAGATGCTGGTCATCATCGGCACCAGCCACTCGATCGAGCATATCCTGCAGTGGGCCTATGAGAACACGGTCGGCCGCATCACCGAGGCCGCCGCAGGCAAGCGCACCGCCGCCGACATCTATCAGGCCAAGGTGGCGGCGGACTATGCAGGGTTTCTCGACCAGGTGCCGTGGTATCAGTTCCCCTATGCCGAAAAGCGCGCCGGCCTGTTTGCCGTGCAGCCGGCGCCGGGTGACAGTTCCTTCCGCACCAGCGAACGCAAGCTGGCGTTCGGCCTCGCCGACACCATCAAGCAGGGCTATGCCGACCTGATCAAAAAGGCCCTCGCCGCCACGATGGACCCTGCCTTGCTCGACATCCATGTCTGGGCCAAGGGGCCAGTCGGAGAAGCCACCCGCAACGAGCCAGACACGTTGCTCGAACGCGACATGGGCGCCGATGGGGCCATCTTCGTCACCCAGCGCTATCAGGTGTTCACCGAAATGATCCCGCGCCTGATCGACAAGGGCGTCTCTTTCGTCGAGATCGGCGGCAATGACGAGATCATGGCCACCGTGCTCTCCACCGACACGATCGCCGTCCCTCAAGGCATGCGCATCCTGTTCAGCTATCCGCTGCCGGCAGAGCCCGCGACGCGCCGCACCGGCATGGTCGTCGCCGTGCGAAGGCTGCACCTCGTCCTGCCGGCGCTGATCAAGTCAGGCGCCAGGCTCGAACACATCTACGATTACTGAGGCCTTTCGGCCACGCCGGGCCAGGATTATGCATTTCGAGCGCTCCGCCACGCCCATTCCACAATCGCGGCCAAATCCCGCCTTGTTCGCGCGCGAAAGAATATTTGCATGTCGCCCAAAAGCATGCCCACGGGCTCGACCGGAGGGTGGAAACCGGTTTTGAGACAACGACATGCACCTGAATGGGCTGCCGGGGGGCATCTCGAAGGGACAAGACCGTGATCAAGACCGCCCTTGTCGCCATGACCATCGTCGGCTGCGACTGCGACGCCAAGCTTTGCGAATATATCGGCGAGACGCCGGCCAAATGGTCGACCGTCGCCGAGTGCGAAGCCGCGATGAAAAGCCAGATGCTGCACGAGCGCAATTTCAACTACCCGCTCGTCTCCGGCATTTGCCGCACGAAGGGTTCGTCGTCCTCCTCGCAACTGGCCGCGACCGCATCGCGCCCGGAATTGAAGCCCGTCAGCCGAGTCGTCAGAACCGAAAGCCCGCTGCCGCCGGAATTGAGCCACCGGCCGAGCGTCTCGGTCGGTTCGCCGACGACGGCCATGGAAGCCGATGCCGCCCGGCCCGTCGCCTATGAACAGGTGGTCGATGGCGGAACCGGTGTGCTCTATCGCACCAAGAACGGCTACGCCGTGGTCAAGACCGATCTCGGCCGCACCGCCTCGGCGACCGCCGACGCCGCGAAACGCTCCGTAAACTGGCTGGCGGGATTGATGCCGAAGGGGCTGTAGTCCCGCCTGCTCTCGGTTTGACGACCGCAACATGCAAGCGCGGCATCCTATCGTCGCACCGGTTCTCCGAGATCAGGCAGGCACATAGGTCAACCTGATCACGTCATCGCCGATCAAATCGCTGGCCACAAAGCGAAGTGGCGGCCGGGGGCCGGCGAAGAATGGCTTGCCATGACCAAGCACGAACGGATGGAGGTAGAGTTGGTACGCATCGACAAGACCAAGGTCGGTCAGGCTTCGTGCCAGGTTTGGTCCAGAAACTGAAATCTCCCCGACGAGCTCAGCCTTCAACCGACCTATCACCGCCTCGACGTCGTCCCCAACAAGTGTGGCGTTGGGGCCGACCGACTTCAGCGAGCGCGACACAACCCACTTCGGTTGGCTCCGCCACGCCGCCGCGAATTCGTGCGCCTCCGCGCTCCATTCAGGACTGTCTTCGTCCCAATAACGCATGACCTCGTACATGCCGCGACCGTAAACACTGCCGCTCAAATTGCGCACTTGCTCTATCCAGTGACGAAAGATCGTCGGGCCTGACGGCATTCTCTGGTGGTCGACATAGCCGTCGAGTGACTGGTTCATTCTGAAAATGAGCTTCGCCATGCTGCAGGACCTCCAATTCAGGATCGTCAGAATAACTTGAGCCGCCGTTACGCAAAAGTGTGGACCCCAACCGAAATCCAAACCGGGACACGACCCTAGTCCCGCTGCAACTTGACTTTCAGGCTCTGCCAGAACTTGTCGATAAGCGGCTTTTCGGTCGCTGCATCCTCGCCGGCAACGCGGGTGATGAACAGCAGCCCCCGATCGGCCAGGCCGAAGCCGACGATCTCGAAATCGGCGATGTCGGTGCGTGTCTTCACCTCGGCGCGGATGCCGGTCAATTCCTTGCCGTCGGCGAGTTTGCGCGTCGTCGGCTCCTGCGTCAGCTTGGCGCCGGCCTGCACCGATTCCTTGGTCATTTCCTGCAGCATCAACTGGTTGAGCGACACCGGATTCATCGTGCCATATTCCTGCACGACGACGATCGTGCCGAGAGCCGACGCCATCAGATACTGCGTGATATCATCGCCGAGATCGGTCTTGGTCACCGAAATGCTGCTGGGGTGAACGAAGGAAAAATCACTGCCGGAAAAGGTAGCGAAGTCGTTGCGCTCGAGCATCACCTTGCTCTGCTTGCCGCCGGGCAGCGTCACATCAGCGCTCTCGCCGGGATCGATATCGACCGTCACACCGTCGATGGTCAGCTTGAAGGCCTTGAGATCCTCGGCTCCCGCAGGACCAGCGCACAGCCCGATGAGGATGAGTGCCGCGGCTGATACCTTGCGCATGAAGTCTCCTAACGTCTACGCCACCCCGCTCAGCGCCTTGATGGCACGGTAGAAGGTCGAGGAAAACAGTTCCGTAGGGTCATACTGCCGCTTCGCCGCCAGGAAGGCCGGCAGTTCAGGATAGGAGGCCAGCAACTCCCTGGCCGTATAATGCAGCTGGTAAGGCAAGAAGAAGCGGCCGCCATGCTTGATCGTCACGTCGATCAGCGCCCGCGTCAGCGCCCGCATCCTGGCATTGCCGTCGGCATCGGTCGGCTGGTTGATGTAGAGCACCAGCGAATAGGCCGGCTCCGGCGCGTAGGTCAGCGCCACATCCTCCTTGTGGACGATGCGCACCGAGGCGTTGAGCACCGGCAGCGTCTGGTTGCGCAGGATCTCGCGCGCTTCCGCGATGAATTCGACATAGGCGGCACGTGGAATAAAATATTCGTGCAGGATGTCGGTCTCTTCCATCTGATCGTTGAAGAGATAGGGCACCGAATCGTGCATCGGGTTGTTGCGGGTGACGAGACAGGCCTCGCCCTCGGCCATCGCTGAGGTGCGCGCCACCGTGCAGCTTTCGAATTTCGGCTCCAGCGTCTTTTCGGTGAACCACTTCAGTTCCTGGAACAGGCTGCCCCATTTCGCCAGGTTGATGATCACCCGCTTCAATCCGACCGATCCCGGCCCACCAATCGCTGGCTGATCGGCCGGCGGCTGCTCCGCCACCTTGTCGTAACGGTAGACGATCATGTCTTCGAGGAAATTGCCCGGCGCCGTCGACAGATGGCCGTAGAACAGGCCGATATCCTTGTTCGGCTCCAGCACCTCGGCGAAGAATTTCGGAAAATCGTCCGATCTGATGATTTCGCGCGAGGTGCGGTAGACGGCGTTGTCGACGATATCGAGCGTCGCCTCCAGCACCACGCCGAACAGGCCGTAGCCGCCGACGACGTGCCGGAACAAATCGGTGTTTTCGGTCGGCGAGCAGGTCGTCACCGAACCGTCGGCCAGCATCACCCGCATCGAGCGGATCGAACCCGCCACCGAACCCGCCTGATGGTCCATGCCATGCGCATTGACCGACAGCGAGCCGCCGACCGAGAAGATGTCGGTCGACTGCATCGCCTTCACCGCGAAGTGCGGGTGCAGAAGGTTCTGGATGTCGTGCCAGCACGCGCCCGGCTGCAAGGTCATGGTCTTCGCCGCCGCATCCACGGTCACCTTGTTGAACTTTCTGAGGTCGAGCACCAGCGCGTTGTCGTCGAAGGCATGGCCGCCCATCGAATGGCGAATGGCGGCCAGCGAGACTTTCAGGCCATTGGCACGCGCGAAGGCCAGCGCGTTGGCGACGTGCTCGTCCGCGCTGACCTCGACCACGCCGTAGACCGGCGTCATCGACAGGCCGCTGGCATCGTTGACGTCACCGCCTTTTGCCGACCAGGGCAGCGACGCATCGAAGGCCGGAGCATTGTCCAGCGGCTTCAGAGGCAGCGCGAACCCGTCAATATCGGCTATCCGTCCGGCATTCTTGGGCCCCGAAGGTCCGAGTGCCAGCCGCGCCACCGTGTTGCCGCCCCACAGCACCGCGCCGCCGACGACAGCCGCACCCAGCAGCAATCGCCGCGACAGGCGAAACCCTTTTCGTTCGTCGGCCATGAATATCCCCCGTTGGCCAAGGGATAGCGCGGCTTTTTGGCAAAAACCATAGCGATGCCGCCGGACAGCGTTCCGCCGGCCGGCCCTGGGGTCCAGCCGGGAGACCTTGGCCAGGTCGTCCGACATCGAGAGGCGACGGATGAAAATGGCCGATCCCCGGAGGGACCGGCCATGAGTGGAACAGGGTTTGAAAAATCCGGTCGGCAGGCCTGCCGACGCACGATGCTCTCGCCCTACGAGGCCTTCTTGATCGACGTCACGATGCCGGTCTTGTCATCGACAGTCACCGCCACCTTGGCGCCGACCTTCAGTTTCCCGATCGTCGCCTCCGGCGACAGCTGGTAGATCTTGCCGTCGTCGAGGGTGATCGACTTGGTCGTCGGGTCGACGGCCTGGATGGTGCCCTGAACGGTCGCGGCATAGGCGGTGCCGAGGAAGGCGAGCAGAGCGGCGGTGGTTGCGAGGGTCTTCTTCATTGGTAAGCACTCCGTGCTGTTTCACTTTTCCGGACCGCCGCCTTGGGAAACGACAGCACCGGACGGCCTGAAACTGGAACGGAAAGCTCTCCCTCCGCAAATCACGTTGGGTGAATTTTCGCAAACAATATCATGGGCTTAATTCCGACATATTGCTTACCGCCGACATCATTTCAAGCCGCTTCGGCTCCCCAAGAGCGCACTTCTGTCCGCCAAAAGAGTCGCTTAGCCGATTGTGACGGCAGCTTTGGATTGCCACGCGGCCGCTGCAATCCATCTCGGGCGGCATCACGAAACAGCCTGCTGACCGATCGTCGATACAAGTTTTGTTTCATGAGTCAGAGGCGGACTATAGGCACGACAAATACGGCTTCGACGGCTGACGGCTCAGCCCGCCTCGTCCTTCGCGCCGATCTTGCGCACAAGTGCCGCCGTCGCCAGCATCGCGCCCATGTCTGATATCATCGGCGCGACATGCCTGCTGTAGTCTAGCGGCACCGAAATATCCGGCAGCTCGAAGAAGTTCTTCGTCTGCGGCAACAGCAGGAACCCATCGCTGCCATTGAGCGCGACACGGGCCGGATCGTCCGGCCAGGTTTCGCCAAGCCATTTCAGTGCCTGCGCCAGCCGGCCGCTCACCAGTGGCTGTGCCGCTCCGAGATTGTCGGTGCGGAACTCGTAGGCGGCATCGAGCAACGCATCGCCGCTGGATAGCTCTTGCAGCTTGCTGGCGAACATGCCGCGAAAGAAGCTGATCACCGCGTTGGTCCGCCGCGTCGCCACCAATATGCCGGGAAACGGCGCGATGGTCTCGAAACCGACGATGACGCCCTGGAAGGCGGTCGACGAGCCCTTGCCCGAGCCTTCCCGCAGATGCGCCTCGTACAGCTCGAACGGAAACCCTTCGTAGCGGCCCGCGACGATGTCGTCGAACGCCTGCCGGTTGAACGGACCAACCGCCGTGCGCGGCAACCGGTCGAAGGAATTCGGCGTCACGCCATGCTGGTAGCGCATGTCGGCGATGAAGCCGAATATGATCGGCAGCAGCGTCTCGCGGAACGATTGCTGCAGCCGCGTCGCCGGTTTCCTGGCTTGGAAATAGAGCAGGATCGACGCCGCGAAGCCGATCACATAGAGAAATACATGCGGCGTAGAGACCCATTGCTCGTTGGGGTCGGCAACCTTGTTGAACAGCCAGGCGACCAGCACCACGGCCACCAGCACCAGGCCGACGAACACCGGCACCCGCCAGCGCACCTGCCGGACCGCCGACGCCCTTGCCGCTTCATAGGCCTCGATGTCTTTCCGGATGCCGGCGATGACCGTTTCGCTCGGCATGAAATCCGCTGTTTCCACCGCTACCCCCCGCAATCCTGCCTCTGCGGCAGCATGATAGTTGGTTTTGCAAGGGCCGCCAGACGTTTAAGCGGGGACGCCTTCATCGGTTGGTGGAGAAGGGAAGACCGCTTTCAGTCGCCCTTCGACCTTGTCTCGCATTCGGCTCTCCAATGCCTCCACCAACACCAGCCGCTCGTGGTTGCCGGCGCGCAGGCGCATGAAGGGATGCATCCGGTAAGACGAGATCGTGCCGCGCGTACCGGCATCGGCACTGACATCGACAATGAGGATAGAACCGATGCGACCCGGCCATGGCTGGCGGGCAAAGGCGGTACCGAGGAAATCGCCGAGCCCATAGGCGACGATCGTCCTGTCGATCTTTTCCGTCGGTTGAACGACATGGGCGTGATGGCCGGCGATCAGCCCGACGCCCTCCCCGGCCAGCCGCCTGGCCAGTGCTCGCGTCCCGTCGCGCGGAAAATGTCGGAACTCCCAGTCCCAATGCGGCACGGCGCAGAGAAGGTCCAAGCCAGGGCGCGGCCAGCCCGCCGGATCGCTGCCCATCGAAACGCGCCCGGCAAACAGTTTTTCATCGGCGTTGCGCCACAGCGTGAAGGCGGCGAAGCCAATATCAAGCGGTCCAACCTGGACCGGCACCACAGGACCATCGGCGGCCAGGCCGATCATGCGGATGCCGAGCCGCAGCAGCGCCGCGATCGTCTCGTCGAAACCGGCGACGCCCTGATCCAGCATATGGTTGTTGGCCAGCGACAGCACGAGCTTTTCGCGCGCGATACCGACCGCCGCCAGCGCCTCGGCCAGAAACGACTCGCTCATGGCATGATGCGTGCCGAGCCTTGTGCCCAGCGCCGCGCTTGGTCTGTCCACAACAGGGCTTTCGCAATTGCCGATCACCAGATCGGCAGCGCCGAGCAGCGCCTTGATCGCCGGACCGCAGTCCGGCGCGCTGTGGTTGGCCACCGCCGAGATGTCGCCGACAAAGGCAAGCCGCACCGCCTGCTTCGGCGGCGGATCCACCAGCGTTCCCGCCATCGGCGCAAAGTCTCGTGCGTCGCCGGCCAGCGACGGCTTCAGGAAACGCGGCAGCCAGGACAGCTTGTAGGAAAACGGATAATTCGACACGCGATGCCCATTGTTTTGCCCTGTGTAGACCGTCCGCCGGACGGGTTGAAGCGCGGCGCTGCAAATGATGTATATTTGCGCTGCGCGACAAATATTGGGGGGAAGAGATGACACGACTGGCAGGCCTGCTGACGTCCGCTTTCATTCTGCTCCTGCCGCTGTCCTCCGCTTCGGCGGCAATGCCGGAAGCGGCAACCGCACTGTTTAAGGCGAAGACCGTGGCCGTGCGCGACACCGCTCTCTCGACGCTGGAGGCCGCGGCGCCAAAAGACCCGGCATCAGCCTATGCCGCCGGCGCCGGCGAGTTCTTCACCGCATTGGAGATCCTGGCCAGCGGCCTGCACCGCCATGGCTTCGAGAGCCCGCAATCCTTCATGCTGCCGCTGATGCGGCTGCCGGTGCCTGACAATCCCAACCCGGAGCCGCTGACCTATGAGCAGTTCCGCGCCATCTTGGTCGGCTTCCGCGACCGGCTGGAAAAATCCGCCGCCACGTTTGCGTCGGTGCCGGCAGACGCCGATATCGGCATGGTCATCGACCTCACCCATACTGGCATCGACCTCAACGAGGACGGCACCATCGCGCCGGACGAAAGCATGGCGGCGATCATCGCCGCGTTGTCACGCGGCGGCATTACATCGGACGACGCCGTTCCCACGCTCACCTTCCGTTTCGACCGCGCTGACGGCTACTGGCTGCAGGGCTATGCCGAATTCCTGATGGCGCAGGCCGATTTCTGGCTGGCGCATGATTTCAGGAGCACCTTCGACGGCTCGTTCCACATGCTGTTCCCGCGCGCCAAATTGCCGCTGCAGGATATTCTGGTGCCGCCGGCCGGCGAGATGGGCTCGAGCATCTTCTCCTCGGAATGGCGCATCGCCGATTTCATCTCGATGGTGCATCTCATCAACTGGCCGGTGATCGAACCGGAGCGCCGGCAAGCAGCGCGCCGCCACCTGCTGGAAATGATCCGGCTGTCACGCGAGGACTGGAAGGCGATCCGCGCCGAGACCGACAATGACCGCGAATGGCTGCCTGGACCGCAGCAGAAGGGCGAGAACCCGCTCACCGGCCTCGAAGTGGGCGAGGAGCAGGTCCAGGCCTGGCTCGCCGCCCTGACCATGGCCGAGGATCTCCTGGAAGGCCGCAAGCTGCTGCCGCATTTCCGCGTCACCGCCAGTACTGGCCTTGGCATCAACATGAAGCGCTTCTTCGATGATCCGAAAAATTTCGATCTCGTGCTGTCGATCACCGGCCCGGCCATCGCGCCCTACCTCGAAAGTGGCGAGCTCGCGACCAGCGGCGATTTCGACCAGATCCAGCGCCAGTTCGGCGGCGGCGGGTTTTTGACGTTTGCGCTTTGGTTCAATTGAGGGTGGGCTGTTTGAGGCCGCCTTCCCCGCGAGAATCGCAGCATGGCCGGCAACAATTTTACCGGAAACACGCGCCTTTTAAGCAGTTTCTGCCGGCAGTCGGTTCGCTGCATATGCCGCGGGAAGGCGTTGCGTAGAAATTAGCAATGGCTGTTTTGCTTGACTCGTCCGTTAAAAACGGGCAGCAAAACGACGTCGGAAGGGCGACAACACCACTTTCCTGGCCGTGAACGAAGCCTGATTTGGCCCAAATTCATGTCTCGTCGTTGGTTTTGAGAGGGATTGATTAACCAACTTTGTCCATATTTTGAAGCAATCGGCAACCAACTACAGACGCGGCAAACGCGTCGGGGACCACCTGGGATCACTCACAGAATGGTCGTCGCGGCTCTCAAGGCCACGTACGGGGAAACCGATTGAAGCGAGATTGGTTGCATGGCGTTGTTGAGTACACAAAAAAAAATCCGGGAACTGCGTGAGGGCGGCGAGTTGGTCGATGCCCGGCGTTCCTCTTCCTTCAATGCTGGCCGGGTGATCCGCTGGGTCGCGCTGCCCTGCGCCAGCACCGCCATCGGCCTTTGGCTGATCGGCACCATGGCCGGCCTCAGTTCCGTCGGCGCCTCGCTGTCGGCGACTTCGGTTGGCCTGCCCCAGACGCTGTCCATGCCGGGATCGCTCGCACTTACCGATCCGCTGAAACAGCACTTCTTGAAAGCACCCTTCGTGCTGGCCAATGCCAATGGCGGCACTCAGGCCCTGCATGATCATTCGGTGCAGTGCGGTGCCAGCTGTTTCAAGCTGGCCAGGGTAAGCTCGCAGGCGGAAAAATCCGAACGCCTTGTAGCGCAGGTAAAGCCGATGCCTGCCCCTGTGAAGTCGAAGGCTCAGGAGCGCTTCGAACGCATGGAAGCGTCGCTTTCGCCGATGAAGCTGGCCGCAGCCTTTGCCGACGCCGGAAAGCCTGCCGCCAGTGCCAACACTCGCCCGATGATCTCCACCGTCGCACCGCGAATTGCCGAGGCGTCGCTGGTGCCATCCGTCCAGGTGATGGCCAGCCTGTCAGATGACATGCCGGCGCCGGCGGCCGAACGTTTCGCCCGGCTGGATACCGGCTCGGCGGTCGTGCAGACCGCACCGCAACCGATGGGTTTTGCCCAATCCGATACGCCAGACAATTCGCAGTTGGCGCTTGCTCTGGTGCAGTCGCTGCCGGCCGACGACGAGGCGTTCGCCTCACCGCTGCCGATCGAGGAATCGTCAGCCGATGTCGCGGTTTCACCCGTCGAAACCCAGCAGGATCAACCCGGCGATACCGCCTCGCTGCCGGACGCGCTGACCGACGACGTGCCGTTGCCGACCCGCCGCCCGCAATTCGACGCGCCGCAGCCCAAAATCGTCCAGCAGGAGCCTAAGTCCGTTCAGCAGCCCAAATCCGTTCAGCAGCCGAAGCCGGCGCGCGAGACGGTCCAGCAGGCCCAGCCGGCAAAACCGACGCGGCAAGGCCGGCCGGCCGATGGCGGTGACGTTTTGGCCTATGCCAAGCCCGACACGCCTTCGGGCGGCCTTGGCAAGGCGTTCAGGAACCTGTTCAACTCGCCAGGCGCCAGGAGCGGAGCCGGCAATGGCGTCGCCGTGTACGACATCAGCAGCGCGACCGTCTACATGCCTGACGGATCGAGGCTCGAGGCGCATTCAGGCATCGGCGCCATGGCGGACCAGCCGCGTTATGCCGACCAGAAGAACCGCGGGCCGACGCCGCCCAATACTTACAATCTGTCGATGCGCGAGTCGCGCTTTCACGGAGTGGAGGCCTTGCGCCTGACACCGGTCGATGGCCGCAACAAATACAATCGAGACGGCCTGCTGGCTCATACTTACCTGCTTCGGGGACGCTACGCCCAGTCGAGCGGCTGCGTCGCCTTCAAGGACTATGCGCGTTTTCTCGCCGCCTTCAAGAAGGGCAAGATCAAACGCCTCGTCGTGGTGCCGCGCCTGAACGGGTCGGCGACGCAGGTCGCATCAGCCGCCAGGGGCGTGTAGCGACAGGAGGCTTTCGGGCGTACCTTCCCGCCTGCTCCTGACAGCCTTCTGTCAGGAGCAGCGCTGTCCGGCACGCCTCTCCCCACCGCGCTCTTTCCATTTTGGCCAGGAAATCCCATATTCGGGACATGGCCAAATCTCCCGATCAGAAAACGCCGCCGACGGCGAATGACGACCGCGCCGCGCCGAAGCGGCGCAGCCCGCTGACCGATTTCCTGGACGCTTCGGAGCCGCTGCACAAAGGCGGCTTCGCCGAGATGCCCCAGCCGGAGCTCTCTGGCTCGCCGCTGACCGGTTCGATCGCGGATTGGGCCGAGCAGATCGAGCAGGAAGCCGAAAACGAAGGACGTCTTGTCGGCAAGGGCGACCGTGGCAAATCGCCGAAGCCGTCGAAGAAGATACCCGAGCGCTCAAGCTCGCCGGGACGCAGTTCGCGCGGCACCTCGATGGGTGGCGCGGCGTCAGCCAGGGAGCGCACCGCCGCCGGCCTCAATCCGGTCGCCGGCCTCGACATCTCGCTGGAAGACGCCGAGACCATGGCTTCGGGCAGCGTCACTGCGACGGTGGCGGCACTGTCGGCGCTGATCGAATCCGGCAATCCGCTGCACAAGGACGGCGTGCTGTGGACACCGCACCGCCCTGCCCGCCCCGAAAAATCCGAAGGCGGCATTGCCATCAAGATGGTGTCGGATTTCGAGCCGGCCGGCGATCAGCCGACCGCCATCAAGGATCTGGTCGAAGGCGTCGACAACAACGACCGCACCCAAGTGCTGCTCGGCGTCACCGGCTCCGGAAAAACCTTCACCATGGCCAAGGTGATCGAGGAGACGCAGCGCCCTGCCTTGATCCTGGCGCCGAACAAGACGCTGGCGGCGCAGCTCTATTCCGAGTTCAAGAAATTCTTCCCGGAAAACGCTGTCGAGTATTTCGTCTCCTATTACGACTATTACCAGCCGGAAGCCTACGTCCCGCGCACCGACACCTTCATCGAGAAGGAATCCTCGATCAACGAGCAGATCGACCGCATGCGCCATTCGGCGACACGTTCGCTGCTCGAGCGCGACGACGTCATCATCGTCGCCTCGGTGTCCTGCATCTACGGTATCGGCTCGGTCGAAACCTATACGGCGATGACCTTCCAGATGCAGATCGGCGACCGGCTCGACCAGCGCGCTTTGCTCGCCGATCTCGTTGCCCAGCAGTACAAGCGGCAGGACATCAACTTCGTCCGCGGCTCGTTTCGCGTGCGCGGCGACACGATCGAGATCTTTCCGGCTCACCTGGAAGACCGCGCCTGGCGCATTTCGATGTTCGGCGACGAGATCGAGCAGATCACGGAGTTCGACCCACTGACCGGCCAGAAGACCGGCGAGCTGAAAAGCGTCAAGATCTACGCCAATTCGCACTATGTGACGCCGCGCCCGACGCTGAACCAGGCGATCAAGTCGATCAAGGAAGAGCTCAAGCACCGGCTGGTCGAACTCGAACGCGCCGGCCGCCTGCTTGAAGCGCAGCGGCTGGAACAGCGCTGCCGCTTCGACCTCGAAATGCTGGAGGCCACCGGCTCCTGCGCCGGCATCGAGAACTATTCACGTTATCTCACCGGCCGCCAGCCGGGTGATCCGCCACCGACGCTGTTTGAGTACATTCCCGACAACGCGCTGGTGTTCATCGACGAAAGCCATGTCACCGTGCCGCAGATCGGCGGCATGTATCGAGGCGACTTTCGCCGCAAGGCGACGCTGGCCGAATACGGCTTCCGTTTGCCGTCCTGCATGGACAACCGGCCGCTGCGCTTCGAAGAATGGGATGCCATGCGTCCGCTTTCGGTCGCGGTCTCGGCGACCCCTGGCGCCTGGGAGATGGAACAGGCCGGTGGCGTCTTCGCCGAGCAGGTCATCCGTCCGACCGGCCTGATCGACCCGCCGGTCGAAGTGCGGCCGGCCAAGAACCAGGTCGACGATGTCGTCGGCGAGATCCGCGACACCACCAAGGCCGGCTACCGCACGCTGGTCACGGTGTTGACCAAACGTATGGCCGAGGACCTGACCGAGTATCTGCACGAGCAAGGCATCCGGGTCCGCTACATGCACTCCGACATCGACACGCTGGAGCGCATCGAGATCCTGCGCGATTTGCGCCTCGGCGCCTTCGACGTGCTGGTCGGGATCAATCTTCTGCGCGAAGGCCTCGACATTCCCGAATGCGGCTTCGTCGCCATTCTCGATGCCGACAAGGAAGGTTTTCTGCGCTCGGAAACCTCGCTGATCCAGACCATCGGCCGCGCCGCCAGAAACGTCGACGGCAAGGTCATCCTCTATGCCGACCAGGTGACCGGCTCGATGGAACGGGCGATGGCCGAAACCAACCGCCGCCGCGAAAAGCAGGTGGAGTGGAACGAGGCCAACGGCATCACCCCGGAGTCGGTCAAGTCGCGCATCTCCGACATTCTGGATTCCGTCTACGAGAAGGACCACGTCCGCGCCGACATCTCGCAGTTCACCGACAGTGCCGGCGCCATGATGGGCAACAACCTCAAGGCCCATCTCGACGCGATGGAAAAGCAGATGCGCGATGCCGCGGCCAATCTCGACTTCGAGAAGGCGGCCCGCATCCGCGACGAGATCAAGCGCCTGCGTGAGATGGAATTGTCCATCTCCGAAGACCCGCTGGCCAAATACGCCGACATGGAAAGCCCGGCCTCCGGCCGCGAAAAGGGCAAGCACAACAAGGGCGTGGCCAAACATCGGACAGCAGAGGAGCAGGAGCGTTTTCGCAAGCTCGACGCAGCCCGTGCCGCCGAAGAGGCGGCCAAGGCTGCCCGGCCCAACCTCTTCCGCAAGCCTGATCTCGACGAGATGGGCGCCGACGGCACTGTCCCGGTGAAAAAGCCGCTGTTTTCGAAACCCTCGATTGACGATATGGGCCCAGGCACCGACATGCCGACGCCGGCCGGCGCGGTGTCGCGCTCGCTGTTCAAGAAACAGTCGGCCGAAGAGGCACATGGCTCCGATTTCGGCATTCCCGGCGAGCCGGTCAAGCCGCTGTTCAAGAAGAACTCGCTGGATGAGATGACCGTGCGGCGGACCGAGACACCGATCGAGGGCGACAAGCCGGTCAAGCGCGAGCGTGCCGGTATTGGTTCCTACGAGGATCCGGGCGATGCGCGTCGCGAAAAGCGGCGGCCGGGCAAGACGGGACGCCCCGGGAAGTAGAGCTTTCCCTTCTCCCTTGGGAGAAGGGAGGTACTCCACTGTCAGCGCTCCACTTGCCACCAACCCTACCTTTGGTGTAACCACTCCGCACACTCAACGTCTTGTCTTGAAAGGAGGGCTCACGTGTTTACGTTTTTTCGTCACCATCGTCAGCGTGGCCCGATTTCTGCCCTGCGAGCTTGCTTGCAGGGCTGACCAGGGACGGTCCGGGTTTTTCCCGCTTCGATTTTTTGGTCTGCCCTTCGTGGTGTTGCAACGCCGAGCCTGATGGCCGGCACGCGCACCGTCAAAGTGCATCCGGAGTTGTCTCCGGCAAGACCAGAGAAATCAAGAATGGCCCTGATCAGCCTCAAATCCCTCGGCGTCACCATGAGTGCGCCGCTGTTTGCCAATCTCGACCTCACCATCGGCACCGGCGACCGGCTTGGCATTGTCGCCGCCAATGGCCGCGGCAAGTCGACCTTGCTGAAATGCCTGACCGGCGAGATGGAGCCGACCTCGGGTGACATCACCCGCACGCGCGGCCTGCGCGTCGGTCACGTCGAACAATCCGTCGCCCCGGCCCTTCTCAGCCGGACGTTCCACGAGGTGGTGGCGGATGCCTTGCCGGCCGAGCAGGCCGACAGCGAGCTGTGGCGCGTCGACGTGGTTCTCGATTCGCTCGACGTGCCGGAGCCGATGCGCGAGCGGCAAATGCAGGCGCTGAGCGGCGGCTGGCAGCGGCTGGCGCTGATCGCCCGCGTCTGGGTCACCGATCCGGACGTGCTGCTGCTCGATGAGCCGACCAACCATCTCGACCTCGCCCGCATCAGCCAGCTTGAGACCTGGCTGAACATGCTGCCGCGCGAGGTGCCCGTCGTGATCGCCAGCCACGACCGCGCCTTCCTCGACGCCACCACCAACCGGACGCTGTTCCTGCGCCCGGAGCAGTCGCCGGTGTTTGCGCTCCCCTACTCCCGCGCCAGGCAGGCGCTCGACGACGTCGATGCTTCGACGGAGCGCAAGTTCCAGCGCGACATGAAGGTGGCGCAGCAATTGCGCCGGCAGGCGGCCAAGCTCAACAACATCGGCATCAATTCGGGCAGCGATCTGCTGACGGTCAAGACCAAGCAGCTCAACCAGCGCGCGGAAAGACTGGAAGAGGCGGCGAACCCGGCGCATCGCGAAAAGTCGGCGGGAGCCATAAAACTGGCCAACCGCGGCACCCACGCCAAGGTGCTGATCACGCTCGACGATGCGGCTGTCGAAACGCCCGACGGCACGCTGCTGTTTCGGACCGGCAAGCGCCACATCTGCCAGGGCGACCGCATCGTCCTGTTCGGCCGCAATGGCGTCGGCAAGTCGCGCTTCGTCACCCTGATCCGCAATGCCATCATCGAACCGGACACGGTGCAGAATGTGAAGGTGACGCCTTCGACCGTGCTCGGCTACAGCGACCAGGCGCTGTCGGGCATCAGCGGCAATGACACGCCGCTGGCGATGGTCTCACGCCGTTACGATGTCGGCGAGCAGCGCGCCCGCTCGCTGCTCGCTGGCGCCGGTGTGGTCATCGAGATGCAGGAGAAAAAGATCGGCGTGCTGTCCGGCGGCCAGAGGGCGCGGCTGATGATGCTGGCGCTCCGGCTCGCCAATCCCAACTTCTATCTGCTGGACGAGCCGACCAACCATCTCGACATTGACGGTCAGGAAGCGCTGGAGGCGGAACTGCTGGCGCATCAGGCAAGCTGCGTTCTCGCCTCGCACGATCGCTCCTTCATCCGCGCCATCGGCAACCGCTTCTGGCTGATAGAGAAGCGGAGGCTCACCGAAGTCGAAGACCCCGAGGAGTTCTTCCGCTCGGTGGCCGAGGAGGCTGGATGAGGCCAACGCATCATGAAGGTCGACTGAGTGTGTAAATTATTTGCTTACAGGCTCTTGTTTTTTGTAAGCAATCTGTTTACATGCATCAATGATCAAGTCCTTCAAGAACAAGGCGCTGCTGGACCTCTTTCAAACCGGAAAGACCGGCAAGGTCGACGCCAAGATGCACAAGCGCATTCTTGTCCGGCTTGACCGCCTGGAAGCTTCAGAGAAGCCGGAGGAAATGAACCTCCCCGGCTTCGATTTCCATCAGCTGAAAGGCTTCGATCCCATCCGTTACACGGTCCACGTCAACGGCCCGTGGTGCATTACATTCGAGTTCGACGGCAAGGACGCCGCCCGCGTCGATTTCGAGCAATATCACTAAGGCGGCCAGATTGGAGAAGTTCGACTTATGACCCTGCACGAGCCGACGCGTCCTATTGAGCGTTGTCCCTCCCACCCGGGAGCGCTGCTTGAGGACATTATCCCGGCAACTGGAAAGACCAAGGTGGAAATTGCAAATCTGCTCGGGATCTCCCGGCAGCAGCTCTATGACATTATCCGTGAAAAGAAGCCGGTTTCGCCTGCTGTGGCCGCCCGCCTTGGGAAGCTGTTCGGCGACGGAGCCGCGATCTGGCTTCGAATGCAGGCGGCTTTCGATGCTTGGCACGCAGAGCGTGAAGTCGATGTTTCAGCTATCCCGACGCTCAAGGTCGCGTAGGCGCAGCTCGGCGGCGCTTGCGAGATATCAAACGCTGCCAGCAATAATTTTCGACGGCCTGTCGGATGACCGCCACGCACCACGTCCTTGGGATGCCGACACGATGATGCCGGCTTCAACTGAGGACAAAGCATCATGTTCACCCTGTCATCCATAGGCCGCCTCACCACGCGCTACATGCAAGCCCGCACCCGCCATCGCAGCGAGCGCGTCCTGCTTTCGCTGCCGATCGAATTGCGCAAGGACATCGGCTGGCCGGAAATCGTGACCGACGTGGAAAATGGCCTTCGTATCCGCAGAGCACCCTGACCGAGGCGCCAGTCAGTCATGCGTATCGCCTGAAAGCGGCGTCGCCTGCATCGATACGCGTTTTTCGAAAGCCTCGAACCAGCGCGTCAGCCGCGCCCGTGAGCGAAAAGGCGGAAGGTGACGAAACGCCATCCAGGACAGCGTGGTGGCCAAGGCAATGTGGCCGATATGGAGCGGCGCCTCGTCGTCCAGCGTGCTCTCGATCCAGTCGTAGGTCGCCTCGATCTTTTCCCGGCATCCGTCGGCGAGAGCACTGAAACGCAGCTGTTCGGGTCTCCTTTCCGTCTCCCAGCGCAACGCTATCCCTGTCTGCGCCAGGCCCTGGGCGACCGACTGCAGCCGCAATGCCTGCCAGCGCGCCTCGCCGTCCTGCGGCAGCAGCTTGCGGCCATGATGCAGCGTGTCGAGATAGGCGCAGATGACATCGGAATCGAAGATCGGTGGCGCGTCGGGCCGCAACAGCACCGGCACCTTGCCGAGCGGATTTTCGGCATAGACGCGAGCATTGCGCAAGGTCGGACTGGTCTCGTGATGAATGACCTCCAGCCGATCGGCAATGCCAACCTCATGGGCGAAGACGAGCGCCTTGCGCGCGAAGGGTGAATGGGTCTGATAGTAGAGGATCATTGTCGTCCCGGGGTTGAAGAGGCGTTCGGGTGATCCATCTCTTCTAGCCTGCGAGCAGCGAGAATTGCGCTCTGATTGGGGGCCGCCGACGCAAGTTCGTTTCACGCCTCGTTCAGCTGCCGGCCGCGTGGCTTATCCAGCGCCGGTCGGCCAAAAAAATCTTCCCGGCCATGTAGGATCGCCGTCACCTCATCCGTCCTGTGGCTCGCAAGGCCAAACGCAAAGAGGAACAACAAATGACTGATCAGACCCCCGTTCAGCCCGCGGCCAAAGTGCTCGGCGGATTGACCCCCTATCTGCAGCTGGATGGCGCCTTCAAGGCTGCCGAATTCTACAAGAAGGCCTTTGGTGCCGAGCAGGTCTTTGCCTATCCGGCGGACGAAAAAGGCCGCACCATGCACATCCACCTCCACATCAACGGCTCGACGCTGATGCTCTCCGACTTCTATCCGGAAAACGGCATGCCGGCCGTCAAGCCGCAGGGTTACACCATGCAGCTCCACCTCGGCAGCGACGACATCGAAGCCTGGTGGAAGCGCGCCGTCGATGCCGGCTGCGAAGTCGCTGTGCCGCTCCAAATCATGTTCTGGGGTGATCAGTGGGGCAATATGCGCGACCCGTTCGGCGTCGAGTGGGCGATGAACGCGCCGGTGAAGAAAGCCTGATCTGCCGCCAATGGTCCAAGCCCCTCACCGGTTGGCGCCGGTGAGGTCCTTTGAACTTCAGGAGGAGACCCGAAATGTCCTATGTCGATGGCTTCGTGCTTGCCGTGCCCAAGGCAAATCTCGATGATTACAAGAGGCTGGCCAACCTCGCAGGCCCTATATGGATGGAACACGGCGCGCTCGCCTATGTCGAATGTATCGGCGACGACGTGCCTTATGGCGAGATCACTTCGTTCCCGCGCGCGGTGCAGGCCAAGGACGACGAGATCGTCGTCTTCTCCTGGGCCGTCTACGAATCGCGTGAGAGCCGCGATGCCGTCATGGCCAAGGTGATGGCCGACCCGCGCTTGACGCCCGATTGGGGGGCCATGCCGTTCGATATGAAGCGCATGATCTTCGGCGGCTTTAAGCCATTCATGGAGCTTTGAGCAGCCGGCAGCAGATTAGCAGAAGCCCCTCAGCTTCGTCATCCTACGGCGAAGCAGGAGCGAAGCTCCGTCGCAAAGACCCTAGGATGACGACGCGGGTGCTTAGGCCAATCTCCGAGGCCACGATCAGCTAGATAGCGTTGCGCTAATCCAGCCTGTCCAGCAGCGGCTTGAGCCGGTCTCCATAGCGCTTCCACAGATCGACCGACCCCTGATACATCGGCTGGCGCACCTGTGCGGCCGACGCCGTGCGCACTGGCCGGTCCGTCTCGTGGAACGATAGAGCCGCATCGTCCCAGGGCAGGCCGACATGGGCGATCAGGGCCCGCGTCTGACCTTCCTGGTCGGCGACAAAATCCTCGTAGCGTACATCGTGCACGACGCCCGGCAGCACCGTGTGCCAATGCTTCATGATGTCGGTGTAGAGATTGTGGAAGTCGGCGAGCTCGCCGAGATCGTAGCCATAGCGATGGCTGTCACCGCGGAAATGCACCTTGTAGATCGACAGGCAAGTGGCCGCCGCATCGCGCGCGCAGTGGATGATCCTGGCCTTCGGCATCATCATGTGGATGAAGCCGACAAGCAGGAAGTTGCCCGGCATTTTGTCGGTGACGTGGCGCATGTTCGGATAGCGGGCATGCAGCATGTCGAGATAGGCTTGGCCTGCCTCGGCAAAATCCGAATCGCTCGTATCCGATATGCCCCATGGGAAGCCACCCGGCATGGTCGCCGGGAACTGCCTGCCGACCGCCTTCTTCAAGATGCTGAGCTCGCCTGCGCCATAGACCTGCGGATGGCTGGCAATGATCTGCTCGACCAGCGTCGTGCCCGAACGCGGCATGCCGACGACGAAGATCGGCGTGTCGTCGCTGATTGAGCTGGGCCTGTGCTTCTCGAAGAAGCCGGCATCGAAGGTGGCCTTCATTGCCTCGAACTCGGCCCGCGTCCTGGCCTGGTCGTAGTCGATGCCTTTGCGGCGGATCGCATTGCCTTCGGCGAAATAGTCGAAGGCCCGGCCATAATCCCTGAGATCGTCATTCGCCTTGCCGAGTCCGAAGGACAGCTGCATGCGTGCCAGGCTGTCCTGCGGCGCCTTGGCATGCTGGGCTTCCATGCCCCCAAGCTCGCTGTCGCGCTCCTTCTGGCGCTTGACCTGCGTCAGCATCAGCCAGGCTGTGGCCATGGCGGGGTTGATCGCCAACGCCTGCCGGAACAGGTCGGCCGCCTCGTCGAGCTTGCCCTTTTCCATCAACCCGACGCCAAGCCCGTGCAGCAGGTCGGCATCCTTGGGCCGGATCGTCAGCGCTTCGCGGAAGGCAGCCAGCGCCTCATCCAGCCGCCCGGCTTCCTGCAGGGTTTCGGCAAGCCCGATACGGGCGCGCACATGAAATGGATTGCGTGCAACCGTGCCGCGATAAATCTCTTCGGCCTCTTCGAACTGACCGACCTGTTTCAGCGATGAGCCGAGATTGTCGCGCGCCGCGAGCTGGTCCGGCCGCAGATCCACCGCGCCGCGGAAGAAATCGATGGCCGCAGCAGGGCGGCCGAGGTCGCGCATCACCGTACCGAAATTGTTGAGGAAATCGGGATTCGTCGGCTGCAGGCTCACCGACAGTTCGATGAGGTCCAGCCCTTCTTCGCTGCGCCCGGTCTGGTGCAGCAGCAGTCCCAGGAAATGCGCCGCGGCCGCGTGCTTGGGCTGACGCGCCAGCACCTGCCGGTAGATCGTCTCAGCCTCTTGCCGGCGCCCGGCCTGATGCAGTTGCAACGCCTGCTGCACATACTGGTCGAGGCCCAGCGGCGGCTGTCCGCCCGCGCCAGACCTGGTTCCCGCACCCGCCGCTCGTCTTTGATCTCTGTTGATGGGAAACCTGCCGTGTTTTATCCGCCTGTGGCGATCTAGGCCATCCGGGCCGCAGGTTCAAGGCTTCGCTTGCTGTCTGTCGTAAGCACACGAGTTGTCCGGATTAGGTAGCACGTGAGTTGTCCGGTTTGATCTTCAGCGAACGGAGGCTGGG
>NZ_JAIUGZ010000021.1:0-99214 GCF_020164875.1 Mesorhizobium sp. CO1-1-8 | reverse complement strand
GGCGAGGGGGTTTTGACTGCTCATGCGGCCTTTTCGCATGAAGCAAGGCCGCGCAACAGCGCAAACCCATTCACTTTGCCTGAAGGCTTGTCACTTTCTTCCTCGCTCTTGCAAAAATGCGAAAGAAAATTACATGCGGTTTTCGCATGGCTGCCAAGCCTTGGCCGGCGCGCAATATTTGGTGCTCCGGGCTTGACGGTCCGCGGTCTTACGAGTAGAAGCCGCCCAGTCAGAACCGATGTGAGGCTCTCCCTTCCGAAGCGACACGCTTTGGAGTTTGCCTCAAACAGGGTTCGTTTTACGAGCGAAAAGACATTTCCGGCGTGCACGAAGCGGCTTCCGCTTCCTCTGCCTTTTGTTCGGGCAAGACCGCGAGGCGCGGTTTATGGCCCGAATTTGCGTATGGAAATGACGCTTTGAGCGGCCCTGACCGGGCGAGACACGGAATTGAGAGACAAGAGGGTTTAATGCCTACCGTCAACCAGCTGATCCGCAAGCCGCGCATTGCGCCGGTGAAGCGCAACAAGGTCCCGGCCATGCAGCAGAACCCGCAGAAGCGGGGCGTCTGCACGCGCGTCTATACAACGACGCCGAAGAAGCCGAACTCGGCGCTGCGCAAGGTGGCCAAGATCCGCCTGACCAATGGTTTTGAAGTGATCGGGTACATCCCCGGCGAAGGCCACAACCTTCAGGAACACTCCGTGGTGATGATCCGCGGCGGCCGCGTCAAGGATCTTCCGGGCGTTCGCTACCACATCATCCGCGGCGTGCTCGACACGCAGGGTGTGAAGAACCGCAAGCAGCGCCGTTCGAAGTACGGCGCCAAGCGTCCGAAGTAAGATTTTCCGGCCTTGGCGCTCCTTGAGTGCGTCGGGCTATGAGATTGAGAGACAAAAGCCATGTCGCGTCGTCACAGTGCAGAAAAGCGTGAGATCAATCCGGACCCGAAGTTCGGCGATCTGATCGTCACCAAGTTCATGAACGCCGTCATGTATGACGGTAAGAAGTCGGTCGCCGAGACCATCGTCTACGGCGCGCTCGACCAGGTTCAGTCGAAGACCAAGCAGGAGCCGGTCACCGTCTTCCATCAGGCACTCGACAATGTCGCGCCGCATGTTGAAGTGCGTTCGCGTCGTGTCGGCGGCGCCACCTACCAGGTTCCGGTCGACGTGCGCCCCGAGCGCCGCCAGGCATTGGCCATTCGCTGGCTGATCGCTGCGGCCCGCAACCGCAACGAGACCACGATGGTCGACCGCCTCTCCGGCGAGCTGATGGACGCGGCCAACAACCGCGGCACGGCTGTCAAGAAGCGTGAAGACACCCACAAGATGGCTGAAGCCAACCGCGCTTTCGCGCACTACCGCTGGTAAAGCGCGAACGAGACTGAGAGGCAGCTACGATGGCCCGCGAATACAAAATCGAAGACTACCGCAATTTCGGTATCATGGCGCATATTGACGCCGGCAAGACGACGACCACCGAGCGCGTCCTCTACTACACGGGCAAGTCGCACAAGATCGGCGAAGTCCACGACGGCGCTGCCACCATGGACTGGATGGAGCAGGAGCAGGAGCGCGGCATCACGATCACGTCCGCCGCGACCACGACCTTCTGGAAGGCTCGTGACGGCAAGATGCACCGCTTCAACATCATCGACACCCCCGGACACGTCGACTTCACCATCGAAGTCGAGCGTTCGCTGCGCGTGCTCGATGGCGCCATCGCGCTGCTCGATGCCAATGCCGGCGTTGAGCCGCAGACCGAGACCGTCTGGCGCCAGGCCGACAAGTATCGCGTTCCGCGCATGATCTTCTGCAACAAGATGGACAAGATCGGTGCCGACTTCTACCGCTCGGTCGAGATGATCGGTTCGCGCCTCGGCGCGCATGCCGTCGTCATGCAGCTGCCGATCGGCGCCGAGACCGAGTTCAAGGGCGTTGTCGACCTCGTCGAGATGAACGCGCTGGTCTGGCGCGACGAGACGCTGGGCGCAGCCTGGGATATCGTCGAGATCCCGGACGACCTCAAGGCTCGTGCCGAAGAATACCGCGAGAAGATGATCGAGGCCGCCGTCGAAATGGACGAGACGGCGCTTGAGAACTACCTCGAAGGCAAGATGCCGTCGAATGACGAGATCCGCGCGCTGATCCGCAAGGGCACCATCGCGGTCAAGTTCTACCCGATGTTCTGTGGCTCGGCCTTCAAGAACAAAGGCGTGCAGCCGCTGCTCGACGCCGTCGTCGAATATCTGCCGTCGCCGGCCGACGTTCCCGCCATCAAGGGCGTCGATGCCAAGACCGACGCCGAGATCGAGCGTCATGCCGACGACAACGAGCCGCTGTCGATGCTTGCCTTCAAGATCATGAACGACCCGTTCGTCGGTTCGCTGACCTTTGCCCGCATCTATTCGGGCAAGCTCACCAAGGGCATCTCGGTCGACAACACCGTGAAGGGCAAGAAGGAGCGCATCGGCCGCATGCTGCAGATGCATGCGAACTCGCGCGCCGACGTCGAAGAGGCTTTTGCCGGCGACATCGTTGCTCTTGCCGGTCTCAAGGACACGACCACCGGCGACACGCTGAGCGATCCGCTGCATCCGGTCATTCTCGAGCGCATGGAATTCCCCGATCCGGTCATCCAGATCGCCATCGAGCCGAAGACCAAGAACGACCAGGAAAAGATGGGCCTCGCCCTTCACCGCCTGGCCGCCGAGGATCCGTCCTTCCGCGTCAAGACCGACGAGGAAAGCGGCCAGACCATCATTTCGGGCATGGGCGAACTTCACCTCGACATCATCGTCGACCGCATGCGTCGCGAGTTCAAGGTCGAGGCCAATGTCGGCGCACCGCAGGTGGCTTATCGCGAGACGATCACCCGCAGGCACGAACAGGATTACACGCACAAGAAGCAGACCGGCGGTACTGGTCAGTTCGCTCGCGTCAAGATCGTCTTCGAGCCGAACCCGGACAGCAGCGAGTTCGAGTTCGAGACCAAGATCGTCGGCGGCGCCGTGCCGAAGGAATACATCCCCGGCGTCGAAAAGGGCATCAACAGCGTCATGACCTCGGGTCCGTTCGCGGGCTTCCCGATGATCGGCGTCAAGGCGACCCTCATCGACGGCGCCTACCACGATGTCGACTCCAGCGTCTTGGCTTTCGAAATCGCCGGCCGCGCCTGCTTCCGTGAAGCAGCACCCAAGCTTGGTGTGCAGCTGCTGGAGCCGATCATGAAGGTCGAAGTTGTGACGCCGGAAGACTACGTCGGCAGCGTCATCGGCGACCTGAACGGTCGTCGTGGCCAGATCCAGGGTCAGGAAGCGCGTGGCGTTGCCGTGGTCATCAACGCGATGGTGCCGCTCGCAAACATGTTCAAGTATGTCGACAACCTGCGCTCGATGAGCCAGGGCCGTGCGGCCTACACGATGCAGTTCGATCACTACGAGCCGGTCCCGACCGCGGTGGCCCAGGAAGTCCAGAAGAAATACGCGTAAGGGTTCCTTAGCCACCGACGTCGCGTCCCTGCGCGGTGCCGGATCTGAAGAGCGAATAACAATTTCCCCCAAGCGGGTAGAATAGACGGAGAACGATTATGGCCAAAGGTAAATTCGAGCGTAACAAGCCTCACGTGAACATCGGCACGATTGGCCACGTCGACCATGGCAAGACGTCGCTGACGGCGGCGATCACCAAGTATTTTGGCGAATACAAGCGCTACGACCAGATCGACGCTGCCCCTGAAGAAAAGGCGCGCGGCATCACGATCTCGACGGCGCACGTCGAATACGAGACGGCCAACCGCCACTACGCTCACGTCGACTGCCCCGGCCACGCCGACTATGTGAAGAACATGATCACCGGTGCCGCGCAGATGGACGGCGCGATCCTGGTCGTGTCGGCTGCCGACGGCCCGATGCCGCAGACCCGCGAGCACATCCTGCTGGCCCGTCAGGTCGGCGTGCCGTCGATCGTGGTGTTCCTGAACAAGGTCGACCAGGTCGACGACGCCGAGCTGCTCGAACTGGTCGAGCTCGAGGTTCGCGAGCTTCTGACCAAGAACGAATTTCCCGGCGACGACATTCCGATCGTCAAGGGTTCGGCTCTGGCTGCCCTGGAAGATAGCGACAAGAAGATCGGTGAAGACGCGATCCGCGAGCTGATGGCTGCGGTCGATGCCTACATCCCGACGCCGGTTCGTCCGCTCGACAAGCCGTTCCTGATGCCGATCGAAGACGTGTTCTCGATCTCGGGTCGCGGCACGGTCGTGACCGGCCGCGTCGAGCGCGGCGTGGTCAAGGTCGGCGAAGAGCTGGAAATCATCGGCATCCGTCCGACGACCAAGACGACCTGCACGGGCGTCGAGATGTTCCGCAAGCTGCTCGATCAGGGCCAGGCCGGCGACAACATCGGCGCGCTGCTGCGCGGCGTTGATCGTGAAGGTGTCGAGCGCGGCCAGGTTCTGGCCAAGCCGGGCACGGTGAAGCCGCACAAGAAGTTCGTGGCCGAAGCCTACATCCTGACCAAGGACGAAGGTGGCCGTCACACGCCGTTCTTCACCAACTACCGTCCGCAGTTCTACTTCCGCACGACCGACGTGACCGGCATCGTGTCGCTGCCGGAAGGCACCGAGATGGTGATGCCGGGCGACAACATCACGGTCGATGTCGAACTGATCGTGCCGATCGCCATGGAAGAGAAGCTGCGCTTCGCTATCCGTGAAGGCGGCCGCACCGTCGGTGCCGGCATCGTCGTCACCATCAAAGAGTAATTTGGACTTAAACCGATCTGTCGCGGGCGCGGGAGTTGCCCGCGCCGCGCCAGAACAAGGAAGTGACGCATGAACGGACAGAATATCCGCATCCGCCTTAAGGCGTTTGACCACCGCGTGCTCGACGCCTCGACGAAGGAAATCGTGTCGACGGCCAAGCGTACCGGTGCAAACGTCCGCGGCCCCATTCCGCTGCCGACGCGGATCGAAAAGTTCACGGTCAACCGGTCGCCTCACGTCGACAAGAAGAGCCGCGAGCAGTTCGAGATGCGCACGCACAAGCGTCTGCTCGACATCGTCGATCCGACCCCGCAGACGGTCGATGCTTTGATGAAGCTCGATCTGGCCGCCGGCGTCGACGTCGAGATCAAGCTCTAAGGGAATGAGAGCGCGGTAAGGGGCGGTGCCCCTGGCCCGGAACTCTAAAGGAATTGAACCGATGCGTTCAGGTGTGATTGCAAAGAAGGTGGGAATGACCCGCATCTACAACGATGCCGGGGAACATGTTCCCGTCACCGTTCTCCTGATGGAGAACTGCCAGGTCGTGGCCCAGCGCACGCAAGAGAAGAATGGCTACACCGCCGTTCAGCTCGGCGTTGGCCTTGCCAAGGTGAAGAACACGTCGAAGGCGATGCGCGGCCATTTCGCGACCGCTTCCGTCGAGCCGAAGGCGAAGGTCGCCGAGTTCCGCGTCTCCGCCGACAACATGATCGATGTCGGCGCCGAGATCACCGTCGAGCATTTCGTCGCCGGCCAGAAGGTCGATGTGACGGGCACGACGATCGGCAAGGGCTTTCAGGGCGTCATCAAGCGCCACCACATGGGCGGTGGCCGTGCAACGCACGGTAACTCGGTTTCGCACCGTACGCACGGTTCGACCGGCCAGCGCCAGGACCCGGGCAAGGTGTTCAAGGGCAAGCATATGGCTGGCCACATGGGCGACGTCAGGGTCACCACGCAGAATGTCGAGATCGTATCGACCGACGCCGACCGCGGCCTGATCCTGATCCGCGGTGCGGTTCCCGGATCGAAGGGCGCCTGGATCCTGGTTCGCGATGCGGCCAAGGTGGCACTGCCGGCCAATGCGCCGAAGCCTGCCGCGATCCGCGCCGTTGCTGCCGAAAGTGGCGCCAAGAACGAGGCTCCGGCCACAGAGGGAGCGGAATAATGGATCTCAAGATCACAACGCTGGGCGGCAAGGACGCCGGCAAGGTGGAACTCTCCGACGAGATTTTCGGCCTTGATCCGCGCGAAGACATCCTGCAGCGCGTCGTGCGCTGGCAGCTTGCCAAGAAGCAGCAGGGCACGCACAAGACCAAGGGTCGCGCCGAGATCGCGCGCACCGGAGCCAAGATGTACAAGCAGAAGGGTACGGGCCGCGCCCGTCACCATTCGGCACGCGCTCCGCAGTTCCGCGGCGGCGGCAAGGCCCACGGCCCGGTCGTTCGCAGCCACGAGCACGAACTGCCCAAGAAGGTTCGTGCTCTGGGCCTCAAGCATGCTCTCTCGGCCAAGGCCAAGAGCGCGTCGATCATCATCATCGACGAGCTGAAGCTGACCGAGGCCAAGACGAAGGCGCTGATCGCGAATTTCGCGACGCTGGGCCTGACCAACGCTTTGCTGATCGGCGGCGCCGAGCTTGACAAGAACTTCAAGCTGGCGGCGACGAACATCCCCAACATCGACGTGCTGCCCATCCAGGGCATCAACGTCTACGACATTCTGCGCCGCGGCACGCTGGTCCTTTCGAAGGCCGCCGTCGAGGCTCTCGAGGAGCGCTTTAAATGACCGACCTTCGTCATTACGACGTGATCGTCTCGCCGGCGATCACCGAAAAGTCGACCATGGCCTCCGAGCAGAACAAGGTCGTCTTCAACGTCGCCAAGAAGGCGTCGAAGCCGGAAATCAAGGCCGCCGTCGAAGCGCTGTTCGGCGTCAAGGTGATGGCCGTGAACACGCTTGTCCGCAAGGGCAAGATCAAGCGCTTCCGTGGCACGGTTGGCCGCCAGAGCGACGTCAAGAAGGCGGTTGTGACGCTGGCCGATGGCCAGTCGATCGACGTCGCGACGGGTCTCTGAGCAAGGCCGCGAGGACAGAACAATGGCACTGAAAAAATTCAACCCGGTAACGCCCAGCACCCGTCAGCTGGTCATCGTCGACCGCTCGGGCCTCTACAAGGGCAAGCCCGTCAAGGGTCTGACCGAAGGCCTGACCAAGTCGGGCGGCCGCAACAATCATGGTCGCATCACCGCCCGCTTCATCGGCGGTGGTCACAAGCGTTCGTACCGCATCATCGACTTCAAGCGCCGCAAGTTCGACGTCGTCGGCACGGTCGAGCGCATTGAGTACGATCCGAACCGCACCGCCTTCATCGCGCTGATCAAGTATGACGATGGCGAGCTGTCCTACATCATCGCTCCGCAGCGTCTGGCTCCCGGCGACAAGATCGTGTCCGGTGAATCGGTCGACGTGAAGCCGGGTAATGCGATGCCGCTGGCTTCGATGCCGGTCGGCACCATCGTCCACAACATCGAGCTGAAGCCGGGCAAGGGCGCTCAGGTCGCCCGTTCGGCAGGTGGTTACGGTCAGTTGGTCGGTCGTGACCAGGGCATGGCGATCCTGCGCCTCAATTCGGGCGAGCAGCGCGTCGTTCACGGCTCCTGCATGGCCACTGTCGGCGCCGTGTCCAACCCGGACCACGGCAACATCAATGACGGCAAGGCCGGTCGCACGGTCTGGCGTGGCAAGCGCCCGCACAATCGCGGCGTGACCATGAACCCGGTGGACCATCCGCACGGCGGCGGCGAAGGCCGCACATCGGGTGGCCGCCATCCGGTTTCGCCCTGGGGCAAGCCGACCAAGGGCAAGAAGACGCGGTCCAACAAGGCGACCGACAAGTTCATCCTGCGCTCGCGCCATCAGCGCAAGAGCTAAGAAGAGGTAACGCCAAGTGACTCGTTCGATTTGGAAAGGCCCCTTCATTGACGGCTACCTTCTCAAGAAGGTGGACAAGGTTCGTGAAGGTGGTCGCAATGAGGTGATCAAGATGTGGAGCCGTCGCTCCACCATCCTGCCGCAGTTCGTCGGCTTCACCTTCGGTGTCTACAACGGCCAGAAGCATGTTCCCGTCTCGGTGAACGAGGACATGGTCGGTCACAAGTTCGGTGAATTCGCTCCGACCCGGACCTATTACGGTCACGGCGCGGATAAGAAGGCGAAGAGGAAATAATCATGGGCAAGGCCAAAGCTCCGCGCAGGCTTGCTGATAACGAAGCGCGCGCCGTATTGCGCACGATCCGTATCAGCCCGCAGAAGCTGAACCTCGTTGCCGCGCTGATCCGCGGCAAGAAGGTCGCGACAGCGCTTTCCGATCTCGAATTCTCGGCCAAGCGGATTTCCGGCACGGTCAAGAAGACGCTGGAATCGGCAATCGCCAACGCCGAAAACAACCACGACCTGGATGTCGATGCACTGATCGTGGCGGAAGCCTATGTCGGCAAGTCGATCGTCATGAAGCGGTTCCATGCCCGTGGCCGCGGTCGCGCCAGCCGTATCGAGAAGCCGTTCTCGCACCTCACGATCGTCGTTCGTGAAGTCGAAGAAAAAGGGGAGGCCGCATAATGGGCCAGAAAGTCAATCCGATCGGTCTTCGCCTCGGCATCAACCGCACCTGGGATTCGCGCTGGTTCGCGAACACCGGCGAGTACGGCAAGCTGCTGCATGAGGACATCAAGATCCGCAAGTATCTCGAGAAGGAGCTCAAGCAGGCTGCCATCTCGAAGGTCGTGATCGAGCGCCCGCACAAGAAGTGCCGCGTCACCATCCATGCCGCGCGCCCGGGTCTGATCATCGGCAAGAAGGGCGCCGACATCGAGAAGCTTCGCAAGAAGCTGATGGAGATGACGAAGTCCGAGACGCACCTCAACATCGTTGAAGTGCGCAAGCCGGAGATCGACGCGACCCTGGTCGCCCAGTCGATCGCCCAGCAGCTCGAGCGTCGTATCGCGTTCCGCCGCGCCATGAAGCGTGCCGTTCAGTCGGCGATGCGCCTCGGTGCCGAAGGCATCCGCATCAACTGCGCCGGCCGCCTCGGCGGCGCCGAGATCGCGCGCATGGAATGGTATCGCGAAGGCCGCGTGCCGCTGCATACGCTGCGTGCGGACGTCGACTACGGTACGGCCGAAGCGCATACGGCTTATGGCATCTGCGGCGTCAAGGTCTGGGTGTTCAAGGGCGAAATCCTTGAGCATGACCCGATGGCTTCCGAGCGTCGGGCCAGCGAAAGCGATGCAGCGCATGGCGGTGGTGGTGATCGCGAACGCGGTCGTCGTCGCGAAAACGCCTGAGACATTTAGGAATTTGGAGTTAGAACGATGCTGCAGCCAAAGCGCACAAAGTTCCGCAAGCAGTTCAAGGGCCGTATCCATGGTACCGCAAAGGGCGGCACCAACCTGGATTTCGGTGGTTTCGGGCTGAAGGCGCTTGAGCCGAACCGCGTCACCGCACGTGAGATCGAGGCGGCCCGCCGCGCGATCACGCGTGAAATGAAGCGCGCCGGTCGCGTCTGGATCCGTATTTTCCCGGACGTTCCGGTCACTTCGAAGCCGACCGAAGTCCGCATGGGCAAGGGCAAGGGCGCGGTCGATTACTGGGCGGCGCGCGTCAAGCCGGGCCGCATCATGTTCGAGATCGACGGCGTCAATGAAGAAACCGCCCGTGAGGCACTGCGTCTCGGCGCGGCCAAGCTCTCGGTCAAGACGCGCTTCGTGCAGCGCATCGCAGAATAAGGACGGGCTGATCATGAAAGCCGAAGACATCCGGACCAAGACCCAGGACCAGCTGACCGACGACCTGGCCAGCCTGAAGAAGGAGCAGTTCAACCTGCGCTTCCAGAAGGCCACCGGCCAGCTCGAGAAGACCGCGCGCGTGAGACAGGTCCGTAAGGATATTGCGCGTATCAAGACCATCGCTGCGGAAAAGTCCGCGGCTAAGAAGGCTTAAGGACGAAAACCATGCCAAAGCGCATTCTGCAGGGCACCGTCGTCAGCGACAAGAACGAGAAGACGGTTGTCGTCAAGGTCGAACGGCGCTTCACGCATCCCGTGATGAAGAAGACCGTGCGCATGACCAAGAAGTACAAGGCGCACGACGAGAACAACGCCCACAAGGTAGGCGATCAGGTGTTCATCCAGGAATCGAAGCCGATTTCC
Organism: Mesorhizobium sp. CO1-1-8; assembly: GCF_020164875.1. Classification (NCBI taxonomy): domain Bacteria; kingdom Pseudomonadati; phylum Pseudomonadota; class Alphaproteobacteria; order Hyphomicrobiales; family Phyllobacteriaceae; genus Mesorhizobium; species Mesorhizobium sp. CO1-1-8. The sequence continues at coordinate 89,240 of NZ_JAIUGZ010000021.1, read as the reverse complement.
AAGGACAAGCGCTGGATCGTCGTGTCTTCGGACCAAGCCTGACCTCGGGCGTAAACAACGAATTTTGGACAGACCGGGGAGGGGCTTTGAGCCCATCCCGTTAGAAGAGAAGAAGGCGGCCAGTCATGATTCAGATGCAAACAAACCTCGACGTCGCGGATAATTCCGGCGCCCGTCGTGTCATGTGCATCAAGGTGCTGGGCGGCTCGAAGCGGAAATACGCTTCCGTGGGCGACATCATCGTGGTGTCGATCAAGGAAGCCATTCCGCGCGGCCGCGTGAAGAAGGGCGATGTGATGAAGGCGGTCGTGGTTCGCACGGCCAAGGACATCCGCCGCCCGGACGGCAGCGTGATCCGTTTCGACAAGAACGCGGCCGTTCTCGTCGACAACAAGAAAGAGCCGATCGGCACGCGTATCTTCGGACCGGTTCCGCGCGAACTCCGCGCCAAGAACCACATGAAGATCATCTCGCTCGCGCCTGAAGTGCTGTAAGGAGCCGGACCAATGCAAAAGATTAGAAAAGGCGACAAGGTCGTCGTGCTGGCCGGCAAGGACAAGGGCCGTTCGGGCGAAGTCCTCTCGGTTCAGCCGAAGGAAGACACCGCGCTGGTGCGCGGCGTCAACATGATCCGCCGTCACCAGAAGCAATCCCAGTCCCAAGAGGGCGGGATCATCACCAAGGAAGCGCCGATCCAGCTGTCGAACATCGCGCTGGCCGACCCCAAGGATGGCAAGCCGACCCGCGTCGGTTTCATCTTCCAGAAGGACGGCAAGAAGGTGCGCGTCGCCAAGCGCTCGGGAGAAGTCATCAATGGCTAAGGCTCAAACCACGAAGCCCAAGGCTGAAAGCAAACAGTCCAAGGCTCAGAACACGCCGCGCCTCAAGCAGGTCTACAACGAGACCATCCGCAAGGCGCTGCAGGAACAATTCGGTTACGACAACGAGATGCAGGTTCCGCGCATCGACAAGATCGTGCTGAACATGGGCGTTGGCGAAGCGACCGCCGATTCGAAGAAGCCTTCGATCGCGGCCGAAGACCTGGCGATGATCGCCGGCCAGAAGGCCGTCGTCACCCGCGCCCGCAACTCGATCGCCGGCTTCAAGGTCCGCGAGAAGATGCCGATCGGCGCCAAGGTCACGTTGCGCAAGGAACGCATGTACGAGTTCCTCGACCGCCTCGTGAACATCGCACTGCCGCGCGTCCGCGACTTTCGCGGACTGAATCCGAAGAGCTTCGATGGCCGTGGCAACTACGCCATGGGCATCAAGGAACACATCGTGTTCCCGGAGATCAACTACGACAAGGTTGATCAGATCTGGGGCATGGACGTCATCGTTTGTACGACTGCGAAGACGGACGACGAAGCCAGGGCATTGCTCAAGGCCTTCAACTTCCCCTTCCGCCAGTAACGGCAGCGAGAAAAGGAAAAATCTGAAATGGCAAAGACCAGCTCAGTCGAGAAGAACAACAGGCGCCGCAAGCTTGCCGACCAGTACGGTCCCAAGCGGGCTGCCCTGAAGGCGATCATCATGGATCAGTCCAAGCCGATGGAAGAGCGCTTCCGCGCTCAGCTCAAGCTTGCTGCCCTGCCGCGCAACTCGGCCAAGATCCGCATCCGCAACCGCTGCGAAGTCACCGGCCGTCCGCGCGCCTACTATCGCAAGCTCAAAGTATCGCGCATCGCGCTTCGTGATCTCGGCAATAACGGCCAGATCCCGGGCTTGGTCAAGTCGAGCTGGTAAGGAGGACATAACATGTCATTGAGCGATCCTCTCGGCGATATGCTGACCCGCATCCGCAACGCGTATGGCCGCAAGAAGTCGAGCGTTTCGACGCCGGCTTCGCGTCTGCGCACCCGCGTCCTCGACGTGCTGAAGGCTGAAGGCTATATCCGCGATTACAGCCAGACCGACTTCGACAACGGCAAGTCCGAAATCGAAATCGAACTGAAGTATTTCGACGGCGCGCCGGTCGTGCGCGAAATCGCCCGCGTCTCGAAGCCAGGCCGCCGCGTCTATGTTTCGGCCAAGTCGATTCCGCAGGTCGCAAACGGCCTCGGCATCGCCATCCTTTCGACACCGAAGGGCGTGATGGCCGACCATGAAGCACGTGAACAGAACGTCGGCGGTGAGATCCTCTGCCAGATCTTCTGATCTGGCAGTTGACCGCAAAGTGGAATCCGGTCTTCGGATCGTTCCCGAAGACAGAGACCTGAAACAAGAGAAGTGACGAGGACAACAAAATGTCTCGTATTGGAAAGAAACCCGTTTCGCTGCCGCAGGGCGTGACCGCGACCGTCAACGGCCAGACCGTGACGGCGAAGGGCCCCAAGGGTGAGCTGAAGTTCGTGGTGAACGACGAAGTCCTGGTCAAGATGGAAGGCAGTGAGATCGCTGTCCAGCCGCGCGACCAGACCAAGACCGCCCGCTCCAAGTGGGGCATGTCGCGCACGCAGATCGTCAACATCCTGCAGGGCGTCAAGGACGGTTTCGAGAAGAAGCTCGAGATCACCGGCGTCGGCTATCGCGCGGCACTTCAGGGCAAGAACCTGCAGCTGGCGCTTGGCTTCAGCCATGACGTCGTCTATGAGACGCCGCAGGGCATCACCATCACGGTGCCGAAGCCGACCGAAATCACCGTGGCCGGCATCGACAAGCAGCAGGTCGGCCAGGTTGCGGCCGAGATCCGCGAGTATCGTGGTCCCGAGCCCTACAAGGGCAAGGGCGTCCGCTATGCTGGCGAGAAGATCGTCCGCAAGGAAGGCAAGAAGAAGTAGTGGGCCTGGCCTCGAAAAGTCCAAGACTTTTCGGAAAGGGCCAAGCTAAGAAGTGTAACGCCGCGGGGAGCGGTCGCGGGAGGCGCTTTCGCCTACCGCATATGGCGGCCCCCCGTTTTTTGAAGGCAAGGAAGACCATCATGGGTACCAAGGAATCCACGCAGCGCCGTGCGCAGCGCGTCCGTCGTCAGATCAAGAAGGTCGCCGGCGAGCGTCCGCGTCTGTCGGTCCACCGCACGTCGAAGAACATCTACGTGCAGGTCATCGACGACGCCAAGGGCCACACCATCGCCGCCGCTTCGACGCTTGAGAAGGACCTCAAGGGTTCGCTCAAGACCGGCGCCGACACCGCCGCCGCCGCCGCGATCGGCAAGCTGATCGCCGAGCGCGCCACCAAGGCCGGCATCAAGGAAGTCGTCTTCGACCGCGGCGCCTACATCTATCACGGCCGCGTCAAGGCGCTCGCCGAGGCTGCCCGTGAAGGTGGCTTGAGCTTCTAAGCATGATCCCGAAAAGTTGCAGACTTTTCGGATAGGGATTATGCGAAGGAATTGATTTCGCCCCGGTGACCCACAGAGGCACCGGATCTTATCAGCAACCGTGCTTCCGGAAAAAAACAAGGAACAGGATATGGCACAGGAACGTAGGGATGGCGGCCGCGGCCGCGATCGTGAAGAACGCGATGACGGCATGGTGGACAAGCTCGTCCACATCAACCGCGTCGCCAAGGTCGTCAAGGGCGGCCGTCGCTTCGGTTTTGCAGCACTCGTCGTCGTCGGCGACCAGAAGGGCCGTGTCGGCTTTGGTCACGGCAAGGCGCGCGAAGTGCCGGAAGCTATCCGCAAGGCAACTGAATCGGCCAAGCGCGACATGATCTTCGTGCCGCTGCGCTCGGGCCGTACGCTGCACCACGACGTCGAAGGACGCTGGGGTGCTGGACGCGTGCTGCTGCGCGCCGCCAAGCAAGGTACCGGCATCATCGCCGGCGGCCCGATGCGCGCTGTCTTCGAGACGCTCGGCATGCACGACGTGGTCGCCAAGTCGATGGGTTCGTCGAACCCCTACAACATGGTTCGCGCCACCTTCGACGCGCTGAAGAGCCAGATGCATCCCAAGGATGTGGCTGCTGCTCGCGGCATCAAGTATTCGACCCTTCAGGCCCGCCGCGGCACCGCCGTTGCGGCTGAAGAATAGTCGATCTGACCAGGGATTTTGACCATGGCCAAGAAAGCAACCAAGACCATCACCGTTGAGCAGATCGGTTCGCCGATCCGCCGTCCGAAGGAACAGCGCGCGACGCTGGTCGGTCTCGGCCTCAACAAGATGCACAAGCAGCGCACGCTGGAAGATACGCCCTCCGTGCGCGGCATGATCGCTGCCGTCCAGCATCTCGTCCGCGTCGTGGACGAGGGCTGAGCCAGAGCGCAGGAGAACTCAGATGAAACTCAACGATCTGCGTGACAAGGACGGCGCGACGCACTCCAAGAAGCGTCTCGGCCGTGGTATCGGCTCCGGCTCCGGCAAGACCGGCGGTCGCGGCGTCAAGGGCCAGAAGGCGCGCTCCGGCGTCGCCATCAACGGCTTCGAGGGCGGCCAGATGCCGCTCTACCGGCGCCTGCCGAAGCGTGGCTTCAACAACATCTTCGCCAAGAGCTTCACCGTCGTGTCGCTGGCCCGCATCCAGGTCGCCATCGACGCCAAGAAGCTCGACGCCAAGGCAACCGTGACGGCTGAATCGCTGGTTGCCGCCGGCGTCATCCGCCGCGTCAAGGACGGCGTGCGCATCCTCTCGGACGGCGAGATCAAGGCGAAGCTCGCCTTTGACGTCGCCGGCGCCTCCAAGGCCGCGATCGAGAAGATCGAAAAGGCCGGCGGTTCGGTCAAGCTGCCGCAGGAAAAGGCAGCTGCCGAGTAACGGCAATTTGAAGCGCGATCGGCAGGAGTGGGATCTGTTTTTGCTCACGATTGCGCTTTGATCTGCTCAACGAGGCGGCCGCGTCAACGCGGCCGCTTGCATGTTTAGAGCCCGGAGCTTATCTCGTGAGCTTCGGTGAAACGCGCCGCCTGACCTCAGGGCCATCAAGCGTTACCAAGCGGAGAATCAGGCATGGCTTCGGCTGCTGAACAATTAGCCTCGAATCTGAATTTCTCGGCCTTCGCCAAGGCGGAGGACCTCAAGAAACGAATCTGGTTCACGATCGGCGCACTGCTCGTCTATCGCCTCGGCACCTACATCCCGCTTCCCGGTATCAATCCCGACGCCTTCGCCCAGGCCTTCTCTTCGCAGAGCAAGGGCGTGCTCGGCATGTTCAACATGTTCGCCGGCGGCGCCGTGCAGCGCATGGCGATCTTTGCGCTCGGCATCATGCCTTACATCTCCGCCTCCATCATCATGCAGCTGATGACCTCTGTCATCCCGTCCCTGGAAGCGCTGAAGAAGGAAGGCGAACAGGGCCGCAAGGTCATCAACCAGTACACGCGCTACGGCACCGTGCTGCTTGCGCTGGTTCAGGCCTATGGCATTTCTGTTGGTCTGGAAGGCGGCAATGGCATCGTCAGCGATCCCGGCATGTTCTTCCGCATCTCGACCGTCGTCACGCTGGTCGGCGGCACCATGTTCCTGATGTGGCTGGGCGAGCAGATCACCGCCCGCGGCATCGGTAACGGCATTTCGCTGATCATCTTCTCCGGCATCGTTGCCGGCCTGCCGCACGCCATCTCCGGCACGCTGGAGCTTGGCCGCACCGGCGCGCTGTCGACCGGCCTGATCCTGGCGATCATCGTGCTGGCCGTCGTCGTCATCGCGCTCATCGTGTTCTTCGAGCGCGCCCAGCGCCGCTTGCTGATCCAGTATCCGAAACGCCAGGTCGGCAACCGCATGTTCCAGGGCGATACCTCGCATCTGCCGCTGAAGCTCAACACGTCGGGTGTCATTCCGCCGATCTTCGCCTCGTCGCTGCTGTTGCTGCCGGCCACCGTCGCAGGCTTCTCGCAGACGACCAACATGCCGGCTTGGGCAAGCACCATCCTGGCCGCGCTCGGCCATGGCCAGCCGCTCTACATGGCATTCTATGCGGCGATGATCGTGTTCTTCGCCTTCTTCTACACTGCGATTGTCTTCAACCCGAAGGACACCGCCGACCAGCTCAAGAAGCATTCAGGCTTCATCCCGGGTTATCGTCCGGGCGAGCGCACCGCCGATTACATCGATTACGTTCTCACCCGCATCACCGTCGTCGGCGCCATCTATCTGGTGCTGGTGTGCCTGCTGCCGGAGTTCCTGATCTCGGCGACTGGCGTACCATTCTACCTTGGTGGCACATCGCTTCTGATCGTGGTCAGTGTCACGCTCGATACGGTTGCGCAGATTCAGGGTCACCTGATTGCGCACCAGTATGAAGGCCTGATCAAGAAGTCGAAGCTGCGCGGGGGGAAGAAAGCCAGATGAGGTTGATATTGCTTGGGCCGCCAGGAGCGGGCAAGGGGACGCAAGCACAAAGACTGGTAGAGAAACACGGCATACCCCAGCTCTCGACGGGCGACATGCTGCGTGCTGCCGTCCAGGCAGGCACCGAAGTCGGCAAGCGCGCCAAGGCGGTGATGGATGCCGGTGAACTGGTGTCCGACGCGATCGTCAACGCGATCGTCGCCGAGCGTATCGATCAGCCCGACTGCGCCAAAGGGTTCATCCTCGACGGCTATCCGCGGACCCTGGTGCAGGCGGATGCGGTCGAGCAGATGCTGTTGGATCGCTCCCAGGGCCTCGACGCCGTTATTGAGCTCGTGGTCGACGACAAAGCCCTGGTTGGCCGGATCGTCAAGCGCGCCGACGAGGCGCAGGCCGCCGGCCTTCCCGTTCGCAAGGACGACAACCCAATCGTGTTCGAAGAACGCCTGAGGGAATACTACAAGAAGACCTCGCCGCTGATTGGCTACTACTATGCCAAGGGCAAGCTCCGCAGTGTCGACGGCATGGCCGATATCGACGCCGTGACGGAACAGATCGAAGCGGTGCTCAAGGACGCAGTGCGGGGAAATTAACGATTGCACTTGACGGGAGCGGTCCGCTGCGGTATGGCGGCCCGTCTTCCTATCAGGCATGAGCTTTGCTTGTCCGCAAGGGCAAGGCAGCCGCATTGAACTGGAAACTCCCGCATGGGCCGGCCTCCACCGGACGCGGGGCAACTTAAGACAGCGCCGAGCCTGCCTTGTTTTTGAGGATTGGCTGGCCCACATGGAGAAGGGAAGAACATGGCTCGTATAGCCGGCGTCAATATTCCGACCAACAAGCGCGTTGTCATTGCGCTTCAGTACATTCACGGCATTGGCAAGCGGTTCGCCCAGGAGATCGTCGACAAGGTCGGCATCCCGGCCGAGCGTCGCGTCAACCAGCTGACCGACGCGGAAGTGCTGCAGATCCGCGAAACCATCGACCGCGATTACCAGGTTGAAGGCGATCTGCGCCGCGAAGTCTCGATGAACATCAAGCGGCTCATGGACCTCGGCTGCTACCGCGGCCTGCGTCACCGTCGCTCGCTGCCGGTCCGTGGCCAGCGCACGCATACCAATGCGCGCACCCGCAAGGGCCCCGCCAAGTCGATCGCCGGCAAGAAGAAGTAAGTCAGCGAATAGCGAGTAGCCGCTAGCGAGTAGGGATCCCTACTCGCTATTCCCTACTCACCACTCGCTTTCCTAGGTGGAGCCGCTGGCATTACGGCGGTGTAGAGATCAACTGAAAGGACTATCATGGCCAAGGAAGCCGCTCGTGTTCGCCGTCGCGAACGCAAGAACATCTCGTCGGGCGTTGCCCACGTCAATTCGACCTTCAACAACACGATGATCACCATCACTGACGCGCAGGGCAATTCGATTGCCTGGTCGTCGGCCGGTGCCCAGGGCTTCAAGGGTTCGCGCAAGTCGACCCCGTTCGCTGCCCAGATGGCTGCCGAGGATGTTGCCAAGAAGGCCCAGGAACACGGCATGCGCATGCTTGAAGTCGAGGTCTGCGGACCTGGCTCCGGTCGTGAATCGGCGCTGCGCGCCCTGCAGGCGGCAGGTTTCACCATCACCTCGATCCGTGATGTGACGCCGATCCCGCACAATGGCTGCCGCCCGCGCAAGAAGCGTCGCGTCTAAGCATTTACCGAACGCCGCGCGAGCGCCCTGGGCGCTCCTCCACGGCATTCCAGGTCGCCCGCCACGATTGGATGGTGGCGGGTCAACGGAAGGAAAGCATCATGATCCAGAAAAATTGGCAGGAACTGATCAAGCCGAACAAGATCGAGTTCTCGTCGAAGAAGAAGACGCTGACCACGCTGGTCGCCGAGCCGCTCGAGCGTGGCTTTGGCCTGACGCTGGGCAACGCGCTGCGCCGCGTGCTTCTGTCTTCGCTGCGCGGTGCGGCTGTCACCGCCGTGCAGATCGACGGCGTCCTGCATGAATTCTCGTCCATCGCCGGCGTGCGCGAGGACGTGACCGACATCGTCCTCAACATCAAGGAAATCGCCATCCGCATGGAAGGCGATGGTCCCAAGCGCATGGTCGTTCGCAAGCAGGGACCGGGTGCGGTTCTCGCTGGCGACATCCAGACGGTTGGCGACGTCGAGATCCTCAACCCCGACCACGTCATCTGCACGCTGGACGAAGGCGCTGAAATCCGCATGGAATTCACCGTCGACACCGGCAAGGGTTACGTGCCGGCCGACCGCAACCGCGCCGAAGACGCGCCGATCGGCCTGATCCCGGTCGACAGCCTCTATTCGCCGGTCAAGAAGGTCTCCTACAAGGTCGAGAACACCCGCGAGGGCCAGGTTCTCGACTATGACAAGCTGACCATGACCATCGAGACCGACGGTTCGATCACCGGCGAGGACGCGGTGGCTTTCGCCGCCCGCATCCTGCAGGACCAGCTCGGCCTGTTCGTCAACTTCGACGAGCCGCAGAAGGAAGTCGCCGCCGAGGCCGTCACCGAGCTCGCCTTCAACCCGGCGCTGCTCAAGAAGGTCGACGAACTCGAGCTTTCGGTGCGTTCGGCCAACTGCCTGAAGAACGACAACATCGTCTATATCGGCGACCTGATCCAGAAGACCGAAGCCGAGATGCTGCGCACCCCGAACTTCGGCCGCAAGTCGCTGAACGAGATCAAGGAAGTCCTGGCGGCGATGGGCCTGCACCTCGGCATGGAAGTGCCGGACTGGCCGCCGGAAAACATCGAAGACCTCGCCAAGCGTTACGAAGACCAATATTGAGCATGAATTCCAAGGATTGGCGGCGTGGGCCGCTCGATCCAACGGTCATGCGGAAAACCATCAGAGGCCGCGGCCTCTTGAACAACTGAAGAAGGAAAAGAGCCATGCGCCACGGTTTCAAAGGCCGTCGCTTCGCCCGAAGCATTAGCCATCGCAAGTCGATGTTCGCCAACCTCGCCGTGTCGCTGCTCGAGCACGAGCAGATCGTCACCACCCTGCCGAAGGCGAAGGACCTGCGTCCGATCGTCGAGAAGCTGGTGACGCTCGGCAAGCGTGGCGACCTGCACGCGCGCCGCCAGGTCATTGCCCAGATCGGCAATGAAGGCGTCGTCAAGCGTCTGTTCGACACCATCGCGCCTCGCTATGCCAACCGCAATGGCGGCTATCTGCGCATCATGAAGGCGGGCTTCCGTCACGGTGACAACGCCGCCATGGCTGTCATCGAGTTCGTCGATCGCGACGTCTCGGCCAAGGGCGCCGGCGACCGCGCTCGCATCGAAGCCGAAAGCACTGACGCGGACGCCGCAGCCGCATAAGGCTCGGTTTTCCCAAATGAGTTCAAAGGGGCCTGCGGGCCCCTTTTTTGTTGCCACCGTCTTTGGTCTATCGAGCAAGCGTCAGGTAGTCGCGACCGCTCAGCAGATTCCAATTGAAAGCGCCGGGGACCTCTTCGAACGCCGGCTGGGGATAGGAATAGATACTGTCGAGAGTGGCATGGGCATCGATATTGCTGACCAATTGCGACACTGTGGAGTTGGTTAGATATTTTTGGGCGTCCCCATCTTCGATGAAGTCCGTGTCCACTCGGAAATGAATCTGGATGGGACCCGCACAGATGTTCAGCAAGATGTCGTCGCTCAAGACGGCGTAGAACACTGCGGCCTCTTCTGGAGCCCACAGGCCGGCAGCCAGGAATTCCGACGGTTTGGTGTTTCCATTGAAGCCATCCAGCGAAAGCGAAAGGTCATCGATAAGAACCTCGAAATCGCCTTCGAGGTAGCCGGCTTCTTCGATTTGGAACCAGTTCATCTGGTGAGGCGCCTGATCATCAAAGGACATTTCGAGCTTTCCGAAAGCCCAATAGTCCGGATCTGCATGCTCAGGAGTGCCGAGCACGTCGGCGATCTCGATCATTTTCATATCGGGGGAGACCGGGCCCATTTTGCCGGTCTTCAAAAAGTCACGGAATGAAACGAGTTGTTTTTTCATAACAGCTGACGAGGGTTTTCGGTTTCAAGTCGACCTATAGCTATTTGCTGCCCAAAATAATCGGATTTCAGCGGCTTAGCCTTTCATTTTGCACAATCGTCGGGACAATGCCCCCGAACTTGCCTTGGAGGATTCGCGAATGCGCGCCAACCGACTGTCCCTTGTTCTGCTCTTCGCCATGATGGCGTTCGCAGCCGCACCGGCGGTCAGGCAGGCATTGGCCGAGGAGACCAAGACCGATCCCGGCCTGTCCGATGTGCTGACCGACCTGCTGCATGGCGTCGAGGGCGAGAACGCCACGGCTGGTCCTGACAAGCGCGTGCCGTTCGGCCGCGAGGAGGTGCAGCTGTCGTTTGCGCCGCTGGTCAAGCAGACGGCGCCGGCCGTGGTCAATGTCTATGCCTCGCAGACCGCCAAGGTCACGTCGCCTTTCGACGGCGATCCGTTCTTCGAGGAATTCTTCGGCCGCTCCCAGCCGCGTGCGCAGTCTTCTCTGGGCTCCGGCGTGCTGGTCGACCCGACCGGCGTCGTGGTCACCAATTACCACGTCATCAAGGATGCCGATCAGGTCAAGGTGGCGACTGCGGACGGGCGTGAGTTCGACAGCAAGGTCCTGCTCAAGGACGAGACGCTCGACCTTGCCGTGCTCAAGATCACCTCGGACAAGCCGTTTCCGGTCATTGCCATCGGCGATTCCGACGCGCTCGAGGTCGGCGATCTGCTGCTGGCCATCGGCAACCCCTTCGGCGTCGGCCAGACCACCACCAGCGGCATCGTCTCGGCACTGGCCCGCAGCCATATCGGCGTCTCCGATTCCAGCTTCTTCATCCAGACCGACGCCGCCATCAATCCCGGCAATTCCGGCGGCGCGCTGATCAACATGGGCGGCCAGCTGGTTGGCATCAACACGGCCATCTACAGCCGCAGCGGCGGTTCGATCGGCATCGGCTTTGCCATTCCCTCGAACATGGTTCGCGCCTTTGCCGACGCGGCCAAGGCCGGGCTCGACTTCTTCGAACGGCCCTATATCGGCGCCGAGTTCGAAGCGGTGACGCCGCAGATCGCAGAATCGCTCGGCATGGAGAAGCCGACCGGTGCGCTGGTCTCGTCGGTCGAGGCGACCGGACCGGCCGCCAAGGCGGGGCTCAAGCCCGGCGACGTCGTGCTGCAGCTCAACGGCAAGCCGGTCGAGAGCATCGAAGCGCTGGACTACCGGATGGCGACGCTGTCGATCGGCACCACCGCCAATTTCGCGGTTTTGACCAAGGGCCAGCAGGCGGCGATGGACATCGCGCTCGAGCGCGCCCCGGAAGGCATGAAGGCTGCCGAGGTGACGCTGCATGGCCGCAGCCCGTTCTCGGGCGCCAAGGTCGCGGAACTGTCGCCCCGGCTCGCTCAGCGGCTTGGCCTGCGTACGGACATCAAGGGCGTCACCGTGGTCGACATCAACCGCGATTCACCGGCCGCCGATTTCGGCTTCCAGCCGGGCGACATCGTGCGCGAGGTGAACGGCACCACCATCGATACCGCGGCGACCCTCGAGCTGGCGGCCAAGACGGATACGCGCTGGTGGCGCTTTACGGTCGAACGTGGCGGGCAGATACTGCGTCAGGTGTTGCGTTATTAGAGCTGGGTTCCGTGCATTCGGGCTCATGCTCCAACGAAAAAGAAGTGCATGGCCGATCTGTTCAGCGTCGATGAACCGGAAAAGGCGCCGCTAGGGCGGCCGCTGGCCGACAGGCTGCGGCCGAAGAATCTTGGCGAGGTCGTCGGCCAGGAGCATCTGACCGGCCCTGACGGCGCGCTGACCCGACTGATAGGTTCGGGTTCGCTCGGCTCGATGATCTTCTGGGGCCCACCCGGCACCGGCAAGACGACCGTGGCGAGGCTGCTTGCCGGCGAAACCAGCCTGGCCTTCGAGCAGATATCGGCCGTCTTTTCCGGCGTCGCCGACCTGAAGAAGGTGTTCGAATCAGCCAAATTGCGCCGTGCCAATGGCCGCCAGACCTTGCTGTTCGTTGACGAGATCCATCGCTTCAACCGCGCCCAGCAGGACAGTTTCCTCCCCGTCATGGAGGACGGGACAGTCGTGCTGGTTGGCGCCACGACCGAAAACCCGTCCTTCGAACTCAATGCCGCTCTGCTGTCGCGCGCGCGCGTTCTGGTCTTCCATTCGCTTGGCGAGGAGAGCATCTCCAAGCTGATGGTGCGGGCCGAGGAAACCGAGGGCAGGGCGCTGCCGCTCGACGACGAGGCGCGGGCCATGCTCATACGCATGAGCGATGGCGATGGCCGGGCCTCGCTGACGCTCGCGGAAGAAGTCTGGCGGGCAGCCAAACCGGGCGAGGTCTTCGATCCTGAGGGCCTGCAGCGCATCGTCCAGCGCCGAGCGCCGATCTACGACAAGGGCCAGGACGGCCATTACAATCTGATCTCGGCGCTGCACAAATCGGTACGCGGTTCAGATCCTGACGCGGCTCTCTACTATCTTGCACGTATGTTCGATGCCGGCGAGGATCCGCTCTATCTAGGCCGCCGGCTGGTGCGCATGGCCATGGAAGACATCGGCCTTGCCGACCCGCAGGCGCTTGTCGTCGCCAATGCCGCCAAGGATGCCTACGACTATCTCGGCTCGCCCGAAGGCGAACTCGCCTTTGCCGAGGCCACCGTCTATCTCGCCACCGCACCCAAATCCAACGCCGTCTACAACGCTTTCAAAGCGGCCACGCGGGCCGCGAAGGAGCACGGCTCGCTGTTGCCGCCCAAGCACATCCTCAACGCGCCGACCAAGCTGATGAAAGACGAGGATTACGGCGCCGGCTATCGTTACGATCATGACGAGCCGGATGCCTTTTCGGGGCAGGATTATTTTCCGGAGAAGATGGGCCGCCAGACCTTCTATGATCCGCCCGAGCGCGGCTTCGAGCGCGACATCAGGAAGCGGCTCGATTATTGGGCGAAGCTGCGCAAAGAGCGGGAATAGCAGGGTTGCGTAAGGCCATTGACCAGATCTACCGATGGCATCCGGATTTCAGCCGGCGCGGGTCGTGTCTTTTGCTGCGGCCGCGAATGGTGCGGCTTTCCGCAGTCGCAGAAACTGGTATGGTCTGAAGTTCAGATGCCAACTGGCTGGGGACGGCGAAAGCGTCGTCGGTTTCGAGTTCCTGGTTGGCGATCTGGTTCCCAGGGAAAAATGGGGACGAGCTTGGCCTGCCGGCGGTGCATTGACCTGATACCGGCAGGCTTCATCAGGCAGCCAGCCGGCCACGATAGCAAGGCCGTTGTGTGGTAACCCAAAAAACCTTATCAAGGCGCACGGCCGGGCGGTGGCCGTTGCCCTGATTTTGGCACCTCATTCGCAACAGGATCGCGCTTCGCGCGTGGAAAAATGACAAAAACCCTTCGCAAATCCCTTCGCAAATTCGCCATTGCCATCCCGCTTCTCGCCCTTGGCTTCTATTTTATTCCCATCCTGACGACGATCTTCATCATCTGCGGCCTGATCGACGTGCTGCGCAACGACCGCAAGGATCTGTCGCTGTTCTCAGGCTACTTTCTCGGCAATGGCCTGTTCACCTGGCTGCTTTCGCCGTTCAATCTGCTGGTCGACCTCCTGTGCTACAGAAATCCGGGCGTCTGGAAGCTGGAGCAGTTTCCCGCCGACTATCAGCGCGAGGTCAACGAGGTCCTGGACATCTTCAAGGCGCGCAAGGATGAGATCATCGCCGACATCGATGCCAATTTCGGCGCCGGCCGGCGCGGCATGTATGTCTACCAGTGGTACGGCAAGCACAGGATCGACAATGTCGCCGAGTTCAACAAGGATTTCAAATACATCAAGACCATCGCCGTTTCCGTGTTCAGCAAGCGCGAATCGACGTCCTGGCATTTCGGCCCGCTGCGGCTCAGCCTGCGCATTCTCTACAATCTGATCCCGGTGAAGTCGGAGATTTTCGTCGAATGCGGCAACGTCAAGAATTACTGGTACGACAATCCGCTGTTCATCTTCGACGATACGCTGCTGCATCGCTCGGTCAACGAGTATGACGGCCGCCGCTACTGCGTGTTCATGGACATTATCAGGCCATCCCCGGTTCCCCGCCTCATCGCGGGCATGCTCGCCATTGTCTCGGTGAGCGTCGAGCGCATCAATTCCATGTTCTACAAGAACTGGAAGATGATCGGTTCGACCAAGCCGAAGAATGCCGGGACGACCTGAGCTCGAGAAATCGACGCTGCCGGCTCTGCCGGCAGCATTTGCGTGCCCTGCATGTGTGAGTTCCGGCCATCCCTTGTGGGCCGCTCATGCGCCGGAACGGGTCCTGGCTGCATAAACGGTGGTCCCGGGCTGACTTTGATAGTTCTGCCTCTTCTCCTTCTGGCGGCCGCAAGTGACGAAGAACAAATCTCTCGGATTTTGGGCAACGACATATGTGTGCACCGCTCTTCTGGGAGTTGCTCTTGCTCTCAGCTATGTAGGGCTTGAACAGCCTGTCTATTACTGGGACTTCGCTGCCTATTTCGACACGTTTAGCCGGCAAGGCACGCTCTTGATTCAGAGCCCTCTCGAGTGGCTCAGCCATTTGAGGACCTCGATCGCCACGGATGACTACAGTGCGGCGATCCTGGTGCCGCTGATGCCGTTTCACATCATTTTTGGCGATTCGAGGTTTTCCTACATCGCCGGAATAGTCGCTGTTTATCTGGTCCCGACCGCTCTTCTTGTCGGCAGAATAAGCTATCTGGAGGCGGCGACCGGGACGTCTTCATGCCGAAGCTGGCTCACCGTATGGATTGCGGCCTTTCTCTACACGCCCTTCTGGGCGGCGACGCTTCGTGGGTTGCCTGACATTGCCGGCTGTCTCGCGCTTTGCGCGGCAACCTATTTTCTCTGGAAATCGAAGTTCCTGACCCATGAACCGGTGATCAGCGGTATACGTGTCGGCGTATGCCTGTGGTTGGCATTCGTGCTGCGCCGCTGGTATGCCTATCCCGTCATCGGGGTCGGAATTTCCGCAGCCTTCTTCTGTTTTCTGCAGGTCGCGAAAGACCGGGACTTTCCGGCACTCCGCAATGCCGCCGTCGGGGGCCTGTGTGCGATCCTCGTGGTTGTCGGAGCCGCCCTGACCTTCCAGCAACCCCTGATCCTCAAGATACTGGGAACCAGCTATGGCGACCTTTACAGCGGATACAAGACAAGCTTCGTTTCACAGGTTTTCCAGGTAGGATCGCGGCTCAGCTATGTGAACTGGCTGTTGATCTTATTTGGCCTTTACATCTCCATCATACGCCAAAACAGATTTTCCCTGTTCTGTGCCGTTGCTTCGGCACTCACCTTCTTCCTCTTCACCCGCATGCAGGACCCGGATCGCCATCATTCGGTGCCAGTCTTTCTTTGGCTCTTTCCTGCCTACGCCCAGGCAATCGTTGCGATCGTTTCGATGCCGGCGCTGAGATCGCGATGGTCGAACGCCGCGATAGCCGTTGGCGCCGTGCTGGCGTTTTTCGGTACCTTTTTCCCGATTGGCCGTCAGGTGCTGTCACCGATCAGCTACGTCTTTGCCAGGGAAGCCACGCTCCCGCTGCACCTCGACAATCTACCAGAATACAGGCGCCTTATCGATGACCTTCTTGGAAAGATGGGACCGGGGGACCGGCTGTCGGTATTTGCATCCAGCGGGATCATGAGCGACTCATTGCTGTATGAAATGGACAAGGACCTTTACCCTCGCATCGAGTGGGCCTGTCAGGTTGATAGTCGCGATCGGTTCAGACCGGCGGCGTTGAAGTCCAAATATGTTGTCGTGACCGATCCGCCCGTTATCCATCTGCAGCCGGGCGCGCAGCTCTGTGTCTCGATACCGGACCAATACATTGTCGAGGGCAAAGGCATCGGCGCAGCATACAGGCGCATCGCAGCGTACCAGCTATCCGGCAACGTCAAGGGCTACCTCTACGAACAGGTGCGCCCTGTCGGCAAAACGGAGATCGATGACCTCTATAACGAGTTCAGGAAAAAATATCCGGGATGGGCAACGCCTGAGTGGTGACGAGCTCGGCTGTTCTGTGCGGTTGCGCCCACAACGAGGGATTGACCGGGCAGCCCTGTGGGGGCAGTAAACGGTCATGTTCAATCTGTTTCTCGTCGTCGTCGGCGGCGGCATCGGCGCCGGTATCCGCCACCTGACCAACGTCGGCGCGCTGCGCCTTGTCGGCCCCAACTATCCCTGGGGCACGATGGCCATCAACGTCATCGGCTCCTTCGCCATGGGGCTGTTCATCGCCTCCATGATGCGCCGTGGCGGACCGAACGAGATCAGGCTGTTCGTTGCTACCGGCATTCTTGGCGGCTTCACAACCTTCTCAGCCTTTTCGCTCGATTTCGCGACGCTGTGGGAGCGGGGAGCCACGCTGCCTGCGCTGGGTTATGCCTTTGCCAGCGTCGTTGGCGCCATTATCGCTCTGTTTCTGGGACTTTGGCTCGCAAGAAGCCTGCCTTAGTGCTATTGCCGCGCCAAGAACAGGCCGGGCTTCGCTCGGGAAACGGATAAGCGACAAAAAAACATGGCAGGCGTTGAACAGATCACGGTGGAGGCCGGCGAGGCGGGCATGCGGCTCGACCGCTGGTTCAAGACCCATTTCCCGGGCCTTGGTTTCGGCCATTTGCAGAAGCTTCTGCGCTCCGGCCAGATCCGTGTCGACGGCGGCCGGGTCAAGGCCGACACTCGTGTCGAGCCCGGCCAGATGGTTCGCGTCCCACCGCTCGAGGTCGATAAGAAGGGCGAGAGTGCGCTGACCGGCCACTCGATCCGCAACCAGGGCGATGCCGATGTCCTGTCGAAAATGCTGATCCACGAAGACCCTAAGGTTTTCGTCTTCAACAAGCCGGCGGGCCTTGCGGTGCAGGGCGGCTCGGGCGTCACTCGCAATGTCGACGACATGCTGGAGGCCTGGCGCAACCAGAAGGGCGAGAAGCCCAGATTGGTTCACAGGCTCGACCGCGACACCTCGGGCGTGCTGGTCGTCGCCCGCAGCCGGCTGGCCGCCATGAAGCTCTCGGAAGCGTTTCGCGCCCGCGAGACCAAGAAGACCTATTGGGCGCTGGTCAAGGGCGTGCCGCCCAAGCGCGAGGACAAGATCTCGACCTGGCTGATCAAGGAGCCGACGCCGGATGGTGACCGCGTGCGTGTCGCCGCGCACGGCGAAAAGGGCGCCGACCACGCCGTGTCCTATTACCGGATCATCGAGCAGGCGGCGCAGACGATGACCTGGCTGGAGATGGAGCCTTATACCGGCCGCACCCACCAGCTTCGCGTTCATGCTGCCCACATCGGCTGCCCGATCCTGGGCGATCCGAAATATTTCGAGGCCGACACGAACTGGGACTTTCCCGGGGGCATTCAAAACCGCCTGCATCTGCACGCCCGCCGCATCATCATTCCGCATCCCGACAAGGGCGTCATCGATGTCACCGCGCCAATGCCACCGCACATGCGCCAGAGCTGGAACCTGATCGGCTTCGACGACGCCAGCGCGGAGGACTGATCGTGAGCGGCGCCACCGACGCGCTCGACCGGCGCGACACGGTCGACATGGCCGCCGCCGCCATCATGGTCGGACTGACCTTTTCCTGGGGGCTGAATTACGTCGCCGCCAAGATCTCCTACGCCGGCTATGACCCGGTTTTCCTGTCGATCTCGCGCTCGATCATCGGTGGCCTGTGTGTCTTTGCCTGGTGCCGGTGGCGCGGTATCGCGCTTTTCACGCGCGACGGGACTTTGCTCGCCGGCATCGTGGTTGGCGCGCTTTTCGGCATCGAGTTCCTTTGCCTTTATGTCGGCCTGGAGCATACGACCGTTGCCCGCAACACGCTGCTGGTCAACACGATGCCGTTCTGGATGCTGCTCGGCGGCCATTTCCTGCTCGGCGAGCAGATCACGTTGAGAAAATTCCTTGGCCTGCTGCTGGCCTTTGCCGGCCTTGCCGCGGTGTTTTCCGACAAGCTTGGCGGCGGCGGAGACATGCTGTTCGGCGATCTGCTGAGCCTTGGCTCCGGATTCTTCTGGGCTTTGACCAACATCCTCATCAAGCGGTCGAAGCTGGTCGAGGCGAGCGCCGAGAAGCTTCTGCTTTACCAACTCGCCGGGGCAGCGATTGTAGGCGTATTGGTGCTCCCTCTCGCCGGCCCGCCCGTTCGCGACCCGACCGTGCTGCCGACTTTGGCGCTGCTTTTCCAGGCGGTCTACATCGTCGCCTTCACTTATGTGCTGTGGTTCTGGCTGCTGCGGCGCTATCCGGCATCAGGCCTGTCCAGTTTCACCTTCCTGTCGCCGGTTTTCGGCGTTTTGTGCGGCGCCATGTTCTTGAATGAGCCGCTGACCATGCGCATTTTCCTGGCACTTGGCCTCATTGCCGCCGGCCTGATCATCGTCAACCGGCCGGCGCGCAAGCTGACGCCGGTGTAAGAGAGACCTTCATGCGTGATATCCTCAACGACCTCGAAGCGGGCAAGTATCTCTCCGACCCGGATCCTGTGCGCCGCGCCCAGATCCAGATGAAGACGCATCTGCCGAAGCGCTTCTACAAGGCCGCCTCTGTCGCACCTGTCGACAATGGCTTCGCCGTGCATCTCGACGGCAAGCCGGTGCGCACCCCGGGCAAGGCGCTGCTGGCGCTGCCTACCGAGGCGGCAGCCGCGCTCGTCGCCGACGAGTTCGCCGCCCAAGGCGAGACCATCGATCCGGTGACCATGCCGGTGATGCGTCTCGTGAACACCGCCATCGATGGTGTCGCCAGCGACCCGCAGGCGGTGCTGGAAGACATCCTGCGCTTCGCCTCATCCGATCTGCTCTGCTACCGCGCCGACGCGCCGCAGGGGCTGGTGGAGCGGCAGAACCAGCATTGGGACCCGGTGATCGACTGGGCGAGGGCGACGCTCGGGGCTCGCTTAAATCTCGCCGAGGGGATCATCCATGTCGAGCAGCCGCGCGAAAGCATCGCCGTGCTGGGCAGCCATCTTGCCCAGCGAATTGAGCCGCTGCGGCTGGCCGCCATCCACGTGATGACCTCGCTGACCGGCTCGGCGCTGCTGGCGCTGGCTGTCGATTTCGGGGAACTCGATGCCGAGTCTGCCTGGGCCGCTGCCCATGTCGACGAGGACTGGCAGATCGAGCATTGGGGGCAGGATGCGGAGGCCGTTGCCCGCCGTGCGGCTCGCAAGCGCGACATGATGGCTGCTGTCGGCCTGCTGGAAGCGCTCAAGGGGTAGGGGTTTCCCAGCTCGCCCGGGTTCATCCCGCAGCGCACCTAATACCAAAGTCATAATCCCAAAGACGCGCTGCCTTTGGCGGGCGGTTTCTGTCATTTTTCCCGTGATAGCTGTGCTTGATTCCGCGCTCGGAGGAGAACACGGACAAATGTCGCGCAGCATCGAGGACAAGGGTCTCACGGGAGGACAACTCAATGGCAGTGGCATCAACCGCCGGCGGAGCAAGCCGCGGCATGACGCGAGAGGAGAAGAAGGTCATCTTCGCTTCCTCGCTCGGTACCGTTTTCGAATGGTATGATTTCTATCTCTACGGATCGCTGGCAGTGTTCATTGGTTCGACCTTTTTCAGTCCTGCCATTCCGGAAGCGACGCGCAACATTTTCGCGCTGCTGGCTTTCGCCGCCGGCTTCCTGGTGCGCCCGTTCGGCGCCTTGCTGTTCGGCCGCATCGGTGACCTTGTCGGCCGTAAATATACCTTCCTCGTCACCATGACGATCATGGGCTTGTCGACCTTCCTGGTCGGCTTGCTGCCTGGCTATGCGACCTTGGGCATCGCCGCTCCGGTGATCCTGATCATCCTGCGCATGCTGCAGGGCTTGGCACTGGGTGGCGAATATGGCGGCGCGGCCACTTACGTCGCCGAACATGCGCCGGACAATCGGCGCGGCTACTATACCTCGTGGATTCAGACCACGGCGACGCTCGGTCTGTTCCTGTCGCTGGTTGTGATCCTGATCGTACAGGCTTCATTGAGCAAGGAAAACTATGCTGCCTGGGGCTGGCGTATTCCGTTCATCGTATCCTTCCTGCTGCTAGGCATCTCGATCTGGATCCGGCTTTCGCTTTCCGAATCGCCGACCTTCCAGCGCATGAAGGATGAGGGCAAGGGCTCCAAGGCGCCGTTGACGGAAGCCTTCGGCCAATGGAAGAATGCCAAGATCGCACTGCTGGCGCTGCTCGGCCTCACCGCCGGTCAGGCCGTGGTCTGGTACAACGGCCAGTTCTATGCGCTGTTCTTCCTGACCAACGTGCTCAAGGTCGACGCGCAGTCGGTCAACATCATGATCGCGATCGCCCTGGCAGTAGGCTCGATCTTCTTCGTCGTCTTTGGCTGGCTCTCCGACAAGATCGGCCGCAAGCCGATCATCATGGCAGGCCTTGCCTTGGCGATTGTATGCACCTTCCCGCTGTTCAAGGCACTCACCTGGGCTGCCAATCCGGCGCTTGCCACAGCCCAGCAGAACACGCGGGCGATGGTGACGGCAGCACCTGGCGATTGCAAGTTCCAGTTCAATCCGGTCGGTACGGCGAAGTTCACGACATCCTGCGATATCGCGACCTCGTTCCTGACCAAGAACTCGGTTCCCTATGACGTCGTGTCGACCGCCGCCGCCGGCACACCCGCATCTGTCAAGATCGGCAACGAGACGGTGGATTCCTATGACGCCATCGCCGCCGGCGACCAGGCCAAGACCAAGGAAGCGGCCTTCATCAAAGCCGTCAACATGTCGCTGCAGGACGGCGGCTATCCGCTCAAGCGCGCGGCGATCAAGGTTGCGGACCAGAAGCTCGACGCGTTTGTCGCCGCCAACCCGGAACTGAAGCTCGATGCCGCTGCAATTCGCGCCGGGGAGAAGGTGACGGTGCCGATCGATCAGGCGGTCAAGGAGAAGCTGCTGACCACCGATGAGGCGGCGGGCGCACCCGAAGTCACCGTCTACAACATCCCAGGTGGTGGCGCGTACGCCATGTTCGCCGACCCGGCGGCGGTGAACTGGCCAATGACGATCGGTATCCTGTTCATCCTGGTCCTGTTCGTGACCATGGTCTACGGGCCGATCGCGGCGATCCTGGTCGAGATGTTCCCGACCCGCATTCGCTACACCGGCATGTCGCTGCCCTACCACATCGGCAATGGCTGGTTCGGCGGTCTGCTGCCGGCGACGGTGTTCGCGCTCAGTGCCTACAAGGGCGATATCTACTACGGCCTTTGGTATCCGGTGGTGATCGCGGCGATAACGTTGGTCATCGGCATGATCTTCGTCAAGGACACGCTCGGCACCGACCTGCACGCCAAGGAGTAATGGGCACAACACGCAGAAAAAAGCCCGGCGCGAGCAATCGCGCCGGGCTTTTGTGTGTTTGGTCAGTTCGTTGAGAGGGCTACTGCCCGTTGCTGTCAGCTTTTGCGACCCCGGGCCTCTTCCTCGATGGCTGCCTCATGGTACCAGCCGTCACCGAAATCCGCGCGGGCACCACGCAGCGAGGCAAGCTCTGCCGCAAACTTAGCCTTTCCGCTCAAATTTGAGGCAGAGAGGCGCGCTGCCGCCGGGAACATCAGAATTTTTGCCGACGGTCGCGTGGAAATGATTTCCATTGTCGGGATCCTTTCTTCTGCCGAACCTTGTTGATTCAACTTGATCTGAAGATAAGGTCTGCAATCAAGATAGGCAATATGCCTACGAAAAGATCAGTATTTGCCTATTATTTGTGCTTGTAGCGACCGTGATCGATCCGAACGCATTGCTTAGGCGGCTTGCCGACTTCAAGGGAATGCCGCGTCAATTTTGTCGCATCCTCCAGGCCAAGAGTGGCACACGAATTGCATTTTATGGATCCGGCAGGGCCGGCTGCTGATGGCAGACGCATGTCGACGCCGTTCAGTGTTCGGTGATCAAGCAACGAGAGGCTAGAATGACGAAATACAAGCTCGAGTATATCTGGCTCGATGGATACACCCCGGTCCCCAACCTTCGCGGCAAGACGCAGATCAAGGAATTCGCCGAATTCCCTGAGCTTGAGCAGCTGCCGCTGTGGGGCTTCGATGGTTCCTCGACCCAACAGGCCGAAGGGCACAGCTCCGATTGCGTGCTGAAGCCGGTTGCGGTCTATCCGGATCCCGCCCGCACCAACGGCGTGCTGGTCATGTGCGAAGTCATGATGCCCGATGGTGTCACGCCGCATGCCTCCAACAAGCGCGCCACCGTCCTCGATGACGAAGGCGCCTGGTTCGGCTTCGAGCAGGAGTACTTCTTCTACAAGGACGGCCGCCCGCTCGGCTTCCCCGAGAGCGGCTACCCCGCACCCCAGGGCCCGTACTACACCGGCGTCGGCTATTCCAATGTCGGCTCCGTCGCGCGCCAGATCGTCGAGGAGCATCTCGACCTCTGCCTCGCCGCCGGCATCAACCACGAAGGCATCAACGCCGAAGTTGCCAAAGGCCAGTGGGAATTCCAGATTTTCGGCAAGGGCTCCAAGAAAGCCGCCGACCAGATGTGGATGGCCCGCTACCTCATGCAGCGCCTGACCGAGAAGTACGGCATCGACATCGAATACCACTGCAAGCCGCTCGGCGACACCGACTGGAACGGCTCGGGAATGCACGCCAATTTCTCGACAGCCTATATGCGCGAAGTCGGCGGCAAGGCCTATTTCGAAGCGCTGATGGCAGCCTTCGACAAGAACCTGATGGATCACATCGCCGTCTACGGCCCGGACAACGACAAGCGCTTGACCGGCAAGCACGAGACCGCGCCGTGGAACCGGTTCAGCTATGGCATTGCCGACCGTGGCGCCTCGATCCGCGTGCCGCATTCCTTCATCAAGAGCGACTACAAGGGTTATCTGGAAGACCGTCGCCCGAACTCGCAGGGCGACCCCTACCAGATCGCCTCGCAGATCCTGAAGACGATCGCCTCGGTTCCGGCAAGCGCCCAGGTTTCGGCCGCCGCGTAAGTGTTTGGACTATGACAAGAAGACCCCGGCGTTCGTTTGCGCCGGGGTTCTTTTTTGGCCGTTACCCGGCCGACTGCATCCCTGGTAAACATACCCAGAAAAAGTCAGGCAATTCATGCGGTCGCAAATCGCCCGGGAGTGCTGCCCGCAGCCGTGTGAGCCTCCGGCGACACTCGCCAGAAAGCCCGGAAAAGCGCCTTTTTCATCCCTTATCCGGGCGATGGACCTTCCATAAGCATTTGTTCATACAATGGAATCGGTCATTCGCGGCCTAGCCGGCGGCGTTGACAGATCACGCTGCGGCATGCGTATTCGCAGGCCTTGGGGTTACGTCACGCAATGCTGTTCGAACGGGCGGGGTTTCTTGAACGGCGGCATTGGCGGGGGCGCCGGACGAGCGGTCACTGTAGCCTGAGACAGTGCTCCGCTCGCTCCTGGCTCCGGCGTTGGCGACCGAGCGCCTCCCTTGATCATTTACTGAGCACCGCCGAGTTGTGACTGAAGTCACCGGACCGACGGGCTCAGGCTGGCCGCCCGATGGACCGCGGATCCAGAATCCAGGCATTGTATGATCGTCGAAGACGAAAGGCGGATACGGCTGTCCATGCACGGCTGCCGCGCAGGCGAGACATGCCGGTCGGCTGGCAATTCCTGTTGGAGCGCAGCAAAAAGCCCTTGAAAGAGGGAAGTCTTTCAGGGCTTTGAGCGTTATAGCTAATCTTGGACTGAGATTGAAATCTCAGACGGAGTAGTACATGTCGTATTCGACCGGATGCGGGGTCATTTCGAAGCGCATCACTTCGGCCATCTTCAGCTCGATGTAGCTGTCGATCTGGTCGTCATCGAAGACGCCGCCGGCTTTCAGGAAGCCGCGGTCCTTGTCGAGGCTCTGCAGCGCTTCACGCAGCGAGCCGCAGACGGTCGGGATCTTCTTCAGCTCCTTCGGCGGCAGGTCGTAGAGATCCTTGTCCATCGGCTGGCCGGGATGGATCTTGTTCTTGATGCCGTCGAGGCCGGCCATCAGCAGTGCGGAGAAGGCGAGGTAGGGGTTCGCGCCCGGATCGGGGAAGCGGACCTCGACGCGCTTGGCCTTCGGCGACGAGCCGAACGGGATACGGCAGGAGGCCGAGCGGTTGCGCGCCGAATAGGCGAGCAGCACCGGCGCTTCATAGCCCGGAACCAGGCGCTTGTAGGAATTGGTCAGCGGGTTTGTGAAAGCGTTGATCGCCTTGGCATGCTTGATGACGCCGCCGATGAAGAACAGGCAGCTTTCCGACAGACCGGCATATTCATTACCGGCGAAGGTCGGCTTGCCGTTCTTCCAGATCGACATGTGGACGTGCATGCCCGAGCCGTTGTCGCCGAAGATCGGCTTCGGCATGAAGGTGGCCGTCTTGCCATATGCGTTGGCGACCTGGTGGACGACATATTTGTAGATCAGCATCTTGTCGGCGTTGCGCACCAGTGCGTCGAACTTGATGCCGAGTTCGTGCTGGGCCGCCGCCACCTCATGGTGATGCTTTTCGACGCGCACGCCCATCTCGGCGAGCACAGTCAGCATTTCCGAGCGCATGTCCTGCGCGCTGTCGATCGGCGGCACCGGGAAGTAGCCGCCCTTGACGCGCGGACGGTGGCCGAGATTGCCAGTCTCGTAGTCGGTGTCGTCGTTCGACGGCAGTTCGGTCGAGTCGAGCTTGAAGCCGGTGTTGTAGGGATCAGCCTTGTATTTCACGTCGTCGAAGACGAAGAACTCGGCTTCCGGGCCGACGTAGATGGTGTCGCCGATGCCTTCGGCCTTCATGTAGGCCTCGGCCTTCTTGGCCGTGCCGCGCGGATCGCGGTTGTAGGATTCACCCGAAACCGGATCGAGGATGTCGCACAGGATGACCATTGTCGACTGGGCGAAGAACGGATCCATGTGAACCGTGTCCGGATCGGGCATCAGCACCATGTCGGACTCGTTGATGGCCTTCCAGCCGGCAATCGACGAGCCGTCGAACATCACGCCGTCGGCGAACATGTCTTCCTCGACCTCGATGACATCCATCGTCACGTGCTGCAGCTTGCCCTTCGGGTCTGTGAAGCGCAGGTCGACGAATTTCACGTCGTTGTCCTTGATCTGCTTCATGATGTCTTTGGCTGTCGTCATGTCATGTATCCCTGTGTGACGTTTTTTTGATGATGACGTTTCAGGAGGATGGCGGGGTCAGGTCAGACCGCGTCCATGCCCGTTTCGCCGGTGCGGATTCGCACGACTTCCTCGATATTGGAAACGAAAATCTTGCCGTCGCCAATACGGCCGGTCTGGGCCGCCTTGCGGATGGCCTCGATCGCACCTTCGACCGCATCGTCGCCGAGCACGACCTCGATCTTCACCTTGGGCAGGAAGTCGACGACATATTCGGCGCCGCGATAAAGTTCGGTATGGCCCTTCTGACGACCGAAGCCTTTTGCCTCGGTGACAGTGATGCCTTGCAGTCCGGCTTCCTGAAGCGCTTCCTTCACTTCGTCCAGCTTGAATGGCTTGATGATCGCTTCGATCTTTTTCATGTAAAAAGTGGCCTCCACTGCCAAAAAAACGGGTTGTGACCCCCCGCTTGCGCCTCCATCAAGCACGAACTGTGCCAATTCAGCGGATTCTAAGCGGTCTCATAAGATTTCAAAGCCGCGCCGCACCGGGATGCAAATTCGCGTCATTCACTGCACCGGAAGCGGCATGGGCTGCCAGAGCCTACACAGCGCCAGCACCCACGTCCGCACAAAAATCAGGCATATTGCCTATCCCTCAGGCAATTTTCTGCCCGCGATGCCTTCGTGCCAACGTTATGGCTGCAGATCTCGGCAACCCCCCCTTGTTTGCTTAGGATCGAAATTGGACAATGCTTGATCGCATGCGGATGGGCAATCCATGAGCAACGAACTTCTTTCCCCGGCCGAAATGAGCGAGGCCGATCGGCTGACCATTGCCGCCGGTCCAGCCGACGGCATCGGCCTGATGCGGCGCGCTGGTGAAGCGGTCGCGGCTGAGATTCTCAAGCGTTATCACGCAGCGACGCATGTCCATGTGCTGTGCGGTCCCGGCAACAATGGCGGTGATGGCTATGTCGTCGCCCGCATCCTGGCCGCCAGCGGCGTTGGCACAACGATCTGGTCATCCGGAGCGCCGAGGCCGGAAAGCGATACGGCGCTCGCCGCCGCCGAATGCCCGATCAAGCCTCGGCCGCTGTCTGGTTTCGACGCCGAGCCTGGCTCGATCGTGGTCGATGCGCTCTATGGGGCAGGGCTGTCCAAGCCGCTGTCCGGCGATGCCGGCAAGGCTGTCGATACCGTGACAGCCCTGCACCTGCCCGTGGTTGCGGTCGACCTGCCGTCGGGGGTCTCGGGAACCAGCGGCGACATATCGGGTAGGGCGTTTCGCGCCGAAGTCACCATCACCTTCGCACGGAAGAAACCTGGCCACCTGCTGCTGCCGGGACGCGGGCAATGCGGTGAAATCGTGCTCGCCGATATCGGCATTGCAGACGGCATCATCGCCCAACTCGCCGTCTCGACCTTCGAGAATGTGCCGGACCTGTGGTTGGGGGATTTGCCCGTGCCGGCGCTGGATGCGCACAAATACAAGCGTGGCCATGTCGGCGTCTTTTCCGGCGGCCCAAGTGCTACCGGCGCGGCGCGGCTGTCGGCGCTCGCTGCCGCGAGAAGCGGGGCAGGGGCGGTCACCGTGCTGTCGCCAGGCAATGCCATGCAGGTGAACGCCGCGCATTTGACTTCGATCATGCTGCGAGAAGCGGGCTCGCTCGAAGAGGTGCAGGAATTTTTGGCGGCCCGCCATCCCGAAGCATTGGTGTTCGGACCGGGGCTCGGCCCCAAACCCGAGGTGGGCGATTTCGCCCTGCAACTGATCAAAGCTCTGACGGCGGAGGCACGCACATCGGCGGCCGCAAGCCACGCCCTTGCGATGGTGCTCGATGCCGACGCCATCACCTCTCTGGCCCATCAGCCGCAGGCGCTGTTCGAAGCTGCCCGTCAGCCGAATGCGCCAGCCTTGGCGGTCACACCGCATGAGGGTGAATTCGGCCGCTTGTTCGCCGATATCGCCGGCGACAAGACCCTGTCGAAACTGGACAGAGCGCGTGCTGCCGCAGCGCGGGCCAATGCCGTCATCGTCTACAAGGGCGCCGATACGGTGATCGCGGCGCCGAATGGCAGAGCGGCGATCAATTCCAACGGCGCGCCTTGGCTGGCCACAGCCGGGTCAGGTGATGTGCTGTCAGGCATCATTGCCGGTCTGCTCGCACAAGGCATGCCAGCGTTCGAAGCGGCCTGTGCGGCGGTGTGGCTGCATGCTGAAGCCGGCAGCCGGTTCGGCCCCGGCCTGATCGCCGAGGATCTGCCGTTGGCGCTGGTGCCGGTGCTGCGCGAACTGTTCGACGCGCGCATGGCTGGTCAATGAACCGCGCCTTGGCTTTGCTGCTCGTCACGCTCTTTGCCGTCTTCGTGGCGTCGATGGCGCGCGCCGAGGGCCATGTGACCGTCGTCGACAATCCGGCGGTGCTCGCCGCGCTCGATGCCAAGGGTTTCGCCTTCGCAGACCTCTTCGAAGTCGACGGTGAGGACGGTCTGAAGACGCTCTACGACGAGGCGCCGGCCTATCACGCCATCGTCGAAACGGTAGCCTCCGATGTTGCGGCACTGCGCGCCGATATGAAGGCCGGCGGGCGGCCGCTCTACGAGGTCACCGACGGCAATGTCGGCCGCATCATGGACATGCGCTGGCTGAAGACCGATGCCGCGCGCTTCCGGCTGGTCGGCGTCGTCAACCGGCTCGACCGTCGCGATTTTGCGGTGCTGCAAGGCGACAGGAACTGCGGCGAGGTGCGCTTCATCTACCGCCTGGCCTACAGCTTTCGCAAAAACGGCAAGCTGCTGGCGTCGCGCCTGCCGTTCAATTTCAACGCCGTCTACAACGCCGCACCCGATGCCGATGGCGGCTGCGTCGGGGTTGCCGGACGCTGGACGCCCCAGCTCGACGAGACCGTCGATGCCGGCTGGCTGACCGGCGGGCCGCTGGAGAAGGCCGGGCTGACCTTCAAGCAGCTGGAGCTCAACGCGCAGGTGGTGCGCTTTCCCTCCGGCCAGGAAACCGAGTTCGGCGGGCAGGCTGCCTATCTGATGCGGATATTCGGCGTCGATGGCGCTGATACCAGCGAGAAGCTGCTGGAGAACACGCCTGACACCGTGCGGCTCTCGCAGGACGCGGCGCTGAAGGCACGGCTCGCCGCCTATGTCGGCGCCAATCTGCCGGGGGTTGACGAAGGCGTCTATGAAATCCCCGACGAGTTCCTGGCCAGGAAAATCATCTCATGGTCGACCTTCGGCAGTGCGCGGCAGGCCAATCATCCGTTTACGCAACTGTTCCAACCCAAGGAATTCGCACCCCTCGATTATTCCACGCTGAAACTGGTGCGTACGCCGGAAGCGCTGGTCGAGCGGCTGGACAACGGCGCCTGCCAGGGCTGCCATCAGGCCGGTTCCACCGCCGGCTTCCATTTCATCGGGCTCGACGACAAGACGACGTCGCCGTTGAACCGCATCGAGGTCGGCATTTCACCGCATCTTCATGCCGAGATCCCGCGCCGCCAGGCGTGGCTCGCCGCCACGGCAGAAGGCAAGCAGCCGAACCGCTTCCGGCCGCTCTCCTTTGCGCCGCCGGCGACCTGGACGGATACCGCGGTCGACTACGCGCCGGCCGAGATGGCGATGCCATGCCTGATGCCCGAAGATGCCGACCGCTTCGGCGCAAGCTGGCAGTGCGGCGGCGGCACCGTCTGCACCCCGTTGGCCACCGCTTCCGGCGTGCGGACGAAACTGGCGCAATGCCTGCTGCCCAAGAATAGCGAAAAAATGTTTTCCGGCCATCCCTGCCTGACCGGCTCGATCGCCAGCAACGCTGCGCAGCCCTTCAACGACCGCTACAGCAAATCGGGCCAGTTCGCGGCTTTCGCGCCTGACGTTTCCCGCACCGCCTACACCTGCCGTCCGCCGAAGATCGGCGTGCCGGGCGGAATCGCCTATCGCGGCTGCGACGACAAGGACCGCTCCTTCGCGGCATTCAAAGCCGGCAAGCCGATGCCGAACGAGATCTGCGGCCTGGTCGGCGGCAAGAAATTCGACATCTGCGTGGCCACCAACAATTTCGACCAGTGCCTTGGCGGCGCCGTTAATCGCGGCAACCGACCGGCCTGCTCGGCCGATCATTTCTGCCGTGAGGACTATATGTGCCAGTCGCTGCCGCCGGACACGCCTGGCATCGGCAAAGTGAAAGGCGTCGGCTTCTGCTCGCCGACCTACTTCATTTTCCAGATGCGCATCGACAATCACGCAACGCCATGGGGCAGCCCTGTCCGCGCCACCGTGGGAGCGGGATTTGGCGCGGTGGAAGAAGAGTGAGCTGCCGAAGCCTCACAGCGGAATGTTGTCGTGCTTCTTCCAGGGGTTCTGCATATCTTTGTTGCGCAGCATGCGCAGCGCTCGCGCTATGCGGCGGCGGGTTGAGTGCGGCATGATCACCTCGTCGACATAACCGCGTTCGGCGGCGACGAAGGGCGACAGGAAGCGATCCTCGTAAGCCTTTGTATGAGCTGCGATCTTTTCCGCGTCGCCGATGTCCTTGCGGTAGATGATCTCGACCGCGCCCCTGGCGCCCATCACCGCGATCTGCGCCGTCGGCCAGGCATAGTTCATGTCGCCGCGCAGATGTTTCGAGGCCATCACGTCATAGGCGCCGCCATAGGCTTTGCGGGTGATGACGGTGATCTTCGGCACGGTGGCCTCGGCATAGGCGAACAGGAGTTTCGCGCCATGCTTGATCAGCCCGCCATATTCCTGTGCCGTGCCGGGCAGGAAGCCGGGGACATCGACGAAGGTGACGATGGGAATAGAAAAACAGTCGCAGAAGCGTACGAAGCGCGCTGCCTTGCGGCTGGCGTCCGAATCGAGCACGCCGGCCAGCACCATCGGCTGGTTGGCGACGAAGCCGACGGTGCGGCCCTCGACGCGGCCAAAGCCGGTGACGATGTTCTTGGCGAAATTTTGCTGGATCTCGAAGAAATCGCCTTCGTCGGCGACTTTCAGGATCAGCTCCTTGATGTCGTACGGCTTGTTGGCATTGTCGGGGATAAGCCGGTCGAGCGACAAATCATGGTCGGTGACCGACTGGTAGCATTCGATCTCGGGAAGCTCCGATGTGTTGGAGGCCGGCAGCAGGTCGACCAGCCGGCGCATCTGCAGCAACGCCTCGACGTCATTGTCATAGGCGCCGTCGGCGATCGAGGATTTGGTCGTGTGGACGGAGGCGCCGCCGAGACTCTCGGCGGTCACCGTCTCGTTGGTCACGGTCTTCACCACATCCGGCCCGGTGACAAACATGTAGGATGTGTCGCGCACCATGAAGATGAAGTCGGTCATGGCAGGCGAATAGACGTCGCCGCCGGCGCATGGGCCCATGATGACGGAAATCTGCGGAATGACGCCGGAGGCCAGCACATTGCGCTGAAATATCTCGGCGTAGCCGCCGAGTGCGGCGACGCCTTCCTGGATGCGCGCGCCGCCCGCATCATAGAGGCCGATGATCGGCGCGCGGTTGCGCAGCGCCATCTCCTGCACCTTGATGACCTTCTCGGCATGCGCTTCCGACAGCGAGCCGCCGAACACGGTAAAATCCTTGGCGAAGAGGTAGACCGGGCGGCCGTTGACGGTGCCCCAGCCGGTGACCACGCCGTCGCCGGCGATCTTGGTCTTCTCCATGCCGAAATCGGTCGAGCGGTGCTCGACATACATGTCGAATTCCTCGAACGAGCCCTCGTCGAGAAACACCTCGATGCGTTCGCGCGCGGTGAGCTTGCCCTTCTTGTGCTGGGCGTCGATGCGAGCCTGTCCGCCACCCATGCGGGCGATGTCGCGGCGGCGCTCGAGTTCCTTCAGCACGTCTTTCATCGATTACCTCCCAGGCCAGCGGCATTCGTGGTAATCGTGCCGGCAAGCGAGCGCAAGCGCCGCTTGCGTCATGGTTTTGTTGCACCGCAGCATGACGCCCCTTGCATTTGGCGGCGAACTGCGCCATATGCGGCGACATAGGCGCTTGGGCCGGGACTATCGGCCTTCTCGACGAATGAGACTGGTTGCGTCTGTTTTCCCTCTTTCCGGTATGCCGGCCCCTCTTTCCGGTACATCACAAAGCGGCGAAAAAGCCCCGTGGCATGATGCCTGCGGGCACGACAGCGCAGCCGAGTGGACGAACCCGTCCGCCCGCCTTGTCGTTCATCACAGATTTTTCGACGGCAGGTTGCGCCCTGCCGCCATCGCTGTTTGCGGCCAGAGGCCGCGTGAAAGAAGATTATTTTGACCAACGAAAACACTTTGCCCGGTAGCAACACTGCGGAACTCACCGGTTTCGCGGCACTGGGTATTACGGGCGCGCTGCTCAAGGCCACCCACAACGCCGGCTTCGCCGAGCCGAAGCCAATCCAGGCGCAGGCGATCCCGCCGCAGATGGAAGGCCGTGACATTTTCGGCATCGCCCAGACCGGCTCGGGCAAGACCGCGGCCTTCGCGCTGCCGATCCTGTCGAAGATCATCGCACTTGGCACCAAGCGTCGGCCGAAGACGGCACGTGCGCTGATTCTGGCGCCGACGCGCGAACTCGCCGTGCAGATCGAAGACACCATCAAGATCCTCGCCAAGGGCGCGCATGTCTCGACCGCGCTCGTGCTCGGCGGCGTCTCCCGCTTCAGCCAGGTGAAGAAGGTTGCTCCCGGCGTCGACATCCTGATCGCAACGCCCGGCCGGTTGACCGATCTGGTGCGTGAAGGCGACCTCGTGCTTGCCGACACCAAATGGCTGGTGCTGGACGAAGGCGATCGCATGCTCGACATGGGCTTCATCAACGACGTCAAGCGCATCGCCAAGGCGACCGCGCCCGACCGTCAGACGGTGCTGTTCTCGGCGACCATGCCCAATGAAATCGCCGAGCTGGCCAAGGGCCTGCTGAAGAACCCGATCCGCGTCGAAGTCGCGCCGCAAAGCACGGCGGCTGCCGAGATCGTGCAGGGCGTCGTCTTTGCTCGCACCAAGCAGAAGCGCCAGGTTCTGTCGACGATGCTCGCCGACGAGGCGATGAAATCCGTCATCATCTTTTCGCGCACCAAGCATGGTGCCGACAGGGTGACCAAGGATCTCGAGCGCGACGGCTTCAAGGCCGCCGTCATCCATGGCAACAAGTCACAGAACGCCCGCCAGAAGGCGCTCAATGATTTCCGCGACGGTTCGGTGCGCATTCTGGTGGCGACCGACATCGCGGCGCGCGGCATCGACGTGCCCGGCATCAGCCATGTCGTGAATTTCGACCTGCCGGACGAAGCGGAGAGCTACGTCCACCGCATCGGGCGCACCGGCCGCAACGGCATGGACGGCATCGCGATCACGCTTTGCGATCCTTCCGAGAACAGCAAGCTGCGCCAGGTCGAGCGCATCATCCGCACCAAGCTGCCGATCGTTGCCGACCATCTCGGCAGCCCCGATCCGCTGCGCAATCCGGCTGAAAAGAACGAGCGCTTCGAGCCGGCCAATGATCGCAACGACCGCAATGGTCGTCGCGACGGCAGGCGGCCCGGTGGCGAGAACAAAGGCAACGGCTTTGGCAAGAAGCGCTTCGGCGACAAGCCGGCTTTCGCTGGCGAGCGCAAGCCGGATGGCGCCAAGCCGGCTTTCAAGGGCAACAACAAGCGCCGCTTCGGCGGCAAGCGTCCGGCGGCGCGGGCTGCGTAAGCCAGCTTGCGTTGTAATCAGTCAGGCTTAGCCTGGTTGATTGCTGGGACAGACGAAAAAGGGCGGCTGAAGCGATGCTTCGGTCGCCTTTTTCGTCTGCTTACTTCACCACCGCTTCGATCCAGACGGCGATCCTTTGCGCCAGAAACGCCGTGGTCGATGGCGACAGCGCGTCGCCGGCAATGACGTGATTGTCCGGGTCGCCGGTGTCGTCGACTGGAACCAGTTCATGCGGCGCGCCCCAGCGCCCGGCAATCTCGCGGGTGCGGTCGGCCCGCACCACTTTGTCCGAATCAGAAAAGATGAACAAAGCAGGGATGGTCGCCTTCTCTACCGGCGCGCCATAGGCAAGCTCGGTCAGCGCCTGCATCGGCAAGGTTGCCTCGATTGGGTAGCGGGTGGTCCAGAATTTTTCATGCAGCGCGTTGCGCGGCACGAAGCTGTGTTCCTTGCCGGCCACCAGCCTGGCGATCTGTTTGCCCCATGGCATGGTCAGGATCTCGGCGCCGGACGCCTTGACGCCGAAATTCGGCGAGATGAACGCGATCGCCGCCACCCCGTCCGATGCGCCCGGCTGCGTTGCCGCCCAGACCGCCAGCGAGCCGCCGGTCGAGGTGCAGATAACGATCACCTTGTCGCCGATCGCCCGGCCGACGGCGATCGCTTCCTCATAGTCGTTGATCCAGGCATTGATGCTGCCTTGCGTCATCGCCGCGCCGTCCTGTCCATGACCGGTGAGGCGGGTGTAGAAGAGGTTGGCGTCGAGCTGGTCGGCCACGTCGTCGGGCAGCGGGCGGACCTCGCCCTTCGATGCGGAAAAGCCGTGGATGTAGACGATCGACAGCGGCGTCCTGGCATGCACCAACGGATCGGCCCAGACGATCTCCTTCTCCAGCCCGTCACGGATTCGGGGGATGGCGGCTTCCGCCTTTGCCACATAGGCCTGCGGATCGTCACCGATGAGCGAGGGATCGAAACGGATCGTGGTGTCGACGCGAACGCGCGGGCCGAGCACGAAGGCCAGTGCGAGAATGGCGACAAGGCCCAGCACAGCAAGCACGATCCGTCGCCCCATCGCAGACTCCACGCAGCACTTGTCTCAACCATGGCGACGGCGGCCCGAAATGGGAGCCTGCCAATTTCACAGGCGTCCTATTCGATCGGCGGCTTGCGGTCGTAGTGCAGAGGCCGCGCCTTCCAACTGGTCATCAGGCTGATAAACCCTCTGCACAGCGGCCTCGGCAGCAGGCCGAGCAGTTTCAGGGGCCAGCTTGTCCGGCGGGGGAAATGGACTTCGAAGCCGCCCGACTTGATGCCTCGCGCCATGCGGCGCGATGCGCGGCTGACTGGCATCAGTCCCGGCATGGGCAGCATGTTCTTCTCGGTCAGCGGGGTGTCGATGAAGCCTGGATTGAACACCTGGATACGCACGTTCATCTTGTCGAAATCATACTTTAGCGACTCGGCCAGGATGTTGATGGCCGCCTTGGTGCCGCCATAGGCGGCAGTTGTCGGCCAGCCGAAATAGGATGTCACGGAGCCGACCAGCACGACATGGCCGCGCGCCCGCACACGCATGCGTTCGACCGCGGGCACGAGGCCGTTGATGATGCCGAAATAATTGACCTCAAAGGACCGGCGAAAGTCGTTGACGACAAGATTCTCCCCCGGCGTCGAAATGTAGTTCCCTGCATTGAAGATAGCGAGCACGATGGGACCGAGCTCCTTCTCGATCGCGGCGACGGTTCTTGCCATGCGCGGCTCGTCGGTGACATCGCAGGGAAAGGCCGTGACGCTGCCCGGCATCTGCGCGGTCTCGACGACAAGCGTGTCGATCGGATCGTCGTCAAGCGCCGTCACCGCGACGGCATAGCCCTGGGAAGCAAGATCCCTGGCCAGGGCACGGCCGATGCCGCTTGAGCCGCCCGTGATCCAGGCGACGCCGTGCTTCGGGTTAGCCCGGTAGAGTGTCATGCTGCGCCCTGTCGACTTGTTGGTGCTTTGCTCTAGAGCAGTTCACCGTTTCACGGAAACGGCGACCCGCTCTGACTCCTTGTTTTTTACGAAATTCCGGACGGAAAACCGTTTCACACTTTTTCCTGGAATTGCTCTATCGGTGAAGAAATCGAATGAAAAGGGTGCTTTTCATCGCCGTGCGGAAATGAACTGTGGGGCATGAAGGCGATGTTGAGAAGCGTTGGCGCGATAGCAGTGCCGCAAATGCGACTGGACCAGACAAATTCTTGCCTTGAAACCGCAGCTTCGGGTTTCTAGGGTTTCGGCGCACCTACACAAGGAATCCTGAATGCCCCGTTCTGTGATCGACGCGATCGGCAACACGCCTCTGATCCGCCTCAACAAAGCTTCGGAACAAACCGGTTGCGAGATCCTGGGCAAGGCCGAATTCATGAATCCGGGCCAATCGGTCAAGGATCGCGCGGGTCTGTTCATCATCCGCGATGCCGAGAAGCGTGGGCTGCTGAGGCCCGGCGGTGTAATCGTCGAGGGAACGGCGGGCAATACCGGCATCGGGCTGACGTTGGTCGCCAAGGCGCTCGGCTATCGCACCGTCATCGTCATTCCGGACACACAGAGCCAGGAGAAGAAGGACACGATCAAACTGCTCGGCGCCGAACTGATCGAAGTGCCTGCCGTGCCCTACAAGAACCCCAACAATTACGTGAAACTGTCGGGGCGGCTGGCCGAGCAACTGGCAAGGACCGAACCGAACGGCGCCATCTGGGCCAACCAGTTCGACAATGTCGCTAACCGTGACGGCCATGTCCGCACCACAGCGGAGGAAATCTGGAACCAGACCGGCGGCAAGGTCGATGGCTTTGTCTCGGCGGTCGGTTCGGGCGGCACGCTGGCCGGCGTCGCTTCCGGTCTGAAGGCCAAAAGCCGGGACGTGAAGATCGCGCTCGCCGATCCGCTGGGGGCCGCGCTCTATTCCTTCTACACCAGCGGCGAGCTGAAGTCCGAAGGCAGCTCGATCACCGAAGGCATCGGGCAGGGGCGCATCACCGCCAATCTCGAAGGGTTCACGCCGGATTTTTCATTCCAGATCCCCGATGAGGATGCGCTGCCGATCGTTTTCGACCTGATCCAGGAAGAGGGTCTTTGCGTCGGTGGCTCGACCGGCATCAACATTGCCGGCGCGATCCGCCTGGCCCGGGAATTAGGCCCCGGCCACACCATCGTGACCATTCTTTGTGATTACGGCACGCGCTATCAGTCAAAACTGTTCAACCCGGAATTCCTGCGCGAGAAGCAGCTGCCGGTGCCGGGCTGGATGGAGCTGAAGAGCACAATTTCGGTGCCGTTCGAAAAGGTCGCGTGATGGCAAACAGGACGGACGCCCTGTTTCGCGACGATGCCTATCTGCGCACGGCGGACGCAACGGTCGTTGCTGTTAACGATCGCGGCGGCATCATCCTCGACCGGACGATCTTCTACGCCACTTCGGGCGGCCAACCGGGCGATACCGGGTATCTCGAACGCGGCGATGGTAGCCGCATCGCCATTGCCGCTACCCTCACAGGTGAGACCAAGGACGAGATCATACACGTGCCAGCGCCGGAGCAGGCGGTTCCGCAGGTCGGCGAGAAGGTGGGGCTCGCCATCAACTGGGAGCGGCGGCATCTCTTGATGCGCATGCACGCGGCTTGCCATCTGCTCACCGTCGTCTGTCCATTTCCGATCACCGGTGCTTCGGTTTCCGAGGACGACAGCCGGGTCGACTTCGATGCTCCGGATGCCGGCTTCACCAAGGAGGACGTCACCGCCGGGCTGATGGACCTGGTGCGGGCCGACCACCCGATCTTTGTCAGGCTAATCAGCGACGAGGAACTGGCCGCCAACCCCGGCCTGGTGAAATCCAAGAACGTCCGGCCGCCGGTCGGCACCGGCAAGATCCGCCTGGTCTGTATCGGCGACAACGCCTCGGTGGACAGCCAGCCCTGCGGCGGCACCCATGTGAAAAGCACCGGCGAAGTCGGCGAAATCCACATCGGCAAGATCGAGAAGAAGGGCCGCGAAAACAGGCGATTCCGCATCCGCTTCGGGCCGACGCCGGCAACCTGAACAGACAGTGATCGCCAAAAGGCGAGCAGGAGAACAAAATGGCCGAGGACAGCCCCTTCACCGTCGATGCAGACTGGCTGCAGCACCGTCTCGGCGAGCCGGGCCTGACGATCATCGACGCATCCTGGTATCTCCCGGCGCAGAAGCGCGATGCGCGCGGCGAGTATGAGTCGGCCCATATCCCCGGCGCACGATTTCTCGATCAGGATGCCGTCTCGGACCCGGATTCGCCCCTGCCGCATACCTTGCCGTCGCCGCAGCATTTCGCCCAGTATGTCGGCGCCATGGGTGTTTCGGCCGATGACACCATCGTCGTCTACGATGGTCCGGGTTTCTTCTCGGCGCCCCGGGCATGGTGGATGTTCCGGGTGATGGGCGTCTTCCAAACCTATATTCTGGATGGCGGCTTCGATGGCTGGAAAGCCGCCGGCAGGCCGGTGACGGCTGAGCCGACCAAGATCGCGCCAAGTGTGTTCCATGCCGATTTCGACGCCGGGCGCATCGCCAGCCTCGCCGACATGCGCCGGATCGTCGACACCAGGGCAAGCCAGATCGCCGACGCCCGGGGGCCGGGCCGCTTCACCGGCGCCGAGCCTGAGCCGCGCGCGGGTATCCGCTCCGGCCATATGCCTGGCGCGCGCAATCTGCCCTATTCGGCGCTGTCGGAAAATGGCGAGCTGCTGTCGAAGGATCGCCTGCGCAAGGTGATCGAGGAGGCCGGCATCGATCTGTCGAAACCTGTCGTCACGTCATGCGGCTCCGGTATTACCGCGGCGGTGGTGACGCTGGCGCTGGAAACGCTTGGCCATACGAACAACAGGCTTTACGACGGCTCCTGGACGGAGTGGGGCGGGCTTTCCGACACGCCTGTCGTGACCGGCAAGGAATGAAGACGATGGAAAACGGCGCGCTGGAAGACATTGACGTCACGGTGACGTTCCTCGAGATGCATGTGCCTCCGGCCTATTCGCCGCCTGTGCCGTACAACCGTCAGGTCGCGCTGCTGAAGACCAAGGACATTCCGCTGCATTTCTACCGCTATCTGATGGACCGGGTGGGGCGCAAATGGCACTGGGTCAATGTGCTGAGGCTGGATGACGACGAGCTTTCCGCCGGCATCCATCGCGAGGATCGCGACATCAGGGTGCTCTATCTCGACGGCGCGCCGGCCGGCTTCTTCGATCTCAAGCCGCATCTGCCGGAAGAAGTCGAGCTCGCCTATTTCGGCATGATGGAACATGCGACCGGGCAAGGCATCGGCCGCTGGTTCCTCGGCTCCGCGATCTCTGCCGCATGGTCGCATGGGCCGAAGCGGGTGACGGTGCAGACCTGCACGCTCGATCATCCGGCGGCTCTGCCGCTCTACCAGAAGCTCGGCTTCGCACCGGTGGCGCAAAAGAAGGAAATCGTCCATCCGCTGCCTTTCACCGAGCGCGCGGCCAGCGTCATGCGGCCCTAGCCGGAAGCTGACACCAGCTCGAATCTGAACCCGTCGTTCATCGGCCCTTCAGGCTGCTTTTGGCATGTTGCCCGCACCATCAACGCGGCCAAGGCCGAAGGAGACGAGACATGCTGACCCGCCGTACACTTGCCGCCGCGCTGATTGCGGCGATTGCCATGCCAAGCCTGGCCGCAGCCCAGGCGACAACGCCTTCGGCCGCGACGATCGAGCGGAAGCTCGAGGCGGCGCCGCGTGTGAAATTGCGGCCGAACGAGCGCGTCACCATCCGGGAATTCAAGCGGCGTCCGGATTTGCGCCGCATGGCCCGCTCGATCGATATCCAGTCGATCAACTTCGCCTTCGGTTCGGCGGCTATTGCCAACTCGCAATACGACAAGATCGAGACCATTGCCGACGCGCTGCGGCGCATCCTGCGCCGCGATCCCGGTGCCCGCGTGCTGATCGAGGGCCATACCGACGCCGTCGGCTCCTTTCAGTCGAACCAGGTCCTGTCCGAACAGCGCGCCGTTTCGCTCAAGCGCACATTGGTGCGCGAATTTAGGGTGCCGGGTCATGCTCTCGAGACAGTCGGCTATGGGGAGGAGTTTTTGCTGGTGCAGACGCAGAACGAAAATTGGCAAAATCGCCGGGTAACGCTGCGCCGCTTTGACGATTTCATCCGCTGAGTCGCAGCTCCGAATTTTAATTAGCCGGCGCCTTTGACGGAACTTGATGAGAGCCGATCGCCGAGGGGCGATCGGCTCTTCGACATTTGGCAGGAATCGGGTGGGCGGCGAGAGTTCAAAGGCATAATTTCCAGTCGACGACACCGGAGATTTTTCCATGGCCATCCAGTTCAAAGCTTTGCCGACCGAAGATGTCAGGACGTTGCGGCGCGGTGGCGTCGATGCCTATGGCCAAACGCCCGAGCGAAAGATCTCCGACGGTGACGGCATGCCTTGCCGGCATTGCTTGAAGAACATAGGAGCCGGCGAAGCCTATCTTGTTCTGGCATACAGGCCATTCCCGGAGCTTCAGCCCTATGCCGAAACAGGGCCGATCTTCCTGCATGCCGAGGCATGTGACCGCGCTGCCGAGAGCGAGGCGCTGCCCGAGATTCTCGAAAGCCCCGACTACATCGTGCGCGGCTATGGCAGTGATGATCGCATCGTCTATGGCAGCGGCGGCGTGATCCCGACCGGAGACATCACCGGGCGGGCCAAGACCTTGCTGGAACGCGACGAGATCGCCTACGTCCATGTCCGTTCGGCGCGCAACAATTGCTACCAGTGCCGCATCGAGCGCGCTTGAGGCTGAGATTAGCCGCTGGAAACAGTTGTCGTACTCCCGTCGCATATTCGCGATAGAAAGCGACTGTCGATCGATTTGCCGACCGCGGATGAACCGGCGGCAATCTCGACATCGAGGAAGCGGGGCTTTGGCTCCGCTTTTTTGTTGCCTGCGGTTTCGCAAGAATTGTTCGTGCAACGAAAAAGCCCGCCGGCATGGAGCCGACGGGCTGCAACTGTTTGGCTGGAGGGCCTTTTAGTTGAACTTGTACTTCGCGCCGAGACGGACGGTCTGGAAGGACGGCGTGTCTTCGAGGATGCCACCCGAGCCGAAGTCTTCTTTCTGGTACTGCGAGTAGCGGTACTCGAGGCCGAGGGTCATATTGCTGGAAACGGCTGTTTCCAAGCCGCCACCGATCGAGAAGCCGCTGGAGCCCCAGTCGTAGATGTCGGCGCTGCCGCCACCCGGTGCTTCTGCATGCAGATCAAAATGCTGCCAGCTGTAACCGCCGAGCACATAGGCCAAGGTTGATTCGTTGACCTTGGCACCAACTCGAGCAAGGGCATCGAAGCCATAGTCCGCGTCGCCCTTGATTGAGCCGCCGCCGATATCAAGCTTGGACTGGATGCCAGAATAACGGGCGTCCAACTGAACGCCTGCGACCCAGCTGCCGAAATCATGATCATAACCGACGCTGGCCTCGCCGAACACGCCTTCGCCGCCGATGCCGTCCAACTCAACGGCACCTAGGAGCGTCAGGTCATGCACCATCGTGCCGGCACCGAGCGCACCTCCAACATAGAACCCGCTCCAGTTGTGGGCTGGGCTAGCAAAAGAAGTGCCGCCACCATTCTGCGCGCCGAAGCGATAGTTGGCAGCGATATGGAAGGTGTGGGTGGACGGCTCGACATCCAGAGAGGCGCCGCCAAGATCGAGGACCGACTTGCCGCCGTAGTCTGCATAGCGGTATTCGGTCTTCAGCGTCCAGTTGCCACGCAGCACGGTTTCCATGCCAACGCCGAGAACATAGCCACTGCGGTCCTGCGAAAATTCCAAGCCGTCCGCTGCGCCCGAGCCATCAAGCTTGAAATGCTGCCAGGTATAGCCACCGAGCACATAGCCCAGCGTATTCTGATTGAGCAGGTAGCCGGCGCGCAGGCCAACATCGAAGCCATAGGAATTTGTCAGATCTACATCGCCACCGGCAATGCTCAACGAGGGGCCGATATTGCTCAAATTCGCGTCGATGAAACCGCCGAGCAGGAAACGCTCCGAAACCATGTAGTCGTAGCCTGCGGTCAATTCACCAAATACGCCATTTCCACCAAGGCCATTGAAGCCCAGGCCCGGCACGCTGAACTTATGCACGCTAGCGCCAAAGCCGCCGCCAACGCCGACGTAAGCGCCGCTCCAGTTGAAGCCGCTGGCTTCAACTGGCTGTACAACATCGGCTGCATGAGCAGCAGACACCAAAGCCACAGCAGAAACAGCCCCAAGAAGAAAAGACTTCGCGGATGTGCGAATGAACATATGCCCGTACCCCAATGAGTAAACCCAGAATGTCTCTAGCAGGGAGTCGGCCGGCACGGGAATGACAAATATGCAACAATGATGAGCTAAGTGCCGTAGCGTCACATTTTTCCACGCCGTGCTTTGCTGGAAAACAGCTCGCAAGAAAAAACCCGCCGGCATGGAACCGGCGGGCTGGATTGAAAGGAGCTGTTTTCGTGAAAATCAGGCGGCGAGAACGGCTTTCGGCTCGACCAGTTCGTAGCCGAGTGCCTCGGCGACAGCCCGGTTGGTGATCTTGCCCTTGTGGACATTGAGGCCGTTGCGCAGATGATGATCGTCGACCAGCGCCTTCAGACCCTTGTCGGCAAGCTGCAGGCCATAGTGAAGCGTGGCGTTGTTGAGCGCGTGGGCCGAGGTCACCGGCACGGCGCCGGGCATATTGGCAACACAGTAGTGGATGACGCTATCGACCTCATAGGTCGGCTCGGCATGAGTGGTGGCGTGCGAGGTCTCGAAGCAGCCGCCCTGGTCTATGGCGACGTCGACCAGAACCGAGCCCTTCTTCATGCCCGACAGCATTTCGCGCGAAACCAGTTTTGGTGCCGCGGCACCCGGGATCAGCACCGCGCCGACGACGATGTCGGCTGAAAAACACTCTTCTTCGAGCGCCTCGACAGTCGAGTAACGGGTGTGGACGCGGCCGGCGAAGAGGTCGTCGAGCTGGCGCAGACGCGGGATCGAGCGATCGATGATGGTGACGTCGGCGCCAAGTCCCGCCGCCATCCTGGCAGCGTGCAGTCCGACGACGCCGCCGCCGAGCACGGTGACTTTGCCGGGCAGCACGCCGGGCACGCCGCCGAGCAGCACGCCGCGGCCGCCATTGGCCTTCTGCAGCGCCGTGGCGCCGGCCTGGATCGACAGGCGTCCGGCAACTTCCGACATCGGCGCCAGCAGCGGCAGGCCGCCACGGTCGTCGGTCACGGTCTCGTAGGCGATTGCGGTCACGCCGGACGCAAGCAGCCCCTTGGTCTGCTCCGGATCCGGGGCAAGATGAAGATAGGTGTACAGGATCTGGCCTTCGCGAAGCTGCGCCCATTCGCCAGGCTGCGGCTCCTTGACCTTGACGATCATGTCCGACCTGGCGAACACCTCGGCGGCCGTCTTGGCAATCGTGGCGCCGGCGGCGCGATAGGCGTTGTCATCGGCGCCGATGCCGGCCCCGGCCCCGGTCTCAACCAGCACTTCGTGGCCATGGGCGACATATTCACGGACCGAGCCGGGGGTGAGGCCGACGCGGTATTCGTGGTTCTTGATTTCCTTGGGGCAGCCGACGCGCATTTTCTTCTCCTGATCCGGCCCTTTGGGCTCGTTCCCTGTATGGATGGAGTGAACCACGAATCGTTGCGCAGGTGTTTGCGAATGCGCTTGCGTCAACTGGCCGGTTTCGATAATCGTTGCGCAAAACAATAAGATATTCGCAGGATTCACGAATAATGCCGCTCGACAGGATTGATATCGCCATTCTCGAGGCTTTGCAGAAGGATGGCAGGATACCCAATGCGGCGCTGGCCGAGAAGGTCGGCCTGTCACAGTCGGCCTGTTCGCGCCGGCTCGACAATCTGGAGAAATCCGGAACCATTCGTGGCTACCACGCCCGGCTTTCCAATGCAGCACTTGGCCATCAGATGACGGCGATCGTGCACATATCGCTGTCGGGACAGTTCGAGAAGACGCTGTCGGATTTCGAGGCGGCGATCAAGCGCTGTCCGAACGTGCTGTCCTGTCACCTGATGTCGGGCGAGTACGACTACATCCTGCGGATCGCCGCAAAGGATCTCGTCGACTATGAGCGGATCCACAAGGAGTGGCTGTCGGCGATGCCGCACGTGACCAAGATCAATTCGTCCTTTGCCCTGCGCGAAATCGTCGATAGGACCGCCATGGGGATGAAGCCGGAAATGGCTTAGACCGCCGTTACCACCCGATCCATCGGGATATCGTGCGGTTGCGGGTAGATCGTCGCGATGCGCTGCAGTTCGTAGCCGACGCCGATGACCAGCGGCTTGAACGGCATCGCTGCCAGCGTGCGGTCGAAGAAACCGCCACCATAACCGAGGCGGTAGTTCTGGGGATCGATGCCGACGATCGGCGAGATGACGATGTCCGGCAGCACCGGATCGCCCTCGGCCGGGATCGGGATGTTCCAGACACCTTTTTCCAGCCGGTCGCCCGCTTTGTAGGCGCGAAAGATCAGCGGCTGTCCCTTCTCGATGACGATGGGCAGCGCGGTGCGGCCGCCGCGTTCGTTTATGGACGCCATCCAGGGCCGCAAATCCGGCTCGCCGCGAAACGGCCAGTAAAGACTGACCATGCGGCCGGCGATCTCGCCGATGATCGCGTCCAGGCCTTCGGCGATGCGTAGCGACATCACCGTTCGCGCGTCGGCCGAAACCGCCAGCCGGGCGGCGATCAGCCGTTCGCGCTCGGCCTTGCGCCAGCGCCTGACATCGGTCCAGTCGGACAGCGGCGCGCGAAATTCCGGATCGAGTTCGTGCATGAAGCAGGGCGGCGACGAATACTGCGCCGGACTTGGGTCGTCATGATCGTTGGCCATGCGTACCTCGTAAGCGTGTTCGATGACGCTATACCTCGCGATACGATACAACAACGTGCATTCACGACATGGAACGACGAGTCTCGGGCACCGGCGGTCGTTGCTGCATTGCACAAAAGTACCTACATTTCAGCCAGGCAATATTGCCCGTCAGGGGTGAAATAAGATGAACCAGGCCAGCCATCATGTCGTTGTAGTCGGCGCGGGTTTCGGCGGTCTCGAATTCACCCGCGCGCTTGCTGGCGCGCCGGTGCGCATCACCATGATCGACAAGCGCAACCATCACCTCTTCCAGCCACTGCTCTACCAAGTGGCGACCACGGCGCTGGCGACCTCCGAAATTGCCTGGCCGGTTCGCCATCTCCTGCGCAAGCGCAAGGATGTGACAACGCTGCTCGCCAATGTCACCGGTGTCGACCGCGCCGGCAAGCGCGTGCTGCTCGATGACCGCAGCGCCGTCGCCTACGACACGCTGCTGCTCGCCACCGGTGCCCGCCATGCCTATTTCGGCCATGACGAATGGGAACCTTTCGCACCTGGCCTGAAGACGCTGGAGGACGCCACCACCATTCGGCGGCGCATTCTCCTTGCCTTCGAGCAGGCCGAGCGGGAGACCGATCCCGCCAAACGCCAGGCGTCGCTGACCATTGCGATCGTCGGTGGCGGGCCGACCGGCGTCGAGCTTGCCGGCACCATCGTCGAGTTGGCGCATGACACGCTGCGCGGCGAGTTCCGCAACATCGACACGCGGCAAACGCGCGTGGTGCTGATCGAGGCCGGTGATCGCATCCTGGCCAATTTCGCACCGAAACTTTCCGACTATGCATCGAAGGCGCTCGAGCGGCTCGGCGTGACGGTCGAGCTCGGCCGGGCCGTCACGCGCTGCGACGCCGAAGGTGTTGTGTTTGGCGATAAGCAACTGGCA
This sequence comes from Mesorhizobium sp. CO1-1-8, assembly GCF_020164875.1. NCBI lineage: Bacteria > Pseudomonadati > Pseudomonadota > Alphaproteobacteria > Hyphomicrobiales > Phyllobacteriaceae > Mesorhizobium > Mesorhizobium sp. CO1-1-8. Next base: position 44,310 of record NZ_JAIUGZ010000021.1, on the reverse strand, counting down.
GCCCGAACGATCCTGTGGGCAGCCGGCGTTGCCGCTTCGCCAGCCGCCGAATGGCTGGGAGCGAAGGCGGACCGCGCGGGCAGGGTGCTGGTCGAGCCTGACCTCAGCGTGCCCGGCAGCCCGGAGATCTTCGTCATCGGCGACGCCGCTTATGTGCTGCGACCGGACGGGCGGCCGGTTCCCGGCGTGGCGCCTTCCGCCAAGCAGGAGGGCCGACATGTTGCGGCTACCATCAAGGCCCGGCTCGGCGGTGACACGACCCCGCGTCCTTTCCACTACAAGCATGCCGGCGATCTGGCGACGATCGGCAAACGCGCCGCCGCCATCGATTTCGGCTGGATCAAGCTCACCGGCTGGCTCGCCTGGTGGCTGTGGGGAGTGGCCCACATCTATTTCCTGATCGGCTTTCGCAACCGGCTTGCGGTTTCGCTGAGCTGGCTATGGATCTACGCGACGGGGCAACGCAGCGCGCGGCTGATCACCCAGGGCGACGATGACAAGGGCTGATTTTTCACCGGGATCGTTCATCCGCACGTCATCTGTTGCTGATCGAGTGGCGGCTTGATGCGCGCGACTTGTTGAATGGACTTAAACGGGTTTCAGAGCGAAGTTCGCTTCGGGGCAGGGCCTGTCAGGTTGTCGAAGGAGAAAACATGTCGCAACTGCTCCGTCCCGTCTCCCGTCGTGATCTCCTTGCGGGCGCCGCCGCCACAGGGGCGCTGATCATGCTGCATCCCTTCTCGGCCAGGGCTCAAGGTAACCAGGCGCATCTGCGGATCATGGAGACCACCGACATCCATGTGAACGTGCTGCCTTACGATTACTACGCCGACAAAGCGAACGATACGATGGGCCTGTCGCGCACGGCTTCCCTGATCGACGCAGTGTGCAAGGAAGCCATCAATTCGATGCTGATCGACAATGGCGACCTGCTGCAAGGCAATCCGATGGGCGACTACATCGCCTATGAGAGGGGGCTGAAGGACGGCGACCTGCATCCGATCATGAAAGGCATGAACCTGCTCGGCTACGAGTGCTCGACGCTGGGCAATCACGAGTTCAACTACGGCCTGTCGTTCCTGGACAAGGTACTGGCCGGTGCCAATTTTCCCTTCGTCTGCGCCAATTTGATCCGGGGTACCGAGCTTGCCGCGAACCCGCGCGACGACAAGCTCTATCTGAAGCCCTATGTCATCCTCGACAAGAAGATCAAGGATGGCTCGGGCGCCGAGCAGCCGATCAGGATCGGCATCATCGGCTTCGTGCCGCCGCAGATCATGGTCTGGGATCTGAAAAATCTGGAAGGCAACGTCAAGACACGCGACATAGTCGAGGCGGCCAAGGCCTGGGTGCCGCAGATGAAGGAGGAAGGCGCCGACATCGTCATTGCGCTGTCGCATTCCGGCATCGACGTGAAGCAGGGCGACACGATGGAGAACGCCTCGTTCTTCGTCGCCGGTGTCGACGGCATCGACGCGGTGTTCACCGGTCACCAGCATCTGGTGTTTCCGGGCAAGAAGGATTTCCAGTCGCTCGATGGTGTCGACACGCAAAAAGGCACGCTGCAGGGCAAACCCGCCGTCATGGGCGGCTTCTGGGGCTCGCATATGGGGCTGATCGACCTGATGCTGGAACGCGACGGGTCGAAATGGAAGGTCGTTTCAGCTACTTCCGAGGCGCGGCCGATCTTCGAACGCGTCGACAACAAGAACAAACCGACTGTCCCGGACGACAAGCGCATCATCGCGGCGCTCGAACAGGACCACCAGGCGACGCTGGCCTATGTGCGGCGTCCTGTCGGCAAGACCTCCGCGCCGCTCTATTCCTATTTCGCGCTGGTCGCTGACGACCCGTCGGTGCAGGTCGTCAGCCAGGCGCAGACCTGGTACCTCAAAGACATTCTCAAGAACACGCAATGGAAGGATTTGCCGCTGCTGTCGGCCGCCGCTCCGTTCAAGGCCGGTGGGCGCAACGGCGCCGACTACTATACCGACGTGCCGGCCGGCGACATCGCCATCAAGAACGTTGCCGACCTCTACCTCTATCCCAACACCGTGCGTGCGGTCGAAATCACCGGGGCGCAGGTCAAGGAATGGCTGGAAATGTCGGCCGGCATCTTCAACCGGATCGAGCCAGGGAAGGCCGATCAGGCCCTTATCAACACCGACTTCCCATCCTACAATTTCGACGTCATCGACGGTGTGACCTATAAAATAGACCTGTCGCAGCCGTCGAAATACGATGCCAAGGGCGGGCCGGCTAACGCTGGCGCCAATCGCATTGTCGACCTGAGTTTCGATGGAAAAGCGATTGATCCCAAACAGAAATTCGTCGTCGCGACCAACAACTACCGGGCCGGTGGCGGCGGCAATTTCCCCGACATCAATGCCTCGAAGATTATCTATGAAGCGCCGGACACCAATCGCGACGTCATCGTCCGTTATATCGTCAGCGAAGGCACGATCAACCCGTCGGCGGACGGCAACTGGTCGTTCGCGCCGCTGCCTGGAACCAGCGCCGTGTTCGAAACCGGCGCCAAGGCGAAGGATTTCATTGCGCAGGTGAAATCGCTGAAGATCGAACCGGCGGGCGAGGGCGAGGCAGGATTCGCGAAATACCGCATCCTTCTCTGAAGGGTGGTTCGGGTCGGCTCGAGTCCAGGCCTTATGGCGTGGATTCAGCCCGCGGCGCGAACCGCTCCTTGATGTCAGGCAAGACGAGATCCAGCGCATCCGTGGAAATGCCGCCGGAATAGCCGTCCGGCAGCTGCTCGATTAGTTCGGGATCGTCGACCCCTTGCGAAAAGTCGCCGCCGGAATAGGGGCCGAGCAGGTAGACGCGGCTATCGACGCCCTGCATGCGATCGAGAAACCGGTTCGGCCAACCCCACATCCATTTCGCGATGTTGACGGGGATGAGCAAGGTGCCTTTGCGGCAGGCATCTGGAACGTAGCCACTCCAGCCAAACGCGGCATAGCGCAGGATGCATTGCGTCAGCGACGCGCGGCTTAGCGTATGCATGTCCGGCAGCGCGGTCTTGATTGCGGCAATCGGCTTGTCGCCGCCATAGACCGACAGATAGTCGCGCTCCACAGGCGCCAGCCTGGCAAGCCAGGCGGCCAGCTTCTCGCCTTCGCCCGGATCGTTGCTCTTGACGTTGACGTTGAAGCGGTGGGCCGGGAAATGCGTCACAACCTCATCCAGCGACGGCATCATGCCGATACCCTTGCCGCGAAATGGAAAACTCTTGCCGCCATCGGCCGTGTAGCCATAGCCGACATCGAGCGTCTTCAACTCGGCCATGGAATGGCTGCGTGTTTCTCCCTTGCCTTCGGTGCGGCAATCGAGCATCCAATCGTGGAAGACGGCGAACTTGCCGTCTGTCGTCGGGTGAATATCCAGTTCGAGCGCATCCGCTCCCAGTGCGAAGGCGGCCTCCATCGAGGGGATCGTGTTTTCGAGGTAGGGATGGCGCGGCGGCAACATGCGACTGGCCGTACAGGTCTCTCCTGTCATGCCTGCGCGAGCGTAGTCCTGGGCAAGGCCGCGATGGGCAAGCACCTCCGGGCTGCCGGCGGGGCGGCTCGACAACAGAGACGTGTTGTTGAGCCAGATGCCCGCCGCAGCGACAACCATGACGCCGAAGAAGATCGTCCGTTTGCGCATCAGGTGATTTCCGATTCGTCCGTCCTGCGCGGCATCCTGCTTCGCGATCGGACTTTTTGACGGCGATCGCGCGGCGATGTCGAGATCATGCTCGACATAGGCTGGTCGGCGGCAATGAAATCGAAAGGCGTGTCGGCCTACGCCTTGTAGACCACCTGGCGCACGTCGATGTAGCTGGCGCGGAATCCGGCCTCGCAATAGTGCAGGTAGAATTCCCACAGCTTCTTGAAGCGGTCGTCGAAGCCGAGCGGGACGATCTTCTCCCATGACGCCCAGAACCGCAGGCGCCATTCGGCGAGCGTGCGCGCGTAGTCGTCCGGAAACACGCGCTCGCGCAGATGGGCGAGGCCGTGATCCTTGCCCAGTGCCTTCAGGATCGACGGCGTCGGCAGCATGCCACCAGGGAACACGTAGCGCTGGATGAAATCCGGCCTTGCGCGATACGTGTCGTAAGAAGCTTCGTTGATGGTGATGATCTGCAGGCCGGCGGTGCCGCCGGGCTTCAGGCAGGCCTTCATCTTGCTGAAGAACACGGGCCAGTATTTCTCGCCGACCGCTTCGAACATCTCGATCGAGGCGATGCGGTCATAGGTGCCGGTTTCGTCGCGATAATCCTGCAGCTTGATGTCAACCTTGTCGGCAAGCCCGGCCTTGACGATGCGTGCCGTGGCGAAGTCGTGCTGCTCGCGGCTGATCGTCAGCCCGGTCACCCGGCAGCCGATCTCGCGCGCCGCGAATTCGGCGAAGCCGCCCCAGCCGCAGCCGATTTCCAGCACGTGGTCCTTCGGGCCGATTCCTATATCCTTGGCCAGGGCGCGATATTTGGCGGCCTGGGCGCTTTCCAGGTCGTTGGCGCCGGTCGCGTAGAGCGCCGAGGAATAGGTCATGCTCGGATCGAGCCATTCCTTGTAGAAGGCGTTGCCGAGGTCGTAATGCGCCGAGATGTTGCGCTTCGAGCCGGTGCGCGTGTTCTGGTTGAACCAGTGGCGAATGCGCTGGACGGTGTTGATCAGCCAACTGGTGCCGCCCGCGATACGCTCCCCAATGACCGAATTGACCACGAACAGTTCCAGGAAGCTGGTCACGTCGGGGCTTTCCCAATCGCCGTCCATATAGGATTCGGCAACGCCGATCGTGCCGCCGGAAAAGGCGCGGCCGGGCAAGCGCCAGTTCTTGAGCACCAGTTCGGCGTCTGGGCCAGGTCCTTTGCCGCCGACGAGGACGGCGCGGCCATCCGGCATCCTGACCTTGAGCGACCCGCGCGGCAGGTTCATCGCCGCCGACAGCACCATGCGCGCCTTCGCCGGCAAACCCCTGACGATCTCGGCGAAATTGAATTCGTCGAGCCGGATCGCATCGCTCAACGCTACGCCAAAATGTTCCTTTTGTGCCATCTCATGCCCCTGGATTTCCGCGGTGCCGGCGCAAATTGCCGACCCGCGGTTCTCTTGGATCATTCGCCAGGTCCGAACGCCGTTGCCTTGATCCGGTAGCTGACCGGTTCGGCGGCGGGCGGGTCGAACGAAAGCGCGTGCCCCTTAACCGGAGCTTCAGCACTTCCCAGTGAATCCCTGCGACAATCTTCCACGTCATCAGGGGGAACTTCAAGAGGCAGGCTGCAAGCGGGGCTGTGCCAAGCGGATTGCTCTCGTTGGCGTGGATCCGCCTTTTGCACAGCAAAGGCCGTGCGCGCCGAAAACGCCTATGGCTGCTCCCTTGCTTGTGCGATAGATTTAGCCATGCGTTATGTAATCGTCATCGCCGCCATCGCGTTCTTCCTGATCTGGGACGGCATGTACCGTGAGGGCCGGTATCTCGACGCCACCGTGAGGGGTGTCTCGCACGTCGTGCGATCCATCACCGGCCAGATCTAGCATCCATTCGAACGATCGGCACCCGCGACATCCTTGTCGATTGACGCCACAGTCCTGCCGTCACAAAAGAACCCCGGCATTTTTGATCGAGGAGGCGGCGTTGATCCGGCATATCGTTTTCTTCAGCGCGCGGCGTAAAGAGGATGTCGAGGCCGTGCGCACCGGCCTGCTGGCGCTCGGCGAGATTCCCCATTCCAGCCTGTTCGAGGTCACGCTCAACACCAAGGTCGATCCGATGTCGGATGAAGTCGACGTGGTCGTCTATGCGGAGTTCGCCGATGACGCCGCGCTGGCCGCCTACAAGGCGCACCCGCTCTATGCGCAGACCACCAGCAAGGTCAAACCGATGCGCGAACTGCGCTATTCCGCCGATGTCGTTGCCGGAAGCTGATTGAGGCCTTGTACCAGTTGGTGCCTTTTCCACGTCCGGTGAACTGGCGGGCGAACTGGCCGGGATTGCGATCAAGTCTTGAACCGATTTGCGGAATGATGCACATCGCGGCTGCATGACCCGAACCACCACTGGCACTCATCCGCTCGATCACCTGGTGCTGCCGACGCAGAGCCTTGAGGTGGCGCGAGCCCGGCTCGCCGCGCTTGGCTTCGTCGTGGCCCCGACCGGCATCCATCCCTTCGGAACGGAAAACTGCTGTGTTTTCCTGGCCGACGGCCCCTATCTCGAACCGCTGGCGGTCGGCGACGAACAGGTGGCGACAAAGGCTATCGCAGACGGCAATGTCTTCGTCACGCGTGATCGCGCCTATCGCGACGGCAACGGCGACGAGGGATTTTCCGCCATTGTTCTAGGTACGGGCAATGCCGATGCCGACCATGGACGCTATGTCGATGCCGGCGTCTCGGCGGGAGAAATGCTGGGTTTTTCGCGCGCCTTCACCGACCCGGCCGGCAAAAGCGACACCGCATCGTTCAAGCTCGCCTTCGCAGCCGGAGCCGAAGCCACGGACGCCTTTCTGTTTGCCTGCGAGCGCGTCAACGCGCCTGATGTTGACCGCACGGCTTTGCAGGCCCACGCCAACGGCGCGACCGGAATTGTCGAGATCTTGGCGGTCAGCGATGCGCCTGGTAAGCAGCATGGGCTGATTTCCGTGGCGGTGGATGATCCGGCCGCCGACAGGCAGGGCGGCATGTTTCCCTTGCCGAATGCAGATTTGAGCGTGCTCGACCGCGCGGCTTTCACCGCGCGCTTTGGCCTGCCGGCCGGCGCGCCGACAGATCTGCGCTTCGCAGCGGTGGTCTTTTCGGTTCGGAACGCCGATGTGACATCGAGGCTGCTTGCAGCCAATTCCGTCCAATACGATATAACGGGCAATGATATTGTCGTGCGGCCCGCACCCGGACAGGGCGCGGCTTTCATCTTCCGGGAGATCCCATGAGCAAGCCGCAAGCGTCCAGTTCGATGGCGCCCAATTCGTCTGTAACCGTCGGCAATGTCGTCTTCGACAACAAGGCGGCTTTGTCCCTGATCGCCGGCCCGTGCCAGTTTGAATCGCGCCAGCATGCCTTCGACATGGCCGGCGCGCTGAAGGAACTGACCGGCAGGCTCGGCATAGGCCTCGTCTACAAGACCAGCTACGACAAGGCCAACCGCACCTCGCTGTCGGCGACGCGCGGCGCCGGCATGGACGCGGCTCTTCCCGTCTTCGACGAACTGCGCAAGGAATTTTCGCTCCCCGTGCTGACCGATGTCCACACCGAGGAGCAGTGCGCCATCGTCGCGCCGCATGTCGATGTCCTGCAGATTCCGGCTTTCCTGTCGCGCCAGACCGACATGCTGGTCGCCGCGGCGAAAACCGGCAAGGTCATCAACGTGAAGAAGGGACAGTTCCTTGCTCCCTGGGACATGAAGAACGTCGTCGCCAAGATCACCGGTTCCGGCAACGCCAATGTGCTGACCACCGAGCGCGGCGCCTCTTTCGGCTACAACACGCTGGTCTCCGACATGCGCGCTCTTCCCATCATGGCCGAGATCGGCGCGCCGGTGATCTTCGATGCTACCCATTCGGTGCAGCAGCCGGGCGGGCAGGGGGGCTCCTCGGGCGGCGAGCGCCGCTTTGTCGAGACGCTGGCGCGCGCGGCCGTCGCTGTCGGCGTCGCCGGCGTGTTCATCGAGACCCATCAGGATCCTGACAATTCGACCTCTTCCGACGGCCCGAACATGCTGCCGCTGAAGGACATGCCTGCCCTGCTCGATCGGCTGATGGCATTCGACCGCATCGCCAAGGGTCTCTAGCCCGGACATATCCTCTGTCGACCGCCGACGCTTGTGGAGGCGCAAGCCGCCTGTACGCTCGACCGGCAAATGAGCGTTTTGGCAGCAGGAGCGATGTCTGTCCCCGCGGCACCGAAATCACATCGTCATCGAAGAAGAGCTTTCTTTCAGGACGCCATCGAACAGGGAATTGCGCGCGCACCCAAAACCCCGAAGAACGTCGAGGGCGCCTGGATCCAGGACCAGAAGATCGTCGTCCAAGACGGCAAGATTGTTGCTTATCGCGTCAATATGAAGGTCACCTTCGTCGTCGCGGAGTGATCGGTCGACGCCGAAAAAGTCGGGAACCTTCGCCTGCGCCCCTCATTGTCCAAGTATGGTTCAACGACTGTGAGGAGCACAATCATGACAACCCAGACAGGCCACACCCAAGCCATCGCCGCTTCGCGAGTCATCGGCACATCGGTCTACAACACCGAAGGTACGAGCATCGGCAGCATCGAGGATGTAATGCTCGACAAGATGGCGAACGGCATTATGTTCGCGGTGATCGGTTTTGGCGGCTTCCTCGGCATCGGCGAGAAATATCACGCCATTCCGTGGGCCAGCCTCGACTATGATGAGGACATGGGCGGCTATGTCGTGCCGTTTTCCAAGGAGCAGTTGAAGGCGGCACCCGCCTATTCGATCAACGAACTGACCGACGCGAATGGCGAGACCGCTCGCGACGCATCCTACGAATACTACAAAGTCACGCCTTACTGGCACTGACAGCCCAAAACCAAAAATGGCCCCGTTGCGACGGGGCCATTTTTTGGTTTGATGCAGCAGCTACTCGCTGATGTGCAAAGGGACTATCGCCTTGGACGGCGACTGCCGATTGTCGCATGACGTCAGAAAGGCCGCCGCGATCAGGAACAGACTCACGATACCACTCAACTGGGACATGGCGAAACTCCTCCTGTTTCGCCCCGCGCGCTGCACCTTAACCGGAAGCCGGCTGATCGTACATGACTTATGATGACAGCGATTTGCGCTTCGTGAATCGCCTGATCCATGTCGCCCAAAAGTAGTCCCGGTTTTGGGAGAACGACATGCTTGAAAACAAAACCTGAAGCGTCGCGACTGAATCCGTTTTAAACGCGCCGCGCTTTGGGCTGATGCCGCGGCAATAATTGCCGGCCGGCCGATTGCCTTTTGCGGCGCTTTGGCTAAGACGTGCGGCATTCATCAGATCAATCGAGGACATCGCAAATGACCGCCATCATCGACATTGTCGGGCGTGAAATCCTGGACAGCCGTGGAAATCCGACCGTCGAGGTCGATGTCATTCTCGAAGACGGCTCGATGGGCCGCGCGGCGGTGCCGTCGGGCGCCTCGACCGGTGCCCACGAGGCCGTTGAACTGCGCGACGGCGGCGCCCGCTATCTCGGCAAGGGTGTGCTCAAGGCGGTCGAAGCGGTGAACGGCGAGCTGTTCGAGGCGATCGGCGGCATGGAAGCCGAAAACCAGATCCATATCGACCAGACCATGATCGAGCTTGACGGCACACCCAACAAGAGCCGGCTCGGCGCCAACGCCATTCTCGGCGTGTCGCTGGCGGTGGCCAAGGCCGCGGCCGATGCTTCGGGTCTGCCGCTCTACCGTTATGTCGGCGGCACCAAGGCGCATGTCCTGCCGGTGCCGATGATGAACATCATCAATGGCGGCGCGCATGCCGACAACCCGATCGACTTCCAGGAGTTCATGATCCTGCCGATCGGTGCGCCGACGCTGCGCGAAGGGGTGCGCTGGGGTTCGGAAATCTTCCACACGCTGCGCAAGAAGCTGAAGGATGCCGGCCACAACACTAATGTCGGCGACGAGGGCGGCTTCGCCCCGAACCTGAAGAGCGCGCCGGTGGCTCTCGATTTCATCATGGAATCGATCGAGCAGGCCGGCTTCAAGCCGGGCGAGGAAATTGCGCTCGGCCTCGATTGCGCGGCGACCGAATTCTTCAAGGACGGGAACTACGTCTATGAGGGCGAGAAGAAGACGCGTGACCCCAAGGCGCAGGCCAAATACCTGGCCAAGCTTGCCGCCGACTATCCGATCATCTCGATCGAAGACGGCCTGGCCGAGGACGATTGGGAAGGCTGGAAGTATCTGACCGACCTGATTGGCAAGAAGACGCAGCTGGTCGGTGACGACCTGTTCGTCACCAATACGGCGCGGCTGCGCGACGGCATCCGCATGGGCGTTGCCAATTCGATCCTGGTCAAGGTCAACCAGATCGGCTCGCTGACGGAAACGCTCGACGCCGTCGAGACCGCGCACAAGGCCGGCTACACCGCCGTCATGTCGCACCGCTCGGGCGAAACCGAGGATTCGACCATTGCCGATCTCGCCGTCGCCACCAATTGCGGACAGATCAAGACCGGCTCGCTGTCGCGCTCGGACCGTATGGCCAAGTACAACCAGCTGATCCGCATTGAGGAAGAACTCGGCAAGCAGGCAAGCTACGCCGGCAAGTCGGTGGTCAAGGGCTGATCCGGAAACACCGGCTCATCGATACCGGACAAAAGGGCGGGAGCATTCCCGCCCTTTTTCGTTTCGGCGCCGCCAAACAGGTCGCCTGTAACCGTCCGTTAAGCACAATCGGGCGAAAAAGATCGCGAGCCGCCTGAGTTCGCGGCCTAGAGCCGGATGATTTCAGGTCTGTTCGACCCGAAATCTGAATCCGACTCTAAATCAAAGAGATAGAGCATTAGGTCGTCCGAAAACCGCTTCCCACTTTTCGGCATCATGCTCTAGAGGAATCGGGCGATGTGGACGCGTCAGCACAAGCAGAGAAACACCGGCCGGCTGATCATTCCCTCGCTTTGCGTGGCGTTCCTGGCCTATTTCGGCTTTCATGCCTATCACGGCGAATTCGGCATCTACTCGAAATATCAGCTGGAAGCCCAGACGGTTGTGCTGCAGGGCCAGCTCGATGCGATCAAGGCGCGCCGCATGGAACTTGAGCGCCGCGTTCGACTGATGCATGAAGGCACGCTCGAGAAGGACATGCTCGATGAGCAGGCGCGCAAGGCACTCAATCTGTCCCAGGCTGACGAAATCACCATTATGTTGCCGACCTCAGCGAAATAACTTATTTCAAGTTAATCGCCAATATTTTCAATGATTTTAAACGCTTAGGCGCATGCCAGCTATGCAAATTCGGCATGGCGCAACGCTCTGACGCGTGTTAGCCTCCCTGAAATCGGTGGGGAGGAGCTGATCTCCCCAGAGCAGATTTCATCCTGCTCTAATGTCCGCAAAGAGACGCCAACAGGGAGTGATGCATGGCCACCGCCGCCAGAAAAGCGCCTGCCAAATCCAAATCCGACGGCAAATCGGGGCTTTCCGCACCCAAGCCTGCCGAATTCACCAGGGACGAAGAGCTTGCCGCCTACCGGCACATGCTGCTCATCCGCCGCTTCGAGGAAAAGGCCGGCCAGCTTTATGGCATGGGTTTCATCGGCGGCTTCTGCCACCTTTATATCGGCCAGGAAGCGGTCGTCACCGGCATGAAGATGGCGCTGATCGACGGCGACCAGATGATCACCGCTTATCGCGACCACGGCCACATGTTGGCGATGGAGCTGTCGCCGCGCGGCGTCATGGCCGAGCTGACCGGGCGTCGCGGCGGCCTGTCGCGGGGCAAGGGCGGCTCCATGCACATGTTCTCCAAGGAAAAGCACTTTTACGGCGGTCACGGCATCGTCGGCGCCCAGGTGTCGCTCGGCACGGGCTTGGCCTTCGCCAACCGCTACCGCGACAACAACAATGTCTCGCTGACTTATTTCGGCGACGGCGCGGCCAACCAGGGCCAGGTCTATGAAAGCTTCAACATGGCCTCGCTGTGGAAGCTGCCGGTGATCTACATCATCGAGAACAACCGCTATGCCATGGGCACCTCGGTGTCGCGCTCTTCGGCGGAAACCAATTTTTCGCACCGTGGCGCTTCGTTCAAGATTCCCGGCATCCAGGTCGATGGCATGGACGTCCGCGCCGTTAAGGCCGCCGGTGACCAGGCGACTGAATGGTGCCGCGCCGGCAACGGACCGATCATTCTCGAAATGCAGACCTACCGCTACCGCGGCCACTCGATGTCCGATCCGGCAAAATACCGCTCGAAGGAAGAAGTGCAGAAGATGCGCTCCGACCATGACCCGATCGAACAGGTCAAGGCGCGGCTGATCGAGAAGAAGTGGGCGACCGAAGACGAGCTCAAGACCATCGACAAGGAGGTCCGCGACATCGTCGCCGACGCCGCCGAATTTGCCCAGAACGATGCAGAGCCGGATCCGTCCGAACTCTGGACCGATATCGTATTGTAACGGGAGGGCAAGGACATGCCGATCGAAATTCTCATGCCCGCTCTCTCGCCGACCATGGAAGAGGGCAATCTTTCCAAGTGGTTGAAGAACGAGGGCGACAAGGTCGTCGCCGGCGACGTGATCGCCGAAATCGAGACCGATAAGGCGACAATGGAAGTCGAGGCCGTCGATGAAGGCACGCTGGGCAAGATCCTGATCGCCGCTGGCACCGAGGGCGTCAAGGTCAACACGCCGATCGCCGTTTTGCTTCAGGACGGCGAAAGTGCCGGGGATATCGGCAAGGCCGCGGCTCCCGCCAAGGCGGAAGCACCTGCAAACGCAGAGGCTCCGGCCGCCGCCGAGGACAAGGCGGAGGCAGCAAAGCCTGCCGCCGCACCGGTCGCTGCTGCACCAAAGACGGAAATCGCCGCCGATCCGGACATTCCGGCTGGCACGGAGATGGTCTCGACCACGGTGCGTGAAGCGCTGCGCGATGCGATGGCCGAGGAAATGCGCCGCGACGGCGATGTTTTTGTCATGGGCGAGGAGGTCGCCGAATACCAGGGCGCCTACAAGATCACGCAAGGGCTGCTGCAGGAGTTCGGGCCGCGCCGCGTCGTCGACACGCCGATCACCGAGCATGGCTTTGCCGGCGTCGGCGTCGGTGCGGCGATGGCCGGCCTGAAGCCGATCGTCGAGTTCATGACCTTCAACTTCGCCATGCAGGCGATCGACCAGATCATCAACTCCGCCGCCAAGACGCTCTATATGTCGGGCGGCCAGATGGGCGCGCCGATCGTGTTCCGTGGACCGAACGGTGCCGCCGCACGCGTCGCCGCCCAGCACTCACAGTGCTATGCCGCCTGGTACAGCCACATTCCGGGCCTGAAAGTGGTGATGCCCTACACGGCGGCCGACGCCAAGGGCCTGCTCAAGGCTGCAATCCGCGATCCCAATCCGATCATCTTCCTCGAGAACGAAATCCTTTACGGCCAGTCCTTCGACGTGCCGAAGCTGGATGATTTCGTGCTGCCGATCGGCAAGGCGCGTATTCACAAGACCGGCAAGGACGTTACCATCGTCTCGTTCGGCATCGGCATGACCTATGCGGTCAAAGCCGAGGCAGAATTGCGCGGCATGGGCATCGATGCCGAGATCATCGATTTGCGCACGATCCGTCCGCTTGACCTCGACACCATCATCGCCTCGGTCAAGAAGACCAACCGGCTGGTCGTGGTGGAGGAGGGCTATCCGCAAAGCTCGGTCGGCGATCACATCGCCAACCAGGTGTCGCAGCGCGCCTTCGATTTCCTCGATGCGCCTGTAATCACCATCGCCGGCAAGGATGTGCCGATGCCCTACGCGGCCAACCTCGAAAAACTGGCTTTGCCGAATGTCGGCGAGGTCATCGAGGCGGTCAAAGCCGTCACGTATCGCTGAACCGGGCGGGAGGACAACATGCCAATCAACATCACCATGCCGGCCCTGTCGCCCACGATGGAAGAGGGCAATCTGTCCAAGTGGCTTGTGAAAGAGGGCGACAAGGTTTCGCCGGGCGATGTCATCGCCGAGATCGAGACCGACAAGGCGACGATGGAAGTCGAGGCTGTCGATGAGGGGACGGTCGCCAAGCTCGTCGTTCCCGCCGGCACAGAGGGCGTCAAGGTCAACGCGCTGATCGCGGTGCTTGCTGCTGAAGGTGAGGATGCAGGCGCTGCCGCGAAAAGCGGTGGCGGTGCGCCACCGAAAGCCGAAGCGCCGAAGGCTGAAGCGCCCAAGGCTGAAGCGGCCAAGGCCGAGGCACCGAAGGCAGAACCTGCTGCCGCAGCCGCTCCGAACGCCGAGGCGGCTCCAGCCGGCAATGGTCATGCTGCTGGTGAGCGCACTTTCGCCTCGCCGCTTGCACGCCGCATCGCCAAGGAGGCCGGCGTCGATGTGTCCGGTGTGACCGGCACCGGCCCGCATGGCCGTGTGGTGAAGGCCGATGTCGATGCCGCGATTGCCGGCGGTGGCGCCAAGGCAGCACCCGCAGCCAAGGCTCCGGCCGGCGCTCCTGCTCCTGCGCCTGCGGTAAAGGCGATGTCGGACGATCAGGTGCTGAAACTGTTCGAACAGGGCTCCTACGACCTCGTGCCGCATGACAACATGCGCAAGACCATTGCGCGGCGCCTGGTCGAGGCCAAGACCACCATTCCGCATTTCTACCTGACGCTTGATTGCGAGCTCGATGCGCTGCTGGCGCTGCGCACGCAGATCAATGCGGCGGCTCCGGTGAAGAAGACCGACAAGGGCGAGGCTCCGGCCTACAAGCTGTCGGTCAACGATATGGTGATCAAGGCCATGGCCATGGCGCTGAAGGCAGTGCCGGATGCCAATGCGTCATGGACCGAAACCGCCATGGTCAAGCACAAGCATGCCGATGTCGGCGTTGCCGTGTCGATCCCTGGCGGGCTGATCACGCCGATCATTCGGCATGCCGACGAAAAGACGCTGTCCACCATCTCCAACGAGATGAAGGATCTGGCCAGCCGAGCGCGCAGCCGCAAGCTGAAGCCGGAAGAATACCAGGGCGGCACCACGGCGGTGTCCAACCTCGGCATGTTCGGCATCAAGGATTTTGCCGCCGTCATCAACCCGCCGCATGCGACCATCCTGGCCGTCGGTGCCGGTGAGGAGCGGGCGGTGGTCAAGAACGGCGAGATCAAAATCGCCACCGTGATGTCGGTGACGCTGTCGACCGACCATCGTGCTGTCGACGGTGCGCTCGGCGCCGAACTGCTGGTCGCCTTCAAGCGCCTGATCGAGAACCCGATGGGCATGCTGGTCTAGGAAGGGAGAGGACGGTGCGGACAGTCTTCACCAGCCTCTTCGCTTTCATCATTTCCGGATTCGCCGGCGGCATGGTTGCACAGCCGAACCTGGCCACTGTGCTGGTTCACTGGCTGTTCGTGCGCTGGCGGGTGGGAAGCGGTTCGATCAAGGCACAGGTGGGCGCATGAAGACGGTTCTTTGCTACGGCGACTCGCTGACCTGGGGCTACAATGCCGAAGGCGGACGCCACGCGCTGGAAGACCGCTGGCCGAGCGTACTGGAGGCCGGGCTCGGCAGTGGCGTCGAAGTCATCGCCGAAGGCCTCAATGGCCGCACCACCGCCTTCGACGACCATCTGGCTGGCGCCGATCGCAACGGCGCCAGGCTGCTGCCGACGATCCTGACGACGCATGCTCCAATCGACCTGATTGTCATCATGCTCGGTGCCAACGACATGAAGCCGTGGATCCACGGCAATCCGGTCGCGGCCAAGCAAGGTATCCAGCGTCTGATCGACATCGTGCGTGGCCATGACTACCCGTTCGAATGGCCGGCGCCGCAGATCCTGATCGTGTCGCCGCCTGTGGTCAGCCGCACCGACAATGCCGAATTCAAGGAAATGTTTGCCGGCGGCGACGACGCTTCGACCCGGCTGGCGCCGCTCTATGCCGCCCTTGCCGATGAGGCTGGCTGCGGCTTCTTCGACGCCGGCAGCGTGGCAGCGACCACCCCGCTCGACGGTGTCCACCTCGATGCCGAAAACACACGAAACATAGGCGAGGCGCTGACACCAGTCGTGCGCGTCATGCTGGAATTGTGAAGGAGAAGACCGTGGCTGAGAACTATGACGTCATCATCATCGGCTCCGGCCCTGGCGGCTACGTCACGGCTGTGCGTTCCGCCCAGCTCGGCTTCAAGACGGCGATCGTCGAGCGCGAGCATCTCGGCGGCATATGCCTCAACTGGGGCTGCATCCCGACCAAGGCGCTGCTGCGCTCGGCCGAGATCATGCATTATTCGGATCATCTGAAGGATTACGGGCTGAAGCTGGACGGCAAGGTCAGCGTCGACACGGCTGCCGTGGTCGACCGCTCGCGAAAGGTCTCGTTGCGCCTCAACGGTGGCGTTGCCTTCCTGATGAAGAAGAACAAGGTCGACGTCATCTGGGGCGAAGCCAAGCTTTTGAAGCCAGGTGAGATCGTCGTGTCGAAGACGGCCAAGAAGCCGATGGAGCCGCAGCCGCCTGTGCCGAAAGGCGTCAAGGGCGAGGGCACCTACACCGCCAAGCACATCATCCTGGCGACCGGCGCCCGGCCGCGCGCGCTGCCCGGCATCGAGCCGGACGGCAAGCTGATCTGGACCTATTTTGAGGCCATGGTACCGAAGGAGATGCCGAAATCGCTGCTGGTCATGGGGTCAGGCGCCATCGGCATCGAATTCGCCTCCTTCTACCGCACCATGGGCGCCGACGTGACGGTGGTCGAGTTGTTGCCGGCGGTGATGCCGGTCGAGGATGCTGAAGTCTCGAAATTCGCGCAAAAGCAGTTCGAGAAGCAAGGCATGAAGATCATCCTCGAAGCCAAGGTGACCAAGGTCGAGAAGGGCACGAACTCGGTCACCGCGCATGTCGAGATGAAGGATGGCAAGGTCGAGAAGATCACCGCCGATCGGATGATCTCGGCCGTCGGCGTGCAGGGCAACATCGAGGGCCTCGGGCTCGAGGCGCTCGGCGTGAAGACCGAACGTGGCTGCGTCGTCGTTGACGGCTACGGCAAGACCAACGTGCCGGGCATCTACGCCATCGGCGATGTCGCCGGTCCGCCCATGCTTGCCCACAAGGCCGAGCATGAAGGCGTGGTGTGCGTCGAAAAGATCGCGAACTTTCCCGGCGTGCATGCCATCGACAAGCTCAAGATCCCCGGCTGCACCTACTGCAACCCGCAGGTCGCCTCTGTTGGTCTGACCGAAGCGAAGGCCAAGGCCGAGGGCAAGGAAATCCGCGTCGGGCGCTTCCAGTTCGCCGCCAATGGCAAGGCTATTGCGCTCGGCGAGGATCAGGGTTTCATCAAGACCATCTTCGACAAGAAGACCGGTCAATTGCTCGGCGCCCACATGGTCGGCGCCGAAGTGACCGAACTGATCCAGGGCTTTGTCGTGGCGATGAACCTCGAAACAACCGAGGAAGAGCTGATGCACACCATCTTCCCGCACCCGACGCTGTCGGAGATGATGAAGGAAAGCGTGCTCGACGCCTATGGCCGCGCGCTCAACGCGTGATAGATTGAAAGCGCTGCTACAGATGGAACCCGGCGGCAAGGTACTTCGTTTGCGGATGCACTTTCTTCCATCACACAAGGAGACGGCATATGCACCTGAATGGCGTCGGCTGGATAGCAGCCATCATTATCGGCGGTCTGGCAGGCTGGTTCGCCGAAATGTTCATGAAGAGCAACACCGGCATCTTCATGAACATTGTTATGGGTATCGTTGGCGCGGTCGTGCTGAACGCCATTCTGCAGGCTCTCAATTTCGGCCCGTTCGGGGTTGGCTGGATTGCCTATCTGATCACCGGCTTTATCGGCGCCTGCCTGCTGATCTGGGCCGGACGCCTGGTGCGTCGTTAATACCGCTGAAGAACCGCTATGAGAAAAAGGCTGTTGCGGCATGCGCCGCAGCGGCCTTTTTCTTTGCGTTGAAAAGTCTTAGATGAACACGGCGAACGCCTGACTGGCGGTCGCGAATGAAACCAGGTTTCCCGATGGTCACTGTCCTCGATACGATCGCCAACGCCCCGCGCTTGCGGCATCCGGAAAAGGCGCACAAGCCTGATCAGGATGTGCTGCGCAAGCCCGACTGGATCCGCGTCAAAGCGCCGATGTCGAAGGGCTATGCCGAAACGCGCGAAATCGTGAAGTCGCACAAGCTGGTGACGGTCTGCGAAGAGGCCGGCTGCCCCAACATCGGCGAGTGCTGGGAAAAGAAGCACGCCACCTTCATGATCATGGGCGAGATTTGCACGCGCGCCTGCGCGTTCTGCAACGTCGCCACCGGCATTCCGACAGCACTTGATGCCGATGAGCCGGCCCGCGTCGCGCATGCCGTCAAGCAGATGGGCCTGACCCATGTCGTCATCACCTCGGTCGACCGCGACGATCTTGCCGATGGCGGTGCGCAGCATTTCGCCGAGGTCATCCGCGCCATTCGGGCGGCAACGCCGTCGACCACGATCGAAATCCTGACGCCCGACTTCCTGCGCAAGGAAGGCGCGCTGGAGATCGTCGTGGCGGCCAAGCCCGACGTCTTCAACCATAATCTCGAAACCGTACCGTCGAACTATCTGACGGTTCGTCCGGGCGCCCGCTATTTCCATTCGATCCGGCTGTTGCAGCGGGTCAAGGAGCTTGATCCGTCGATCTTCACCAAGTCCGGCATCATGGTGGGGCTGGGCGAAGAGCGGAATGAAATCCTGCAGTTGATGGACGATCTACGGTCCGCCAATGTCGACTTCATGACCATCGGCCAGTATTTGCAGCCGTCCAAGAAGCACCATCCGGTGATCCGTTTCGTCACGCCGGAGGAATTCAAGTCCTTCGAGACGATCGGCCGGACCAAGGGTTTCCTGCTGGTGGCATCGAGCCCGCTGACGCGCTCGTCGCATCATGCGGGCGATGATTTCGCCCGGCTGCGCGCGGCACGGGAAGCGATTCTCAAGAAATCGGCTTAATCAGCTGGTTTCATGCCAAAATTCGAAGCCACCCGACGCGTATCCCATACACCCGAGCAGATGTTCGCTTTGGTTGCCGATGTTGAATCCTATCCGCAATTCCTGCCGCTTTGCGAAGCGCTGACGGTTCGCTCGCGCAAGGAGCGTGACGGGCGTACCGTTCTCCTTGCCGACATGAGCATCGGCTACAAGGCGATCCGCGAAACCTTTACAACGCAGGTGCTGCTGAAGCCCGACGAGAGCACCATCGACGTGAAATACATCGACGGCCCGTTCAAATATTTGAGCAATGTCTGGCGTTTCGAACCCGACGGCGCCGGTTGCGCCGTCCGCTTCTTCATCGACTACGAGTTCAAGAGCCGTATTCTGGGCGCGGTCATGGGGACCATGTTCGATCGTGCCTTCCGCATGTTCGCGGAGGCTTTCGAGAAGCGCGCCGACGTCATCTACGGTGCGGCACCCTCGGCCTGAGGCCGGCCAAGCGCACGCAACCCCAGTTCCAATGCGTGCCGTACGGTTTCCCTGCGGATGAAGTCGCGACCCTTGTCGGCAAACAGCCTGTGTTCGGCTATCACGGCCTGGCCGTCCAGGCCGACCCCGAACCACACCAGGCCGACCGGTTTTTCCGTGGAACCGCCGCCGGGCCCGGCGATGCCGGTGACCGCCAGGGTCAGCCCGGCGCGCGAACGGGCAAGCGCGCCTGTCGCCATTTCGATCGCAGTCTCGCGTGAAACCGCGCCATGCGCCTCGAGCGTGGCGGCGGAAACACCGAGCATGTCCATCTTGGCTTCGTTGGAATAGGTGATGAAGCCGCGATCGACCACGGCGGAGGAGCCGGCGATGTCGGTAAGGGCGGCGATGATCATGCCGCCGGTGCAGCTTTCCGCGGTCGCCAGCATGATGCCGCGTTTTCGGCAGGCTTGCAGCAGGGCGTTCGCCAGCTCATTGTTGTTCATTCCGGCACCTCGCCGGGAAACACCACGCTGGCGGTGGCGATGGCCGCAATGCCTTCCTCGCGCCCGACAAAGCCGAGCTTTTCGTTGGTTGTCGCCTTGATCGAGATGCGGTCCGCGGAAATTGCCAGCATCTGCGACAGGGCTGCCGTCATCGCCTCGCGATGCGGGCCGACGCGCGGCGCTTCGCAGATCAGCGTGATATCGGCATTGGCGATGCGGCCGCCGCGCTCGCGCACCAGCCCTGCCGCATGCTCGACGAAGATCCGCGACGCAGCGCCTTTCCATTGCGGGTCGGACGGCGGAAAATGCGTGCCGATGTCGCCGGCGCCGCAAGTCGCCAGCAGCGCATCGGTCAAGGCGTGCAGACCGACATCGGCGTCTGAATGGCCCGACAGTTTCTTGTCGTGCGCAATGGCGACGCCACACAGGGTGACATGGTCGCCGGGCTCGAAGGCGTGGACGTCGTAGCCATTGCCGGTACGGATGTCGGGAAAGCGCACGCGTTCGCCGGAAAGCCGCTGGTCCGCCATCGCAATATCCCGTGCCCAGGTGAGTTTGACATTGTCGGGCGAGCCCGGAACGATCTTGACCGGAATATGCGCCCATTCGGCGATCGCGGCGTCATCGGTAAAATCCATTTTTCCCAGATGATGGGCTTTCTCGTGTGCGGCAAGAATGGGCCAGAACGGAAAGCCCTGTGGCGTTTGCGCCGCGTGAAGCCCGCTGCGCGAAACGGTTTCGCCAACCACGCCGGAGGCCGATTCGCGCTTCAGCGTGTCGGCGACGGGCAAAGCGGGCAATGCGCCCTCGCGCTCGCCGATGGCGGCGATGGTACGATCTATCAGGTCCGCATCGACAAACGGGCGGACGGCATCATGGATCAGAACCTGCCCCGGCGCGTGGCCTCTTAGGGCAAGCAGGCCGAGGCGGACGGATTCCTGCCTGGTTGCCCCGCCGATAACGGCGGTGACACGCTCGGCGTTGACGCCCGCCGCCTGCCGGAACAGTTCATGGTCGTCGGCATGAATGGCGACGACGATCTCGCCGGTCCGCGGGTGGGCCAGAAAAATGTCCAGCGTGTGCGCGATGACGGCAAAGCCGCCAATGTGTTGATATTGCTTCGGTCCGTTGGCCTGTCCGGCGCGCGCGCCACGGCCGGCCGCAACGATCACCACCGCGACCTTGCCATCCTCACTCGAAACGTGATTTTCACTTGCGTCAGTCATGCCCGTTTGGTCCTAGCGCACGATCCCGAAAAGTGTAATCGGTTTTCGGAAAGATCGTGCGCTAACTATGAAATTCCAAAGCCTCTTTGCGCGTCTCAAGAACGCGCGGCGCCTCGGTCGCGGCCAAAGCCGAAGGCCAGTATTTTCCCAATTGCGCCTTAATGTGGCGTCATTCCGCGTTGCACATCGCGGCCGATATGGCTAGAGAATGTGCAGCGAATGAAGATGCTTGGTTTTTGTGCATGGTTAACTTGACCAAATTGGCCGCGCCGCTTGATGTCGGCGGTGTGAGACTCCGCAATCGCGTGTTCCTCGCGCCGATGTCGGGAATTACGGACGAGCCGTTCCGGCAGCGTGCCCACGCGCATGGAGCGGGCCTGGTCGTGTCCGAAATGGTTGCCAGCGGGGAACTCGCCAAGGGCAGGGCCGGTTTCAACCTGCGCATACGCCACTCCGGCCTGCCCGTCCATATGGTTCAGCTTGCAGGCTGTGAGGCGCTGCACATGGCCGAAGGTGCCAGGATCGCAGCCGGTGAGGGGGCCGACATTATCGACATCAACATGGGCTGCCCGGCCAAAAAGGTCACAGGCGGTTATGCCGGTTCGGCATTGATGCTGGATCTCGACCACGCGCTGTCGCTGATCGACGCCGTTGTCGGCGCGGTCGAGGTGCCGGTGACGGTCAAGATGCGGCTTGGCTGGGACGAAGGCGCGCTCAACGCGCCGATGCTGGCGCGCCGCGCCGAGCAGGCCGGCGTCAGCATGGTGACCGTGCACGGCCGAACGCGCTGCCAGTTCTATCAGGGCAAAGCCGACTGGCGCGCCATCGCCCGCGTCAAGGAAGCCGTGTCCATCCCGGTCGTCGCCAATGGTGACGTCTCTTCGCCGACGGAAGCGGCCGACATTCTCGATCAATCGGGTGCCGACGCCGTGATGATCGGCCGTGCCCATTATGGCGCGCCCTGGATCGCAGGTGGCATTGCGTCCGCAGCGAAAGGTGAAGCGACGCCAAATATTCCACAGAACCCGACGGCGCTCGCCGACTACATCGTGGCCCACTACGAGGACATGCTGGTGCTCTACGGCGCCGAGAGCGGCCTGCGCCAGGCGCGCAAGCATCTCGGGTGGTATCTTGATCGGCATGCCGGCGGCGTCGCCGACGACAGCCGAAAGGCCATACTGACCGCATTCGAGCCAGCGCGCGTCATCGCCTTGCTGCGCGACGTGTTTTCGCGCGATCCGCAACCTTTGAACCTGCGGAGCGCCGCATGAACGCCGCCGCCGGCCAAGGCGCTAAAATGACGGATGCCGCCCAGATCGTGCTCAACACCATCCGCCGCCCGGTGATCATGATCAGCGAGGAGGGGTTCATCACCTTCGCCAACGCTGACGCGGAGGACTTCTTTCGTTCGAGCGCGACCATGCTCGCCCGCAACACGCTGTCAAAACTCATTCCCTTCGGCAGCCCGCTGCTGACGCTGGTCGACCAGGTGCGCGAGCGCCGAGCCCCGGTCAACGAGTATCGGGTCGACGTGTCGTCGCCGCGCCTCGGCATCGAGAAGGTCGTCGATCTCTATGTCGCGCCGGTACCGGAATTTCCGGGCTCGGTGGTGGTGATGTTCCAGGAACGGTCGATGGCCGACAAGATCGACCGGCAGATGACGCATCGGGGCGCAGCACGCTCGGTCACCGGCCTGGCGGCAATGCTTGCCCATGAGATCAAGAACCCGCTCTCCGGTATCCGCGGCGCTGCCCAGTTGCTGGAACTGTCGGCTACCGACGAGGACCGTGCGCTGACGCGGCTGATCACCGACGAGACCGACCGCATCGTGTCGCTGGTCGATCGCATGGAGGTGTTTTCCGACGAGCGGCCGATCGACCGCTACCCCGTCAACATCCATGTCGTGCTCGACCATGTGAAGGCGATTGCCAAGAACGGTTTTGCCAAGAGAATCAAGATATTGGAGGACTATGATCCTTCTCTGCCTCCGGTGTTTGCCAACCGCGACCAGCTCATCCAGGTGTTCCTCAATCTGGTCAAGAACGCCGCTGAGGCGATCGGCAGCGACCCGCAGGGCGAGATTGTGCTGTCGACCGCATTCCGGCCGGGTATCCGCGTTTCCGTTCCGGGCACGCAGGACCGCGTATCGCTGCCGCTGGAATTTTGCGTGCGCGACAACGGCTCCGGCGTCTCGGAAGATATTTTGCCGATCCTGTTCGACCCGTTCATCACCACCAAGCCGAACGGCTCGGGACTGGGGCTGGCGCTGGTCGCCAAGATCGTCGGCGAGCATGGCGGCATCATCGAATGCGAATCGACGCCGCGCGGCACCACATTCCGCATCCTGATGCCGGCCTGGAAAGAAGCGCCAAACGGCACCGATGATGACGGTGAAGGAGACCGCAAATGACCGTTCGCGGCAATATCCTCGTCGCCGACGACGACGCGGCGATCCGTACCGTCCTCAACCAGGCGCTTTCGCGCGCCGGTCATGAGGTGCGCGTCACATCCAACGCTTCGACGCTTTGGCGCTGGGTGGCGGCGGGCGAGGGCGATCTGGTCATCACCGATGTGGTGATGCCGGACGAAAACGCTTTCGACATGCTGCCGCGCATCAAGAAGGCGAGGCCGGAGCTGCCGGTCATCGTCATGAGCGCCCAGAACACCTTCATGACGGCCATCCGCGCGTCCGAAACCGGCGCCTATGAATATCTGCCGAAGCCGTTCGACCTGACCGAGCTGCTCAACATCGTCAACCGGGCGCTTTCCGAGCCGCGTCGGCCGAAGATCGATCCGAGGCCGGAAGAACAGCCCGACGCGATGCCGCTGGTCGGCCGCTCGGCCGCCATGCAGGACATCTACCGCATGCTGGCGCGCATGATGCAGACCGACCTGACGGTGATGATCTCGGGCGAATCCGGCACCGGCAAGGAGCTGGTGGCGCGCGCGCTGCATGAATATGGCCGCCGTCGCGGCGGCCCCTTCGTCGCCATCAATATGGCGGCGATCCCGCGCGACCTGATCGAATCGGAACTGTTCGGTCACGAGAAGGGTGCCTTCACCGGCGCGCAGAACCGCTCGACCGGGCGCTTCGAGCAGGCTGAAGGCGGTACTTTGTTCCTCGACGAGATCGGCGACATGCCGATGGAGGCGCA
This sequence comes from Mesorhizobium sp. CO1-1-8, assembly GCF_020164875.1. Lineage (NCBI taxonomy): Bacteria > Pseudomonadati > Pseudomonadota > Alphaproteobacteria > Hyphomicrobiales > Phyllobacteriaceae > Mesorhizobium > Mesorhizobium sp. CO1-1-8. The sequence continues at coordinate 20,328 of NZ_JAIUGZ010000021.1, read as the reverse complement.
GACACGCCTGCTGCGCGTGCTCCAGCAGGGCGAATACACGACGGTTGGCGGACGCACGCCGATCAAGACCGACGTGCGCATCGTCGCCGCTACCAACAAGGATCTGCGCACGCTGATTAACCAGGGGCTGTTCCGCGAGGATCTGTTCTATCGCCTCAACGTCGTGCCGCTCCGGTTGCCGGCGCTGCGCGAGCGCTCCGAGGATGTGCCGGATCTCGTCCGGCACTTCTTCAAGCTCGGCGAGATGGAAGGCCTGCAGACCAAGCGCATTTCTTCTGGCGGCATCGAGTTGATGAAGCGCTATCCATGGCCTGGCAATGTGCGCGAACTGGAAAACCTGGTTCGCAGGCTCGCTGCGCTCTATTCGCAGGACGAGATTTCCGCCGAGATCATCGAAGCCGAACTCAAGACCGGCGAACGTCCGGTAGTGCCGGGCGGCGGCAACCTCATTCCCGACGACCTGTCGATCGGCCAGGCGGCCGAGCATTTTCTGCAGCGCTATTTCGCCTCCTTTGCCGGCGAATTGCCTCCCGCCGGCCTCTACCAGCGCATTCTGGCCGAGGTCGAATATCCGCTCGTCCTAGCCTCGATGACGGCAACCCGCGGCAACCAGATCAAGGCCGCGGAATTGCTGGGATTGAACCGCAACACGCTACGCAAGAAGATTCGCGATCTCGGCGTCAACGTCTACAAATCGTCGCGGCAGGGCTGAGCCTTGATCTGAGCCCGCGCTCTTTTCAGGGGATCGGCTCGCGAAAGATTTCCGTCTCGGTCACACTTGTTGCATAATCGCCACAATGCGTTGCATACATCCGACGCAATCATGGCTCTAGACGGCGACATGGCTCTGCAGGCACCGACAACAAACCAATCGCTTTTCAGCGAACCCGGCGCTCGTGACGGGCGCCGGCTGCTTGCGCTGCCTGGCGTGATCGCGGTCGTCGGCGCGCTGATGACTGCGGCGATCTCGTTCACCATCCTCGTCGGTGCCACGCCGATCACACCGAATGAGTCGACGACGTTGGCGTTGATTGCCCTCAACGCGGCTTTCGTCCTGTTCCTCATCGCGCTGGTCGGACGTGAAGTGCACCGCATCCTGATGGCGCGCCGGCACGGCAAGGCCGCCTCGCGGCTGCATGTGCGCATTGTCGCCATGTTCGCCCTGGTTGCCGCCATTCCCGCCATCATGGTGGCCATCATCGCCTCAATCACGCTCGACATCGGCCTCGACCGCTGGTTCGAAATCCGCACCAAGACGATCGTCAATTCGTCGCTGTCGATCGCCGACGCCTATGTCCAGGAAAATGCCCGCAACCTCCAGGGCACGACACTGTCGATGGCCTATGATCTCGATGCGTCGCGCACACTCTACGGCCTCGATCGGACGGGCTTCCTCGACCTGATGAACAAGGAAGCCGTGGGCCGTTCGCTGGCCCATGCGGCGCTGATCAAACCTGACGGCTCGTTCGTCATGAGCGCCAAGACCGATACGGACTTCGCCATGCCCGAGCCGCCGGAAGGCGCCGTGGCCAGCGCTGCCGACGGCAAACCGGTGCTGATCGAACCGAAAACGCGCAACATCATGGGGGCCATCGTCAAGCTGCGGGAGATCGAAGGGCTCTATCTCTACACCATTAGGCTCGTCGATCCCGAAGTGATCAAGGCACGGCAGATCGTCAGGTCCAACACCGACGAATATCGTGGTCTCGAAGATAACAGGCGCACCTCGCAGGTGGCCTTCGCGCTGCCCTATCTGTCCCTGACGCTGATCATCATCCTATCCGCGATCTGGACCGGCATTGCGGTCGCCGACCGCCTGGTGCGGCCCATTCGCCAGCTCATCGGCGCCGCCGACGAGGTGGCGACCGGCAATCTCGACGTCGCGGTTCCCGTCAGGCCATCCGACGGCGATGTCGCCTCGCTCGGCGATACGTTCAACAAGATGCTTCTGGAACTGAAATCACAGCGCAACGAGATCCTGTCGGCCAAGGACCTGATCGACGAACGGCGCCGCTTCTCCGAAGCCGTGCTTGCCGGCGTCACCGCCGGCGTCATTGGCGTCGATCCCTACGGCATCGTTACCATCGTCAACCGTTCGGCCGAGGCGATGCTGGCGATTTCCGCCAGCGCAGCCCTTGGGCAGAACCTTTCCGCCGTGCTGCCGCATGTCGGCCGCGTCTTCGAGATTGGCCGCAAGTCCGGCAAGCCTGTCTATCGCGAGCAGGTGACCTTCTACCGCGCCGGCGCCGAGCGAACCTTCAACGTGCAGATCACCATCGAGGCCGGCGACGACGGCTCGGATGAAAAATCCTATGTCGTGACGGTCGACGACATCACCGATCTGGTTCAGGCCCAGCGCTCCTCCGCCTGGGCCGACGTGGCGCGGCGTATCGCCCACGAGATCAAGAATCCGCTGACGCCGATCCAGCTTTCCGCCGAACGCATCAAGCGACGCTTCGGCAAGGTCATCACCGAGGACCGCGAGATTTTCGATCAATGCACCGACACCATCATCCGGCAGGTCGAGGATATCGGCCGCATGGTCGACGAATTCTCGGCTTTCGCGCGCATGCCCAAGCCAGAGATGAAAGCCATCGACCTGCGCGAATCGTTGCGCGAGGCCTCGTTCCTGGTTGAAGTCAGCCGCGCCGACATTGCTTTCGAGCGCGTGTTCGGCAACGAGCCGCTCAAGGGTACGTTCGACAGCCGTCTGATGGCGCAGGCTTTCGGCAATGTGATCAAGAACGCCGCCGAGGCAATCGATGGATTGGAACAGAAGGACGGTTCGCACGGCATAATCCGGATTCAAGCCGGGCGCCAGAATGGCGCGATTCGAATCGACGTCATCGACAATGGCAAAGGCCTGCCGCGCGAGAATCGCCAACGGCTGCTCGAGCCCTATATGACCACACGCGAGAAGGGCACCGGGCTCGGTCTCGCTATCGTCAAGAAGATCGTGGAGGACCATGGTGGCAGGCTGGAGCTTCATGATGCCCCTGCGGACTTCCACAACGGGCGCGGCGCGATGATCAGCATCATCCTGCCGCCTGCGGCTGCTGCGTCTCCACGCGGCGAAAGCAGGACGGAAAACGAAAGAGAAACTGAAAAGGTCGGTAATGGCGTCTGATATTCTCATCGTCGATGACGAGGAAGACATCCGTGAACTCGTCGCGGGCATTCTGAGCGACGAAGGTCACGAAACCCGTACGGCGTTCGACGCAGACAGCGCGCTCGCTGCTATAGCTGATCGCGCGCCGCGGCTGATTTTCCTCGACATCTGGCTGCAGGGCTCGCGTCTGGACGGGCTGGCGCTGCTCGACGAGATCAAGACGATGCACCCGACCCTGCCGGTGGTGATGATCTCCGGCCACGGCAACATCGAAACGGCGGTTTCCGCCATCCGTCGCGGTGCCTATGACTTCATCGAAAAACCGTTCAAAGCCGACAGGCTGATCCTTATTGCCGAGCGTGCGCTCGAGACCTCGAAATTGCGGCGCGAGGTTTCCGACCTCAAGCTGCGCAGCGGCGAAACCTTCGACCTGATCGGCATGTCGTCGGCGATGAGCCAGTTGCGCCAGACCATCGAACGTGTCGCCCCGACCAACAGCCGCGTGATGATCATCGGACCGTCGGGCTCGGGCAAGGAGCTGGCCGCGCGCGCCATCCACACGCTGTCGGCGCGCAAGGGCGCACCTTTCGTGACGCTGAGCGCCGCCAACATCACGCCCGAGCGCATGGAGATCGAGCTGTTCGGCACCGAATCGAATGGCGTCGAGCGCAAGGTCGGCGCGCTGGAGGAGGCCCATCGCGGCATCCTCTACATCGACGAGGTGGCCGACATGCCGCGCGAGACGCAGAACAAGATCTTGCGCGTGCTGGTCGAGCAGCAGTTCGAGCGGGTAGGGGGAACCAAGCGGGTCAAGGTCGACGTCCGCATCATCTCCTCCACGTCGCAGAACCTCGAAGCGATGATTGCCGACGGTCGTTTTCGCGAGGATCTTTACCATCGCCTGGCGGTTGTTCCGGTCATCGTGCCGGGATTGGCCGAGCGGCGTGAGGATATTCCCTACCTCGTCGACAATTTCATGAAGCAGATTGCCCGCCAGGCCGGCATCAAGCCGCGCCGCATCGGCGACGACGCGCTGGCCGTTCTGCAGGCGCACAATTGGCCGGGCAACGTTCGTCAGTTGCGCAACAATGTCGAGCGCCTGATGATCCTTGCGCGCGGCGACGACGTCGATTCGCCGATTACCGCGGACCTGTTGCCGGCCGAGATCGGCGATGTCATGCCGCGCACGCCCAATCAATCCGACCAGCACATCATGGCGCTGCCGTTGCGTGAAGCGCGTGAGCAGTTCGAGAAGGACTATCTGATCGCCCAGATCAACCGGTTCGGCGGCAACATCTCGAAGACCGCCGAGTTCATCGGCATGGAGCGCTCCGCTCTGCATCGCAAGCTGAAGTCGCTGGGCGTCTGAGCGCGTCATATCCAGCCGCCGCGCCTGGGCCAAGCATTTGCCGGTTACGGCCGCAGTGGAATCGCATAAGAAAGCCCGAGAATTCCCTAGAGGTTGCCCATGCCGCGCATTGCCTATGTCAACGGGCGTTACGTCACGCACGCCGATGCTGCCGTGCATATCGAGGACCGTGGCTATCAGTTCGCTGACGGCGTCTATGAGGTCTGCGAGGTGGCGCGTGGTTTCATCGTCGATATGCCGCGCCACCTGGCCCGGCTGAACCGCTCGCTGAGCGAATTGTCGATCGCGTGGCCGGTCACCTCTCACGTGCTGCCGCTCATTCTGCGCGAGGTGGTCAATCGCAACCACGTCGCCAATGGCCTGGTCTACGTGCAGGTGACGCGCGGCGTGGCCAGCCGCGACTTCGCCTTCCCTTCCGCCGACACGAAGCCAGCCCTGGTGGTGACCGCCAGAAAGGCCGATCCCGCCGCTGGTGCAAAGCGAGCCGAGACCGGCATCGCGGTCATCACCGTGCCCGAGAACCGCTGGGACCGCGTCGACATCAAGACCGTTGGGCTGCTGCCCAATGTATTGGCCAAGCAGAAGGCCAAGGAAGCCGGCGCGCAGGAAGCCTGGTTCGTCGACGGTGAAGGCAACGTCAAGGAAGGCGGCTCGTCCAATGCCTGGATTGTCACCCGGGACGGCGTCCTGGTCACCAGGCCGGCCGAGCACGGCATCTTGCGCGGCATCACCCGCACGACCATGTTCGAAGTGGCGGCCAAGCTTGGCCTGAAGATCGAGGAGCGCGGTTTTTCCGTCGCCGAGGCCAAGGCGGCACGCGAGGCGTTCATCAGCTCCGCAACGACAATCGCCATGCCGGTGGTGGCCATCGACGGCGATACGGTCGCCAATGGGCATCCCGGCTCAATAACACTTTCGTTGCGGCAGGCCTTTTTTGACATTGCGGAAAAAAGTCCAGCCTGATAACCGCACAGGTGGAATGAACATCAATATATCTCGTTCTGCTTGTCGTTACTGACGACAAGACGGTGTTTGCGAGCTTGACATGCGCCCGTTAATTTGGCGCATTGGCTTGCAAACCGAAGGGGATCGGCGAAAGACAAGAACAATGGCGGAACGATCGCAAAACCTTCAGGACCTGTTCCTGAATTCAGTTCGCAAGAGCAAGAACCCGCTCACCATCTTCCTCATCAACGGCGTGAAGCTGACCGGCGTGGTCACTTCGTTCGACAATTTCTGTGTGCTGCTGCGCCGTGACGGTCACTCCCAGCTCGTCTACAAGCACGCTATTTCCACGATCATGCCGAGCCAGCCGGTTCAGATGTTCGATGGCGAGGAAAGCCAGGGCGCCTGATTGGCACGTGAGAAAGACGCGGACGCCACCGTTCGCGGGAAACAAGCGCATCACCCTGGGACCGAGGCCAAGGGCCCGACCCGGGCCGTTGTTATTGTGCCCGTCCTTACCCGCCACCAGCGCAACGACGACGAGACCAACCGCCCGCGGCTGATGCGTTCGGCTGATGCTCGTCACGACGAGGCCGTTGGCCTTGCCCGCGCCATCAACCTGGACCTGGTCCACACAGCGGTGGTGACCGTCAACGATCCGCGCCCGGCGACGCTGCTCGGCAGCGGCAAGGTCGCGGAGTTCGCGGAAATCGTCAAAGAGGGACATGCGGAAGTGGTCGTCGTCGACCATCCGCTGACCCCGGTGCAGCAGCGCAATCTCGAAAAAGAGCTGAACGCCAAGGTGCTGGATCGCACCGGGCTGATCCTCGAGATCTTCGGCGAGCGTGCACGCACCAAGGAAGGCACGCTGCAGGTCGAACTCGCCCATCTCAACTACCAGAAGGGCCGCCTCGTGCGCAGCTGGACCCATTTGGAGCGCCAGCGCGGCGGCGCCGGCTTCCTCGGGGGTCCCGGCGAAACACAGATCGAATCCGACCGGCGGCAGTTGCAGGAAAAGATCATCAAGCTGAAGCAGGAGCTGGAAACGGTGCGGCGCACGCGCGACCTGCACCGCGCCAAGCGCAGGAAGGTGCCGTTCCCGGTGGTGGCGATCGTCGGCTACACCAACGCCGGCAAGTCGACGCTGTTCAACCGGCTGACCGGAGCGGATGTGCTGGCGCAGGACATGTTGTTCGCCACGCTCGACCCGACGCTGCGCCGCGTGCGCCTGCCACATGGCACGCCGATCATTCTCTCCGACACGGTCGGTTTCATCTCGGACCTGCCGACGCATCTGATCGCAGCTTTCCGCGCCACCCTGGAAGAGGTGGTCGAGGCCGATCTCGTGCTTCATCTGCGCGACATTTCGGATCCGGACACGGCGGCCCAGGCCGAAGATGTCGAGCGTATCCTGGCCGATCTTGGCGTTGACGCCGGTGACGCCAAGCGTGTGATTGAAGTGTGGAACAAGATCGACCGGCTCGACGAGGGCAACCGGACCCGGCTGCTTGCCGATGGCGCCGACGCCAGCAAGGCGCCGCCGATTGCGGTGTCGGCGGTGACCGGCGAGGGTATCGATGCGCTGAAAGCGATCATCGAAACGCGAATGGCGGGCGAACTCGAAGACATGACGGTGACGATAGAACCGGCACAGTTCGGCCTTGTCGACTGGCTTTACCGCAATGGCGATGTCGTTTCGCGAAGCGACAATGATGACGGCAGCGCCACCATCTCGCTCAAGGCCACGCAAAGCGCCCGCGAAGAGATCGAAAGCAGATTGCGTCGTAAAAACAACGGCTAATGTAACTTACTTCGCGGTCTTAGCTTCCTGCCATAGTGCTTCCATCTCGGCCAGATCAGCCTTGTCCAGCGTGTTGCCGGCTTTCTCCAAAGCCTGCTCGACATAATGGAAACGTGAGCGGAATTTTTCGTTGGTGCCGCTCAGCGCTGCTTCCGAATCGAGTTTGAGGTGACGGCCGAGATTGACGACGGCAAACAGCATGTCGCCGAACTCGTCCTTGATCGAGGCGGTGTCACCCTTGGCCAGTGCCTCGCGCAGTTCGCCGATCTCTTCCTCGATCTTGTCGAGAATGGGCGCTGCCTCGCTCCAGTCGAAGCCAACGCGAGCGGCCTTCTCCTGAAGTTTCAGTGCTCGGGTCAGCGCGGGCAGGGCGACCGGAACGCTGTCCAGAAACCCCTTGCCGTTGTCTTCGGGATCGAGACCGCGGGCGAGACGGGCGCTTCGTTTCTCCGCCTTCTCTTCGGCCTTGATCTTTTCCCACATGCCCTTGGCCATGCCGGCGCTGCGGGCTTTTTCGTCGCCGAAGACATGTGGGTGGCGACGGATCATCTTCGTCGTGATGGCTTGCACCACGTCGGGGAAGGCAAACTCGCCGGCCTCTTCGGCCATCTGTGCGTGATAGACGACCTGCAGCAGCAGATCGCCGAGTTCGTCGCGCAGATCGTCCAGGTCGCCGCGCGCGATGGCATCCGCAACCTCATAGGCCTCTTCGATCGTATAGGGCGCGATGGTCGAGAAATCCTGTTCGATATCCCAGGGACAGCCGGTCTTCGGCGCCCGCAGCGCCGCCATGATCTCGATCAGGCGCGAAATGTCTTTCGATGGCGTCATCTAGAGCTATTCCAGGAAAAGTGTGAAACGGTTTTCTGTCCGGAATTGCGTCAAAACAGTCTATCGGATGCTATCGCGCCGCCGGTCGCGCGGCCAACGTTGTCAGCCGGCGAGGGCGCCTTGTCCACAGGTGAGCCCGTCAGTCGAGGACAGACACGATCGCCTTGGCGAGTTCGTCCATGCCGTCCTCGGGCAGGCCGGCGACGTTGATACGGCTGTCGCCGACCATGTAGATGCCGTGCTCGGCACGCAGCCGCTCGACCTGCGCTTCCGTGAGGCCAAGGCGGGAGAACATGCCGCGATGGCTGGCGACGAAATCGAAACGATCGGAATTGGACTGCCGGCGCAGCGCCTCGGCGAACTGGACCCGAAGCCTGAGCATGCGCAGGCGCATCTCTTCGAGCTCGGCTTCCCAGTCGGCGCGCAAGGCGGCGTCTTCGAGCACGATGCGCACGGCTGCCGCACCATGGTCCGGCGGCATCGAATACATGGCGCGCGCCGCTGAGAGCATCTGGCTCATCGCCACATCTGCCTGTGCGCCGTCCCTGGCCAGGATCATCGCCGCGCCGACACGGTCGCGGTAGACGGCGAAATTCTTCGAGCAGCTCGACGCGACGACCATCTCCGGAACTTTTGCGGCCAGCAGGCGCAAGCCGAGGGCGTCGGCCTCAAGACCATCGCCGAAGCCCTGATAGGCGATGTCGACAAACGGCAGCAGCTCACGCTCGACGACCAGATCGGCAACGGCCGCCCACTGGGCCGCATCCAGATTGGCGCCGGTCGGGTTGTGGCAGCAGCCATGCAGCAGCACGACGTCGCCGCTCTCTGCGGTCCGCAGGGCCGCCAGCATGTCGTCGAAACGAACGGCGCCCGACGCGGCGTCGAAATAGGGATATTCACGGATCTGCAGGCCGGCGGCGCGCATCACCGGCATGTGGTTCGGCCAGGTCGGGTCCGACAGCCAGATGGTTGCATCCGAGCGTGTCCGCTTCAGCAGTTCCGCCACCAGCCGTAGTGCGCCTGAGCCGCCGGGTGCTTGTGCGGCGCGGATGCGCGTCATATCGGCGCCTGGACCGAAGGCGAGCCGGGCCATCACCGTGTTGAAGCCGGTATCGCCGGCAAGGCCGAGATAGGTCTTGGTGTCCTGGGCCTGCAGCAGGCGCTTTTCCGCTTCCCGCACGGCGCGCATGACCGGCGTCTTGCCGTCGCGATCCTTGTAGACTCCGACGCCGAGGTCGACCTTGTCTGGACGCGGATCGGCACGATAAAGGCCGATCAGGGCCAGAATCTTGTCGGCGGAGGCTGGCTGCAGGGTCTCAAACATCGATAGGGCTCCAATGGCGGCGGAGTGATACGCAAATCGGTCCCGTTTCGCCAGCGGTTTTAGCTGGGTGCTCCAGCCCGAGACGGGGGTGCCGCGAAGCCTGCCCTGCACGCTCCTGTGATATGCACGGGGTTTGATGCGGAACCCATGGATGCACATGGGAAAATGACAAGCCGGCACCAACAGCGAGATCACGCCATCGTCCGCGCCGGCATGAGCGCTTCCGTGCGCAATTTCGGCTTTGCCTCGGCCAGCGGTCATCCCCCGCCGTGCCTGTCTTTCACAGCCTGCCGCAACAGATAGGCGACCGCGCCCAGCACCATCAAGGCCAGCCCGAACCATGTCAGGGCATAGGCCAGATGGTTGTTGTGGAACGAAACGACCGTCAGGCCGCCGACCGGCCACCCTCCCTGATTGGGCGTGGCATCGGCATCGATGAAATAAGGAGCGACCTGCCCGAGGCCTTGCGTCGTGGCGATCGCCTGCACATCGCGCGAATACCAGCGGTTGGCGGCCGGATCGTTGGTACGCAGGAAGCCGCCTTTCGGTTCGCTGATGCGCAACAGGCCGTGAATTCCGGTGTGATCGCCCGAGGGCTTGCCTGCGAAGCGGGTTGCCGGATCGCGCTTGTCCGTCGGCACGAAACCCCTGTTCACCATCACGGTGAAACCAGCATCCGCTCGGAACGGCGCCATTACCCAGAAGCCACCGCCGAGATCGGTGACCGCCTGGACCAGGATCTCGCGATCACCGAGAAACCGGCCCGTGACGGCTATCTGGCGATACTCGTCATCCCTGGCGTTGATCGCTGGCCAGGCCGAAGGCGCCGGGGCGGCCACAGGTACTGCCTTGAGACGCTGGTCGACCCGCTCGATCAGGTCGAGTTTCCAGACCCGGCGCTCCAGCTGCCAGACACCAAGCGCCGAGAAGCCGGTGGCGCCGATCGCCCCGCAAAGGCAAAGCACCAGCAGCGTCCATCGCGAACGCGTAAACCTTTGGCCGGCGCCTGTATTAGAATGCGGTGTCGTCCACGCCTGTTCATCCAAAGCCAGGTCCCTCTCTCAGGGTATCTGACTCATATCATGGCCGGGCATCATGTTGACGTTCAGATGGTACATGACCCAGAGCGAGCCCGTCAGCGCGATCACCACCAGGATGAGGGTGAAGATCAGGGCCATCATGGTCCAGCCGCTCTCCGACCTGGTGTTCATATGCAGAAAGAACACCATGTGGACGATGATTTGCACGACGGCGAAGGCCATGATGGCAATCGCCGACGCCATCTGATTGCCGAGCGCGTTGGTCATGACCAGCCAGAAGGGAATGGCCGTCAGCACGACGGACAGGCCGAAGCCTGTCAGATAGCCGCGCAGCGAGCCGTGATCGACGCCGTGATGCGCGTGGTTGTGGTCGCTGGTGTCTGTTTGGTGCCTGGCGCTCATCGCAACATTCCCATCAGATAGACGAAGGTGAAGACGCCGATCCAGATGACGTCGAGGAAGTGCCAGAACATGCTCAGGCACATCAGGCGCCGCTGGTTCGCGGCGATCAGCCCATGTCTGGAGACCTGCACCATCAGCACCACCAGCCAGACCAGGCCGAAGGTGACGTGCAGGCCGTGCGTTCCGACCAATGTGAAGAACGACGACAGGAAGCCGCTGCGCTGCGGCGTCGCCCCCTCGTGGATGAAATGGGCGAATTCGTAGAGTTCGATGCCGAGAAAGGCGAGGCCGAACAGGCCAGTGATCACCAGCAACACCTGCATGGGCCTCACTCGTCCTTTCGCCATCTCCAGCATCGCGAAGCCATAGGTGATGGAGGACAGAAGCAGCATGGTGGTGTTGAGCGCGACCAGCGGAAGATCGAACAGGTCCTTCGGCGAGGGCCCGGCCGCGTAGTTGCCACCGAGCACGCCGTAGACCGCGAACAGCATCGCGAAGATGAGGCAGTCGCTCATCAGATAGATCCAGAAGCCGAGCATGGTGCTGCTGCCGCTCTCGGCATGGCCGTGGTCGTCTTCCAGGTGGAAGATCGTGTCGTCGATCACCGTATCGGCGTGTGCCATGTTGTTCACCCCGCCTGGCCCTCGGCCGCGAGCAGACGTGTCCGCTCATCCTCGACTCGCGCCACGTCACTGGAAGGAATGTGGAAATCCCGGCTATAGTTGAAGGTGTGCGCGATCGCGTAGCCGATCAGGGCGACGAAGCTGACGATCGCCAGCCACCAGATGTACCAGATGAGCGCCACGGCAAGCACCACGCTCAACCCGGCCAGGATAACGCCGGCTCCGGTGTTGCGCGGCATGTGGATGTCGCGGAAGCCTGTCAGAGGACGCTGGTAGCCGCGCTTCTTCATGTCCGCCCAGGCGTCGAGATCATGGACGACCGGGGTGAAGGCGAAATTGTAGGCCGGGGGTGGCGACGAGGTCGCCCATTCGAGGGTACGCCCGTCCCACGGATCGCCGGTATCGTCGCGAAGCTGCTCGCGCCGGCGCACGCTGACGAAGATCTGGATGAGGAAGGACCCGATGCCAAGCAGGATCAGGAAGGCGCCGAAGGCGGCGATGATGAACCAGATCTGCAGCGAGGGATCCTCAAAGGTGCGCAGCCGGCGCGTTACGCCCATCAGGCCAAGTATGTAGAGCGGCATGAAGGCGAACCAGAAGCCGACCACCCAGAACCAGAAGGACATCTTTCCCCAGAACGGATCGAGCCGGAAGCCGAATGCCTTGGGGAACCAGTAGCTGATGCCGGCAAACAGGCCGAACAGCACGCCGCCGATGATGACGTTGTGGAAATGCGCGACCAGGAACAGGCTGTTGTGGAGCACGAAGTCTGCCGGCGGAACCGCGAGCAGCACGCCGGTCATGCCGCCGACCACGAAGGTCAGCATGAAGGCGACTGTCCACATCATAGGCAGTTCGAAGCGGATGCGGCCCCGGTACATGGTGAACAGCCAGTTGAATATCTTGGCGCCTGTCGGAATCGAAATGATCATCGTTGTGATGCCGAAGAACGAGTTGACGCTCGCTCCCGACCCCATGGTGAAGAAGTGATGCAGCCAGACCAGATAGGACAGGATGGTGATGACGATGGTTGCGTATACCATCGATGTGTAGCCGAAGAGCCGCTTGCCGCAGAAGGCCGAGGTCACTTCGGAGAATATGCCGAAGGCCGGCAGGATCAGGATGTAGACCTCGGGGTGGCCCCAGATCCAGATCAGGTTCACGTACATCATCGGATTGCCGCCGAAGTCGTTCGTGAAGAAGTTGGTGCCGACATAGCGGTCGAGAGCCAGCAGAGCCAGCACCGCCGTCAGCACCGGGAAGGCGGCGACGATGAGCACATTGGTGCAGAGCGCGGTCCAGGTGAAGATCGGCATTCTCATCATGGTCATGCCTGGCGCGCGCATCTTGACGATGGTGCAGACCAGGTTCACGCCCGACAGCAGCGTGCCGACGCCCGCCACTTGCAGTGCCCAGATATAATAATCGACACCGACATCGGGACTGTAGCCGATACCGGACAGCGGCGGATAGGCCAGCCAGCCGGTGCGGGCGAATTCGCCGACGAACAGCGACATCATGACGATGACCGCTCCGCCGACCGTCATCCAGAAGCTGAAATTGTTGAGGAACGGAAACGACACGTCGCGCGCGCCGATCTGCAGCGGGACAACGAAATTCATCAGGCCCGTCACCAGCGGCATCGCCACGAAGAAGATCATGATCACGCCGTGCGCGGTGAAGATCTGGTCGTAGTGATGCGAATTGAGATAGCCTTCCGAACCGCCGAAGGCCATCGCCTGCTGGAGCCGCATCATGATGGCGTCGCTGAAGCCGCGCAGCAGCATGACGATGCCGAGCACCATGTACATCACACCGATGCGCTTGTGGTCGACGCTGGTGAACCATTCGCGCCACAGGTAGCCCCAGAGCTTGAAATAGGTCAGCGCGCCGACGAGGGCGATGCCGCCCAGCGCGACCACTATGAATGTCGCGACCACGATGGGTTCGTGCAGCGGCAGCGACTCGAGCGTAAGCCGGCCGAAGATCGCCTTGAGAAGAGCAGGATTGTCGAACATGTCTTGCGTGGCGCCTCAGGAGTTGAAGGGCGACCGAAGCGTGCCGGTTGCGGAAGGTGACGGCAGTCGGATCGACAGGGGCCGTGGCCGTTGCAGACCAGCGCCGACTATCGGCGTCGAGGTCATCGGCGTGGCGGATTGATCAGCCTTTGAAGCCGCCAGTGCTTCTTCGGTCGTGCATATGCTGGCGACATAGGAGGGGGTAGGGCCGAATATCGTGCCGCGCCGGGCGAACTTGTCGTACAGCAGCGGAAGGGTGTTGCGGATGCCGGCCATTCCCAGACCGCCCTTGGCGTCGATCTGCGACATCTCGCTCATGCACATCTTGCCGGGCTCGACGCACATGTTGAGGATCGCCTTGTAGAGATCGGTATCCACCGCCGCATAGTGGCGCACGGGCTGGTTCTCGCTGGGCCGTTCGAGTTCCAGATAGCCGTTTCGGTCGAGCTTGCCGCCGCCGTCCTTTGCCTTCGCGATCCATGCCTGGAAACCGGCATCGTCGAGGCCGTGGAACGCGAAGCGCATTCCCGAGAAGCCGGCGCCGCTGTAATTGGCGGAGAATCCTTCATAGTCGCCGGACTTGTTTATGACGGCGTGCAGCCTGGTTTCCATACCCGGCATCGCATAGATCTGGCCGGCCAGTGCTGGAATGTAGAAGGAGTTCATCACCGATGCGGAGGTGATGCGAAAGCTGATCGGCCGGTCCACCGGCGCAGCCAATTCGTTGACCACCGCGACGCCGTACTCGGGATAGATGAACAGCCATTTCCAGTCGAGCGCGACGACTTCGATCTCAAGCGGGCGCACGTCTGGCGGCAGCGGCTTGCCGGCCGATACACGTCCGATCGGACGATAGGGGTCGAGCAGATGCGTCCCCATCCAGGTCACTGCGCCCAGGCAGATGATGATCAGAAGCGGCACAGCCCAAATGACGAGCTCGAGATGGGTCGAGTGGTCCCAATCCGGCTCGTAGCGCGCCTCGCGGTTGGACTGGCGGTATCGCCAGGCAAAGAATATGGTGAGGGCCATCACCGGTATGATGACGATCAGCATCAGTGCCGTGGACACCATCAGCAGGTCGCGCTGCTGCGCGGCGACGTCGCCGGCAGGGTCCATGACGACCATGCTGCAGGAGCCGAGCGATGCCAGCAGGGGCAGCAGGAAAAGGGTACGGAGACGGCTCAATGTATGACCTGTCGGTTGTTCCCCCCAGTGCTAGCCGTACCGCGGCAATGAAGGCATTGGACAATTTGTCCAATGCCGCAATGACGCGGCAGGCGTCATCAAAGCATCTGGCCCGCGCACATGGCAAGCGATCGTATGAGACCGCGGCGGGGCGACGGAGAATGCTGTGAGCCCAACTTCGAAGATCGAAGCCGACGCAAGACGGATCACCGCGCGCCATCATGAGGTGAAGCCCGGTGAAATCGCCGTTGGCGTCATCATCGGCAGGACGTCGGAATTCTTCGACTTCTTCGTCTACGCGATCGCTTCCGTCATCGTCTTTCCGAAGCTCGTATTTCCTTATGCCGACCCGTTGACCGGCACGCTCTACTCCTTCGCCATCTTCGCGCTTGCCTTCATCGCGCGGCCGATCGGGACGGCGATCTTCACCGCGCTCGACCGCGCCTACGGACGCAGCGCCAAACTCACCATCGCGCTGTTCCTGCTGGGGACCTCGACCGTGTCGATCGCCTTCGTGCCCGGTTACGACCAGATCGGCGCGGCTTCGGCCTGGCTGCTGGCCATGTTCCGGATCGGTCAGGGACTGGCGCTGGGCGGGACATGGGACGGACTTGCCTCGCTGCTGGCGTTGAATGCGCCTGAAAAGCGTCGCGGCTGGTATGCGATGATCCCGCAGCTGGGCGCGCCACTCGGGCTCATCGTTGCCAGCGCCCTGTTTGCATATTTCGTCGGCAACCTGTCGGCTGAAGACTTCTTCAGCTGGGGCTGGCGCTACCCGTTCTTCGTCGCCTTCGCCATCAACGTCGTCGCCCTGTTCGCGCGGCTGCGCATTGTGGTGACGCCGGAATACACCAGACTGTTCGAAGGCCAGGAACTGGAGCCGACTTCCGTTCGCGAGACGTTGCGCGCCGAAGGGCGCACTGTTGTGCTCGGCGCCTTCGCGCCGCTGGCGAGCTTCGCCCTGTTCCACATGGTGACGGTGTTTCCTCTGTCCTGGATCTTCCTGTTCACGCGCGAGGGACCAGCACGGTTCCTGGTCATCGAGACGATCGGAGCCTTCTTCGGCCTGGCGGCAATCGCGATCTCGGGCTTCGTCGCCGACCGGGTCGGACGCTGGCCCTTGCTCGGAGGCTCGGCGGTGGCCATCGCCGTGTTCAGCGGTTTCGCGCCACAGCTGCTCGATGGCGGCTTCGTCGGAGAGTCCGTCTTCATGGTCTTGGGCTTCGTCCTGCTCGGCCTGTCGTTCGGCCAGTCTTCAGGTGCACTCGCCTCGAACTTTTCAAAGACCTACCGCTATACCGGCGCGGCGTTGACCTCGGACCTCGCCTGGCTGTTCGGCGCAGGCTTCGCCCCCATTGTCGCCCTGTTCCTGTCCGCCCATTTCGGCCTGATCTCGTCAGGCGCCTATCTGTTGTCGGGAGCGCTATGCACGCTGCTGGCGCTGAGGCTCAACCAGCGCCTGGATCGGACGCCCGCTTGAGTGACCTGCTTGGCCAGGGCTGGGACCTCCCGGTCCAATGACTCTGCACGACAAGACCAACAAACAGAATTTCCTGCTTCTGATTCAACTGCGCTGGATCGCGGTCGGTGGTCAGATCGTGACGATCCTGTTCGTCCGCTACGCGCTTGGCATCGGGCTGCCGCTGGTGCCGATGGCGGTGGTCATCCTGCTGCTGATCGCGCTCAACGTCGCCAGCCTGCGGCGGCACAGCAGCCAGGACGCGATCACCAACACCGAGCTGTTTCTTGGACTGCTGCTCGACGTCACCGCGTTGACGGTCCAGCTTTACCTGAGCGGCGGCGCGTCCAATCCCTTCATTTCGCTTTACCTGCTCCAGGTCATCCTGGGCGCGGTACTGCTGGAGACATGGTCGGTCTGGGCGCTTGTCTTCACTGCAAGCACGTGCTTCATCGCGCTGACCACCTTCTACCGTGAGATCAGCCTGCCCGCCGCACACGGTGCCGGGCTGTTCAGCCTGCACATCCAGGGCATGTTCATCTGTTTCGTCCTGGCGGCAACGCTTCTGGTGCTGTTCATCACCAGGGTCCAGAACAACATTCGCACCCGCGACGCCCATCTTGCGGATTTGCGGCAGCAATCGGCGGAGGAGGCTCACATCGTCAGGATGGGCCTGCTCGCCTCTGGCGCCGCACATGAGCTCGGCACGCCGCTGGCCACGCTTTCCGTCATCCTCAATGACTGGCAGCGTATGCCGGCTCTCGAGGCCGATCCGGATCTGGCGCAGGAAATCCGGGAGATGCAGGGCCAGTTGGACCGTTGCAAGAAGATCGTTTCGGGAATCTTGATGTCGTCGGGCGAATTGCGCGGCGAAGGCACGGTTCGCACCTCCGTCGACGCCTTCTTCGCGGAGCTGGTGGCCGAATGGAAATCGACACGGCTGCCGCAAGGTTTCGAATACACCAGGCGTTTCGGCGCCAACCAGGAGATCGTCTCCGATCCCGCGCTCAAACAGGTGATGTTCAATGTACTGGACAATGCACTTGAAGCGTCGCCTCTATGGGTCGGGTTGATCGTCAGCCGCCACGCTGACGATCTCATCGTCGAAGTTGTCGACGTGGGACCGGGATTTGAAGAAGCCATGCTTGCAGAATTCGGCAAGCCCTACACGTCGACCAAGAACCGGCCAGGTAGCGGTCTCGGCCTGTTTCTGGTCGTCAATGTCATCCGCAAGCTGGGGGGTAGCGTCACCGTAAGAAACAGAAACGAGGGGGGAGCTTCGGTCACGTTGAATCTGCCGCTGGCTGCTCTGTCTCCGCGAGGGCACAATGCCGAGTAAACGCACGCTGTTGATCGTCGAGGACGACATCGCCTTTGCCAACGCACTGCGCCGGTCTTTCGAACGGCGTGATTACGAAACGCATAGCTGCCGGAGCGTCGACGGCGTGCATGCGCTGATCGGCACCGTTGCCTTCCAATATGCCGTGGTCGATCTCAAGCTCGCCAGCGGCTCGGGCCTGGAATGCGTCAGGGCGCTGCACGAACACGATCCTGAAATGCGGATCGTCGTGTTGACCGGCTTTGCAAGCATCGCCACCGCTGTCGAGGCGATCAAGCTCGGCGCCTGCCAGTATCTCGCCAAGCCCGCCAATACAGACGACATTGAAGCGGCTTTCGGCCAGGTCGAGGGCAATGCTTCGGTGCCGCTGGCCGAGCGGCCAACCTCGATAAAGAACCTCGAATGGGAGCGCATCCACGAGACGCTGGTGGAGGCCGACTTCAACATCTCCGAAACGGCACGACGGCTGGGCATGCACCGCCGGACTCTGGCGCGAAAGCTTGAGAAGAGGCGTGTGAAGTAGGCACGATCTACTCCATTCCAGTCGCCACATTGGGCCCACTGCCGCCATGCCTGCCGTCGATGCACCGATGGAAATCACCCGCACAACGATTCCGGGAGCTTGTATTTCTCGGCCTTATCATGCGGCTCCAGGGATGGCTGCTCGATGCTGCGGGGCGAGGGTAGAGGCGAACGATGTCCTCAAAGGGAAAAATTGGCAGGGCAGGGATTAAAATCCCCACATGCTCCGTAAACAGGACATGAAACCGTCGATGCCACGCTTTGACATCATAGGACAGCTCGGTTCGCTGCGCCGCTATGCGCGCTCGCTGACGCGCGACAGCATCGACGCCGAGGACCTTGTGCATGACGCGCTGGTGCGCGCCTATGAGCGGCGCAGCACATTCCGCTCCGGCGGAAACCTGCGCGCGTGGCTGCTGTCGATCGCCCACAACACCTTCATCGACACAATGCGGTCCCGCAAGTCCGAAGCGGCGCGCCTCGAACAGGCCGGATACCTGGCCGAGGGCAGCACGCCGGCGCCGCAGGAACATTCGGTGCGCCTGGCGCAAGTGCGCGAGGCCTTTTTCAGTCTGCCGGAAGAACAGCGCTCAGCGCTGCACCTCGTCGCCATCGAAGGCCTCTCCTACAGCCAAGCCGCTGAAGCCAGCGGCGTGCCGCTCGGCACGCTGATGTCACGCATCGGCAGGGCGCGCGCCGCACTGCGCGAGATGGAGAAGCCGGCGAAGGCAAAAAACCACCTCAGGATCGTTGGAGGCCCGTCATGACCGCAACTGTCGATCCCGTGACGGATATAGACCTCGACGCCTATGTCGACGACCAGATCGACGTCACCCGCCGCATCGAGGTCGAGGCATTCTTGTCCGCTCGCCCGGAGGCCGCCGCGCGCGTGATGTCGGATCTCAGGACCCGCGATGAACTGCGCGTGGCGCTTGCCGGCTCCAGGGGCATGGCACGGCCCGCGACCGCCGATGCCGCGCGGCGGCTGGAGAGGGGGCTTGCCCGCGGCCGCATCTTCGGTGGGCTGCAGCGCGCCGCGGTGGTTGCTGCCTTCGTCGCCGCCGGCTGGCTGGCAAACGGCATCATCGGGCCCATGTCGGTGACCAAAGTCGTCGCCTCGCCGCAGCCGCCCGCCTATGTCGACGAGGCGGTGCGAGCCCACAGGACGACGCTGGTGCGCGAGAACATGCCCTCGCAGCCCGAGGCGCCCAATTACAACGCCGGTGAGATACGCGCCGCGACCGCCATCGTCATGCCATCGCTGCCCAAGGACTGGAAGGTTCGCGACGTGCAGATTTATCCGTCGCGCTTTGGGCCGAGCGTCGAGATGGCGGTCGAGACGAAAGACATGGGACTGGTGTCGCTGTTTGCGATCCGGCCTGGAACCTTCGACGTCGTCAAGCCGACGATCGCGCCCTCAGGCGATATTTCCTCGGCCTATTTCCAGATCGGCGAGGTCGCCTATGCGGTGGTCGGACGAAGCGAGGTCCGTGACCTCGACCGCGCCGCCGAGACGCTCGCCAAGACGCTTTACTGATCGATCCACAAAGGAGAACGCAAATGAACACCCCCAATCTGGGATATCGCGTCGGCGCCGGCGCCCAAACCGGAGCCATCTTCGACGAGGGCCTGCGTCAGCACATGCTGCGCGTATACAACTATATGGGCGTAGGCCTGGTGGTCACCGGCCTCGTCGCCTTCATGATCTCGTCGACGCCGGCGCTCTACGTGCCGATCTTCTCCAGCCCGCTGAAGTGGGTGGTGATGCTGGCGCCGCTCGCCTTCGTCATGCTGTTCTCGTTCAAGATGCAGACCATGTCCGCGGCCAGCGCCCAGGCAATGTTCTGGGCCTTCTGCGCGGTCATGGGCCTGTCGCTCGCCTCCGTGTTCCTGGTCTTCACCGGAACCAGCATCGCACGCACATTCTTCATCGCCGCCACCATGTTCGGCGCCACCAGCCTCTATGGCTACACGACAAAGCGCGACCTGACCCAGTTCTCGTCGTTCCTGATCATGGGCCTGATCGGCGTGGTGATCGCCAGCATCGTCAACATCTTCCTCGGCTCGACCGCGCTGCAGTTCGCCATCTCGGTGATCGGCATTGCCGTGTTCATCGGCCTGACCGCCTGGGATACGCAGACGATCAAGGAACAGTACGCTGAGAATTTCGACGCGGAATCGCGCCAGAAGCTCGCCGTATTCGGCGCCTTCTCGCTCTATTTGAACTTCATCAACATCTTCCAGTTGCTGCTGAATTTTACCGGCGAACGCGAATAACGACTATCCGCTGTGGGCAAGAGCGAGGGTTATTGCTCTTGATGCGGAGAAGTGGGGGGGGGGGGGGGGGGGGGGGGGGGGGGG
>NZ_JAIUGZ010000020.1:0-99774 GCF_020164875.1 Mesorhizobium sp. CO1-1-8 | reverse complement strand
CCCAGCCTCCGTTCGCTGAAGATCAAACCGGACAACTCACGTGCTACCTAATCCGGACAACTCGTGTGCTTACGACACACGGCCAGCACTTCATTGACAAGCCGCGGTGAACTGGCTAGAAGCCCGCCCGCATGAGACGGGCTAGATGCCCGCATGCGGATGGTCCGTCACGACGTTGGCCTCGGGACGGTCAAAGGGCGGCTTGTGATCAACCGGAAAGTTTGGATTTAAAATCGGCGCAAGTGACGCCGCAAAGCTTGTGCGCACGGATCACGAGTATAAACTCGGGCCAGTTTGAAGCCTGAGCAAGGAAGGTCAGTTTTCAGATGAATCTGCGCATATCGGGAAAACACATGGACATCGGCGATGCGTTTCGAACACGCATCAACGATCGTGTCGGCGAAGCGATCGGCAAATATTTCGATCGCGGCTTTGCAGGACATGTCACAGTCATCAAATCGGGCTCGCGCTATTCGGCGGACTGCATGATCCGGCTGGATTCCGGCGCTTCGCTGCAGGCCACCGGCGATGCACAGGATCCGACGCTTGCCTTCGAGGCGGCGGCGGACCGTCTGGAAACCCGCCTGAGACGCTACAAGCGCCGGCTGAAATCGCACAATTCGGGCGCCGCCAACGGTCAACCGACCGACATAGCCTACACGGTTATGGCGCCGCTTGCCGATGACGACGAGGACATTCCGGAGAATTTCGCGCCGGCCATCGTCGCCGAATCAACCATGACGCTGAAGACCATGTCAGTGGCGTCGGCGGTCATCGAACTCGACACCAAGGACAGCCCGGTCTTCGTCTTCCGCAACGCGGGAACCGACCATCTCAACATCGTTTATCGCCGACCCGATGGAAATATCGGCTGGATCGACCCGTCGACGACCAAGGTCGCACAAGCGTGACGACAGAGGTCGCGCGGTGACGACAACGGTCGCACGGTGACGACAGAGGTCGCACGGCAATAAGAGCCGGCCACACGAGGGGTGGGACTGGTGACGGCAGGCGAACAAGGGATTTTCAAGCATGGATCTGAGCGATCTTATCAACGTTCCGGCGATATTGCCGGCGTTGAAGGCGAACTCCAAGAAGCAGCTGCTGCAATTGCTGTCCGAACGGGCAGCGGCGATTTCCGGCATTCCGGAGCGGGAGGTGTTCGACACCATCCTGCAGCGTGAGCGGCTGGGTTCGACCGGCGTCGGCAACGGCATCGCCATCCCGCACGGCAAGCTGGCCGGGGTGAAGCGCATCGCCGGTGTTTTCGCCCGGCTGGAGACGCCTGTCGATTTCGAATCGCTGGACGATCAGCCCGTCGATCTGGTGTTTCTGCTGCTGGCGCCGGAAGGGGCGGGCGCCGATCACCTTAAGGCACTGTCGCGCATCGCGCGGGTGCTGCGCGACGCCGACACGGTGGCCAAGATCAGGGGTACGCGCGACGCCGCGGCTATCCACGCGCTTTTATCGGACACCCAGGCCTCGCACGCGGCCTGATATTCTGGATTCAGACAATCTCAAGGGCCGCCATGGGCGGCCCTTTTCCGTTTCAGCCGGAATCGCTCTCAGTGAATGGCGACCGTGGTCAGGTCGTTTTCCATGGCACCGGCCAGAGCGCGGTCACGCGCATCGGAAAGCAGGATCGGCTGGCCATTGGCGGCAAACAAGGCCCACAGTTCCATGCCGGGGGCGATTTCGCCGAGATTGGGGAAACGGCCGAGCAATTCGTCGCTCGAGACCTTTCTGAGATAAGCGACCGAGCCCTCGCCGAGATGAGCGAATTCGCCATTGGTCATGGTGATATTTTCAGTTCTGGTCATTTCAAAGCCTCCTTGGCGCGAGGACGCCGCTCAAGGCCATCCCGCATGAGAGCCATTTAAGTCTGCTGCATCGTGCTTTCGGAAAATCGGAACCGATTTCCGGCCGATGCAGTCGTAAAGATCAGTCTTTCACCGATATGTTTATTTTCCGTACCAGCCGTTCGGACTCCGGCCGATCGAGGTCGATTGCCAAAAGGCCGTTCTTCAACTCCGCCGCGATCACCCGCATGCCGTCGGCCAGCACGAAACAGCGCTGGAACTGGCGTGCGGCGATGCCGCGATGAAGAAATTCGCGCTCGGTGTCGTCGGTTTGACGGCCGCGCACGACCAGCTGGTTTTCCTCCGTGGTGACATCGAGATCGCTTTCGGCGAAACCGGCGACCGCCAATGTAATGCGCAACCTTTCGGTCTTGCCGTCGGCGCCGCTGAGGCGTTCGATGTTGTAGGGAGGATAGCTGTCACCCGATTTCGCCAGGCGTTCCAGGGTCTTTTCCATGGCGTCGAAACCAAGAAGAAGCGGGCTGGAAAAGGGCGTCATTCGGCTCATGTTACACTGTCCTCTCAAGAGCGACATAAAGTGGAAAAACCCAGATGGCATTTTTCCCGATGGCCTTGATATGGTCCGCCCCGCGACCAAGTTCAAGCCGTCTACAGACCCGCCCAAAAAGACCAGGCCGTGGACTCACAGGAATGACCGACATGGCGCTTGAAACGGGGAGCAGATGCAACGAGAAGCGCGCAGGTCGGGATGGTCTTCCCCGGTCGAGCGGTTCGACCTTGGCAGCTCGCGGCCGATTCGGCGTCATTTGGATATTTCGATCGGATCGGTGCAAGCCCACGACCTCGCCAAACAAGGAATTGAAATGCCCCAGTCACGCAAGATCATCATCGACACGGATCCCGGCCAGGATGATGCCGTCGCCATATTGCTGGCGCTCGGCAGCTCCGAACTGGAGATCGTCGGCATATCAGCCGTTGCCGGCAACGTGCCGCTGAAGCTTACCGAAAAGAATGCCCGCAAGATCTGCGAGCTGGCCGGCCGCCCGGACATCAAGGTCTATGCCGGGGCTATCCGGCCCCTGATGCGCGAATTGGTCACCGCTGAAGAAGTGCATGGCCAGACCGGTCTCAACGGACCGCAATTGCCCGAACCGACGATGAAGCTGCAGGACCAGTACGCGGTCGATTTCATTGTCGAGACGCTGATGAACGAAGAAAGCGGCATGATCACGCTTTGCGCGCTCGGGCCGCTCACCAATATTGCGCTGGCGCTGATCCGCGAGCCGCGCATCGCACCACGCATCAAGGAAATCGTGCTGATGGGCGGCGGCTTCTTCGAAGGCGGCAATGTCACCCCGACCGCCGAATTCAACATCTATGTCGATCCGCAGGCCGCCGACGTCGTGCTCAAATCCGGCATTCCGATCGTGATGATGCCGCTCGATGTCACCCACAAGGCGCTGACCACCGCCAAGCGCACGCAGGCCTTCCGCACACTGGGCACCAGGGTCGGCACCGCCACCGCGGAGATGCTGGAGTTCTTCGAGCGCTTCGACGAGGAGAAGTACGGTACCGATGGTGGCCCGCTGCACGACCCTTGCGTCATCGCCTATCTGTTGAAGCCGGACCTGTTCAAGGGCCGCAACTGCAACGTCAGCGTGGAAACCGCGTCGGAACTGACCATGGGCATGACCGTGATCGACTGGTGGGGCGTCACCAAACGGCCGAAGAATGCCATGGTGATGCGCGACATCGACCATGACGGATTTTTCGCCTTGCTGGTGGAAAGGCTGGGGCGGCTTTAGGTTCTTCCTTCTCCCCGTTCACGGGGAGAAGGTCCCGGCACGGGGATGAGGGGCGGCACGAACGTTGACATTTTGTCTCTAACCCCGGCGCTGCCCCTCACCCGATCGCTTCGCGACTACCTCTCCCCGTAAACGGGGCGAGGGAAGAGGCGCTTACTTCGACCGCGAAAAGGCCAGCCACAGGCCGCCGCCGACCATGAAGCTGCCGCTGATCCTCGACAAAAGTTTTATGCGGCTGGCCGACAGCAGGCGCCCGGCGCGACCGGCGGCCAGCGCGTAGGTCGAATCCGAGAAGGCGGCGAAGATCATCACGGTCAGGCCCATGATGGCGATCTGCAGCGAGTAGTTGCCTTGCGGCGAAATGAACTGCGGAAAGAAGGCACCGAAGAAAATCAGCGTCTTGGGATTGCTGAGCGCCACCAGCAGGCCCTGCAGGAAGAAGCCGCCGCGCGGCTTTCTCGCTGTTCCATCGGGGTTCAGCGTGCCTTTGGAGCGGAACATCTGCACGCCCATCCAGATCAGATAGGCGGCGCCGATCAGCCGCACCCATTCGAACCAATGGCCCATGCCTGCGATCAGCGTATTGAGGCCGATGCCGACGATGGCGATCATCACGGCAAGTCCGGCCTGCGTACCGGCGACATTGGCGAGACCGGCGCGTGAGCCATGGCGGATGCTGTTGGCGATGATCAGCGTGACCGTCGGGCCGGGCACCAGGATGATGACGATGCAAGCGAGGACATAGGCGGCGTAGAGTTCCAGCGACATGATTTTCCCCAGGAATACCGCCGAGGCGGCGCGGCTGAGGATAATCAATGCATAGCAGCGCAGCCGGTGCAAGCCGCTACCTAGCGCCCGCCCGGTCTATGCGCCTGCCTGCCAGGGCAGCGTTGCCTCATAGGCGGCCGCCGCCTTCAACACCGCGAGGTCGCCGCGCGGCCGGCCGATCAACTGCATGCCCATCGGCCGGCCCTTGTCGTCGAAGCCGACAGGTACGTTGACCGCCGGACAGCCGCCCAGCGTGGCAAGTGCGGAAACCTGCATCCAGCGGTGGTAGCTGTCCATCGCTCGTCCGGCGACCTCGCGCGGCCAATGCGAGCTTACATCGAAGGGGAAGACCTGCGCGGTCGGCAACGCGATGAGGTCGAAGCGGTCGAAGAGGGACAGCAGCGTCCGATGCCAGGAGGTGCGGATGACCGAAGCCGCGCGAATCTGCGGCGCCGTCAGCCGCATTGCGTTCTCCACTTCCCAGATGGCTTCCGGCTTGAGCAGGCCGCGCTTCGCGGGATCGTCATAGTGGGTTTTGAGCGCGCAGCCGCTGCTGGCCTGGCGCAGCGTCACGAAGGCCTGCCACAGCGCTTCGAAATCGAAATCCGGCAGCAGGGGTTCGGTCGTGAAGGATGCTTTCACAAAACGGCCAAGTGCCGCCTCGCACAGGTCGAGAATGCCTGTTTCAACCGGCAGATGACCGCCGAGGTCACCGAGCCAGGCGATGCGGCCACCAGTTGCGGGTATTCCAAGCCCTTCGAGGAACGAGCCGGGTTTCTCGTAGGACAATGGCGCGTGCGGGTGGTAACCGGCCTGCACATCGAGCAGCAGCGCCATGTCACGGACGTTGCGGCCCATCGGCCCGTCGACGCCCATCTGCGCATGGAAGACTTCGAAATCGGGTCCGCCGGGAACAAGTCCTTGCGACGGGCGGAAGCCAAAAACATTGTTCCAGGCGGCCGGGTTGCGCAGCGAGCCGCCGAAGTCGCTGCCATCGGCGACGGGCACCATATCGAGGGCCAGCGCCACCGCCGCGCCGCCGCTCGAGCCGCCGGCGGTCAGGGCCGGATCGAAGGCGTTCAGCGTCGGCCCGAACACGGCGTTGTAGGTGTTGGAGCCGAGCCCGAATTCGGGGACGTTGGTTTTGCCGATGATGATGGCGCCGGCATTGCGGATACGCTCGACGAAGAAATCGTCTTCCTGCGGCACGAAATCGGCGAAGATCGGCGAGCCGAAGGAGGTCCTGAGGCCCGTGGTCGAGGCGAGATCCTTGATGGCGATGGGGAGGCCGAAGAGCGGACCCACCGCTTCGGCTCGCGACAGGCTGGCATCGGCCGTATCGGCTTCGCGCAGGATATCGGCGCGATCGCGCAAGGAGACGATGGCGTTGACCAGCGGATTGACCGCCTCGATGCGGTCGAGGAATGCCGCCACCACCTCGCGTACGGAAAGCTTTCTCTCCCGGATCGCGCTGGCGAGTTCGACAGCGGACAGGCGGCAGATGTCGCTTGCCGGCGGCACGGCATGTTTCGTTTGAGGGCGCAGCATTTTTAACGGGTTTCCTGCAGCGCCTGATCGACGTCTTTGGCCAGCGGGATCGCCGGTTGGGCGCCGGGCTTCAGGCAGGCCAGCGAGCCGGCCGCGCCGGCGCGCGCCAAGGCCTGTTCGAGCGTGTGGCCCGACGACAGGCTGGCGGCGAAATAGCCGCAGAACGTATCGCCGGCGCCGACCGTGTCGACAGGGGTGATCTTGCGTGCCGGAACGGCCAGGAATTCGCTCGGCGTTGCCGCCATCACGCCGTCGCCGCCGAGCGTGACGACGACGGTGCGGCCGGTCTTTCCGGCAAAGTCGCGCATGCGGGCCGCCCGGTCGCGGCCTTGCAGCGACAGCGCTTCACCGTAGAGGTCGAACTCGGTTTCGTTGGCGACGACATAGTCGGCCTTGCCGATAAAGCCGGCTGCCTGCCCCTGGAAAGGCGCCGTGTTGAGCACGGTGATGGCCCCGGCCGCCCTTGCCTGGTCGAGGGCGGCATCGACGGTGGCCAGCGGAATCTCATTTTGCAGCAGCACGACGTCGCCTTTTTTCAGAAAGGCCTTGGAGAGATCGCCTGGCACCACGGAAGCGTTGGCGCCCGGCACCACGGCGATGATGTTCTCGCCGTCGTCGGCGACCATGATCAGTGCCGTGCCGGTCGAGGCGTGAGTCTCGGCAACGCCGGACAGGTCCACCTTGCCGT
The DNA here is from genome assembly GCF_020164875.1 of Mesorhizobium sp. CO1-1-8. Taxonomy (NCBI): domain Bacteria; kingdom Pseudomonadati; phylum Pseudomonadota; class Alphaproteobacteria; order Hyphomicrobiales; family Phyllobacteriaceae; genus Mesorhizobium; species Mesorhizobium sp. CO1-1-8. The sequence goes on along the minus strand of NZ_JAIUGZ010000020.1, from coordinate 93,145 downwards.
CGCGCAGCAATGCCAGTGCTTCGGCGGCGAAGCTGTCCCTGCCGACGGCGCCGACCATGCGCACCGAGGCGCCGGCGCGTGCGGCGGCCAGTGCCTGGTTGGCGCCCTTGCCCCCAGGCGCGGTGGCGAAGGCCGAGCCGCCCACCGTCTCGCCGGGGCTCGGCAAGCGGTCGACCTTGGCGATAAGGTCGAGGTTAATCGAGCCGATGACGATAATCAAGTAAGCCTCCTGGCAACGCATTCAAACATCGGAGCATCCTTCGTGCGTCCGGGCGCACGCAGGCCGTTCCGATTGCGCGGAAGCTAACCTGTAAGACCCCGGCTTGCCAGACCATGCGCATGGGCCAGCCCGATTTGGAATATCGTGGCCTTATTCGCAGCGCACGGTGACCGTGCCCTGATAGTTGCCGGCGGGAAAGATACCGCTCGACCTGGTGGCGGTGAGATCGACCTGCATGGTGTGGGTGCCGTTGGCAACCCTCTGCGGCACACTTCCGTTGACATCGGCCCCCGAGCCATCGAGGCGGAAGACCGAGTCGAAGGTCACGTTGGTGCCGCCGCCGCTCGGCGCGGATGAGAACGCGGCAGGCGCCGGCGCCGAAACCGAATAGCAATCAAGCAGGTTAAGTATCGAGCACAACAGGGAGCTTGCCACCACGGTGGCGCTGGCGCTCGATCCGCCTGCCTGTTTGGAACCAAGTATGCTGATGGCGGGATTGGCCTTCATCGTTCCGGACGCCCCGACCATGATGGTGCAGGTACCAATGATCGCTGCCTGCACCGGAAGGCAAAAGCCGGCAAGTGCTGCCATCGCAAGCAGCGCGCTGCTACTGCTTCTTCTTTTTCTTGCCATCGCCATTTCCGGTCCTGATGCTCCAGCCTTCGTTGGCCCACCCCGGTGACGCGGTCGTGGGAGCGCTGGCGGCGATGCTCGCCGTCTGGCCATCGGCGCCAAGGCCCATTTTGAGGAGTTTCAGCTCCAGCTGCAGGCGCTCGACCTCAAGCTCATAGAGACGGCTGCAATCGACGCGCTTCGGCGTACGCCCGATCGGGATCACCACCCGACCATAGGTGGCAACGCTGTTGTCCGACTGGCTGTTGCCTCTGATAACGCCGAGATCGAGATAGGCGCCGGAACCGGAGACGGCCGAACGGCAAGTGGTGCCGTCCGCGGCATGGACCTCGTCCTGGCCCTGGGGCAAGGTGACGCCGGGCAGGTTGAAGCCGCTCTCGTTCTGGTTGAGGTTGTAGACGTCCTCGGCTCCGGCCGGCAAGGCACCCGCCCAAGCAGCCGCGAGCGCCAGTGTCAGGACTTGCGGCGCCCAAAAAACTTTCCGCATATCTGTGCCTTTATCTGCGTCTGTTGATTGGGAAAGGGGATGCTTTCGGTACAGATACGCACTTTACGCTCGGCAGCGGCGCCAAAAGGTACAACCACAAGGACAGACCGGGAGGCCTGGGAAGCCAGCTGGAAGACATTTGGAGAGATTCTGGCGTCTACCGGCTGAAAATCCTGATCGTAGACGTGGATTTCGACCCGGATCTTCCGGGCGTAGGGATTGGCGGGGAAGACGCGAACCGCGAAGACGTCGGTGAAGCTGTTGATCTCGCCACGCATCGGCGACATCGATTGGGCCTTGGCGGCAATGGGCGCCAATCCGACGGCCAATGCCGTCGCGAGGATTCGAGCATGTTTCAACGACCCCTCCTTCGCTGCGCGTCATTCGCAGCGCAGCGTTACGGTTGCCTGATAATTGCCGTTGGCGAAGCGATTGCTGCCGCCTTTGGTTCCTGCAAGGTGAACCGAGACGAGATCGGCGCCGGGTGTGGTGATGCTGGTCGCCGAGCCGGTCTCGACGATGGAATGCGCGCCGGCGGCGGAGTAGGTGGGCGTCCAGGTCGTCGACGTGCTGTCGGCGGATGGCACCGTCATGGTGGTGACCGGGTCGACACTCAGCGACACACCTCCGGTCGTCGTCAGCGTCACGGTTCCGGCCGAGCCGCCGCTGTTGTGGGAACTGAGGGACTGGAGATCGGGACTGGCCGTCATCGTACCGTTGGTGGCAACGACAAGCGTGCAGGTGGGCGCGATCGTGCCGTTGAAGATGACATTCTGCGTCGTGGCCAACGCGGCCTCGTCGATGCTGGCAACCAGCAGAGCTGCGCCGCAGGCGGCGCGAAACCATGTCATCGGGACCTCCTATCAAGCCGGATCCTCCGGATTAATATGAGGCATCATCACTTTATCGTGGTTAATTTAGAGTTACCTAAAATAGCGGCCAAAAATAACAAATATAGGAACCGGAGGTTGCCTTCGGTTGCAACGGCGGAAATCACAGTGTAAATCGAGCTTATACTTAATAACGCCGATATACTCGTGTTTTTCTTCACAATATTGCGTAAAATCGATATTATGATACCTGCCCGGCTTCCCAGCCCAGAATGGCGCGCTTGCGGGTCAGGCCCCAATGATAACCGGTGAGGTCGCCTGATTTACCGATGGCGCGGTGACAAGGCACCACGAAAGAGAGCGGATTGGCGCCGTTGGCCGCACCGACCGCCCGGCTGGCGGACGGTGCGCCGATGCTGGCCGCAATCGAGGAATAGGTGCGGGCCTTCCCCATCGGGATCTTGAGCAGCGCCTCCCAGACGCGAACTTGGAAGTCTGTGCCGATCATGACGACATGCAGCGGCTGGTCGGGGCGCCACAGCGTCGGATCGAAGATACGGGCAGCATAGGGGCCGGTAGCGTTCATGTCCTCGACATAGATGGCGTTCGGCCAGCGGCTGGACATGTCGGCGAAGGCGGCGCGTTCCTCGCCGGGGTCACTGAAGGCGAGGCCGGCAAGCCCGCGCTCGGTGGCCATGGTCAGGGCGGTGCCGAACGGCGAGGAATGGAAGCCGTAGCGGATTGTGAGCCCGGCGCCGCGCGTCTTGTAGTCGCCCGGCGACATCGCCTCATGCGTGACGAACAGGTCATGCAGCCGGCCCGGGCCGGACATGCCCAGTTCGAACGAGGTCTCGAGCAGCGGCATGCCGGAATCGAGCAGCCTGCGCGCATGGTCCAGTGTCACCGCCTGCAGGAAGGCTTTAGGCGACAGGCCGGCCCAGCGGGTGAAGAGTTTTTGCAAGCCGGTCGGCGTCTCGCCGACTTCCTCGGCCAGCTCTTCGAGGGAAGGCTGATCACGATAGTCGAGACTGATCTTCTCGATGGCACGGCGCACGATTTCGTAGTCGCTGCCTTCAGGCGTGATGTCCTTTTTGAGGACTGCGGTGTGGGTGCTCATGGAACTGTCTCCTTGAGCCGGAATATCGCCCCTCGGGGCGTCGATCGCCACCCGAAACTTGCCTTCTTGCGGCGCATACCCAGATAGACTCCGATTTCGAGCCCAGGAGTCGCTCATGGCCGGCGAAAAAGTAGATCTCACCGGGGCAAAAGAGACCTTGCTGATGACGCTCTACGGCAAGGCGCTGGAGAGCAGGTTGCCGGATTCGCTGCTCGGGGATCATTTCGCCGACGGGGCGGTTCGCAAGATCGACTATGATTTCTCCCGGCTCAAGGTTGACGACAATCTCGGCGTCGGCCTAGCGATCCGGGCAAAGACGCTGGACGTCCGCGTCGAGGACTTTCTCGCCAGAAATCCCGACGCTATCGTGCTGCATCTGGGTTGCGGGCTCGATACGCGTATCTTCCGTGTCGATCCACCACAAGGCGTGGACTGGTACGATGTCGACTACCCAGAGGTCATCGAACTCAGGCGCAAGCTTTACCCGTTGCGCGACCATTACCACCTGATCGGTTCGTCGCTGACCGAACCGGATTGGCTGGCTGAAGTGCCGCGCAATCGCCCGGCCATCGTGGTGGCGGAAGGACTGACGCCCTATCTCCCAGCAGAAGAGGGGCCACGCCTGTTAGCGCGGCTCGTCTCGCATCTTGCCAGCGGCGAGCTGATCTTCGACGCCTACAGCCGTTTCGGCCTGAAGCTGCTTCGCCTCAATCCGACCATCAAGGCGACGGGCGCCGAGGTCCACTGGGCCATCGACGATCCGCACGAACTGGAGTTGGCGGTTCCGAAGTTGCGATTCGTTGAGGACATCTCGGCTTACAAGCTTGAACACGCCGCCCGTGTGGGCTGGTCCGCGAAGCTGTTCATCCGGCTGTGGCGACATATTCCTGCATTGCGAAAGATCGGCAGGCTTTTGCGCTATCGGTTTTGAGACGTCCTGTTTGTTTGGCGCAATTCCCTAGAGAAAGCGCTGCGCTTTTCCCGGAAAACCGCTTCACACTTTTCCCGGAATTGCTTCTAGCGCGTCTTGGCGGTCGCCAGCGCGCGTGAAAAAGCCGTGGCAAAACTCTCGCGGGAATCGGGGTCCAGGAAGGATCCGATCGGCACGTTCTGGCCTTCGCCTTCCACCCTCATCCCTGTGATGCCGATCTCGGCGTGGCGGGCCACCGAAAACCGCGCCCAGAACGGATTGAAGCGATGCGCTTCCGATTTCCCCGAGGGGGCTGTCTTGCGGATGTCGAGGCTGGTGCGCGAGACCGAGACTTCTTCGCGGGCGCGAGCGGCACGATAGTTGACGCGAAAGGCGATGTAGACGGCGGCCACGTCGAGGCCGAAGAAGCCAAACACCGGCCAGGCGCCGCGCGACAGGAAAAACGCGCCTGTCACCAGCCAGCCGAACAGCAGCGCGCCCATCAGGACGAAGAAGCCTGTCCGGCCCAGAGACCGGTGCGGGGTGAGTAGCGCCTGAAAGAATGGCTCGTCGGCCTGAAAGGAGGCGTTTGTGTCGCTCATGAGGGGATATTATAGGAGGGAAATGGCAAGCCCCAAGTCCAAAGATTCTTCCCTGTCCAAAAAAGAGGTGTTGCCCGCACGACGCGATGGCTCGAACGCAAAGCCGCGCCCGCGGCCGGCGCGAAGCGCGTCACGCTACAGCCCGGCCGAAGTGAGCGAGATATTCCGACGTTTTTCCGTCCAGCGGCCCGAGCCGAAGGGTGAGCTCGAACATGTCAACGCCTTCACGCTGCTGGTCGCGGTGGTGCTGTCGGCGCAAGCGACGGATGCAGGGGTCAACAAGGCGACGCGGGCGTTGTTCAAGGCCGCCGATACGCCGCACAAGATGCTGGCGCTGGGGGAGGCAAGGGTCGGCGAATATATCCGCACCATCGGGCTGTGGCGCAACAAGGCGAAGAATGTGATTGCTCTGTCGCAGACGCTGATCCGCGACCATGGCGGCGAGGTACCCGATAGTCGCGATGAATTGGTCAAGCTGCCCGGGGTCGGGCGCAAGACCGCCAATGTCGTGCTCAACATGGCCTTCGGCCAGCACACGATGGCGGTCGACACACACATTCTCCGCATCGGCAACCGGCTTGGATTGGCGCCCGGAAAGACGCCGGAACAGGTCGAGCAAGGACTGTTGAAGATCATTCCGGACGAATATATGCGCCATGCACATCACTGGCTGATCCTGCATGGCCGCTACGTCTGCAAGGCGCGCAAGCCGGATTGCCCGGCCTGCGTCATCGCCGACATCTGCAAGGCCGAGGTCAAGACGACCGATGTGCCGGCACCGCTGGTGCCGATCGCACCGCTCGAAATGGCTTCAGCGGTCGATCAGTAGCCGTAGCCGCGCGCCATCGCCGCGGCGAAGACCGGGATGAGCAGGAAGATGAAAGCTTCGGCGCGGACATAGGTCTTCACGGACGCAAGCTCGGTCGCCGGCACCTGGAACGAGGCATTGCCGCTCGCCTGCCTGTTCCAGGATATGAAGCGGACGGTCGGGATGATCGACAGCAAGCCGACAGCGCCGAACGCCGCTATCTTGGCCCAGAACACCCAGTTGTAGACGTAGAATTCCCAGCCCTTGAGGCCATAGAAGACGCGGCCGATGCCGACGACGATGATCAGCGCGGCGATGACGCCGTAATGGCGGTCGATGCCGGCGAGCCTCTTGAGCGTCGCAGCACCCAGGTCGCCGCGGATCAGGACGAATTCGGCGCCGATGATCCCCGCCAGCGAAAACACCAGCAGATGATGGAAGATCGCAAGCACAAGATCGGTGGTGTCCATGCTCTTTCCCCCGGTTTGACGGCACCAATGCGCGCCTGAAAAAGGTCACGCTGGCAGGTGTTGAATCAGCCTGTCGTGAAATTATCACCGTCTCGCAAAATTCCCATAGCGCGCCTGGATGATGGGCCGTGTTGCCCTGGCCCCTTGCGCCGCACCGGCGATTTGCTAAGCGCTGACGATCCGTGCGAGGCAGATCCCATGAACAATCCGCAAGCGACCAGTGCTCCTGTCATCGAAACGAAGCGAACCATCCTGCGGGCACACCGGCTGGACGATTTCGACACCTATGCCGCGATGTGGACCGATCCCGTCGTCACCCGCTTCATCGGCGGCAAGCCGCGCACGCGCGAAGAAAGCTGGATGCGCTTCCTGCGTCACGCCGGCCTGTGGTCGTTGCTCGGCTATGGCTTCTGGGCGATCGAGGAGAAGGCGACCGGGCGCTTCATCGGCGAGGCCGGGTTTCACGATCTCAAGCGCGACATGGAACCATCGATCGAAGGCATTCCCGAGGCCGGGTGGGCGCTGATTCCGGCCGTGCACGGTGCGGGCTTCGCCACCGAGGTGGTTGGCCGCGTCCTGGCGTGGGGCGAAGTGATTTTCGGGCGCGAGAAGACCGTCTGCATCATCGATCCGGAAAACGGCGCTTCGCTGAGGGTGGCTGCCAAGTGCGGTTACCGGGAAGTGGTAAAGACCACCTATCACGACGCTCCGACCATCCTGCTGGCGCGGTGACCTGAGCGGCGCGGTTGACCGCTGCGGGCGCCGGCATGATGGCGCCTGTCGCCAGCAATGATGACGAGGCGGACCGCGCCAAGTACCGCCGTGTGGTTCTGGTCAAATTGAACTGAGCGAGCCTTCCCAACCAGGACGCATTCTACGGCATGGCGTCCGCTGCCAGGCTTGCCTGCTCGAGCATTGAGGCGTCCTCGCCGAAGGCGCGGGTGGCGCGGGCTGCCGCCTCGAGCAGCGGACGCTTCATGCGCTGCAGAAATGCCGCGTCGACGCGCGTGCTGGGCCCGGCCAGCGTCAAAGCGCCGAGCAGGACGCCCCCCGGCCCGAACACCGGCGCCGACACGCCCCCCGTCTCGGGGTCGCGGTCGCCGACGGCGAGACAATTGCAGGTCTTGCGGATGGTCTCGTAGGGTTCGCCCTGCTGGCCCGAAAACGCTGCGAGCACGCGGCCGCCCGAGCCGAGCAGCAAAGGCAATACGTCGCCTTCGCGTATCGTGTAGCGGATCGGGTGCTTGGATTCGACGCGGTATAGACAGGTGCGGACGTCGCCCGAGCGAACATAGAAGGCAACGCTCTCCCAGCTTCGCTCGGAAAGATCGCGCATGATCGGCAGCAGGATATCGACCGCCACGACCGAACGCTGGTAGAGCGCACCGAGCCGAAAGGTCGCGGGTCCGACGCGGTAGCGCCCATTGTCGAGGCGCTCGAGCAATCGTCCGCGCAAAAGTGAATTGGCAAGCCGCAGGATGGTGCTCTTGTAGAGGCCGGTGCGCGCCGCGATCTCGGCCAGGCTGAGCGACCGGTCATCGGTGGTGAAGGCATCGAGAATGGCAATCGCCCGATCGAGTGCCGCAACACCTTCGGTGGACGCGCGGTCGATTTTCGCATCTGCCGATTTGCTTGGCGAGTCCATGGCGGTTCCGGTTTGAAGAAAGCCGAGCGACGCGACTGTGTCGCGCCGCCAAATCGTTCTGTCCAGTAGAATATCGTTTCCGTTGACAGAACTCCGTAACATCTGCTTGAAATCGATGACGGGTCTGGATGCAGGCGCGTTTTGGCGGGCACCGGAGGAGGTGTCGTGATTTGGAGGAATCCCATGCTGAACAGACGCAAGTTTTTGATGAGCACCGCAGCCGTGGGTGCCGGGCTGATGACGTCGCATCTTTCTCCCGCTTTCGCCGAGGGTGCGCCCCAGATACAGCTCTTCGTGCCTGCCGCACCGGGTGGTGGCTGGGACCAGACGGCGCGCACGATTGACCAGGTGCTGCGCAGTGAAAAGCTCATCTCCGGTTCGCAGATCACCAATGTCGGCGGCGCCGGCGGCACTGTCGGGCTGCCGCAATTCATTAGCCAGTGGAACGGCAAAGGCAATTCCCTGATGGTTGCCGGCATGGTCATGGTTGGCGCCATCATTGCCAACAAGGCCGCGAACAACCTGACGCAAGTCACCCCGATCGCCCGCCTCACCGGCGAGTTCGAGGCCCTGGTCGTGCCGGCGGAGTCGCCGTTCAAGACGGCCGCTGATTTCGTCGCCGCGCTCAAGGCCGATCCGACAAAAGTTCCTGTCGCTGGCGGCTCCGCAGGCGGTTCCGATCACATCCTGTTCGGCTTGATTGCCAAGACCGTCGGCGTGCCGGCGACAAACCTGTCCTACGTGCCGTTCGCCGGCGGCGGCGAGGCGTTGTCGGCGCTGCTCGGCAACCAGGTCGCGGCCGGCATCTCCGGCTTTGGCGAGTTCTCCGAGCAGGTCAAGGCGGGCGCGCTGCGGCTGCTCGCCATCTCTGCAGACAAGCGCCAGGACGGCATCGATGCGCCCACGCTGAAGGAGGCCGGCATCGATGTCGAGCTGTTCAACTGGCGCGGCGTCTTCGCACCGCCGGGCATTTCCGACGCCGACAAGGCGGCGATGGTCAAAATGATCGAGGCCATGGCCAAGAGCGATACATGGGCAACCGAGTGCAAAAACCGCAACTGGACGCCCATCCTTTTAACTGGCGACGACTACGCAAAATTCCTTACCGAGGACACGGCCCGCATCACCGCGATCCTCAAGGATCTCGGCCTCGCCTGATGTCTTCAGGGGGCGGTTAGAGTGCCGCCCCTTCCCATTTCGCCTGCCGCATGGACATATGATTGATGCGGCGAAACTGCGGATGCGGCCGGCTGGAGGATGCCGGCCACCTTGGGAGGACACCGATGAGCACCAGCGACCAGCAGGCGGCGCCGTCGCGCCTTGCCGTGCCGGAATTGTTGATCGGCATCGGGCTTCTGGCCTGCGCCGGGGCCGTCGCCTGGCAGACCCTGGCGATCCCGGTGTCGCCGCTCTATTCCAAGGTCGGGCCGACCGTCTTTCCCTATATCACCATGACCGGCATGATCGTGCTTTCGCTGCTGCTCATCGTCGCCGCGCTGCGCGGCGGCTGGCAGCCGGAGGAAGAAAAGGAGACGCCGACCGACTGGAAGGCGATGGGCATCGTCGTTAACGGACTGGTGGCGAACCTGGTGCTGATCCAGCCGCTCGGCTTCACCGCCGCCTCGGTCGTCATGTTCGTTCTGGTCTGCTACGGCTTCGGCAGCAAGCGCACGCTGCGTGACGCAGTGCTCGGTCTGATCCTGGCGCTGGCCGCCTATTTCGGCTTCGCCAGGGCGCTTGGCGTCAACATCGGTGCCGGTTTCATCGAGAACCAGCTGAACACGGTCATCGATGCGTTCATCACCATGTTGAGGGGCTGACGCCATGGAAACGCTCGGACATCTCGCACATGGCTTCTCGGTCGCCTTCACCCCCGTCAACCTTCTGTGGTGCCTGCTTGGCACCACGCTTGGCACCGCCATCGGTGTGTTGCCCGGTCTTGGGCCGGCGCTGACCATCGCGCTGCTTTTGCCGATCACCTATCAGGTGGCGCCGGAGGCATCCTTCATCCTCTTCGCCGGCATCTACTACGGCGCCATGTACGGCGGCTCGACGACGTCGATCCTGCTGAATACGCCGGGCGAAAGCGCCACCATCGTCACCGCGCTGGAAGGCAACAGGATGGCGCGTTCGGGCCGTGGCGGTGCGGCACTCGCCACTTCGGCGATAGGCTCGTTCGTCGCCGGCACCATCGGCACGATGGGCGTCGCTTTCCTGGCGCCGGTGGTGGTCAAGTTCGCGCTGGCCTTCGGCCCGGCCGAATATTTCTCGCTGATGGTGCTGGCCTTCATCACCGTTTCGGCGGTGCTCGGCTCCTCGTCCGTGCGCGGCCTGACCAGCCTGTTCGCAGGCTTCGTCATCGGCATGATCGGCGTCGACCTGCAAACCGGCCAGCCGCGCTTCACCTTCGGCATGACCGAACTGCTCGACGGCGTCGACGTCATCATCGCCGCCGTTGGCCTGTTTGCCGTCGGCGAGACGCTCTACATGGCCTCGCGCCGCTATGCCGGCAAGGACGAGATCGTGCCGCTGAAGGGCTCGCTCTACATGACGGCGGCCGAGTGGGGGCGTTCGTGGAAACCCTGGCTGCGCGGCGCCGCGATCGGCTTCCCGATCGGCGCCATGCCGGCCGGCGGCGCCGAAATCCCGACCTTCCTGTCCTATGCCATCGAAAAGAAGCTGTCGAAGCACAAGGAGGAGTTCGGCACGGTCGGCGCCATCGAGGGCGTTGCCGGCCCGGAAGCCGCCAACAATGCGTCCGCAGCCGGCGTGCTGGTGCCGATGCTGACGCTTGGCCTGCCGACCTCGGCGACGGCGGCGATCATGCTGTCGGCGTTCCAGAGCTACGGCATAAACCCCGGACCGCTGCTTCTGACGACCCAAGGCGACCTCGTCTGGGGATTGATCGCCAGCCTGTTCATCGCCAACGTCATCCTGGTCATTCTCAACCTGCCGCTGATCGGCCTGTGGGTGCGGCTGCTGAAAATTCCGGCGCCGCAGCTCTATGCCGGCATTCTGGTGTTCGCCACGGTCGGCACCTATGGCATTTCGCAATCGCCCATCGACCTCGTCATCCTCTATCTCCTGGGGGCCGCCGGTTTCCTGATGCGGCGGTTCGATTTCCCGACCGCGCCTGTCATCATCGGTATGATCCTCGGGCCGCTCGCCGAAACCCAGTTCCGCCGGGCGATGACCATCTCGAATGGCGATTGGTCGGTGTTTTACACCCACAAGCTGTCGCTGACGCTGCTGACGCTCGCCTTCATCGGCCTCGCCGGCCCGCATATCTGGGCCTTCATCGAGCATCGGCGTCGGCGTGGGCCGGAGCATGTGCCCGGCGATGCCTGATCGACCCGTGATGCCATGACACCACTGCTTTCCGGTATTCGCGTCCTCGACCTGACCAATGTGCTGGCCGGTCCCTACTGTGCCTATCAGCTGGCGCTGCTTGGCGCCGACGTGATCAAGGTCGAGGCGCCGCAAGGCGGTGACCTGGCGCGCCAGCTCGGCGGCTCGCCAACGCTGAACAGCGCCGGCATGGGAGCCTCGTTCCTGGCGCAGAACGCCGGCAAACGGTCGGTTGTGCTCGACCTCAAGAAGCAAGCCGATCGCGAGCGCTTTTTCGATCTGGTGGCCAGCGCCGACGCTCTGGTCGAGAATTTCCGCCCCGGCGTGATGGATCGGCTGGGGCTTGGCTACGAGGCGCTGAAGACGGTCCGTCCGGGCCTCGTCTACTGCGCGATATCGGGTTTCGGCCAGACCGGGCCAATGCGCGACAATCCCGCCTATGACCAGATCATCCAGGGCCTGTCTGGGATCATGAGCATCACCGGCACACCGGAAACGGCGCCGCTGCGGGTCGGTTATCCCGTGGCCGACACGCTTGGCGGACTGGTCGGCGCGTTCGCCATCACCTCGGCGCTGGTGCGGCAGAAGACGAGCGGCGAGGGTGCCTTTCTCGACGTCTCGATGCTCGAATGCACACTTTCCGCACTTGGCTGGCCGGTTTCCAACTATCTGACCGCAGGTATCGACCCCAAGCCGATGGGCAATGAGAACATGACGGCGGCACCCTCCGGTGCATTTCGCACCGGCGACGGGCTCATCAACATCGCCGCCAACAAGCAGGAGCAGTTCGTGGCGCTGTGCCGGCTGATCGGCCGGCCGGAACTGGCTTCCGATGTGCGCTTTGCCGAGCGCGAGACGCGCAAGCGCAACCGTGCGGCGCTTAAAGTCGAGATCGAGGACGCCCTGGTGGGCGCGCCGGCTGCGGCCTGGGAAGAGATGCTCAATCGCGCCGGCGTGCCTGCCGGCAGGGTGCTGACGATCCCGCAAGTGCTGGCCGAGCCGCAAGTCCTCGAGCGCCAGGTGACCGCGAATTTCAACGATGTGGCTGGCATGGACAAGCCGCTGACCGTTCTGCGCGGCGGCTTCATGGTCGATGGCGAGGCGCCCTTGCCGACAAAGCCGCCGCCGGCGCTCGGCGAACATATGGGCGAGGTGTTCGCCGACCTGCCACCCCGCGCCAAGACAAAGGCACGCGCATGAGCGGCACGGAGAAGAAGACGGGCCGTGAGCGCGGCGAGGAATGGTGGCAGACCGACATCATCGAGATGCGGCCTGGTGTCATCCGGCTGCGCGGCTACGAGATCCAGGATCTGATCGGCCGCGTCAGCTTCCCGGCTGTCATCTGGTTGATGCTGCGCGGCGAACTGCCCAGCGAGGATCAGGCAGAGTTGCTCGGTATTGCCTTGGCTGCCGCCGTCGACCACGGACCGCAGGCGCCATCGATCGCCATCGCGCGTATGGCTGCAACCTGCGGCGTCGGTATCAACAGCGCCATGGCCTCGGCCATCAACGTTCTCGGCGACGTGCACGGTGGCGCCGGCGAGCAGGCGCTTTCCTTCTATGGCGACATTGCCGTGGCGATCGATGCCGGGATGACGCTGAATGAAGCGGTCTCGGCGCGGCTCGACCGGTTCTTCGCCGGGGAGAAGGGCTATGTGCCGGGGCTCGGACACCGCTTCCATCCCGTCGACCCGCGCGCTCCGCGCTTGCTGGAACTGACCCGCGAATTTGCCGCACGCGGTGCCGTCAATGGACGTTTCGCCGACATCGCCGATGCGATCGAGGCTGACGTCGCGCGGCGCAAGGGGAAAAAAATACCGCTCAACATCGATGGCGCCACCGCCGTCATCTATGGCGAACTCGGTTTTCCGCCGCCGCTGACGCGCGGGCTTTTCGTGCTGTCGCGCTCGGTCGGCATCCTGGCGCATGCCTGGGAGCAGTCGCAGCAGGCCGAGCGAAACAAGGGGCCGCTGCCGCGCGAGTGGCTGTGGGCCTATACCGGCACGCCGGTGCGGCCGTTTCCCGAAAGCGATGACCCCGGCGAGTGAGGTTTTATGCCTGGTCCACCTGCAAAGGCTGAGGAATCTTCAGCGTCTTCACCAACGTTGAAAGATCCGGCTCGTCGATGAGCATGGCCGCGTCGGCTGGCGCCAGCCAGGCGCGCTGGCGTCGTTTGGCTTCCTGCCAGTCGGCCAGTTCCTCCGTTACCTCGAGCAGATAGACGATGACGTCGACGCGGACAAAGCGATTGGCCAGCCGCTTCCAGTAGGAATAGGTGCCCGCCGGCTGTTTCAGCGTCTTGCCGAGCACGCCGGCTTCCTCCTGCGCCTCGATGGTGGCCGCCTTGCGTCCGCTCTTGCCCTTCATCGGCCAGCCCTTGGGGACGATGAAGCGCCTGGTGGTACGCGACGTGACCAGCATAACCTCGATGTCGCGGTGCGCGGTCAGACGAAAGGGAATAGCCGCCACCTGGCGGATTCTCTCGCCCATCTTTGCCTTGCGTACGGCCTTCTTCTTGGTGGCTGCCATTCGTCAATCCAGTCGATGCAATGCCGCATAGCGCGACAGTGCGTCGTTGCAAAACCAAAACTTTCGCATGTGCCGGAAGACACTCGAAATACATAAGTCGGCTAAATAAACGAAAAAGGCCTTGATGTCAGCGGCAATTGCTCACGGCGGTGGTGCCGATTATCTGGGTCTGGCAGCTTGGTTTGAGCTGCTGCACGACCGGTGGCGGTTGCTGAACGATCTGGCGGTCCTGGGCGCGGTACTGCTGCTGTTGCTGCTGATATTGCTGCCGCTGTATCCTGTTTTGCAGGATTTGCAGGTCGTTCTGCCGGATCAGCGCATTGTTGCCGGTAGCGGAATTGAGCGCTTGCGCGGAAGCCGGCAGGCAAACGCCCGCCAGCACTGCCGTGGCCAGCATTGCCACTGTGAAGATCGTTGATGACCGAAGTGCCGACATCCGCTCATTCCCGCGCAAAAACTCTGTCCACTGATATAGGACGTTTGCGCGGCGATGCCATGGCCAGCGGGTCACGCATCACGAAATCGGGCAGTCCGATCGCTTTGTTCTGCGATTCCGGCCGCGAAACGCAGATAGTCGTCATATGACGACTATGAAACGTCAGTGGCTTTGGTCAGGCTCCGTTACGTAAGTTTTCGATTTCATCTGGACCAAGTTAATGTATTCTAATTGAGCCAGCGTTGCATAAGCGGGAATGCGAACGCCCTGGCCTTATGCATTGAACTTTATTGTGCAGTGCCGGCATTTTTATTGCAATTGCATGGGCAGACTATAGCGGTGGCGCCAGACTCCGGAGGGATCGGGGGGCGCCCCGCAAAGGGGGGTAAGTGCATGGCTTTGTTTTCAAAGCGCGTTGTCGCGCGTTCTCAGTCTTGCGTACCGACCAGCGAGGAAACAAGCAACGCGTATCCAGCGGCAGCTCTCGACAGTCAGAGAGGGGCTCCGCATGAGTTTTCGAGTCCTGCGAATAGGCGTTTCGCAATTCTGCCGAAACGCCTCGCGTTCTTGCTCGGCGCCACCGCGATGGCCGGGCTCTCGCCCCTCTCGTCAGGCATCGTTCACGCACAGCTCCTGATCAATGGCAACGGCGGCAACGGCGGCAACGGTAGCGGCTATGACGGCGATGGTGGCGACGGAGGGGCGGGTGGCAACGCGACGCACGTCAACAACATCGACCAAAGTGTGCCAGCGCCGGCTCCCAATTTCACCAGCGCCTTCGATGTTACGGCCGATGGTGGCAACGGCGGCAATGGCGGATACGGCTTTCTGTTGTTGGTAGGCAATGGTGGCGAGGGCGGCAATGGCAACAACGCCGGCAGCGCCACGGCCACGAACACCACCTCCACGCTGTTCACGGACGGTGACTTCCATCACGGCATGGTTGCAACCGCTACCGGGGGCAGAGGCGGTAATGGCGGCGGCAGCGGAGGGCTTTTCTTCGCGGATGAGGGCGACGGCGGAGCTGGTGGTGCTGGTGGCACTGCCAGTGCGACCGCGACTGTTTCGAGCATAATCGAAACCACCGGAGCAAATTCGGTCGGTATAGCCGTCGACGCGAGCGGCGGCGATGGCGGCACCGGTGGCAATGCCGTTTCGGCCGGATACGCCAATGCCGGCGAGGGCGGCAATGGCGGCAATGCCGGGACGGCGACCGGCAGCAACGCCGGTTCTGTCACAACTTCGGGGTCGTTCTCGTACGGCATGCTTGTTCGCTCCTCCGGCGGCAAAGGCGGCGACGGAAATTCAACCTCGACACTTTTCGCGGGCTCCGGCAGCAATGGTGGGAGTGCAACCCAAGGCGGCAGTGCTTCGGGCGACAATTCCGGTTCCATTACGACCCACGGAGACTCCGCCAGCGGACTGGTCGTCCAGTCGATCGGCGGCGCCGGCGGTGATGGTGGCGGCGCTTTCGGGCTCTTTTACGCTGGAGGCGGATCCGGCGAGGACGGAAATAATGGCGGGCAGGCCAGTGCGACCAATACCGGCAAGATCACGACCTTCGGGTCCAACGCAATCGGCATGCTGGTTGAATCGATCGGCGGCGGCGGCGGCAATGGCGGTGGCGCCGGCAGCGTTTTCGTTTCCACTGGCGGCAGAGGTGATGGCGGTGGTAACGCGGAAGCTGTGACTGCCGGCATCGGCGGTGAAATCAGGACCGGCGGTGACAACAATGGCGGCGATGGCGCAATAGGCGTCCTCGCACAATCGGTCGGCGGCGGCGGTGGCAATGGCGGATACGCGGTTGCGATCGGCAGCTCCGTGGCGTCAGTCGCGGTTGGCGGCGGTGGTGGCACCGCCGGAAACGGCCGCAGCGTCACCGCCAACCAGGCTGGAAACGGCGTTATCGTCAGCACAAACGGCCGGTCGGCGATCGGCATGCTCGTGCAGTCGGTTGGCGGCGGCGGCGGCAATGGCGGCGGCGCTATCGCAGCCGGCGGGATCGCTTCGGTCGCCGTAGGCGGCTCGGGTTCAAAAGGTGGCGACGGCGGCGAGGTGCACTACACCATCGGTAATGCCGATGTCACCACCGGTGGTGCGGATTCGGCCGGTGTGGTCACACAGTCGGTCGGCGGCGGCGGCGGCAATGGTGGCTTCTCGGTCAGCGTTTCCCTCGGTGTCGCCGTCGGCGTGGGCGGTGGCGGGGCTGCTGGTGGTAATGCCAGCCTGGTGGACGTTACCAGCGGCGGTTCGATCAAGACCTCCGGCGACCGCTCCGCGGGCTTCATCGCGCAGTCGATCGGCGGCGGTGGCGGCAATGGCGGCTTCAACGTCGCGGGCAGCCTCGGTGCGGCGATCGGGGTTGGCGGAAGCGGGTCCAAGGGCGGTGATGGCGGCCAGGTGTTTTTCCGCACGGTGGCCGACGGCCTGCAGAAGATCGAAACGCACGGAGTCGATTCGACCGGATTGATCGTGCAATCCATCGGTGGCGGCGGCGGCAATGGCGGCTTCTCGGGAGCGGTCGGCGTTGCCGCGGCGGTCTCGGTCGGCGGCAGCGGATCGGGCGGCGGCAAGTCGATGGCCGCGGACGCCACTTTCAACGGCACTGTCGATACGTTCCAGGATCGGTCGGCGGGCATCATCGTGCAGTCGGTCGGCGGCGGCGGCGGCAATGGCGGCGGCGCGTTCACGGGCAGCTTCGCCGTTGCGGTCGGCATTGGCGGCGCTGGCGACGTGGGTGGCACCACCAGCACGGCCAAGTATACGTCGAACACCACCACGATCACCACGCGCGGCAACGATTCCGCCGGCCTTATCGTTCAGTCGATCGGCGGCGGCGGCGGCAATGGCGGCTTCTCGGTCAATCTCTCGGCGGGGGTTGCCGTCGGTGTCGGCGGCGGATCAAGCAAGGGCAGCAATGGCGAACGCGTCGATCTCGACGTCGGTACCGCCACAATCGTCACAGGCGGCGATCGGTCGATAGGCGTTCTTGCCCAGTCTGTAGGCGGCGGCGGCGGCAGCGGCGGCTTCTCGCTTGCAGGGTCCCTGGCCGTTTCCGTCGGTATCGGCGGCAAGGGCGCCGGTGGCGGCAACGGTGGCGAGGTCGTCGCCACGATTCGTGGCGGCAGCATCTCGACTTCAGGCGAATATTCCCATGCCTTTGTCGCGCAATCCATCGGCGGCGGCGGCGGTGCCGGCGGCTCGACAATCTCAGCCGGGGCGGGCGTCAATGTCGGCGTTGGTGGCAATGGAAGCGTCGGCGGTATCGGACTTAACGTGACCGCTTCGAACGGCGCCGAATTGAAAACGGACGGTCTTTTCTCGCACGGCTTCCTGGCGCAGTCCGTGGGCGGCGGCGGCGGTTCCGGTGGGTTCTCGATCGCGGCTGGTCTCGGCCCCGCTGTATCCGTCGCGGGCAGTGGCGACGGTGGCGGCAACGGCGGCGAGGTTCGTGCAACCAACACCAATAAGATCACGACACTGCAGTACGGCTCGATCGGCCTGTTCGCACAGTCGGTTGGCGGCGGCGGCGGCGATGGCGGCTTCAGCTTTGCCGTCGGCACGACAGCGGCTGTTTCGGTTGGCGGCGGCGGCGGCGCGGGCGGCGACGGCAAGTTGGTCGACGTCACCAACAACGCCAATATCAGGACCTATGGTGGCCTTTCGCATGGCATCTTGGCGCAGTCGGTCGGCGGCGGCGGCGGCAATGGTGGCGCCGCGAACTCCGCATCGGTCGGTCTGGCGGCGATTTCCGTGTCGATCGGCGGCGGCGGCGGCGGTGGTGGTGTCGGCGGCAACGTCATCGTTCACCACACCGGCGACATCATGGTCAATGGCGGCGGTGCCAAGGGCATTTTCGCGCAGTCGGTGGGTGGCAATGGCGGCAGCGGCGGCGATGCGTTCGCTTTCTCCGCGGCGGCGAATATCTATCCGTATCCGGCAGGTGCGCTTTCGGTGTCGGTCGGCGGATCGGGCGGTGCCGGCGGAAGCGGCGGCACGGTTGAGGTCACCGGCAACGGTCACATCGCATCGGTGGCAAATCCGGATGTCCTGGGTAGCTACAATCCGGACAATGGCGGCGGCATACTGGCGCAATCGGTCGGCGGCCGCGGTGGCGACGGCGGTCGCAGCCGCACCTATTCCGGCAGCTTCAGCCCCACGGTCAGCATCAATCTGGGCGCATCCATCGGCGGCAAGGGTGGCGGCGGCGGCGGCGGCAACACCGTGACGGTCAATTTCGGTCTCAACGATCCGACCAGTACGATCGTGACAACCGGCAACAATTCGCATGGCATTCTCGCCCAGTCGGTCGGCGGCGGCGGCGGCAGCGGCGGCGACTCCATGGCTGCCGCCGGCGGACTGGGTGGCACTGTCACTGTCAATGCCACGGTAACGGTCGGCGGTTGGGGCGGCTCCGGCAACACCGGTGGTACAGTCAATGTCACCAATGCCAGCAAGATCACCACCAGCGGCAATACCAGCAACGCGATCCTCGCCCAGTCGGTCGGCGGCGGCGGCGGCTCGGGCGGTTCGGCCAGCGGCGCGACCGCGTCGATCAGCAATGGCTCGAATGTCAACGTCAACGCCAATGTGGCGATCGGTGGCCAGGGCGGCGACGGAAACAATGGCGGCGCGGTCACCGTCATAAACTCCGGCATGCTCGACACCTATGGCGATTTCTCCAATGGCATCCTGGCGCAGTCGATCGGCGGCGGCGGCGGCGCGGGCGGCTCGGCAGACGCCAAGGCATACAATCTCGGCAGCAGCGAGGGCACCACGGTCGACGCGAACCTCGCGATCGGCGGCGGCGGCGGCGACGCCACCGGAGATCGCGATGGCGATGGCGTCACCAATCAAGCGGAGTGGGGCACCTATGCGCTCGGACCCGACAGCGGCAGCAGCGGCATGAAGGTGATCGTGAACAATTCCGGCAACATCCATACCCGTGGGTATGGATCGGCCGGCATCATCGCGCAATCGGTGGGCGGCGGCGGTGGCGTTGCCGGTGCCGCGGCTGCGGCCAGCGAAGGCAAATATGGCGGCGGCGCGACCGTTTCGGTCGGCGCGGGCATCGGATTGGCCGGCGGCGATGCCGGCAATGGCGGCGAGATCCAGGTGACCAACAGCGCCAAGATCCAGACGGATCGGGACGAATCGAATGGCGTCACGGCAAGTTCGGTCGGCGGCGGTGGCGGCATCGGCGGCGCGGCATCGTCAGGTGTCGAGGCCGAGTATGCGATCGGCGGTTCCGTGGGTGGATTTGGCGGAGCGGCGGGCCTGGGTGGCTTTGTTTACGTCACCAACGAAGTGACTGCTGAAATCCGCACCCTTGGCAATCGGTCGGTCGGCATTTTCGCACAATCGATCGGCGGCAGCGGGGGCGCCGGCGGCGGTGGCGAGAGCCGGGGCTCAGGCGCGACACTGACGGTGAATCTGGTCGTGGGCGGCTTTGCCGATGGCGGCGGGACTGGCGGCAACGTGATCGTTGAAAATTCCGGCATCATCACGACCGGCACTCTGAATCTCTTGACCGGTGCGCGCACCGGTCATGGCTCGCATGGCATCCAGGCGCAATCCATCGGCGGCGGTGGCGGCAGTGGTGGAGCGGCGGGGACGACCAGCGAGGAGGCGGACTATCAGATCGCCGCATCGCTGAGTGGCAAGGGCGGCAAGGGCGGCAAGGGCGGCGACGTAACGGTCACCAACAACGCGACGGGCGTCATAATGACCGCCGGTGACAATGCGGACGGCATTTTCGCGCAGTCCGTGGGCGGTGGCGGCGGGTCGGCCGGCGCGGGCAACAGCCAGGCCACGGGTGGCGATACGACCGTGACCTTGCAACTCGGTGGAACAGGCGCAGGCGGCGCTGACGGCGGCACTGTGCGGGTTACGAATTACGGCAATATCACCACTCTCGGCGTCATGTCGCACGGCATCTTCGCGCAATCGATCGGAGGCGGCGGCGGCGCGTCGAGTTCCTTGACGCAGGCTTCGGACGGCAGCACGGCCATTGGCATTCAGCTGGCGCTCGCCGATACGCTTGGCCCCAACAAGGTGGTTGGTGCCGGTGCAAACGGCGGCGATGTTTACGTTCATCACAACGCGGGTACCATCAACACATCCGGCGCTGGTGCCATCGGCATATTCGCACAGTCGGTCGGCGGCGGTGGCGGCTTCGGCGGTTCGATGACCAATTCGTCCGAAGGCGACAGCTCTTACTCGCTTCAAGTCGGCGTAAACGGCGGCTTTGGCGGCAAGGGTGGCTATGTCGAGGTGCTGGTCGCCGGCGACATCCACACCACGGGCGCCTTGGCGCATGGCGTGGTTGCGCAATCCGTCGGCGGCGGCGGCGGCATGGGCGCCGATGCTTCCGGCAAGGCCAAGGTGTCGTTGGGCGTTGGCGGACTTGGCGGCGCGGGTGGCGACGGCGGCAACGTCTATGTCGAGCGCACCGGCACGATCATCACCGAAGGCACGGATTCCATCGCCATTGTCGCGCAATCCGTGGGCGGCGGCGGCGGCATCGGCGGGACCAGCTTCGGCCGGTTCGCGACCAGTGACGACGGTGACGGCCCCGATGGCTTGACCTTGGAAATGCTGGACGGATCAAAGGGCGTCGGTGGCACCGTCGAGGTCATCCAAACCGGTGAGATCGAAACCACGGGTCTGCGCTCGCATGGCATCGTCGCGCAGGCGGTCGGTGGCGGTGGTGGTATCGCGGGCGGCCTGAACAAGGGCGCCGGCTCGGCCGGCGGTATTGGCGATGCCAGTGCCGCCAAGGCGACGGCGAACAGCCAGATCGCAGTCTGGGGCGCGGAAAGCTACGCGCTGTTCGGCCAGAGCGCGACCGGCCAAGGCAACTCCAGTGCGGTCACGCTGACAGCAAGGTCCAGCCTGTTCGCGCAAGGTGCGGATTCCGTGGCTGTCTATGGCGAGAGCACGGCCAAGGGCGCCAAGGGCAACATCACCATCAACCTGAATGGCCAGTACACGATCGGCGGTGCCGGAACCGGCGTGGCGGTGATGCTTGTCGGCGGTGCGGACAACAATCTGATTAATCACAGCCTGCTCTATGCAATGGGCGCAACGCCGAGCTTCACCATCCAGGCGTCGCAATTCCAGGCATTCCAAGCCTTCCTGTTGGCGCCCGGTCCCGTCGTGCCGACGAATGCGATCCTGGAATCGCTTCTGGACGATTTCAGCCCACTGGCTATCACCGGCACATCGGGCGATGACCATGTGGAGAATTCGAAGATTGCCGGCACGCTCGGACGGGTGATCGGCAACATGGATCTCGGCGGCGGCACGAACAGCTTCCACAATATCGCCGACGCCTCGATGGTCGGCCTCAAGACCATCGATCTCGGCGGCGGCAAGTTCACCAATGACGGGCTGTTTACCAACCAGGGCATCGGCGTCGTGGCCAAGGTAGATGTCACCGGGGGATTCACGCAGATGCTCTCGGGCGACTTCGTCACCGACGTCGATCTCAACAACCAGATCACGGATGCCCTGGCGCTGAGCGCGGCCGGCGACTTCGACGGCGAGGCGCCGCTGAACTTCCTGTCAATCGACAAACTGTTCACCGAATATGTGCTGGCCAAGGGATCGGCGATGACCGATTCCGGCATCACGCCGACGACGCTGCATCCGGCGGTCGGCTTCAACTTCCAGACCAAGGTGGTCGGCGGAACGGATCTGGTTCTCTACGCCGACAATCCGACCTTCCTGGAGTTGGCACAGGATCCGAACTCCGGCACGACCGATCCCGGTGTCTTCCAGATGGCGCAGTATCTCGACGATGTCGAGGCTTCATCGAGCCCAGACAATCCGATGGCGCTTCTGATCAACATGCTGCGCTTCCTGCCCGATGAAATGGAGCTCGGCGCGGCTCTGACGCGGCTGACGCCGCACTATGCCGTGCACACATTCGAGATGATCAACCGCTCCACAGACATCATGCTGGAGGCGGCGCGCGAATGCACCGGCGTTCCCGCCTACAAGAACCCCGACGGCCGCTGTGTCTGGGCATCGATCAGTCCGCAGGCCGAGTACAGCCGCGACGCGGGTGCCGGAACCACCGGCCGAGACGACGTCATGAAGACGATGTCGCTTGGCGGCATCGGCGAAGTCGGCCAGCACTGGTCGCTCGGCGCAACGATAGGCCGGACCGAATTCGACTCGAAGATCGATTTCAACGGCGAATTGCTGTCGGCCACGACAGGCGAATCCTGGCAGGCCTACGCGCTGGCGAAATATGCCGACAAGAACTACTTCATCGACTTCGCAGTCGGCGGCGGCACCGGCTCCTTCAAGGGCGAGCGTGACACGCATCTCGATCAGGTGGCCTTCATTCCGGGCGAAACGCTGATCGGCGATTATCTGCCGGAGGCACTGCTGCCTGGCATCGGCAACAGTGTCACCTACACGCAGAAAACCGCCCAGTTCGGTGGTTCGGCGCGGCTCGGCATAACGCAGGAGATGGGTGCTTTCTACCTGCAGCCGACGTTGCAGTTCGACGCGCGCTGGCTGCGTGTTTCCGGGAAGGAAGCGGGCTCGGTTGCCGGCTTCAACTTCGACGGCAGCGCCAATATGTATTATTCGGCGACGCCGGCTTTTGAAGTCGGCACCGACATTGCACTCAGCGACATTGCCAGCCTTCGCGTCTATGGCAAGGCTGGCGTGGAGTTTTCCAACAAGGAGTGGGAAATCGAAGGTCGCTTCGCGGCGGCGGAGAATCTGCCTGGCAACCCCGCATTGCACTTGACGGAAGCCGTCGATTCGCCGCTCTATCGGGTCGGCGCCGGCCTTGAGCTGAATGGCGTCAATGGCGTCGGCATGTCCGTCAGGTATAATGGCGCCTTCGGCGAGACGGTTAAGCAGAACGCGATCAGCGCGTCTCTCAAGGTCAGCTTCTAGCTGGCCGAGGCGGAGCCGGGGGGAGGGATCTTGATGAGGAAGTACGTGTATTTCGCGGCGATGCTGGGTGCTGCCTGCACCGTCGGTGTGCCGGCCGTGGCGGCGCAAACCAAGAGCGACAAGGCGGTCGCGGCGCCGGCTGCCGCCGATGCGCCGCAGTTGCCCGGCGGCGCGTCGGCACTGTCCGAAACCCATGGCGACTGGACGGTCAATTGCCAGATATCAGGCGCGACCAAGACCTGCAGCCTGTCGCATCAGCAATTCAACAAGCAAAACAATCAGCGGCTGCTGGCGATCGAGCTGTCGAGCAAGACCGGCGAGGATGCCACGGGAACGCTTGCGCTGCCGTTCGGCCTGGCGCTGGCCAAGGGGGTGAGCCTGACCATCGACGATCAGAAGCTGGACGGCAGCCTGGCGTTCAACACCTGCCAGGTCGTCGGCTGTCTGGTGCCGGTGGTGTTCGATGCGACTGTCACGCCGCTGCTGAAATCGGGCACCACACTGAAGATCGACGCTTTCGCGGCAGACACCGGACAAGCGGTGAGTTTTTCCATTCCGCTCAACGGCTTCGCCGGCGCGCTTGCCCGGACCGCCGAGCTTTTGACCAATTGATGTGGAGCCGCAGGACTTGAAGCGCGCCGCCTGAATGCCGTCTCGCGGCAGGGCGGTGCGTCACTGCAGCAGAACGTCTTTCAGCTCAAACGACGATCGTTTTAAGCCTTTCGGCGATCAAGGCGGCGAGCCGCGCCGCCACATCGTCCTTGCTCATCTCTGGCCATTCCTCGACGCCGGCCTTTGACACGATCCGCACCCGGTTGCGATCGCCGCCCATCACGCCCGAAGAACCGACGCCGCTTCCCTGCGACACGTCGTTGGCAACGATGAGATCGGCGCCTTTTTTCTTGAGCTTGGCCTCGGCGTTGCGCAAGAGATCCTGTGTCTCGGCGGCGAAGCCGATAACCAGGCCGGGTCGCTGCCTGTGATGGCCGACGCCGGCGAGGATGTCGGGATTCTCGACCATGCGCAGCACCGGCGGCCCTTTGCCCACGACCTTCTTGATCTTCTCACCGGCTGAATTCTCGGTTCGCCAGTCGGCCACGGCGGCGACGAACACCGCCGCATCGGCGGGCAGGAGCCGTTCCACCGCGTCGCGCATCTCTTGCGCACGTTCGACATGGATGGTCTTCACGCCTGCCGGATCGGCGATGCCGACAGGGCCGGAGACGAGGTGCACATCGGCGCCGAGCCTAGCCAATGCCGCTGCGATGGCATGGCCCTGCTTGCCCGACGAACGGTTGGCGATGTAGCGCACCGGGTCGATCGGCTCATGCGTCGGGCCGGAGGTGACGATGATCTTGCGCCCCGACAGCGGTTTGGGGCCGACATCGAGCAGCGCCTCGATCGCGGCGACGATCTGCAGCGGTTCGGCCATGCGCCCTTCGCCCGCTTCATTGCTTTCGGCCATCTCGCCCTTGGCCGGACCGACGAAGGTGACGCCGTCCTTCTGCAGCGTCGCGCGGTTGCGGCGGGTGGCCGGATGCGCCCACATTCTGGGGTTCATGGCCGGCGCCATCAGCACCGGCTTGTCGGTGGCGATGAGCACGGTGGAGGCCAGATCGTTGGCGTGGCCGTTTGCGAGCTTCGCCATCAAGTCGGCGGTGGCAGGCGCCACCACCAGCAGATCGGCCTCGCGCGACAGCCTGATGTGGCCGACATCGTGCTCGTCATTGCGGTCGAACAGCTCGGTGAAGACATGGTCGGCGGAGAGCGCGCCGACCGACAGCGTGGTGACGAATTCCTGTGCGGCCGATGTCATGACCACCCGAACCGTGGCCCCGCGCTCGCGCAGCCGGCGGATCAGATCGAGCGCCTTGTAGGCGGCGATGCCGCCGCCGATGATGAGCAGGATGCGCTTGCCGGATAGGCCGCGCGGTATGATTTTCCCCGCGACATCTGGGGCGGCCAAGCCGCGTGCGCTCGCCAGTTCGCGCAAGGTCTGTTCGATCTGACCGATGCGGCCGGCCGAGCCAAGCTGGCCTTCGACGGCAGCGCGGATCATGACCCGCGCCTGCTCTTCCATCGAGCGGTCGTTCTCCGCCGCGAGCCGGCGCAGCAGATCCTTGACCTCGTCGTCAAGATTGCGAATGGTGATGCTGGCCATATGATTGCACTCTGCTCAACATTGCCGATTGCAATGATAGCAATGCAATCACTTTGGGACAAGCCGTTCGTGGCAGACCGCTAGATGATTTTCCAGGCGATATAGACGAGCGTCAGCGCGATCACCCAGAGTGCCCAGCGGCCGGAGCGGCTGTAGCGCGCCTCGGCTTTGCCGATGGCGTGGGCGGTGGTTTCGTCGAAGCGCAGGCCGTGCTCCGCCATCAGGTCGATCTCGCGCGACAGTCGGTCGGTGCGCGCCGCAAGCTCGGGCACCTGGCGGGCCAGCGTCAGCAGCGCCTTGGCGCCATCGCGCGCATCGATCATCATGCCACGCGGTCCAAGATTGCCTGATATCCAGTCGCCGACCACCGGCTCGGCCGTCTTCCACATGTTGAAGGCCGGGTCGAGCGTGCGCGCCACGCCCTCGACCACCACCATGGTCTTCTGCAGCAGGATCAATTCGGGCCGCGTCGCCATGTCGAAGAGCTCGGTGACCTCGAACAGCAGCGTCAGAAGCTTGGCCATCGAGATGGTCTCGGCCGGCTGGCCATGGATCGGTTCGCCGATCGCCCTAATCGCCTGCGCGAAGGCCGCGACATTGTGCTGGCGCGGCACATAGCCGGCCTCGAAATGCACTTCGGCGACGCGCAGATAGTCGCGCGTGATGAAGCCGTAGAGGATTTCGGCGAGGAAACGGCGCTCCTTCTTGCCGAGACGTCCGGCAATGCCGAGATCGACGGCGACGATCGTGCCGTTTGCCTCGACGAAGAGGTTGCCCGGGTGCATGTCGGCGTGGAAGAAGCCGTCGCGCAGCGTGTGGCGCAGGAACGACTGGATGAGGTTGGCGGCGATCGCCTTCAGATCGTGGCCGGCAGCGTCGAGGCCGGCAATGTCGTTCATCTTGACGCCGTCGACCCACTCCATGGTCAACACGTCGCGGCCGGTGCGCTCCCAATCGACCGATGGCACGCGAAAGCCGGGATCGTCTTTTGTGTTTTCGCCAAGTTCGGAGAGGGCCGCCGCCTCGAGCCTCAGATCCATTTCGATCTTGGTGGTCTGCGCCAGTGTTTCGGTCACTTCGACCGGCCGCAGCCGGCGTGACGACGGGATGTATTTTTCCTGCAGGCGGGCAGCGAGGAAATAGCTTTCGAGGTCCTGGAAGAAGCGGCGGCGCACGCCCGGCCGGATCACCTTCACCGCCACCTTGGTGGCAACGCCGTCATGCGTGGTATCGGCGGCATGGACCTGGGCGATGGAGGCGGCCGCGACCGGATCGCCGAATTGCGCGTAGAGATCGCCTACCTTGCGCCCGAGCGAGGCTTCGATAGCCGCGATGGCTTCAGCCCTGGGGAAGGTGTGCATCTTGTCCTGCAACATGGCGAGATCGAGCGCCATGTCGTTGCCGACCACGTCGGGCCGTGTCGCCAGGAACTGGCCGAGCTTGACGTAGGAGGGACCGAGCCGGACGACCGCCTTGGCCAGCCGGTCGCTGCGCTCATAGGCAAGCGCGCGACGGCGGGTGAACAGCCGTGCCAGCCGCCAGCCGAATTTCGGCAGGCCCGACAATTCCTCGCCCGGCAAGGCGGCGACGACGCCTTCGCGCACCAGCACCCAGCCGGCCCTTACGAGCCGAAATCCAGCACTGACCGTGCTCATGGCCGCGCCCGTCCTGCCGGCTCTTCGAACCGGCATCGCACGCGTCGATTGTGAGAAATGCGGACCGGCCTCAAAGCTTCCAGCCCGAATGAAGTGCCGCAATACCGCCGGAATAGTTGCGGAAGGAAACGCGGTCGAAACCGGCGCGGGAAATCATCGTCGCGAAATTCTGCTGATTGGGAAACCTGGCGATCGATTCGACCAGATAGGAATAGGGTTCGCCGTCGCCAGTGACCATCTTGCCGATCTTGGGGATGGCGTTGAACGACCAGGCTTCGTAGGCCTTGTCGAGCAGCGGCATCTCGACCTCGGAAAACTCCAGGCACAGGAAGCGCCCGCCGGGCTTCAGCACGCGAAGCGCTTCGCCCAAGGCCACCTCGATGCGCGGGACGTTGCGAATGCCGAAAGCGATGGTGTAGGCATCGAATGTGGCGTCGGCAAAGGGCAGTTCCTCGGCATTGGCCTCGACGAAATCGGTGTTGCCGGACAGGCCTTTCTTTTCGGCCCGGTCGCGGCCGACGGCCAGCATCGAGCCATTGATGTCGAGCACGGTGGCTTGGGCATTGCCGTGGCTGGCATCGACGATGCGGAAGGCGATGTCGCCGGTGCCGCCGGCAACGTCCAGCACGCGCCAGCCGGGCCTTTTTGGAGGATTGAGCCAAGTGACCATGGCGTCCTTCCACAGCCGGTGCAGGCCGGCCGACATCAGATCGTTCATCAGGTCGTAGCGGTTGGCGACCTTGTGGAAAACATCGTTGACCAGGGACTGCTTGTCGCCAGCCCCTACACGCTTGAAACCATAGGAGGTTTCCATGCCGCCCGCGGCCGTGGTTCTCTCAACTGACATTTTTTTGATCCGTCATAAAACCGGCGGGACCATAGCCGATCGATGGTGCGGGCGCTATTGTTTAAGGCGCGGTGTTCAGCCGCGCTTCCAGGTGGCGGGTTTTCGAGACCTGGACGGACCGACGGGATGATTGAATGCCTTTGAAAGCGGAACTGCACTGCCACATCGAAGGGGCAGCGGCGCCCGAACTCGTCATCCGCCAGGCGCAGAAATACGGCAAGGACACCTCGCCCTATATCCAGAACGGTTCCTTCGTGTGGCACGATTTCACCTCCTTCCTGGCGGCTTATGATTTTTCCGCCGATCTGTTCCGGACCGAGGAGGACTATGCGCGGCTGGCCGACCATTATCTGACCAGTCTCGCTCGCGATGGCGCCATCTATTCCGAGGTGTTCACCTCGCCGGACCACGCGAAAAAGTCCGGCCTGTCGCCCAAGGCCTATACCGATGCACTCGGCGAAGGCATGGCCCGTGCCAAGGCCAAGACCGGCATCGAGGGCCGCATGATCGTCACCGGCGTGCGCCATGTCGGCGTCGAGTCGATCGAGCAGGCGGCACGCTTCGCGGCGCGCTGCGGGCATCCGCTGGTCACCGGTTTCGGCGTCGCCGGTGATGAGCGCATCGGCGATATGGAGGACTATGTCAGGGCTTTCGAGATCGCCCGTGAGGCGGGGCTCGGCATCACCATCCATGCCGGCGAACTGACGGGCTGGGAGACGGTCCAGGCGGCGCTCGATCATATCCGTCCGTCCCGCATCGGCCATGGCGTTCGCGCCATCGAGAACCCGGACCTCGTCCGGCGCATCGCCGACGAGGGCGTCGTGCTGGAATGCTGCCCCGGTTCCAACATAGCGCTCAAGGTGTTCGACAGTTTCGCCGATCATCCGTTTCCGGCCCTGCAGGCGGCCGGCTGCAAGGTGACGCTCAATTCCGACGATCCGCCCTATTTCTGGACCTCGCTGAAGCGCGAATACGACATTGCCGCCGAGCATTTCTCGATGAACGAAAAGGCGCTGGCCGCCGTCACCAGAACGGCCATCGAGGCCGCTTTCGTCGACAAAAAGACCAAGACGGCTCTTCTTGCCCGGTTGAACGGCGCGGCGCGCTGATTTCCGCCGACAAAGCTGTGGTCGGTGCGGGCCAAGCGGTTCCTTGGCCGGCGCATTGCCGCTAGGGTTCGCCCAGGCAGCTTGAAGCGCGGCGCGTCCGAAAGGGCCATGCGCGCATTTTCGGGCGCAGGCATCAGGAGAACACCATGAAGGGCGTCACCGTCGTCGACCACCCGCTTGTCCAGCACAAGCTGACCATCATGCGCAAGAAGGAAACCTCGACGGCTGGCTTTCGCCGGCTGCTGCGCGAGATATCGCTGTTGCTCGGCTACGAGGTTACCCGCAATCTCGAACTGACGACGACGACCATCGAAACGCCGATGGAAACCATGGAAGCGCCGACGCTTGAGGGCAAGAAACTGGTCTTCGCCTCGGTGCTGCGCGCCGGCAACGGCTTGCTGGAAGGCCTGCTCGACCTGGTACCGGCGGCGCGGGTCGCCCATGTCGGTCTCTACCGCGATCACGAAACGCTGGAAGCGGTCGAATATTTCTTCAAGGCGCCGAGCGATCTCGCCGACCGGCTGGTGATCGTCGTCGATCCGATGCTGGCCACCGCCAATTCGGCGATCGCGGCGATCGACAAGCTGAAAGAGCGCGGCGCCACCAACATCCGTTTTCTTTGCCTCTTGGCGGCGCCCGAAGGCATCGAGCGCTTCACCAAGGCGCATCCGGACGTTCCCGTCTTCACCGCTTCGATAGACCGCCAGCTCAACGAGAAGGGCTATATCATGCCCGGCCTCGGCGACGCCGGCGACCGCATGTACGGGACCAAGTAATATCAGGCAAAGTCGGTACGATTTACCAAATATTTACGCAAAGGCGCGGTTTTGGCGCCCGTTAAAGCGGCAAACACCATCCGGGCTTAACGATCGGCTGTCACTACAGCGCCGCGCGTCCATTTCGGATGCGCAAAGGACGCTGTAGCACTTTTGATTTTGCGCATGAGCCTTTCCGAAAATCGATCCCGATTTTCGGGGTCATGCGGCGAGGCCGATCCATGCTGCGCAAACTTCTGATCCTCGCCGTTTTCGCCGGCTCATCGGCATCGATACCGATTGTGTATCAGTCGAATCCGCAACTCGTCGAAAAACTGCTGAGGTCGGCGGTGCCGGGCAAACAAGCCGCCGAAGCCCAACCGGATGTCAATCTGGCATCGGTGCCCAACAAGCCCGCGGCACCGCTGCCGATGGGCCGCAAGGTGGTCGTGTCGGCAGACGAGCGCGGACACTTTTCATCGCCCTTCAAGCTCAATGGACGTCAGGTCGACGGCATGATCGACACCGGCGCCACGCTGGTAGCCATCAATATTTCGACGGCACGCAGGATCGGCCTGTCGCTGAACGCTTCCGACTTCAACCGCGAGGTCAACACAGCCAACGGCACCATCAAGGCGGCCGTGGCCATGATCGACCGCCTGCAGATCGGCAACATCACGGTCAACGACGTCCAGACCATCGTGCTCGACGACAGGGCGCTGCGCACCAATCTGATCGGTATGAGCTTCCTCAACCGGCTCGACAAATACCAGGTCGAGAACGGCACGCTGCTGCTCGTTCAGTAACGCTATTCGTTTCCGCAATTCCCAAGGGAAAGCGCTATGCGCTTTTCCCGGGAAACCCACTTTTGGGCGACATGCATTAGCCGCGCGGCAGAATCCGCCGGATGACCGATTTGTCGGCGGGCGGCTTCGAGGCGCCGACCGTATAGGCCGAAAGCACGGTTATGGCAGCGGTCTCGGCATCGGCCGATGAGCGGGCATGGACGAGCGCCAGCGGCTCGCCGACCCCAACCTCCGCACCGACCGGCAACAGCCTGCTAATTCCGACCGCGGGGTCGACCTTGTCGTCCGACCGCGTGCGCCCACCTCCCAGGCCAACCACGGCGAGCCCGATGTCGCGGGTGGCGATGCCGGTGACGAAGCCATTTGCGGTCGCCTTGACGGCAAATTCGATCGCAGCCGCTGGCAGGTATTTTTCCGGCTTCTCGATGAAATCGGCGGGGCCGCCAAGCGTGGCCACCATGCGTGCGAAAGTGGCGGCGGCGCGGCCGCTGGCGAGCGTCTCGGTGGCGCGCCGCATGCCATCCTGGTTGGACGACACCAGCCTGGCCGACTGCAGCATTTCGGCGGCCAGCGCCAGCGTCACATCCTCGAGCCGACGGTCACGATACCGGCCGGTGAGGAAATCGACGGCGTTGCGCACCTCGACGGCATTGCCGGCAGCCGACGCCAGGGGCTCGTTCATGCCGGTGATCAACGCCGAGGCCTTGAGTCCGGCGCCGTTGGCGATCTCTACCAGGCTGTTGGCGAGTGCGGTGGCGTCGCGCGATTTTTCCATGAAGGCGCCGTTGCCGACCTTGACGTCGAGCACCAGCGATTGCAGCCCGGCCGCCAGCTTCTTCGACAGGATCGAAGCGGTGATCAGCGGCACCGATTCGACCGTGCCGGAAACGTCGCGGATCGCATAGAGCCGTCGATCGGCGGGCGCGAGGTCGGCGGTCTGGCCGATGATGGCACAGCCTGTTTCGAGCACCGCCTTGCGAAATAGCGCGACATCGGGCTGGCTGATGTAGCCGGGGATGGCATCCATCTTGTCCAGCGTACCACCGGTGTGGCCAAGGCCACGGCCCGAGATCATCGGTACATAGGCGCCGCAGGCGGCGACGATCGGCGCCAGCATCAGCGAGACATTGTCGCCGACGCCGCCGGTCGAATGCTTGTCGGTGACCGGGCCGGGCAGGTCCGACCAGTCGAGCACATCGCCGGAATCGCGCATCGCCAGCGTCAGCGCCACGGCCTCGTCGCGGTTCATGCCGTTGAAGAACACCGCCATGGCGAAGGCGCCGGCCTGGCCGTCCGTAACGGCGCCCGACGTCACGCCCTCGACGAAGCCGGCGATCTCCTCTTCCGACAGCTTGAGGCCATCGCGCTTGCGGCGGATGATTTCCTGGGGAAGCATCAGATCTCCAGCAGTCCGTCGCGGAACACGCGCTGCAGGATCGTCGCCAGCCGCGCGCCGCCGAACGGCGCCATGTCCTTGGTCTCCTGGTGCGAAAGCTCGGCCCCGGTCATGCCGGCCGCCAAATTGGTGATGACCGAACAGGCGGCGACGCGCAGTCCGAGGAAGCGGGCGAGAATGACCTCCGGTACGGTCGACATGCCGACCGCATTGGCGCCCATGATGCGCGCCATGCGGATTTCGGCCGGCGTTTCGAAGCATGGGCCGGAGAACCACATATAGACGCCCTTGTGCAGGGTGGTGCCGGTCGCGTTTGCCGCCCGTTCGATGGCCTGGCGGATGCCGGCATCATAGGCTTCGGTGAGGCCGACGAAACGCCGGTCGCTTGGTTCGCCGATCAGCGGGTTGGTGCCCGAGAAATTGATGTGGTCCGATATCAGCATCACCGAGCCCGGCGGCATGTCCGGATCGACCGAGCCGGCGGCATTGGTGAGGATCAGTTTCGTGATGCCGATGCCGGCAAGCACTTCCAGCACCGGCCGCATCGCCGCGGCAACGCCGTGCTCGTAGTAATGGGCGCGGCCCGACAGCATCAGCACCGGCACACCGGCAAACAGCCCTGCCACCACTTCGCCGGCGTGCCCGGTGACACTGCTTCTGGGAAAACCCGGCAGATCGGCATAGGAGATGCGGATCGGGTCCTCGATCTGGTCGACCAGACCGCCGAGGCCCGAACCGAGCACCAGTGCCGTGGCCGGCGCCAGGCCGTCCAGCCTTTCGACGAGATGATCCAGGGCTTTTTCCGTCATCGTTGCCAGCTGTTCATTTGAGCCCGTTGTTCATTTCAAAATATCGCCGCGGAAGCCATAGGGCAGCATGTCGCCCATGGTCACGGTCTCGGCCACACCGGCATTGTCGCAGAGATAGAGCTTTGTTTCCGGCCGGCAGAATTCGGCAAGCCGCTGGCGGCAGCCGCCGCAAGGCGAGCATTTGGCCATGCGTTCGGCAAGGACGGCGATCTCCACGATCTTGCCGCCGCCGCCCATGATGTAGTGGCCGAGCGCCGTGGTCTCGGCGCACCAGCCTTCCGGATAGGAGGCGACTTCGATGTTGGCGCCGGTAAAGACGCGCCCGTCCTCGGTGCGCAAGGCAGCGCCGACCGGAAACTTGGAATAGGGCGCGTAGGCCTTGGCCATGGCGGCCTTGGCGGCCTCGAACAGATCATGCGACATTCAGGTGTTCTCTCCGATGATCGTGTTCAAAACCCGGCGCAAAGCCGACCTGCCGCTCAACGTTCCTTGACATAAGGCACGCCGCCGGCGCGGGGCGGGATTGCCTTGCCGATGAAGCCGGCGAGCAGGATGACGGTGAGGATGTAGGGCAGCGCCTGCATGAATTGCGCCGGCACCTTGCCGATGATGGGCAGCGGCGAGCCTTGCAGGCGGATCGACGCCGCGTCCAGGAAGCCGAACAGAAGGCAGGCGAACATGGCGTTGACCGGCTTCCACTTGGCGAAGATCAGGGCTGCCAGCGCGATGTAGCCCTTGCCGGCGGTCATGTCCTTCACGAAGCCGCCATTTTGCACCATCGACAGGTAGGCGCCGGCAATGCCGGTGAGGATGCCGGTGCAGATCAGCGCCCTGTAGCGCAGCCAGGCGACCGATATGCCGGCGGTGTCGACGGCGGCCGGGTTCTCGCCTACGGCGCGCAGCCTGAGGCCAAAACGGGTGCGAAACAGCACCCACCAGGTGAACGGCACCATCAGGAAGGCAAGATAGACCAGGATCGAGTGGCCTGACAGGAGCTCGGCATAGATCGGTCCGATGATCGGCACGTCGCGGATGGCCTCGGCACCCGGCAGGGTGATGGCCTCGAAGCGCTCGCCCGGTTGCAGCGCCGGCGTGCGCCCGCCCTGCTGGAACCAGGCCTGGCCGAGGATGATGGTCGAGCCGGCGGCGATGAAATTGATCGCGACGCCGGAGACGATCTGGTTGCCGCGATGGGTGATCGAGGCAAAGCCGTGGACCATGGCGAAGGCGACCGAGATCAGGATCGCCATGCCGAGGCCGAGAAAGGCCGAATGGAACACGGAAGCGGCCGCGGCACCAGCGAAGGCGCCGACCAGCATCTTGCCTTCGAGGCCGATGTCGAAGATACCGGCGCGTTCCGAATAGAGCCCGGCGAGGCAGGCAAGCAGCAGCGGCACCGAGAGGCGGATGGTGGAGTCCAATGTCTGGATGATCGCGTTGAACACATCCATCTCAGGCACCTTTCCCCTTGACCGCTTCCATGCCGACCGATCGCGGACTGAACGAGGCGAACAGCGCCTGGATGTAGGGCCGGAACATGTGCTCGAGGGCACCGGCAAACAGGATCACCAAGCCTTGAATGATGACGATCATGTCGCGGCTGATTGCCGGCATCTCGAAGGCGAGTTCGGCGCCGCCCTGGTAAAGCATGCCGAACAGGATCGCCGCCAGGACAATGCCGACAGGGTGCAGGCGGCCCATCAGCGCCACGGCGATGCCGACGAAGCCGGCGCCGGAAACGAAGTCGATGGCGACATTGTGCTGATCGCCCATCACCGGATTGAGCGCCATCATGCCGGCCAGCCCGCCCGAGATCATCATGGCGGTGATGATGATGCGGGTTTCGGAAATGCCGGCATAGCGTGCCGCCTTCGGGCTGTGACCGTAGGTGCGCATCTCATAGCCGAGCTTGGTGCGCCAGATCAGCAGCCAGACCAGGAAGGCCATGACCAGCGCCAGCAGGAAGGTGACGTTGAGCGGCGCCGAACGGATCTTGGCGCCGAACAGCTCGATGATCCAGTTGAGCTTGGGTAATTCCGCGCCGGCAAGGAAGTTGCGCGTCTGCGGCGCTTGCGAGGCGGCTGGCTTCAAAGGGCCGACCAGCAGGTAAACCATGATCGAAGCGGCGATGAAGTTGAACATGATGGTGGTGATGACGATGTGCGAGCCACGCTTGGCCTGCAGATAGGCCGGGATCAGCGCCCACAATGCGCCCACCGCCGCCGCTGCAATGATCGCCAGCGGGAAGGTCAGCCACCATGGCAGTGTACTGTCGAAGCTCAGGCAGACGATGGCGATGCCGAGGCCGGCGATGTAGGCCTGCCCCTCGGTGCCGATGTTGAACAGGCCGCAATGCGCGGCCACCGCCACCGAAAGCCCGGTGAAGATGAAGGTGGTGGCATAAAAGAGGGTGAAGGCGATGCCTGTACCTTTGCCGAAGGCGCCCTCGACCAGGATGACGGCGGCGCGCAGCGGGTTTTCGCCGACCAGAAGCACGACGAAGCCGGCGACGACGAAGGCGACGAACAGATTGATCAGCGGGATCAGGCCATAGTCGGCCCAAGCCGGCAGTTTGGCGTAAGGCGTGCTCAAAGTGCTGCCTCCTGGTGCTCGATGCCGGCCATCAGCAGGCCGAGCTCGCCCTCGGTCGCTTCGGGACCGCGCTCGCCGACGATGCGGCCGGCAAACATCACCAGGATACGGTCGGACAGCGAACGGATCTCGTCCAGCTCGACCGACACCACCAACACCGCCTTGCCCTGGTCGCGCATGGCGATCAGGCGCTTGTGGATGAACTCGATGGCGCCGACGTCGACGCCGCGTGTCGGCTGGCCAACGATCAGAACACCCGGGTCCTGTTCCATCTCCCTCGCCAGCACGATCTTCTGCTGGTTGCCGCCGGAGAAATTGGCGGTCTTCAGCCGGCAGTCGGCCGGGCGGATGTCGTATTTGGCGATCTTGTCCCTGGCATCGTTGCGGATGGCATCGATGTTGAGGAAAGGGCCCCGGAGATAGCGGGGATCATCGTGATAGCCGAGGATCGAATTCTCGTTCTCCTCGAAGGCCAGCACCAGCCCGACGTGATGGCGGTCCTCCGGCACATGCGCCAGCCCGCGGTCGCGCAGTTCGCCGGGATCTGCCGCACCGGTCAGGTCGATCGGCTTGCCGTCGAGCATGACAGACCCGGACACGGCGCGCCTGATGCCGGAAATCGCCTCGAGCAGTTCGGATTGTCCGTTGCCGGCGACGCCGGCGATGCCGACGATCTCGCCCGCCCTGATATCGAAGGAGATGTCGTCGACCATGGTGACGCCGCGCGTATCCTTCACCGTCAGGTTCTTAACCGCGAGCTTGACGCCGCCGGCTGCCGCCTCGCCCTTCTCGACCCGCAAGAGCACGCGTCGCCCGACCATCAGCTCGGCCAGTTCCTCGACAGTCGTCTTCCTGGTTTCGCGCGTCGCCACCATCGTGCCCTGGCGCATCACCGACACGGTGTCGGTGATGGCCATGATCTCGCGCAATTTGTGGGTGATCAGCACCACCGTCTTGCCCTGGTCTTTCAGCTGCCCGAGGATGCGGAAAAGATGGTCGGCCTCGGCCGGTGTCAGCACGCCCGTCGGCTCGTCGAGGATCAGGATCTCGGCGCCGCGATAGAGTGCCTTCAGGATCTCGACACGCTGCTGCAGGCCGACCGGCAGCTCCTCGATGACTGCATCGGGATCGACTTCCAGCCCGTATTCACGCTCCAGCCGCTCCAGTTCGGAGCGCGCCTTGGCGATGCTCTTCTTCAGCAGCGCATCGCTTTCGGCGCCGAGGATGACGTTCTCCAGCACCGTGAAATTGTCGACCAGCATGAAGTGCTGATGCACCATGCCGATGCCGAGCGCGATGGCGTCATTGGGGGTCTTGATCGAGGCCGGCTGGCCGCCAACGCGGATCTCGCCGCTGTCGGCCTGGTAGAAGCCGTAGAGGATCGACATCAACGTCGATTTGCCAGCTCCGTTCTCGCCGACAATGCCGTGGATCGTGCCGCGACCGATCTCGAGATTGATGTCCCGGTTGGCGCGCACCGCACCAAAACTCTTGTTGATGCCGATCAACTCGATTGCGGCTTGCGCCATGCAGCCTGTCCCACTCTTATTTTTTTATCGCTTGGTCAAAACGCCTAGCATGACGCTCCCCCCGTGCCAATTGGCGGAGCAGGTTCACTCTCGACAAATCCCGGTGCGCTTGTCAATTTCCAACGTGGCCGAGGCCTTCACATTCGCTAGTATGACGGAGCCGAAATTCGCATCACGGCGCAAGAACATCACGGCGCAAGACATCGCGGTGAAGACTGGGGAATTCACATGATCATGCCCGCCGACCGGCTGACGACGCTGGAGATCCGCGCCGCCGAGCAGGAGAAGACCATCGAGGAACTGTCCGGCCAGATCGCCGAGCAGTGGAAAGTGATCGAGCGCATGCAGCGCAAGCTCGACTCGCTAACGGATCGCTTCCTGGCGCTGGAGGAGCAGACAGGAGATGAAGTGCCGGTGACCAAGCCGCCGCACTGGTGAGAGACTGTTTGGAAATTCTACTCTGAGCGGCCATCTGATGGGGTTTTCTGCGCTTCCCCGTTCTACTGCGTGCAGTAGAACTGAGCTCACGGACCCAAACGTCCGCTGCGCTCTGGTTCTCGAAATCACCATCATATGACTCGCCAGAGCGAATTTCGAAACAGTCTCTGAGGAAAAAAGGGAAGGTGCACGCCGTGGTCAGTGAAAGCGATCGCATCGCGCGGGCCGGCGACTATGTGCTCGGTCTTATGAACGATGCGGAACGTGAAAGGGCAGAGCGCGACCTCGAGATTGATCCCGCCTTCCGCGACGCGGTCGTGCAGCTTGCCGAACGCATGCACATCTTCGACCGTGCCGACCCAGCCAGCGGCGAGGAGCGCTGGAAGCAGATCACGCAGCGGATTGGCGATCTGCCGCAGATGCGTAGTTCTGGCCTGAGCGACGCCAGGCCGCCGACCGTGATCCGAAGCCTGTCGCAGCGGCCATACGGCGTCGGCCTGCATACGCTTGGCGGCCGGCGCGGATTTGTGGCTGCAGCCGGGCTGATGGTGGCGTTCGCGCTGGGTTATCTGGCGAGTAAGCTCGTTTGAGGCTCGTTAGAAATCATTTGTTCCAAAATTGCGACAGCACCATCCAACATGCTCTCTTGACGGGAAAACTCTTCGAGAAGTCGGTCCATTGAGTCCGCCGTGCGTCGTCTCGCTTTGTTCAGTTCGCTCGTCATCCTAGGAAGCGCGCCGATGCTTACTCTGAATGTTTCCAAGTTACCCTTTGAGCTGCTTAAAATTGATCTCAAATTTTTAATGCTATCTAAATTCTCTTTAACTTGATCGATATCTCTATCGTCATTTTTGAATTCTTCAGATAGGGCGGCGTATTTAATGAAAGCGTCCATGCCCAAACTAAACGCCTCAGAATAGAGTGGGACCTCTTCGTCGAGTCTTCCCGAGAAATGCTTCAGATCGTCTGCAGCATGAGAAATTATTTGCGTGGCAGATACTCGGTCAATCTGTCCGAGTGTGTTTTTTTTTAGGTCGCCAACCTCCGACGTCCGACTTTGCAGCTTCGCACCCAATTCAGCGGTTGCATCGGAAATGCGGTTTGCTATCTCTGCGACTTCCGCGAACTTTTTTTCAAATGCTTCTAGATAATCGAAAAGACCAAGTTCATCGCCAGCGTCACTGGCTGGCGGTTCGAGGGCCTTTTCTGAAACCTCAATTGAATTATTCGCGACATTCGTGGGCACAAAGTTCAAAATCTGGTGGCTTAAGTGCAGTCTAACAAGGCGCTCGAAATCCCGGATGTCTTTAAACTCAAAATATAATACGCCGTCGTCCTTCAATGAGTTTTTAAAGGAATTTATCTTCGTGAGCTGATCCGGATCCATTTTGCTAGGAGGAATAGGCTCGTCCTTGAAGTACGCCATTATTTTCACTGAATCAGAATTCTCCTCATAGCGCGCTTTCGCTCGTTGAAATTCCTCAGCTGTGCCCGACTCGGCCCTGTTTGTTGGCGTTCCAAATCTACCCCACATGATTCCGATAAAAATATCGTAGTCAGAAGGGATATGTCGATTGATGACATCCTGGCCATCCATCCCTACATCGGGATAAGTATGAGTTTCCCAACGCAGCAATTCAAATCGAGTGTTGAATTGGCGGCTCCAAGCGATATTCAACTCATTAATAACCTCCTCAAGCCTCTGTCGCTCGTCAGCGACATCTCCGGGAGACGCTACAAATACAGAAACGACTTGCTGCTGCCGAGTCATGAAGAAATCCAAATAAGATTTCAGCTAACTTACATTGAACGAGCCGCACGCAACAAAAACCGCCGGGCGAGAACCCGACGGTTTGAAGGCCTCGCCATTGATAGGATCAATAGGGGCAGGCGTTATCAGCCGTATAGTCGTGCACTTCGATCTTGCCGGCGATGATGTCGGCCTTGGCCTTTTCGACGGCCGTCTTCATCTCGTCCGTCACCAGCGCCTTGTTGTTGTCGTCCATGGCGTAGTCGACGCCACCTTCCTTGAGGCCCAGATTCTCGACGCCGCCCTTGAAGGTGCCGTTCTTGCCGTCCATGAAGGCGGTGTAGACGGCGACGTCGACGCGCTTCAGCATCGAGGTCAGCACCTTGCCGGGCTGCAGGCCGTTCTGGTTGGAATCGACACCGATGCCGAGCTTGCCGGCATCCGCCGCAGCCTGCAGCACGCCGACGCCAGTGCCGCCTGCCGCGGCATAGACCACGTCGGAGCCCTGGTCGATCTGCGTCTTAGCGATCTCGCCGCCCTTGGCCGGATCGTTCCAGGCAGCCGGCGTGTCACCCGTCATGTTCTGGATGACATCGGTCGCGCCGGCCGATTTGGCGCCCCCGACATAACCGCATTCGAACTTGCGGATCAGCGGGATGTCCATGCCGCCGACGAAGGAGACCTTCTTGGACTTCGAGGCCATCGCCGCCATGATGCCGACGAGATAGGAGCCTTCGTTTTCCTTGAATACCAGCGAGCGGACATTGGGCATGTCGACGGCGTCGTCGATGATGGCGAAGTTGAGATCGGGATATTCGGCCGCGACCTTCTTCAGCGCATCCTCCCAGGCGAAGCCGGCCATGACGATCGGGTTGTGGCCGTCCTCGGCGAAGCGGCGCAGCGCCTGCTCACGCTGCGAGGCATTGGAGACCTCGAATTCGACGTAGGCCGTGCCGGTTTCCGTCTTGAATTTCTCGGCGCCGTGATAGGCAGCCTCGTTGAAGGATTTGTCGAATTTGCCGCCGAGATCATAGAGGATGGCCGGCTGGACATCCGCCGCGAAAGCCGGAAGAACCATTGCGGTTGCGGCCAGGAGGCCGAGAACGATACGTTTCATGTGATCCACACCCTGTCGGTTATTTTTTCCGTTACGCACCGCATGCCGGCCCGGTTCTCCGGCAGGCATGCGACGTCAGCCAGGAGTGTACTCCCTCCCGCTCGGCGGCAATCTGGCATGGCCCGAAACAAAATTCACGCGGAATTTTGACCTTTTGGAAAAGCTTGGTGCGGGCAAGCCGCACCGCAGCTTGTCCTTGCGCCAAGTGTTACGCGGACGCGGCAGCAGGGATGGCGCAAGCGACGCCGGTGCCTTTGAGGTTGCAAGTGCCGTAAGGGTTCTTCGCCAGATATTGCTGGTGATCGGATTCGGCGAAGTAGAATTCGGCCGCCGGCGCGATCTCGGTGGTGATCCTGCCGTGGCCGGCACCGCGCAGCGCGCTTTCATACGCGTCGCGCGAGGCGCTCGCCGCCGACAATTGCGCCTCGTCGCTCGTGTAGATCGCGGACCGATAGGCGGTGCCGACATCATTGCCCTGGCGCATGCCTTGCGTGGGGTCGTGGCTTTCCCAGAACAGCTTCAGAAGCCCGGCATAGGAGACGATCCCGGGGTCATGGACCACCAGCACCACTTCGGCATGACCGGTAAGCCCGGTGCAGGTCTCCTGATGGGTCGGATTGGGCGTGAAGCCGCCGGCATAGCCGGCCGCCGTGACCCAGACGCCTTCGATCTGCCAGAACAGCCGCTCCGCACCCCAGAAGCAACCCAGCCCGAAGATCGCCGTCTCCAGCCTCTCGGGATAAGGACCTTTGAGCGGTCTTTTCAAGACCTTGTGCCTGGATGCGGTCGGGATCGCCCTGGCGCGGCCCGGCAGGGCCTCGGAGGGCTTCGGCAGATTGAGCTTCTTGTTCAGCATGTCGCTGAGAAAGAACATGCGCGGGTTTCCCTCTCTTCGCGGAAAGCGGATCAGTTTGCGACGAACTGTCCGGCGCGACGTTGCCGCCTGTAGCCTATCGCATAGAGCAGGAAAGCCAGCACCGCGAACACGGCGAAGCCCGGCTGGTTCAGCACCCAGGCGATGGCGCCGTCCCACAGCAGCGGGCTGGCCTTGGTTCGGATGAAGGTCTCGAAGGCGGCCCGCGTGTCGGGCGAGACCGCCAGCCAACTGGTGTTGAGCGGGGTCAGCACCAGCACGGAGGCCGCCACGGTGCGTGTCGCGTCGAGCACCGCCATGATGACGGAAATCGACAGCGCGATCATTGCGGCAAGACGAAAGACGAAGCGAAACATCAGAACCCTCCTCCGGGCTGGTCCCCTCCCGAGGGGCCTTTCAGAGATAGAATGCGCATGGCTGGATCGCAATCGCCATACGCGAATTTGCAGACTCCAGACTCAGGTCGACGGAAGGCCGGACTACAGTCAGTCGGGTGGCTTTTCATTGACATGTGAGGGCAGCTATGCTAATAATTCCGGCATGGTGCTGACTTGCGCCGACGACCCGCCGTACAGGCGGGTTTTTGCGTTTGGTGCCTCGCAAACCGACGCGCCGGCGAAGTCTCTAATGCCCGGGGGAACCCGGATTCGTTGTCCTGCGCGAATTATGCGGCCAGCTTCCTTTTGCGCCGATGGACACGCCAGACGGCAAAAACGCCGCCCCCAATGGCGCCGATCACCAGGCCGGCCAGGCCGGTGAACACGGCGAAATAGCCGCAGGCGCCCTCGAAACAGCTCATCTCGGTGGCTTCAGCGATCACCGAGCCGATGGCGACTCCGCCCACCGCGCCGATGACCGCGCCCAGGACGATGCCGAGCAGCGCGGCGATGACCGAGACGAAGGCCGATGGGCTTTCGGTTTCCGGATTGACATAAACGGCATCGGCTTCGGATCCACGGCGCAGCAGATAGATGCAGAGAGCGCCGATGGCGATTTCGGCGCCGGTGATGACAAGCGCCTGGCTCGAAAAGACGAATCCCGGCGCCGTGAGTGCATAGGCATGGATGACCAGCAGCCCGACGATTATGGAAATCTGCCAGATGGTGAACCGGCGCGGGAAGCGGGCCGAGCGGCCGAAGGCGAGGCCGAGCAGGTAAAGCCCCCACAGGACGGTGACGATGTCGACGGCGAGCCCGCCATAGATAAGGTAAAACACACTGTCTGGCAGGCCGGTGGCGCCGACTGCGGGCCAGACGGAGATCAGGCCGTAGACCGACCACGCCATGACGAAGACAAGCCAGCCCACCGGCACGAAGGACAGCCCGCTGTCCGGCCGCCTGACTGGCGTCGGTCCATTGCTCGATGTCATGTCCGCACAATGCCCCCGCAAAGCCTCGGCACCCGACAGGCAACTCCGGGGCAAGTCAAGGGCGGCCGTCCCTACGGTCCTGCCTGTGCACACCATTGCAGCGGCGGCGCCCGCAAAAACGGGCACGCCGGCGGCCGTGTGAAATACTGCGTGGCCGGCAAAGCGAATTGACTGCCGTTATGGCTTGGCATTCGGCGCCGGATCGACTAGATGAGCCCCGCGCCTGTTGCTTCGATGGCTCAGGTGCGGGGAAGGCGTTTGCTGGTTGGCGACGCCGATGGCGGAAGTTCCGCCTTGCCCCAAGGGAGGTGCATCTCCCCAACCCGCGCGGCAAAACCGGCCGACGTGACATGCATGGACGGAGAGGTGGCCGAGTGGTTGAAGGCGCACGCCTGGAAAGTGTGTTTACGGGAGACCGTAACGCGGGTTCGAATCCCGCTCTCTCCGCCATCCTCAACGGCAATCCCGGCGAGATCGAATGCAACACCAAGCAAGTGAAAGGCCTGGTGCTCAAGACCGAGTTCGTGAAGAAAGCGTGAGCCTCAAGGCGGCAAGCGATCTCGATGGCTCCTTCGGGACTTTGGAGAGCCTGCCGTCGCCAAGTGGACTGCGGAGCCGTTGAGCGCCCGGCACGCGATCGTTGCGCTGCGAAATTGATAATTTCGCCGACTAGGCACAATAAAAAATCCCAAGGCCCAAGCCTGGAACCTCCGGCCTCGTTGCGCGTTTCACGGCGTCCCGTTCGCGGACCCGCCCGGATATCTCTCCAAGCGCGCGAAAACCAGGAGCCCGCTTCATGCACGACAAGCTGTTTCATTCACCGGTCGCACTGTCGGTCGGCCTCGGCTTCAAGCGCGAGATTGCCTCGCTGGCCGAAATGCACGATTTCCTCACCAATTGGACGACCTCCCGCCGCGGCCCGCTTTACCGAAACGCGGTGGAGACATGTGATCTGGCCGTTCCAGGTTATGTGAGCGTCGAGCAGGCGCGCCGGGCGTTGCTCGAATTCGCGCAAGCCGCCGGCATCCTGTGGCCGGACCTCGAGCCGGTGGCGGGCGTGCACGCCGTTGCGCGTGGCTATGGCGGCTACGCCGCCTGAAGATTGATGCCTACGTGGCGGCTAAAGCCACACCACCATAGAAAGCCCGGCTGGCTCCCAGCCGGGCTTTCGCCTTTCCGGCAGCTCGCGAGGAAATCGCAATCCAGTGGCTGACCGTGTGTCTTGCGCGACAATCCCTGCGTGGAGTGTTCGGAAGAGCCCGCGCAAAAATCTTTATGAAATTCCTATTTCTTTCCACTGCGCCCCGTCTCGAACCTTTATGGCGATCGGGTCCATATTCCCTTCAGAAAACACAACCGGTTCCGTCGCCAAAGGATGCGACGGGCCACTTTTGAGATATTGTGATCTATCCTGTCAAATTCGCAAAGTACAAAAGAATAAAAAGGAATAAACGCAATGGATATAGCCGTTATCGGGATCGGGATTTTGTTCTTCGCCCTTTGTTTTGCCTACATCAAAGCTTGTGACGCGCTCTAGAGCGAGGGTGAAAAAATGATCGTCGACTATATTCTCGGTGGCGGCGTTACGCTGTTCCTGCTCGCCTACCTGACATACGCGCTGGTTCGTCCAGAACGCTTCTGAAGGCACGGAAAGCCCACAGCCATGACATTGAACGGTTGGATACAGATCCTGGTCTATTGCGGGATCGTCATATTGCTGGTGAAGCCGCTCGGCGGCTACATGCACCGCGTCTTCAACGGCGACCGCACGCTGCTTTCGCCACTCTTCGGCCCGCTCGAGCGCGGGCTCTATCGCCTTTGCGGAACCAGTGAACGCGAGGAACAGCACTGGACGACCTACGCGGTCGCCCTGCTGCTCTTCAACCTCGTCGGCTTCCTGGTGCTTTATTTCCTGCAGCGCCTGCAGGGCAGCCTGCCTTACAACCCGGCGGGCATGACAGCGGTTGAACCAGGGCTGGCCTTCAACACCGCCG
The DNA here is from genome assembly GCF_020164875.1 of Mesorhizobium sp. CO1-1-8. Lineage (NCBI taxonomy): Bacteria > Pseudomonadati > Pseudomonadota > Alphaproteobacteria > Hyphomicrobiales > Phyllobacteriaceae > Mesorhizobium > Mesorhizobium sp. CO1-1-8. The sequence goes on along the minus strand of NZ_JAIUGZ010000020.1, from coordinate 48,990 downwards.
CCAGCTTCATGACCAACACCAACTGGCAGAACTATGGTGGCGAGAGCACGATGTCCTATCTCGTGCAGATGGCCGGGCTGACGGTGCAGAACTTCGTTTCGGCGGCCACCGGCATTGCCATCGCCATCGCGCTGATCCGCGGCCTTGCCCGGGCTTCGGGCAAGTCGATCGGCAATTTCTGGGTCGATATGACCCGCTCCACACTCTATCTGCTGCTGCCGTTCTGCATCGTGCTGACGCTGGTCTATGTCTGGCTCGGCATACCGCAGACGCTGGGCGCCTATGTCGACGCCACGACGCTGGAGGGCGCGCAGCAGACCATCGCCGTCGGCCCGGTCGCTTCGCAGGTTGCCATCAAGATGCTCGGCACCAATGGCGGCGGCTTCTTCAACGCCAATGCCGCGCACCCGTTCGAGAACCCCGACGCGATCTCCAACCTGATCCAGATGGTGTCGATCTTCGCCATCGGCGCCGCCTTGACCAATGTCTTCGGCCGCATGATCGGCAACCAGCGCCAGGGCTGGGCGATCCTCTCGGCCATGGGCGTCATGTTCATCGCCGGTGTCGCCATCTGCTACTGGGCTGAAGCCGCCGGTAACCCGCTGGTGCATGCGCTAGGCATCGACGGCGGCAACATGGAGGGCAAGGAGACGCGTTTCGGCATCGCCTTGTCGGCGCTGTTTGCCGTCATCACTACGGCCGCTTCCTGCGGCGCGGTGAACGCCATGCACGGCTCGTTCACGGCGCTCGGCGGCATGATCCCGATCATCAACATGCAGCTTGGCGAAGTCATCGTCGGCGGTGTCGGCGCGGGCCTCTACGGCATCCTGATGTACATCGTCGTCGCCGTCTTCGTCGCCGGCCTGATGGTCGGCCGCACGCCCGAATATCTCGGCAAGAAGATCGAGGCCAAGGAGGTCAAGATGGCGATGCTGGCCATACTGTGCCTGCCGCTGGCGATGCTGATCTTCACGGCCATCGCCGTCGTGCTGCCGACCGGCGTGGCGTCGATGGGCAATGCCGGCCCGCACGGCTTCTCGGAGGTCCTCTATGCCTACACTTCGGCGGCGGCCAACAACGGTTCAGCCTTTGGCGGCCTCAGCGGCAACACGCCCTGGTACAACATCACCATCGGCATCGGGATGCTGATGGGCCGCTTCCTGGTCATCATTCCGGCGCTGGCCATTGCCGGCTCGCTGGTGGCGAAGAAGACGGTTCCGGCTTCCGCCGGCACCTTCCCGACCGATGGCCCGCTGTTCGTCGGGCTGCTGGTCGGCGTCATCCTGATCGTAGGTGGCCTCACCTTCTTCCCGGCGCTCGCCGTCGGGCCGATCATCGAGCACCTGGCGATGGCTCACGGGCAGACCTTCTGAGGCCGTCATGTCCTGGTTCAACGCCATGCGTCACAAGATCAGCCACAGGGACAATCACGGAAAGGAGGAGAGACCTCCTCCTTTCCCGACCCTGTCGACGTTTCTCGGCCTTGCGGCAGTCATGCTCGTCCTCTGGCTGCTGGCCTGCGGGCCGCCGCATTTCCTTTCGGCATCCAATCATCCGGTGCCGTCCAACAACACCGAAGCCGGAGCTTCAAAATGAGCCACTCGAAATCAGCCAGCATCATGGATGCCAGCATCCTGCTTCCCGCCATTGGCGGCGCCTTCCGCAAGCTCGATCCGCTCACGCTGGCCAGGAACCCGGTTATGTTCGTCGTTGCCGTCGTCTCGGCGCTCACCACGGTGCTGTTCATCAAGGATCTGGTCACCGGCGGCGGCAATCTCGGCTTCACGCTGCAGATCATCATCTGGCTGTGGTTCACCGTGCTGTTCGCCAACTTCGCCGAAGCGGTCGCCGAAGGCCGCGGCAAGGCGCAGGCGGATTCGCTGCGCAAGGCACGCACCGAGACCCAGGCCAAGCTTTTGACCGGTGAAGACCGCACCAAATACAAACTCGTGCCCGGCACCAGCCTCAAGGTCGGCGATGCCGTGCTGGTCGAGGCCGGCGACATCATCCCGTCCGACGGCGAAGTGATCGAAGGCGTCGCTTCGGTCAACGAGGCGGCGATAACGGGCGAATCCGCGCCGGTGATCCGCGAATCCGGCGGCGATCGTTCGGCGGTCACCGGCGGCACGCAGGTGCTGTCCGACTGGATCCGCGTGCGCATCACGGCCGCCTCCGGCCACACCTTCCTCGACCGCATGATCTCGCTGGTCGAAGGTGCGGAGCGTCAGAAGACGCCGAACGAGATCGCGCTCAACATCCTGCTCGTCGGCATGACGCTGATCTTCGTGCTGGCCACCGCGACGATCCCGAGTTTTGCTTCCTATTCGGGCGGCTATATCTCGGTGACCGTTCTGGTGGCGCTGTTCGTCACCTTGATCCCGACCACGATCGGCGCGCTGCTTTCGGCCATCGGCATCGCCGGCATGGACCGTCTGGTGCGATTCAACGTACTGGCCATGTCGGGTCGCGCCGTGGAAGCCGCGGGCGACGTCGACACGCTGCTGCTCGACAAGACCGGCACGATCACGCTGGGCAACCGCCAGGCGACGCAGTTTCGCCCGGTCAAGGGTGTCACCGAGCAGGAACTGGCCGACGCGGCCCAGCTTGCCTCGCTCGCCGACGAAACGCCGGAAGGCCGCTCGATCGTCGTTCTGGCCAAGGAGAAATACGCCATCCGCGCCCGCGACATGGCAACGCTGCACGCCACTTTCGTGCCCTTCACCGCGCAAACCCGTATGAGCGGCGTCGACATCGATGGTTCGTCGGTGCGCAAGGGCGCCGTCGATTCCGTGCTTGCCCCTGTCAACCAGTCGGCGGCCGCCGCCCATGGCACGCGACCAAGCAGCGAATCCATCCGCGATCTTCAGGCCATCGCCGACGAGATCGCCAAGTCCGGCGGCACGCCGCTGGCGGTCGAACGCGACGGCCGCCTGCTCGGCGTCATCCACCTCAAGGATATCGTCAAGGGCGGCATCAGGGAGCGCTTCACCGAACTGCGCCGCATGGGCATCCGCACGGTGATGATCACCGGCGACAATCCGATGACGGCGGCAGCCATCGCTGCGGAAGCCGGCGTCGACGACTTCCTCGCGCAGGCCACACCGGAGGACAAGCTGAAGCTGATCCGCGACGAACAGGCCAAGGGCAAGCTGGTCGCCATGTGCGGCGACGGCACCAACGATGCGCCAGCCCTCGCGCAAGCCGATGTCGGCGTCGCCATGAACACCGGCACGGTCGCCGCCCGCGAGGCCGGCAACATGATCGATCTCGACAGCGATCCGACCAAGCTCATCGAGATCGTCGAGATCGGCAAGGCGCTGTTGATGACGCGGGGCTCGCTGACGACCTTCTCGATCGCCAACGACGTGGCCAAGTATTTCGCCATCATCCCGGCGATGTTCGCCGTCTTCTACGTCGCACCGGGGCAGACGACCGGCCCGCTGCAGGCACTCAACGTCATGCATCTGGCGACGCCGCAGAGTGCCATCCTGTCGGCCATCATCTTCAACGCGCTGATCATCATCGCGCTGATCCCACTGTCGCTGAAGGGCGTCAAATACAGGGCTATCGGCGCCGGCGCGCTTCTCAGCCGCAACCTGCTTGTCTACGGCCTCGGCGGTCTCATCGTGCCTTTCGTCGGCATCAAGGCGATCGACATGATCGTCACCGGGCTTGGCCTCGCTTAACTCTTTATTTTAACGCAGTTCCGGACGGAAAACCGCTTCACACTTTTTCTGGAATTGCTTTGAGGAACATCTCCATGCTTACCCAGATAAGACCCGCGATCATCATGATCGTCTTCTTCACAGTCCTGACCGGCCTGATCTATCCCTTGGGCATGACCGGCATCGCCCAGGCGCTGTTCCCTCGCCAGGCCAATGGCAGCCTGGTCGAGAAGGACGGCAAGATCATTGGCTCCGAACTGATCGGCCAGGAGTTTGCCAGCGACAAGTATTTCCACGGCCGCCCCTCGGCTGCCGGCGACGGCTACAATGCGGCGGCGTCGAGCGGCAGCAATCTCGGTCCGACCAATCCCAAGCTGATCGATCGTATCAAGGGCGACGCCGAGAAGTTGAAAGCGGAAAACCCGAACCAGCCCGTGCCGATGGATCTGGTGACGACGTCCGGCAGCGGCCTCGATCCCGACATCGGCCCGGAAGCCGCCTACTTCCAGGTCGCCAGGGTGGCCAAGGCCAGGGGCATCGACGAAGCCAAGGTCAAGGCGCTTGTCGACAGCCAGGTCGAGGGCAGGGAGCTCGGCTTCATGGGCGACCCTATGGTCAACGTGCTTGGCCTCAACCTTGCGCTGGACGCCGCGAAACAGTGAATGGTGCGGGCCGGGGATCGACAGTACCCCCGGCGCCATCCATGATCCATCCCGATGCCTGACGACAGAAGCAGCGACGCCAGACCCTCACCCGACGCACTGCTTGACCATGCAGGGCGGGAGGGGCGCGGCCGGCTGAGGATTTTCCTCGGCGCGGCACCCGGCGTCGGCAAGACCTACGAGATGCTGATGTCGGGCCGCGCCAGGCTGGCCGATGGCGTCGACGTGGTGATCGGCGTCGTCGAAACGCATGGCCGCAAGGAGACGCTGGCCCTGGTCGAGGGCTATGAGCTCATTCCCCGCCGCAAGGTCGACTACAAGGGGCGCATCCTCGACGAGATGGATATCGACGCCATCCTCGCCCGGCGCCCGGCGCTGGTTCTTGTCGACGAACTCGCCCACACCAATGCGCCCGGCAGCCGCCATCCCAAGCGCTATCTGGACGTCCAGGAAATCCTGACGCACGGCATCGACGTCTATACGACGCTCAACATCCAGCATGTCGAAAGCCTGAACGACGTCGTCGCCCAGATCACCAAGGTCAGGGTCCGCGAGACGGTTCCCGATTCTGTCATCGACCAGGCCGACGATGTCGAGATCATCGATCTCACCCCCGACGACCTGATCAAGCGGCTCGAGGAAGGCAAGGTCTATTTCCCGAACACCGCGCAGCGCGCGATCGAGAACTATTTCTCGCCGGGCAATCTGACAGCGCTCAGGGAACTGGCGCTGCGCCGCACCGCACAGCGTGTCGACGACCAGTTGCTCATCCATATGCAGGCGCACGCCATTCCCGGACCGTGGGCGGCAGGCGAAAGGGTTCTCGTCTGCCTCGACGCGCGTCCGGGAGGAGCGGCCCGCGTGCGCTATGCGCGCAGGCTGGCCGACCGGCTGCGTGCTCCGTGGACGGCGCTGCACGTCGACAGCACTCGTTCGGCCAGCATGCCCGAAGACGACAAGGACCGGCTGGCGACGAACCTGCGCCTTGCCCAACAGCTTGGCGCCGAGGTGACGACCATTCCGGGTCAGAATGTGGCGCAGGACATCGTGCGGTACGCGACGGCGAACAATTTCACCCATATCGTGGTCGGCAGGCCGACCCGGTCGCGCTGGCGCGAATTGATCGAAGGCTCGCTCACCTACGATCTCATCCGCAACGCCGGTGACATCAGCGTCCATGTCATTTCGGGAAGCGAGCGCGGCACCGAGACGGCGTCGCGGAGCGTCAAGGCGGCGGACGAGCAGTGGCAGTTCGAGATCTGGCCCTATCTCAAGGCCACGGCCTTTGTGATCGGCTCGCTCGCCTTCGCCGTCCTTCTCGACCAGTTCCTCGATGTCCGCAATCTGGCGATCATTCTTCTCATCGGGGTGCTGGCATCGGCGGTGACCGGCGGCCTGTGGCCGGCTCTGTATGCCTGTTTCGTCAGCGCCCTTGCTTTCAATTATTTCTTCCTGGAGCCCCGCTATACGCTGACGATCAGGGATCCGGAGAGCATCGTCGCCCTTGGCGTCTTTCTCGTCGTTGCGGTCATTGCCAGCAATCTGACGGCGCGCGTGCAGCGCCAGGCGGTTGCCGCCCGCTCGCGGGCGCGGGCGACCGAGGACATCTACCTTTTTTCGAAGAAGCTCGCTGGTGCCGGGACGCTGGACGACGTTCTCTGGGCTACCGCCTTTCAGATCGCTTCGATGCTGAAGCTGCGCGTGGTGCTGCTATTGCCGGAAGACGGGACGATCACCGTCAAGGCCGGCTATCCGCCGGACGACACTCTGGCCGAAGCCGACATCGCCGCCGCCCGCTGGGCCTGGGAGCACAATCGTGCCGCGGGTCGCGGCGCCGACACGCTTCCCGGCGCCAAGCGCCTCTATCTGCCCTTGCGGACCGGGCGCACGGCGATCGGTGTCGTCGGCCTCGACAACGACAAGCAAGGACCGCTGCTGACGCCCGAGCAGCAGCGGCTGCTTGACGCACTGGCCGACCAGGCGGCGGTCGCCATCGAGCGTATCCAACTGGTCGCCGACGTCGACCGCGCCAAGCTCGCGGCCGAGGCGGACAGGCTGCGCTCGGCGCTGCTCACCTCAATTTCCCATGATCTGAAGACGCCGCTCGCCGCCGTCATGGGCGCGGCCGGGACGCTGCGGGATTTTTCAGCCGCGCTTCCCGAACTGGATCGGGCCGAACTGCTGTCGACGGTGCTCGACGAATCCGAGCGGCTGAACCGCTTCATCGCCAATCTGCTCGACATGACCAAGATCGAGTCCGGCGCGATGGAGCCGAACTACGCCTTTCACTATGTCGGCGACATCGTCGGCTCCGCCCTGCAAAGGGCCAGGAAAATCATTGGCGGGCACAAGATCGAGACGGACATCCCCGGGGATCTGCCGATGTTGAAGGTCGACCCGGTGCTGTTCGAGCAGGCGCTGTTCAATCTTCTCGACAATGCGGCGAAATATGCCCCGGCAGGCTCGACGATCCGCGTGCAGGGCTGGACCGACAATGGCTCGGTCCTGCTGCAGATCATGGATGAAGGTCCAGGCATTCCTCCCGGCGATCTGGAGCGGATTTTCGACACGTTCTACCGGGTGCGCAAGCGCGACCAGATCCGCGCCGGCACCGGGCTCGGCCTGTCGATCTGCCGCGGCTTCATCGAGGCGATGGGTGGCACGATCATGGCGGCAAACCGGACCGATCGTTCGGGTGCGGTCTTCACCATCAAAATGCGCGAGCCGGCAAATCCGCCCAATTTCGACGCTTCGAACACGGACGATGTGGGTGACTGGCATGACAAACTCGAACGTCAGGATACTGGTCGTCGATGACGAGCCGCCGATCCGCAAGCTGCTGCGCGTCGGGCTCGGCAGCCAGGGCTATGCGATCAGCGAGGCGCCGAACGCTGGGGTGGCGATCGAGCTGATGGAGGCGGAGAAGCCGGACCTCGTCCTGCTCGACCTTGGCCTGCCCGGCATGAGCGGCCATGAGCTGCTGCGCAAATGGCGCGACGACGGTCTCGACATTCCGGTCGTCATCCTGTCCAGCCGGACCGACGAGGCCGGTATCGTCCAGGCCCTGGAACTCGGCGCCGACGACTATGTCACCAAACCCTTCGGCATGAACGAGCTGGTCGCCCGCATTCGGGTGGCGCTCCGCCACAAGTTCCAGCAGCAGGGCGAGAAGCCGGTTTTCCAGACCGGCGATCTTAGCGTCGATCTGGTCAAGCGCCTCGTCAAGGTCGAGGGCAAGGAGGTAAAGCTCTCGCCGAAGGAATACGACATCCTGCGCATGCTGGTGCAGCACGCCGGCAAGGTGCTGACCCATCATTTCCTGTTGAAGCAGGTCTGGGGCGACTCGACCGACGTGCAGTATCTCAGGGTCTATGTGCGGCAGCTCAGGCAGAAGATCGAGAAGAGCCCCGACCAGCCGCGCTACATCACCACCGAGACCGGCGTCGGCTACCGCCTGCGCGAGGTCGAGTGAGCGGGTTGGAATTAGCCGATCGCTTCCAACTGCCGACCAAACGGTCTGGAAACCCGCAAGGCCGCCAGGCAGCCGACAATGCCGAGCGGTACGAAGGCAAGAAACAGCCAGGAAGCGACATTCGCCGCCGCGTCGTGGTTCAAACCTTGCGAAAAGCCGCTGGCATTGGCGACGATGCCGGCCAGTGCGGCGCCCACGGCATAGCCGATGCGTTGCATGGTCGGCACCGCCGCCGAGGCGATGGTCTGCTCGCCCTCCGGGGCGGAGGCGACGATGACACGCGTCAGGAAGGGCCAGGCGATGCCGAAGCCGCCGCCTTGCAACAGGGCGCAGATCAGGATGAGCGGGATGGAGCCCAGGGGTATCGTGTAGGCAAAGCCGGCGATGCCGGCCGCGATCATCACCGCGCCGCCGATGATGATCAGCCGCTCGCGCTGCGGCGGCGCGTTGGCGACGAGGATCGACAGGATCGACCAGGCGATCGACTCGGCGGCGATGATGTAGCCGGTGGTCAGCAGCGGAATGTCGTGCAGGTTGGTCAGCAGCAGCGGCCCGTAGACGCCGAAGGAACAAGTCGCCACCGAAAAAGCGGCAACCATGGTCATGCCTGCGCCGACCGGCGTGCGCCATGAGAACAGCCGTGCCGGGAACAGCCGCGAACGCGGCTTCAGCGCGTCGATGGTGAAGAACAGCACCAGGCCGATGAGGCCGAGGGCCATCAGCAGCGAGGAGCGCAGCAAGGCGATGTCGACGCCGGCCGAGGCGATCAGCACCACGGCCACGGCAAGGCAGCCAAGGGCTGCGAACGGGAAGGGCGGCGCCTTGCCTGTGGTCGTCCTGGGTTTCGTCGCCTCCGGCGTGTCGAGCACGATGAAGCTTGCCAGCGCCATACCGGTGCCGCCAAGGGTGAAGATGCCGAAGGCCCAGCGCCACGACAAAAGCTCGGTCATGATCGCGCCGAGCAATGGTCCGCTGAAGGCGGCGACGCCCCAGATCGCCGACATGATGCCGAAAAGCTGCGGCCAGATAGCGCGCGAGAACAGTCGTTCGACCGAGACGAAGGCCAGCGACACCAGCGCACCGCCGCCAAGCCCTTCGATCAAGCGGCCGGCGAGGAACAGTTGCATGGAAGGCGAGGTGGCGCAGATCAGCGCGCCTGCTGCGTAGAGCAGCGCGGCGACCACCATGTTGGTGCGCAAGGGGACATAACTCACCGATCGTCCGGCGGCCGCGCCGGCAACGATGGCGCCGAGTTCGTAGATCGCCAGCGACCAGCCGACGAGCTGTACGCCCGCCAGTTCGCCAACCATGGCCGGCATCACCGTTGCCACCATCGTTTCATTGGTGGCGTGCAGCAGAATGCCGAGGCTGATGAAGCAGAAGCGCGCCAGGTCGCCGCTTGCCCACAATACGCGCCAGTCGACCCTGTTTGTGTTGATCTCGGTCATTTCCACCCCTGTCTTGCATATCTCGACGCCAGCGCAGGACACCAGAAGCCAGTACGGGTTTCCGGCAGGACCATGCGAATCGACAGCGCCGGATCGAGGCGTCGTTGCGCTCGGGGCAGGCTTGTAAAACCTCAACCGGGGTTGAGCTCAAGCGGTTTTTCGAGGACCGTTCGCGCGGCAGCCTTTCCGATTGCCGGGTTGGTTGCGCGATCAGTTCTCGGTGCTGCGCAGCTGGAACTGGCTGACGCCGATCGCGAGGTTCATGCCGGTCTGCGTCTGCAAGCTGAGCGGCTGCAAGGTGAACGCCTGAGAGGAGCCGCCGACCAGCAGATTGGCGCCGGCGCCGACGGCGGCCGTCACCTCCGCGCTGGCGCCGATGTAGTCGCCGGCCAGCGCACCCGGCGCATAGATGTTCTTCAGCGGCGTCAGCACGATCCACTGCATGACCGTCTGCTTCGTCGTGCCGATGTCGAAGCCGTATTTGTTGACGGCGCCGAAATAGGCTTCCGGCGCGAAGCTTTTGTCGGCGGGGTTGAAGGTGCAGCTCAGATCCTTGCTCGAGCCGAAGATGAAGCCGGTGCCGCCGCCAATGGCACAGTCAAGCGTACCGAGTTCTACGCCTCGGTCCTGCGCCTGCACGGCTCCGGAGAGCGTGGTGAACATGGCGGCAGCGATGGCTGTCTTCAGCATGAAGGTCCCCTCAAAAATCAACGGCGCGGAACCATCCTATCTGGTTCCGCGCCGCGGAGTGAGGGGGCATGGAGCGCATGGCTCCATGCAATCACTTGAATGAATGGATCAGCTGGAGCGAGGTCACTGCCACGGCAAGGTTGACGCCGGTCTGCGCCTGGACGCTGAGCGGCTCCAGCATGAAGGCGCTGTCCAGGCCGCCAACCAGCAGGTTGGCGCCGCCGCCGGTCACCACGCTCGCCTCGGCGTTGACACCGTAGTAGCTGCCGGCGAGATCGCCTCCGTCACTGTCCCGGGTCGCAGCCAGCACGGCCCAGACGAGCTGGCCCTGATGCGTCTGGCCGACATCGAGGCCGATCTTGGAGATGACGCCTGTGTAAACCTCGGACGGCCCGTGATGATGAGGCCGGAAGACACAGGACACGCCCTTGTTGGAGGCGACGATGTAGGCGGTGCCGCCGTCGATAGTGCAATCGAGCGTGCCGAGTTGCAGCTTGCCGGCGCTGGCCGGAGCCACCGCGAACATCGTCGTGGCGAGGGCAACGGCGCAGGCGAGTTTCTTGAACATGGGAGGGTCCTTTCGCAAATTGCTTTTCGATAACGGCTTGGGAGGCAAGACCGTTCCGCCGAAAACTTGGCGCGATCAAGGCAGGGGCCGAAAGCCTCCTGCCGGGGTTAATGCGCGGTTGCGGAGTGCGTCCTTTCGGACACGCAAAGGATCCCGCGACGCTTGCATGTCACGCGGATTTTTACGGGGAGCGCCTGCCGAGACCGAGATCAGCTGACGCGGGCGAGGCCATCCTTGGCCGGCTGGTAGGTCGGATCAAGCCGAACGGCTTCCTTATAGGATTTCGCCGCCTTGGCCTTGTCGCCGCGCCGCTCGTAGATCAGCGCCTGGTTGGACCAGGCCTCGGCATTCCTGCCGTCGAGCTTGATCGCCATGTTGAAATCGGAGAAGGCGTTGTCCTCGTCGTTGGTCGCCAGGTAGGAGAGGCCGCGGCCGTTGTAGGGCTCGGCGGCGTCCGGCGCCAGCGAGATGGCGGTCGAGAAATCCTCGATGGCGAATTTGTGCTGGCCCTGGCTCTGATAGATCAGGCCTCGATTGTGGTAGGCGCGCGCGTCGGTCGTATCGAGCTGGATCGCCTTCTGAAAGTCGTTGAAGGCGTCTTGGGTGCGACCCGCCTTCCGGTAGAGATTGCCGCGGCCGATATAGGCGGCGTCATAGTTTGAATTGATCTGGATCGAACGGTTGTAGTCGGCCAGCGCGGCTTCCTGGTTGCCGAGGAAGCGCTGGATGAGCGCGCGATTCGAATAGGCCTGGAAGAAATTCGGATTGAGCTGGATGGCTTGATTGAAATCCTTGAGCGCCGCCTGGTACTGACCACCACGGCCATAGGCCGAACCGCGCACATTGTAGCCTTCGGGATCCTGGGGATTGCGCTGGATGACCCCCGACAGCGAGGAAATGTTCTCGCTCGACCCTTGCGCCTTGTCGATGTTGTTGAATTCACCGGTCGGGCCCGCCGTTTGGCAGCCGGCAAGCGCCAGTCCGGAGAGCAGGGCTGCTGTCAGGGCGAAACCACGCAATGCGGTTCCGCGCTCCACGCTCGTTGCGTTCATGTCTGCCCTGTCCTCACTTCAAGTCCGGTTCCCCCTCCGGACCGGTCACATCAAAACAAAAAGGTGGCGGCGATTCCGCATCGCGCCACCTCTGATATCCTTCGAAAAGGACGAAAAATTGGCGTTAGAACCGCGGCGGACGCGGAGCGCCACCTGGGCCACCGGCGGCGCCAGCAGCAACTGGGCGCGGCGTCATCGGCAGCAAGCCTTCGCGCTGGGCGCGCTTGCGGGCCAGCTTGCGGGCGCGGCGGACGGCTTCAGCCTTCTCACGGGCGCGCTTCTCGGACGGCTTCTCGTAGTGACCGCGCATCTTCATTTCGCGGAAAATGCCTTCGCGCTGCATCTTCTTCTTGAGAGCGCGAAGCGCCTGATCAACGTTATTGTCGCGGACGAGTACCTGCACGGGCAATCCTGTCTTTCGGGTTTGATATCAACAGGCAAGCGGTCATAGCCACTAGCCTCCGCGGCGGTTTACACCACGAATTGTGGCGGCTGATAGCAGAATCATGCCGCGCTGTCCACAGCGGAATCGCTCTGGGCAAAAGGTATTGATGCCCGAGACGTCGGCGGCTGGCCCAGCGCGTCCCGGCAGCGTTGGCGGAAATCCCGTATCTCGCGGTAGCGGCTGCTGTTTAATTAGTTATCAAGGCGGGAAAATGCTTGCTCATCGGTTCATTTAAAATCAAGCTTGCGGCGTTTGGGGTGGGATTACTCGGGCAGCCTCCTGGCGTTGGAGGATGATCCGAAGAGGGGGCCGATTTGAAGGTTGAATTTTGCACGTCAGTGCCGATGTTTTTTGGACATGAGATTTCGTCGACGAACAACACGCTCAGGCAGCAGAAAATTGCGAGGCTGGAGAATGAAGCACTTCCTGAGGGGGCATATCTCAGGGAGATAGCCGTGGGACGGATTGCCACAAGGAAGAATAAATACTTTGTGGTAAAATCAGAAAATGGAAACGTTCAGGAATTAATACGGTATAAACTTTCTTCTGTTCACAAAATTGAGTCAATAGTAAGTAAAATAGAATATGAATCCAGGGATAATGGCGTATTCCTGTACAATATTTTTACGAAAGTGGAACTTCACGGGTGCGACGCCAAGACATTAGATAGTATCATCGATCGATACCAAGAGGTGTTTCCGGGATTCTTTAGTGAAGGTAAGATTCCTGCTGGGATACCTATGCTGGATCAATCGGCGCTTGACAAAATAGCCCATTTTGCTGGGTTTTCACTGGGAAACGCGCAAGTTTCGAAAATCTCCCTGTGCGGCAGCTATGCGGAGTTCTTCGCGATCTTCCCGGAGGGGCAATCCGCGGATTGCCTCGTCGATGCAGGGAAGCACTACAAGGTAAAGGACGATCAGCAATTCATCGACATAGAATACGCCAGTGGGAAAAATTCACGGGTGATATCGGGCTATTCGATCTTCGGGCTCATAACCGATGATCCGGACGACGCGTACAAGATTTTCAAGGAGATGGTTTTCCATGTAAATTACCACTGGAACCTCATCCGTGACCTTCGTGATGGGGTGCAGCAACGGTTCTTGAGCTTGATCGCCGTGGAAGCCAAGGCCAGCGATCTTGCCAAGACCATCAAGGAAATCGACAGGCAAAGTGACCTGATCCGCGCGCTGACCTATGAGGCCGACAGCATTTCGGTCTGCGAATGGGCAGAGGAGCGCAACCTCTATCAATCGCTTTGGAATGGGTGGAAGGGGGATGAGCTTGTCGGCGCGACGTCCGGCTACATCGAGGACGTCAAGTCGTCTGTCTCAAGACGATATGACGAAAGGACGTCGGAATATGAAGGTATCATCCAGATTTTGCTGACGTTCATTACGCTGCTTACTATAGTGTCGATAGTGTTTCAGACGGTAGATTTCGTCTATTCGAGCTCTGAGCCGATGTCTCAGATGTGGCCGCAGAACATTGTGCGACTTTACTGGCTTATATTTACGGCTATATTTTTTGCTGTGGTTTTCATGGCCTCTCTGGTGGTTAGGTCGCGGCAAAAATAGCGAGATGGAATTTGGCTCCGGCATCCTTGGAGACTGAGATTTCAAGCAAAAATTCATTCGCCCGGGCTTGAATTCTTCACGTCCGGTTGATTGACACGCCGCCATCGGCAAACAGAGCGGCTCCGGTGGTGAAGCTCGAGGCGTCGGAGGCGAGATAGAGTGCCGAGCGGGCGATCTCCTCCGGCATCGCGACACGCTTCAAAGCATGCAGGCCTTCGACGAAAGCCCGTGATTCCGGAGTCTTGAAGGTTGCCGCCGGCGTGTCGGTGCCGCCGGGCAGCAGCGCGTTGACGCGAACGCCTTTCGGCCCATATTCGGCGGCAAGCACCTGCGTCAGCCCGATCAGGCCTGCCTTGCTTGCGGCATAGCTGGTCATGCCGGGCATGCCGATGGTGTGGCCGACGAAAGTGGAGGTGAAGATCAGCGAACCGCCGCCACGCTCGACCATGGCCGGCACCTGGTATTTGGCGCCGAGAAACGCGCTGGTGAGATTGGTGTCGAGCGTCTCGCGCCAGCCTTCCAGCGACAGGTCCGAAATCGGCCCCATCCGGCCGACGGCGCCGGCATTGTTAAAGGCGATGTCGAGCCCATCGAACCTTTCGACCGCCAGATCGACAAGGGCCTTTGCGTAGGCTTCGTCCCTGACATCGCCGGCAAGAGCGACCGCCGTGCCATCGGCGTCAGCGATCTCGGCGACAAGCGCATCGAGCTCGGCCTGACGGCGGGCGGCGAGGATGACCTTGGCGCCTTCCTCAGCGAACAGTTTCGCGGTGGCGCGGCCGATGCCGGAACTGGCGCCGGTGACGATGGCGACCTTGTTGGCGAGTGCGAACATTTTTGCATCCTTTTCTTCGCGCCGGCTTTAGCGGCAGTTGGGATGCTTGGTCGCAGATCGAGGCAAGGCGAGCCACCCGATACGTGCTAATGTGAGGAAGCGCCGGATGCGTCTTTTTCGTCGCGGCGCAAAACGGCAAGCGCCGTCGCAAACAGCGCAAGGGTGGAAGCGCTGTTTCGCTAGTGATACACCTCGCGCGCCGGGACCGAATGAACGCCGGCCGCCATTCGCGAAGCCTTTTTGGGGCGAGGTTGGGACGTTGAAGAAATATTCGGTATTCGCCATCGCCCGTGAAGCCATGCGCGGCCACAAGGGCTGGGAGGAGCAGTGGTCCTCGCCTGAGCCCAGGAAAGAATACGACGTCATCATCGTCGGCGCCGGCGGCCATGGCCTGGCCACAGCCTATTACCTCGCCACGGTGCACGGCATAACCAATGTCGCGGTGCTGGAAAAGGGCTGGCTCGGCGGCGGCAACACCGGCCGCAACACCACCATCATCCGCTCCAACTATCTCTATGACGAGAGTGCCGGCATCTACGACCATGCGCTGAAGCTGTGGGATGGGCTCAGCCAGGAGCTCAACTACAACGTCATGTATTCGGCGCGCGGCGTCATGATGCTCGCGCACAACGTGCACGACGTCCAGGTGCTGAAGCGCCACGTCCACGCCAACCGGCTGAACGGCATCGACAATGAGTGGCTGACGCCGGAGCAGGCGAAGGAATTCTGCCCGCCGCTCAACACCTCCAAGGACGCGCGCTATCCGGTGGTCGGTGCGGCGCTGCAGCGGCGCGGCGGCACGGCCCGTCATGATGCGGTTGCCTGGGGCTATGCGCGCGGCGCTTCGGCGCGCGGCGTCCACATCATCCAGAATTGCGAAGTCACCGGCGTCAAGCGGGCCGCCAATGGCGCGGTCATGGGCGTCGACACGACGCGCGGGTTCATTGGCGCCAAGAAAGTCGGCGTCGTTGCCGCCGGCCATTCCTCGGTCATCATGAACATGGCCGGCGTGCGCATGCCGCTGGAAAGCTATCCGCTGCAGGCGCTGGTGTCGGAACCGGTCAAGCCGGTGGTGCCCTGCGTGGTGATGTCGAACACGGTGCACGCCTATATCTCGCAGTCCGACAAGGGCGAACTGGTGATCGGCGCCGGCACCGACCAGTATGTCTCCTATTCGCAGACCGGCGGCCTGCACATATTGCAGCATACGCTGGACGCCATCTGCGAGATGTTCCCGATCTTCACGCGCATGAAGATGCTGCGCTCGTGGGGCGGCATCGTCGATGTCACGCCCGACCGCTCGCCGATCCTGGCCAAGACGCCGGTGCCCGGCCTCTATGTCAATTGCGGCTGGGGCACGGGCGGCTTCAAGGCGACGCCGGGCTCGGGCCATGTCTTTGCTCACACCATCGCGAAAGACGATCCGCATCCGATCAACGCGCCTTTCACCATCGAGCGCTTCCGCACCGGCCGGCTCATCGACGAGGCGGCGGCGGCGGCGGTGGCGCACTGATGATGGTTGAGATGGCTGTCGCGATGCCGCTGATGCTGGCGGGGGAACAAGTGCTGGCGGGGGAACGGGGCTTGTTCCATTTTCCGTCGGCGGACGAAGTGCGCACGCAGCCGATCAGCCGCACCGGCAACGAAACCGCTTGGCCGTTTTCGGTCGACGACGGCACGCTGGCCTGCGTCTGGAGCGGTGGCCAGAGGGTGGTGATGTTCTTCGAGGGACGTCACGAAGGGCTCGACCAGGACGAGACATTCCAGCCGCGTCAAGTCATCGTCACCACCGATCCGATGCAGCTCACTCTCGGCAACATGGCGTCCCGCGATCTGTTCCGTCCGGCTGCAAGTGTGGAAGAACGCATCCGGCTCGTCGCTCCGTTCGCGACCTTGGGACAGAAGCTTTGCGATCAACCGGCGGGCGCCCGCGTCGGCCACGGCGAATTGTAGGAACGAACCAAATGCTTCTCATCCGCTGCCCCTATTGCGAGGAAGAGCGTCCGGAACTCGAGTTTCGCAACGCCGGCGAGGCGCATATCGCGCGCTCGGCCAATATGGCCGGCGAGAGCGACGACGATTTCGAAAAGTTCTTCTTCATCCGCTCTAACCCCAAGGGCATCATTTATGAGCGGTGGCGGCACATGCATGGCTGTGCGCGCTTCTTCAACGCCGTACGCGACACCGTCACCGACAAGTTCGTCATGACCTACAAGGCCGGCGAGCCCAAACCCTCCAAGCTGCCGGGAGTTGGCAAATGAGCGGCGCGTTCCGCATTCCAGGAGCCGGCCGCTTCAAACAGGCGAAGACCGCGCGCTTCAGCTTCGATGGCCAGTCCTACACAGGCATCGAAGGCGACACGCTGGCCTCGGCGCTGCTCGCCAATGGCGTCCATCTCGTCGGTCGATCGTTCAAGTACCATCGTCCGCGCGGCATACTGTCGGCGGGCGCCGAGGAGCCGAATGCCCTGGTCGAAATCGGGCGCGACGCGGCGCGCAAGACGCCAAACGTGCGCGCGACCGTTCAGGAGCTCTATGACGGGCTCGACGCGCAGTCGCAGAACCGCTGGCCGTCGCTGTCCTTCGACCTCGGTGCGGTCAGCGATATCGCCTCACCGCTGCTTTCGGCCGGCTTCTACTACAAGACCTTCATGTGGCCGAAGGCGGCGTGGAAGAGCCTCTACGAGCCCAAGATCCGCGCTGCGGCCGGGCTTGGCGTTTCCCCGGACCAGCCGGATCCCGACCATTATTCGTCGCGCTATGCGCATTGCGACGTGCTGGTGCTGGGTGGCGGTGCGGCGGGCATCGCGGCGGCATTGGCAGCGGCGGAGACCGGCGTGCGCGTCATCCTCGCCGACGAGCAGGCCGAGTTCGGCGGCAGCCTGCGTTTCGAGAGCGGCGCGAAAATCGACGGCCAGGATGGTTTTGCCTGGGCGCAAGCCGCGGTGGCGAAACTCACCGCGATGGACAATGTCCGCGTGCTCCCGCGCACGACGGCGTTCGGCTATTACGCGCAGAATTTCGTCGGGCTGGTCGAGCGTGTCAGCGATCATCTGAAGGCCCCCGGCCACGACCTGGCGCGCGAACGGCTGTGGCAGGTCAGGGCCAAGCGCGTGGTGCTGGCCTCCGGCGCGATCGAGCGGCACATGGTGTTTGCCGACAACGACCGCCCGGGCATCATGCTGGCGGGTGCCGCGCGCACCTATCTCAACCACTACGGCGTCGCCGTCGGCAGGAATGTCGGCGTCTACACCGCCAATGATTCCGCCTATGCAGCGGCGATCGACCTGAAGAAGGCCGGCATCAATGTGGCGGCGATCGTCGATCTGCGCGACAATCCGACCGGAGCGGTGATCGACGAGGCGAGGGCGCTCGGCATCGAGGTCAATTTCGGCCGCGCGGTCATCCGTGCCGGCGGCAAGCTCCGCGTTTCCTCGATGACCGTGCAGCCGAAGAATGGTGGCGGCGAACGCACCATCCCGGTCGATGCGATCCTGATGTCGGCCGGCTGGACGCCGTCGGTGCATCTGTTCTCGCAGTCGCGCGGCAAGGTCGCCTTCAACGACGAGACCAAGCGCTTCGTGCCCGGCACCTATGCGCAGGATTGCGTCTCTGTCGGCGCCTGCAACGGCACCGATGGGCTGTCGGCGACGGTCGACGAGGCCTATGCGGCTGGCGCCAAGGCGGCCAAGGATGCAGGTGCCAAAACCGCCAAGGGTACAAAGCCGAAGGTCGATGCCTCGGAGAGCTGGTCGCGCGGCATGCTGGGTGCGGCTCCCGGCGCCGGGCCGGACACGACAGTGAAAGCCTTCGTCGACTTCCAGAACGACGTCACCGCCAAGGACATCCGCCAGGCGGTGCACGAGGGTATGCGCTCGATCGAGCACGTCAAGCGCTTCACCACCAACGGCATGGCGACCGATCAGGGCAAGACCTCCAACATGCACGGCCTGGCGATTGCCGCCGAGATGCTGGGCAAGCCGATCCCGGAAGTCGGCCTGACCACGTTCCGGGCGCCCTATACGCCGGTGACCTTCGGCGCGATCGTCAGCCATGCGCGCGGTCCGCTGTTCGACCCGACGCGCAAAACGGCGATCCATCCCTGGGCCGAGGCGCAAGGTGCCGTGTTCGAGGATGTCGGCCAGTGGAAGCGCGCCTGGTATTTCCCCAGGGCGGGCGAGGACATGCACGCCGCGGTCGACCGCGAATGCGTCGCGGTGCGCAAGACGGCCGGCTTGTTCGACGCTTCGACGCTGGGCAAGATCGAAGTGGTCGGTCCGGATGCGGCGAAATTCATGGAGCTGCTCTACACCAACCCATGGGAGAAGCTGGAACCCGGCCGCTGCCGCTACGGCATCATGCTGCGCGAGGACGGTTTCATCTATGATGACGGCGTCGTCGGCAGGCTGGCGCCCGACCGTTTCCACGTGACGACGACCACCGGCGGCGCGCCGCGGGTTATGAACCACATGGAGGATTATCTCCAGACCGAGTTCCCGCACCTCAATGTCTGGCTGACCTCGATCACCGAGCAGTGGGCGGTCATCGCCGTGCAGGGCCCGAAATCCCGCGACATCATCGCGCCGCTGGTCGAAGGCATCGACATGTCGGACGGGGCGCTGCCGCATATGTCGGTGCGCGAGGGCAAGATCTGCGGCGTGTCGACCAGGCTGTTCCGCATGTCGTTCACCGGCGAGCGCGGCTTCGAGGTCAACGTGCCCGCCGACTATGGCCAAGCCGTCTGGGAAGCGCTGTGGGCTGAAGGCCAGAAGCATGGTGCGGCCGCCTACGGTACCGAGGCTATGCACGTGCTGCGTGCCGAAAAAGGCTACATCATCGTCGGACAGGACACCGACGGCACGGTGACGCCGAACGATGCCGGTCTCGACTGGGCGGTCGGCAAGAAAAAGGCCGATTTCGTCGGCATCCGCGGCATGGCCCGGCCGGATCTGGTCGCCAAGGGCCGCAAGCAGCTGGTTGGCCTGAAGACCAGGGATCCGAAGGTGGTGCTGGAAGAAGGTGCGCAGATTGTCGAAGACCCGAAGCAGGCGATCCCGATGAAGATGATCGGCCACGTCACCTCGAGCTACTGGTCGGAAAATTGCGGCCGCTCGATCGCGCTGGCGCTGGTCGCCGGCGGCCGCGACCGCATGGGCGACACGCTCTACGTGCCGATGCCGAACGGGGTGATCGAAGTGGAAGTTACCGGCATGGTGTTCTTCGACGAGACGGGAGGGCGCCTCAATGGCTAAGGCCGCTACAAGAAAGACGGCTCCGGCTGCATCGCCTTCGGTTGAACGCCGTCCGGCGCTGGCTGGTCGCAGCACCGCGGCTGCCGGCGTCAAGGTCGAGGTCCTGCCGCCCGCCGAGCGCATGTCATTGCGTGCGCCGGAGGGCTCGGTTGCAGCGCTTTCGAAGGCGCTCGGTGTGACCTTGCCGAACAAGCCGAAGACGTCTGCCTCGAAGGGCGGGCGTACCGCCCTGTGGCTCGGCCCCGACGAATGGCTGGTCATCGACGAGGCCGGCAACGATCCGCTCGCCGATTGCGCCAAAGTATCCGCGCTGCATTCGGCGGTCGGTCTCTCCCATCGCAACATCGCGATATCCGTGACGGGCGCCGGCGCAGCGGCGACGATCAATGCGGGCTGCCCGCAGGACCTGTCGCTTGACGCCTTTCCGGTAGGGGCGGCGTCGCGCACCATCCTGGGCAAGGCCGAGATCGTGCTGCTGCGCACGGCTAACGACGCCTTCCGGGTCGAATGCTGGCGTTCCTTCTCGGACTATGTCTTTACTTTCCTGTCCGAGGGATCGCGCGACGTGGCGGTCTGAACTCGGAACGTTTTGCAGGGCACGCTCGTTCTGCATCCGCACGCCGAGGGAGAATGCCGATGCCGTCGAATTCCGCGCCGAAGTCGCCGGTCATCAAGACATCGGCCGTCCGCTCGCTCGAGCATGAGCGGCACGGAGCGCCGAGCGCCGAAGAGGAACTCGAGGAAGGCCTCGAAGACACGTTCCCGGCCAGCGATCCGATATCCATTACCGGAACCGCCATCCCCGGCGCACCGGCAAGACCGGGCAAGGCCAAGACCGTGCCAGGGCGCAAGAAGCGCACGACGTAATTTCCATCGGACCAGATCGGATCGGACCTTCTCAATCCCGTTGGGCATGCTATTTAAAGCGCTTTGGGAGATGAAAATGCCGACAAAGGCGATCGTTTGGGGCGAGAATGTCCACGAGCAGACCAATGAAGCCGTGCGCGACCTCTATCCCTTGGGGATGCATGGCACCATTGCCGCGGCGCTCAACCAGGACAAGGGCATCGAGGCGACCACCGCCACCTTGCAGGAAGCCGAACATGGCCTGAGCGAGATGCGCCTGGCGGCCGCCGACGTGCTTTTGTGGTGGGGCCACGCGGCGCATGGCGAGGTCAAGGACGAGATCGTCGAGCGGGTGCAGAAGCGGGTGTGGGAAGGGATGGGCCTGATCGTGCTCCATTCCGGCCACTACTCGAAGATATTCAAGCGGCTGATGGGCACGCCCTGTTCGCTGAAATGGCGCGAGGCGGGCGAGCGCGAGCGCGTCTGGGCGATCAACCGCGGCCACCCGATCGCGCAAGGCATCGGCGAGTGCCTGGAGATCGGCGAGACCGAAATGTATGGCGAGCCGTTCGCGGTGCCGGAGCCGCTGGAGACGGTGTTCGTCTCCTGGTACGAGGGCGGCGAGGTGTTCCGGTCCGGGCTGACCTACCAGCGGGGCGCGGGACGGATCTTCTACTTCTCGCCCGGCCACGAGACGTATCCGATCTATCACAATGAGGGCGTGCAGCAGGTGCTGCGCAACGCGGTGCACTGGGCGCACAATCCGGCGCCGGCATGGTCCGGCATCACCAACGCGCCGAACGTGCCGACGGATGCGGCCAAGGAGAAGATCGTCCAGAAGGGGCTGCGCTTGCATGCCGATGGCGACAAGGGCCTTAGTTGATTAGGGCGGCATGAGCTGATCGGGGCCTGAGTTGCCTAAGGCGTGAGTTGATTTGGGGCTTGGGCCAATGCATCGAATTCTTCTACTCGGCACCGGCGGTATCGCCGGGCATCATGTCGAGGAGTTCGCCGGGATTGCGGGCTGCAGCATCGTCGCCTGTGTCGACCAGGTGCCCGGCCGTGCTGCGGCGTTCGCCGCCGTCAGCAAGATCGGCGATTCTTTCGAGAGCCTGGAGGCGGCGATCGCCTGGGGCCAGTTCGATGCCGCCATCAACGCGACGCCGGATGGTGCGCATATGGCAACGACACTGGCGCTGCTCGGCGCCGGAAAACACGTGTTTTGCGAAAAGCCGCTGGCACCGAATCACGCCGATGCGCTTGATATGACCGAAGCGGCCGAGGCTGCTGGGGTGATCAACATGGTCAACCTGACCTATCGCAACTCACCGGCGATCCACGAGGCGCGGCGCATGGTTCAGGCCGGCGAGATCGGCGCGTTGCGCCATGTCGAGGCGAGCTATCGGCAAAGCTGGCTGGTCAGCAAATCATGGGGTGACTGGCGGGTCGAGGACAAATGGCTGTGGCGCCTGTCGAGCCGTCACGGCTCGACAGGCGTGCTGGGCGATGTCGGCATCCATATCCTCGACTTCGCCACCTATGGCGCCGACCAGGACATCGTCAGCCTGCACGCCGATCTGGTGACGTTTCCGAAGGCCGAGGGCGAGCGCATCGGCGACTATGTGCTGGATGCCAATGACAGCGACAGCGCGGCTCAGCTCCGGCGCGCTCGCCACGATCGTGGCGAGCCGCTACATGACCGGCCACGCCAACGATCTCTCACTGGCCCTGCACGGAACCAAGGGCGCCATCAAGGTCGAGACGGACGGCAAGGCATCCAACTTGTCCGCCTGCCTGGGTGGGGATGTCGATCTGCAGCGCAGGCAGACGCTGGCGCCGCCCGATGTCAAGCGCAACGCCCGGCGCTTTGCCGACGCGCTCGACGCGGGCCGCAACGGCGATCCGTCGTTCCGGCGCGCCGCCGACATGCAGAAGCTGATCGACGCAGCCTTCGAGAGTTCAGCGGCTAAACTGCCGAGGCTGAAACCGGCCGGCTTGTGGCGGCCAGACGTGATTTCTGCGGAAATCAGAATGCGC
The DNA here is from genome assembly GCF_020164875.1 of Mesorhizobium sp. CO1-1-8. Taxonomy (NCBI): domain Bacteria; kingdom Pseudomonadati; phylum Pseudomonadota; class Alphaproteobacteria; order Hyphomicrobiales; family Phyllobacteriaceae; genus Mesorhizobium; species Mesorhizobium sp. CO1-1-8. Next base: position 26,439 of record NZ_JAIUGZ010000020.1, on the reverse strand, counting down.
TCGGCACAATCCACGGATTGATGCTGATGCCGAGGCGCGGGCCCTTGCCTTCAGCGGTGTTTTCCGTGGCGCCCTTCTTCTCGACCGATCCGGTCGAAGCGCAATCGAGCTTCACGTTGGCCTTGGTGTCAACGCAGGTTGCGGTGGGCGCATGCTTGACGGGGTGAGCGGTGCCGGCGGCGAAGGCCGAGCCCGAAAGTGCCAGCACGGCGGCTAGGGTGAGAAGGGTCTTTTTCATTGTCGGTCTCCGTTTTCGACGGGTGAACTTTTTCTCGTACATGTACGATATACCGTACAGATACGTCCGCCGGCCGCGAAGTTCAAGTCAAAACCGTACGCGTACGGTAAATTCTTTGTTAACCAAGAAATTCGCCCCGCTTTGGCTGGGGTAGAGAGGACATGGAAATGAAGGAACTGGCGTTCAGCAGTTGACCGGTGTCTCGGTCAGCGGCGCCACGTTTTGCGTGCTGAGCGTGGCAAGCGTGAAATCGCACATCCGCTTCACGAAAGCCTGCGGATCGCCGAAGGGGTAGAAGGGAAAGGTGATGAGCAGCGAGATCGTGCCGTGGCCGACCGCCCACAGCATGGTGGCGATGGCGCGCGGATCGCCCTGCAACTTGCCGGCGGCAACGCAGGCCTCGACCCTGCTGATCAGCGCTTTCATAGCAGGATTGCTCTCTTCCATTTCATTGTAGCCTTCCGGCAGCTTGGTCTTTTCGGTCATGAAGACGGTGCGGTATTCGTTGGGATTGCCGAGTCCGAAGGCGGCATATTCGGTCATCACCGCCTGCAAGGCCTCAATCGGATCGTCGGACGGATGCTCCTCGATGCGGCGTGCGAGCGTCTCGAATGCATCCTCGGCCAGTGCGAACAGGATGTCCTGCTTGTCGGCGAAGTAGGAATAGACCGACATCGGGGCGTAGCCGACCCGCTTGGCCAGTTTGCGGATGGTCAGGCCTTCATAGCCTTCTTCCTGGACGAGCTTGTGCGCGGCCTCGACCAGTTCGGAGCGCAGTTCGGCCTTCTGTTTCTCGCGGCGTGTCTGGACGCTCTGCGGCAAGATCTGGTGCCTTTGGTTGTTGGTGGCTGGCTAAATTATATACGCTGTACGGAAACGGACAAGGGCACGGGAAGTTCCCAAACGGCAGGTGTCAGATCGCGCCGACGCTCGTCGAAATTAGGCAGCACCCATGATCAGCACCGTTGCTCCGTCAAAGCGGCCCATCACGCCTCCTTGGCGATCAGTTTTACGGCGAGATGCGAAAGCAGCTTTACCGCCTCGCCATAGGTCCTGGCTTTTTCCGGATTGGAGGCGTTGCCGTCCAGCGCCCGCTTGAAGACGCCTTGGCAGATTGCAGCCAGCCGGAAGAAGGAAAAGGCGAGGAAGAACGTCCAGTTCCCTATACCGGTGAGCCCGCGCCGCCGGCAGTAGCTGGCGACATAGTCCTCCTCGGAGGGCAGGCCGAGCGCGGAACGGTCGACACCACCCAGGCCGCGAAAACCCGACGCGTGCGGCAGCCGCCATTGCATGCACTGATAGGCGATATCGGCGAAGGGGTGGCCTGATGTCGACAGTTCCCAGTCGAGCACCGCCAGAACCGTTGGCCGCTCCGGCGCGAAGATCAGATTGTCCAACCGGTAGTCGCCGTGCACCAGCGAGATCCGACCGTCATCGGCGGGCATATGCGTTTCCAACCAGGCAATCAGCCGGTCCATGTCGGCGACGGTGCCGGTTTCCGAGGCACGGTACTGGCTCGTCCAGCGCGCCAGCTGGCGCTCGAAATAACTGCCCGGCCGGCCGAAATCGCCGAGACCCACTGTTTCGACATCGACCTCGTGCAGCGCGGCAAGTGTATCGTTCATGGCGTCGTAGATGGCGGCGCGTTCTTCGTTGTCGCGCGCCTCCGGCAACGCCGGATCCCAGAAGATGCGGCCGTCGAGGAAATCCATCACGTAGAACATGCGGCCGATCGGCGAGTCCTCAGCCGACAGATGCAGCATGGCAGGCACAGGCACGGCGGTGCCGGCAAGCGCACTCATCACCCTGAATTCGCGGTCGACCTGGTGCGCCGATTTCAGCAATTGCCCTGGCGGCTTGGCACGCAGCACGTAGCGGCCGCTTGCCGCCGTCAAAAGGTAGGTCGGGTTCGATTGGCCGGATTTAAACTTTTCGATTGCAGCAAGCCCGGAAAAGCCCGGTATGTTCGCCTCGAGGTAAGGCGCAAGCACTGCCTGGTCGAGAACGGGATCACTCATGCCGTCTCGGGCTGGCGTTCTATCAAGGTCAGCGTCAGCCAGCGGGCAGTCAGCGCCGGCTTCTTCGAACCCTCGATCTCGATCGTCACGTCATGCGCCGTCTGCACCCAGCCCGATGGCCTGACCTTGACGTCGGCCAGCACGAAACGCGTGCGGATGCGCGCACCGGTCTTCACCGGCGCCAGGAAGCGCAACGAATCGAAGCCGTGGTTGACGCCCATCTTGCTGTTTTCCAGCGGTGGCATGGTCTCGAAGGTCATCGCCGACAACAGCGACAGCGACAGGAAGCCGTGCGCGATGGTGCCGCCGAACGGCGTCTCGCGCATGGCCCGCTCCGGGTCGCAGTGGATGAACTGGTGGTCGTCGGTGGCGTCGGCGAACTGGTCGATCATGCGTTGCGTGACCACCCGCCACGGCGACACGCCAACCTCCTTGCCGACATTGGCCAGAAGCACATCGAGACTGATCGGTTCCACGCTCATGTCCTCCAGTTCACCCCCGGCTTCTGTGGCCGGAAAATGTCATTCCTTGAACAAGGTCAGCCCATGCTGCACCGACTGTCCGCCGTCGATCGGCAGGATGGCGCCGGTGACATAGCTGCCTGCACGGCTGCACAAATAGAGCGTTGCGCCGGCAATGTCATCCGGTGCGCCGATACGGCCGATCGGAACATGGCTGCCGACGTGCCTGGCCTGCTCATCCGTGCCGGTGGCAAACGCCGTCATGCGGCTCTGGAAGGGGCCGGGGGCGAAAGCGTTGACGGTGATGCGGCGGGCGGCGAACTCGAGCGCCAGTGTGCGCGTCAGATGATGAACGGCGGCCTTCGAGGCGGTGTAGGAATAGGCGTCGTCGGCCAGCGGCTGCGTGCCCATCACCGAACCAAGGTTGATCACCCTGGCCGGATCGGCATCGCTGGCGGCGGCATCGAGCAACGGCAGCAATTCGCGGGTCAGATGGAAGACCGCGGTGACGTTGACGCCAAACACCTTGGCCCATGCCGAATAGGGGAAGCTTTCCAGCGGCGCGCCCCAGGAGACGCCGGCATTGTTGACCAGAATATGCAGTTTCCCGGTCCGCGCTTTGACCTCGACGACGAGTGCGGCGATGCCAGCCTCGCTGGAGACGTCGCCGACGAAGCCCTCGGCCCGGCCCGGTGCACCAAGCTCGTTCAACTCTTCGGCGACCTTGATGCAATCCTCGCCCTTGCGTGACGCGATCATCACGCTGGCGCCGGCCTGCACCAGCGCGGTCGCCGCCATGCGGCCTATGCCGGTCGCGGCACCCGTCACCAGCGCGGTCTTGCCGGCCACCGAAAACAGCTCGTCCAGATAGCTCATCACAATCCTCCGCGCTCGGCATGCGGGCAAACAGTTCGCGTTGACAAGGCTATCCGAAGTACGGTCATCCTTGCCACTGACAAAATGCCTGGCTTGCATGAAGGGTTAGCGACCGATGACGGAGATGAATCTCGGCATGACCGAGCGGCTGAAGCCGATCCACGCGCGCGTCGCGGCCATGGTGCGCGACGAGATCATGCCGCTCGACAGGGAATTCCTGAGCGAGGTGGGCAAGGCAGGCGACCGCTGGGTCTATAGCGCTCGCCAGAGCGAGATACTCGAAGGGCTGAAGAAGACCGCACGAGAGCGCGGCCTGTGGAATTTCTGGCTGACCGGCTCGGAACGCGGCTACGGCCTTTCCACCGTCGAATACGCCTATCTGGCCGAGGAGATGGGCAAGGCGCATCTCGGCGCCGAGACTTTCAACTGCTCGGCGCCCGACACCGGCAACATGGAGGTGCTGGAGCGGTACGGCTCGGCCGACCACAAGAAGGAATGGCTGGAGCCGCTGCTCGAGGGCAAGATCCGCTCGGCCTATCTGATGACCGAGCCGGATGTCGCCTCGTCCGATGCCACCAACATTGCCATGCGCTGCGAGCGTCAGGGCGACGACTATGTGCTCAATGGCGAGAAATGGTGGGCTTCGGGCGCCGGCGATCCGCGCTGCGCCATCTACATCGTCATGGTCCGGACCGGCGGCGATGAAGAGCCGCAGCATCGCCGCCATTCGATGATCCTGGTGCCATCAGACACGAAAGGTGTGACCAAGGTCAGGGCCATGCAGGTCTATGGCGACGACGACGCGCCGCATGGCCATATGCATCTTCGCTTCGACAATGTGCGCGTACCGGCGTCGAACCTGATCCTGGGCGAGGGCAGGGGGTTCGAGATCGCGCAAGGACGGCTCGGCCCCGGCCGCATCCATCACTGCATGCGCGCCATCGGCCAGGCCGAGATGGCGCTGGAGATGCTGTGCCAGCGTTCCGTACGCCGCGAGGCCTTCGGCCAGAAGCTGGCAAAGCTCGGCGCCAATTTCGACATCGTCGCCGAATGCCGCATGGAGATCGAGATGGCCCGGCTGCTCTGCCTCAAGGCGGCGTGGATGATCGACCAGGGCGATGCGCGGGCCGCCGCCCCCTGGATCAGTCAGATCAAGGTGGTGGCACCGCGCGTCGCGCTCAAGGTCACCGACGAGGCCGTGCAGATGTTCGGCGCGCAAGGCATCAGCCAGGACACGCCGTTGGCGCGGTCGTGGACGCATCTGCGGACATTGCGCCTTGCCGACGGACCGGACGCTGTGCACCGCCGTCAGGTGGCGCGCACCGAGCTGAAGAAATACACGCAGGAAAAGGTCTGAGCGCCGGTATCATCCGGCGACGCCGGAAGGTCCAAGCGAGGAGTGTTCCGATGACAATCCCCTCCGAAATGAAGGCGCTGTTGCTGGTCGGCGACGGCTACACCAGGACGCCGAGCGGCAGCGTGCTGGAGGCGATGGAGCCCTATCTCGAGCCGGGCAGCATCGCGGTGCCGACACCCGGGCCGACGCAGGTGCTGATCAAGGTGAGCCTCGCCTCGATCAATCCGTCCGATGTCGCCTTCGTCAAGGGCCAGTACGGCCAGCCGCGCGCCAAGGGCCAGCCGGCCGGTTTCGAGGGCGTCGGCATCGTCGTCGCCAGCGGGGACGAGCCCTATCCCAAAAGCCTGATCGGCAAGCGTGTGGCCTTTGCCACCGGTGTCAGCAACTGGGGCTCGTGGGCCGACTATGCCGTCGCCGAGGCGGCGGTCTGCATCCCGCTGCTCGACACCGTCCGCGACGAGGATGGCGCAGCGATGATCGTCAACCCGCTCACCGCGCTCGCCATGTTCGACATCGTCAAACAGGAAGGCGAAAAGGCCTTTGTCATGACCGCCGGCGCCAGTCAGCTCTGCAAGCTGATCATCGGCCTGGCCAGGGAGGAAGGTTTCCGGCCGATCGTCACCGTGCGCCGCGACGATCAGATCGCGGCTCTGAAAGATCTTGGCGCGGCCCACGTCCTCAACGAAAAGGCGCCGGATTTCAAGGCAGCGCTGCGCGAGGTGATGAAGGCCGAACAACCGCGCATCTTCCTTGACGCGGTGACCGGGCCGCTGGCCTCCGCCATCTTCAACGTCATGCCGAAGCAGTCGCGCTGGATCATCTACGGGCGGCTCGATCCCGAAGCCACTGTCATCCGCGAGCCCGGCCAGTTGATCTTCCAGCACAAGCATATCGAAGGTTTTTGGCTGAGCGAGTGGATGCGCCAGCATCGCGACCGCCGCGGCCCGGCGATCCTGGAAGCGCAGAAGCGGTTTTCCGACGGGCGCTGGTCGACCGACGTGACGGCGGTGGTGCCGCTTGCCGAAGCCATGGCGCGGGTGCCGGCGGAACTGGCCAGACCCAACGGAAAGGTGTTCATCCGGCCTTGAACGAACACGGCTGACCGAGATGAAGCCCGATAAACCGCAAAAAACGGGAGCTGCTTATGGGAAAATGGTGGATTGTCTCGATCGTCGTGATGTCGATGGCCGGCACCATTGGCGCACAGGCTGCCGACAAGTTCCCGCCATTCTGGCGAAAGGCGATGACGAACGATCCGAATACGAACTACTTTCTCAAGAAATATTCGGCCCCTCTCGATGATCCTGCCGGAACCGCGGTCAGGAACATCATGCTGGCTCGGGTGATTGGCGCCGAATGTCAGTCGTCGAGACTCAACAAGGCCAAGGTCCAAGCCTATCGCGACAGAATGATCGGCCCGCTTTCACCCGAGCAACTCAAAGCGGCCGCATTCCAGGGTGGCAGTGCGCTGCGCAGTTTCAACTACCAGGATCTCGCTTACCTCTGTGCCGGCATCGACTATCAGTTCGGGCCGAAAGGGGTGCTGATCCCGGGTGCTGTTTCAGCTGGCAAGGGCGAGCCAAAGTACCCCTATGATCAACGCAAACCCTACATTCATCTGCCCGAATTCACCGGAGATTAGTCAGGTCGCCCACTCCATCAAGCGAACACGAAGGTGGGTTCTGACATTCGAGGCGGATGAAGGTGGCCTTTTGCGTTCATCAAGCCCCTATGCCACGCCGCTTCGTCCGTGATATGCCGCCGCCATCGAACGCCCGGGCAATTTTGACTGAGCCTGTTCGGGGGTGGTGTGGGGTGTCTTGATGACGATTTCCAAGCCGGTTTTCGACCGTCTGGGGTTCGGCCTGTGGATCGGAGCGTTCCTGGTCGTTCTTGCCATGGTCCTGTGGTCGCCGCACACGCGGACGGTATGGCAGGCCTATATCGACGGCAGCGAGGCGCTTCTGGCCGGTCTGCCGCTCTACGACACCCAGTCCGAGATGGGATATCTTTACGCGCCGGCCTTCGCCGCGCTCTACACTCCAATAGTCAAGCTCGGTCCGCATCTGGGCGGCTTGGTTTGGCATTCCATTGGCTTTGCGGTGCTGACATATGCCGCGATGCGGCAGGTGCGCAAGCTCGGCGGCGGCGAATTGATGTGGCTGCTTTCTTTCGGCCTTTTCCTCGCTTTGCCGATGGCGCTCGGCGCGATCCGCAACGGCCAGGCAACGATCCTTTTGACCGGCGCTTGCTGGCTTCTCACATTCTCGGCGCTGGAAGGGCGGCGGGCGGAGACGTTCTTCTGGGCTTCGCTTGCCATCATCGCCAAGCCGACCGCGATCATCATGCTGTTGTTGGTAGGAGCCCTTCGGCTCCGGTTGATACCGGTGCTGGTGCTGGCGGTGCTGTTCGTGCTGGCACTGCCTTACGCTTTTGCTCCCGCCGGCTATCTCAACGATCAGTATCGTGTCTTCGCCCAGATGCTGACCTCCATGGCCGTCGACAACGCCAGCCATTTCGTGCCCACCGATTTCACGGCACCGTTCACCACGATAGGGCTGCCGATTCCGGAATTTGGCGCAACGATCGTGCGCATGGTCATGGCCCTGCTTACGCTTTCTGCCGTCATCTGGTTCGACCGCAGGCTCGAACAGGGAAAGGCGGCGCTGGCGATCTTCCTGACGGCCACCTTCTACATGTGCGTCTTCAACCCGCGCGTCGAACCCAACACCTTTGCCATGATCGCGGTACCAGCCGGTCTTGCCATCGCCCTGTTGTGGCGCGAAGAACGAGGCGGCGTCCTCGCCTCGGTGCTATCGATAACGCTGTTCGTGACCGGGCTGAGCGGCGTCGAGCGCCATGTGCACGATTTCCTCTTCCCCTGGTTCCGGCCGGTCGCCGTCACTTTCATCGCCGGTTCGCTGATCTGGTGGTTTTGGGCCAAGGCACGGGAAAAGGTGGTGAATGCGGGAGTCGCGAATGGTTGAGTTGCGGCCGAGCCTCGATATCGTCGCACCGTTCTTCAACGAGTCGGCATCGGCATCGGCCTTCGCGCGCCTGCTCGGCGAGCTCGAAGCGGCCGTGGCACAACGCTTCGGCATGACCGTACACAAGATCCTCGTCGATGACGGCAGCCGTGACGATGGCGCTGTGCGGTTTTCGCAAGCGCTGACGGGGTCGTGGGAGATCGTGCGCCTCAGCCGCAATTTCGGCAAGGAAGTCGCGGTGCTCGCCGGCCTCGACCAGTCGCGCGGCGACATGGTGCTGATCATGGACGCCGACCTCCAGCATTCCCTGGACATCAGCCTGAAGCTGATCGCCGAGCTGGTGGCCCATCCGGACATCGACGTCGTCTTTGCGCAGAACGACCGCCGCGAGGCGAGTTGGCGGCGCAGCCAGCTTGCACGGCTTTTCTACAGCCTGATCAACAGCAGCCAGCGTTTCGACATTCCCGAAAATGCCGGCGACTTTCGCGTCATGCGCGGCGCCGTGGCGCGCGCGCTGACCAGCCTGCGCGACAAGCGTCGCTTCAACAAGGGCCTGTTTGCCTGGGCCGGCTTTCGCCAGAAGGCGTTGCCCTATTCGCCGGAAAGCCGCGCCAGCGGCACATCGAAATGGAGCCGGCTCAACCTGATCGCCTTCTCGCTCGAAGGGTTCACCTCATTCTCCGTCATTCCGCTGCGCCTGATCAGTCTTAGCGGGCTGCTCGCGGCGTTGGCCGGCGCGCTCTATGGCGCCAAGGTGTTCTTCGAGGTGATCTTCTACGGCATTGCCGTTCCGGGCTACCCCAGCCTGCTGGTCGCCATCGTCCTGCTCGGCGGTCTCAACCTGACCCTGCTTGGCCTGATCGGCGAATATGTCTGGGTCACGCTCAGCGAGAGCAAGGATCGCCCGGTCTATCTCGTGCGCGACGTCGTGCGTAGCGTGGCCCCCGTCGACCGGCCGGAGCCGGGCACTTCGAACAGATGACGCGGCGTATCCGCCTGATCGCTGACGATTACGGTCTGGCGCCCGGCGTTTCCGCCGCGATTCTCGACCTGCTCGATCGTGGGAGGCTGACCGGCACCAGCTGCATGACCGGCTTTCCGGAATGGGAAGCGGAGGCAGCGCGCATAAAACCCCTGTGCGGCCGTGTCGCGGTCGGGCTGCATCTTACCTTGACCGACCAGCAGGCGGTCACCGGCCGGTCGAGCCTGGCGCCGGAAGGCCGGCTGCCGCCGCTTCGCGGGCTGGCCTTGCCTGTTCTGCGCGGCCGCATCGACGACCGCCATGTCCATGCCGAGCTTGACGCCCAGTACAGCCGCTTCGTCGAGGCGCTTGGCTGTCGCCCTGATTTCGTCGACGGGCATCAGCATGTGCATTTCCTTCCAGTCGTGCGCACATGGCTGCGCGCGCGGTTTCCCGAAGGCGCCGACAAGCCGGCCCTGCGCGGCGCCCCTGCGCTGGCCGCAGGCTCGAAAGTCGCCGCGATTGCCGCGCTCGCTGCCGGGTTCAACCGCTCGATGCAGCGCGCGGGCTTCATCGTTTTCCAGCCGCTCGCCGGCATCTATGACTGGCGGCAGCCCGAAAAGTTCACTGCGGTTCTGCAGGCCGTCGTCGAAGGGTTGCCGGAACGAGGACTGTTCATGTGCCATCCCGGCCATGTCGACGAGACGCTGCGCGCGCGTGACACGATGCAAGGTGTGCGCGAGGTCGAATTCGCGGCCCTGGCATCGGACGCGTTCGGAGCCGGCCTGGCCCGCGCCAATGTCGCAATCATGGATGGCAGGGGATGAGCGACGCCGAGCGGCCCCCGCGTTCGACCGGCAACAAGATCGTCCGCTTTGCCATTGTCGGACTGGCGAACACGGCCATCGACCTTGCCAGCTTCTTTCTGCTGCTCAAGCTCGGGGTTTCGCCGCTGCCCGCCAACATCGCCGCCTGGTTCATCGCCGTCACCTTCTCGTTCGCGGCGAACGGCTTCTGGTCGTTCGAGCGCAATCGAGCCATCCGGCTGCGTGACGCCTTCCTTCGTTTCGCTTCGCTTGGGGGGCTGATTTCGCTCGGCGTCTCCAGCCTCTCCATCGCACTGCTTGCCGGCATCGCCGGAGTGTGGCCGGCAAAGATCGGCGGTGTCGTGGTAGCGGCGGTGCTGAATTTCCTCGCGGCGCGCTGGTCGATCGAAGGCCGGTTCCTGAGATAGGCGGAACTATTTTTCTTACGAAATTCCGGACGGAAGACCGCTACACACTTTTCCTGGAATTTCTCTACTCCGCCGGTTCCACATTGGTGTAGGCGGCTTCCTCCAACTCGCGCTTCAGTCGCGCTTCCTCGTGGGTCTTCGGCGTGACGAAGCGGCCAAGCAGGAGATAGGCCACCGGCGTCAGGAACAGCGTCGAGACGGTGGCCAGCCCCAGGCCGCCGACGATGACCCAGCCAAGCGCGACGCGCGCCTCGGCACCGGCGCCGCTGGCCAGCACCAGCGGCAGGCCGCCGAGCACGGTGCAGATCATCGTCATCATCACCGGCCGCACGCGTATGATCGAGGCCTGCTCGATCGCCTCGCGCACGCCAAGCCCGCGATCCCGCAGCTGGTTGGCGAATTCGACGATCAGGATGCCGTTCTTGGCCATGACGCCGACCAAAAGCACCAGGCCGATCTGGCTGTAGGCGTTGAGACTGGTGCCGCTGAGAAGCAGCGCGAAGATGGCGCAGGCCAGCCCGAGCGGCACCGTCGCCATGATGATGACGGCACTGACAAAACTTTCGAACTGAGCGGCCAGCACCAAAAGGATGATGACCAGCGCGAAGCCGAAAATGGTGACCATGGCGCTGTTGGTCTCGCCCAGCGTCGCCGCCTCGGCCAGCGGCAGGATGCGGCTGCCTGGCGGCAGCAGCGGCGTGGCGATTTGCTCGGCGCGGGTGAACGCATCGCCGAGGGCGAAGTCGCCACTGAGGTTGGAGGTGATCGCCACCGAGGGCTGCTGCTGTTCGCGCGACAGTGATGGCGGCACGGCACGTTCGGTCAGCGTGGCGATGGTCGACATCGGCACGAAACGTCCGTCTGATGTTTTCAGGAAGATGTTTTCCAGATCCGTCGGATCGTTGATCGGATTGGTGGTCGAGACCAGCTTCACGCCATAGCTGCGGTCGGCGATGTAGACGTCGACGACGTCGTTGCCGTCGAGCATGGCCTGCAAGGTGTTGGCCAGCCCGGATATGTCGATGCCGAGGTCGGAGGCGCGCTCGCGGTCGATGGCGACGGCAAGCTGCGGCTGCGTCGGGTCGATCGACAGGCGCGGGGTCTGGAAGCGCGGGTCCTTCTGCATCTCGGCGATGATCTTTACCGCCGCGTCGCCAAGCGCCTTGCGGTCGTTGCCGACCAGCGCGAATTGCAAGCCGTTGCCAGCGCCACGGATGCCGAGGCTGTTGGGCTGTACCGGGAAGATGCGCACGCTCGGCACCTGCCTAGTCAGCCGGCTGATCTCGGCCATGATCTCCTGCTGGCTGCGGCTGCGCTCGTTCCACGGCGCCAGCGTCATCACCATGAAGCCGGAGTTGTAGGAGCCGTTCTGGCCGGCATTTTCGAAAGTGCTGCGGATCTCGCCGGAATCGCGCATCGGCTGGATCAGTTTCTCGATCTTCTGCATCTGCTGGGTCGTGTAGTCGAGGCTGACGCCTTGCGGGGCGCTGATGCGCAGCAGCACGGCGGCGCGGTCCTCGGTCGGCGTCAGCTCCTGGCGGATGGTGCCGAACAGCGTGAAGGCGGTGCCGGCAAACAGCACCGCGACCAGAAGGACGATCCATGGCGCGTCGAGGCAGGCGTGCAGGCCGCGCTTGTAGGCCGTATTGAGCGCGCCGCCGATGCGGGCGCCGATGCCATGGCCACCTTCGTGGTGGAGCGATGCGCTGGTCAGCATGCGCGAGGCGAGCATCGGGCACAGCGTCAGCGCCACCACGCAGGACAATAGGACCGACATGGCAAGCACGAAGCCGAATTCGCGGAACAGGCCGCCGGTCTGGCCGGGCAGGAACGAGATCGGCACGAAGACGGCGACCAGCGTCAAGGTGGTGGCGATGACGGCAAAGAACACTTCCTGCGCGCCAAGCACGGCGGCGGCACGCGGTCCCATGCCTTCGTTGCGTCGTCGCACGATGTTTTCGAGCACGACGATGGCATCGTCGACGACCAGTCCCGTCGCCAGCACCAGGGCGAGCAGGGTCAGGATGTTGACCGAGAAGCCGGCCAGATAGAGGGCGGCGATGGTGCCGATCATGGCGACTGGCATCGACAGGCCGGGGATCAGCGTCGCGCGCCAGTCGAGGAGAAACACATAGATGACGATCAGCACCATTGTCACGGACAGGCCGAGCGCGATCTCGACCTCGTGCACTGCCCCCTTGACGAAGACGGCGTCGTCGCTGGTGATCTTGATTGACATGCCCTTGGGCAGGTTTTCCTGCAGCTTGGCGACGGCGGCCTGGACGCCGGTCGAGATGTCCAGCGTGTTCGATTCCGCCTGGCGGATGATGCCGATGCCGATGCCGGTCTTGCCGTCCGAGCGCAGCGTGGTCTGGCCGACGTCGGGGCCGAGCGTGACGGTGGCGACGTCGCGAATGCGCGTCGTGCCGCCGACAATGATGTTTTCGAACTCTTCAGGCGTGGTCACGTCGGCAGTCGTGCGGACGATCAGGTCCTGGTTGGTCGTGGTGATCGAACCGGCGGGGGAATCGAAGGCGACCGAGGCAAGGGCGGCCCTGAGGTCGGCGACCGTGAAGCCGAGGCTGGCCAGCTTGTTCTGGTCGACATCGATGCGAAAGATCTTGTCGCGGTCGCCATAGACCTGGACGTCGGCAACGCCGGGTACGGCGGCCAGCTCGTCCTCGATCTGGTCCTGGACCACCACGGTCATGTCCTGGATCGACATGTTGTCCGAGGTCACCGCCAGTCGCATCACCGCGTCGGAATTGGCGTCGGCCTTGACGATGCGCGGCGGATCGGCGGTGTCCGGCATCTGGTTGGCGACGCGGCCGACGGCGTCACGCACGTCCGACGCGGCGACATTCAGATCGACGCCGTCGTTGAACTCGATGGTGACGCGGCTCGAGCCGAACGAGGAAGACGACGAGATCGACTTGACGCCTGAGACGCGGGCGACGGCGCCCTCGATCGTGTCGGTCAGTTCACGGTCGACGGTCTCGGCTGCCGCGCCCTCGAAGGTGGTGGAAACAGTGACGACCGCACGATCGACGTCCGGCAGTTCGCGGATTTCGACGCCGTAGAAGGCGGCCAGGCCAGCGACCGCGATCAGCGTGTTGAGCACGAAGGCCATAACCGGCCTGCGGATGAACAGCGCGGTGAAGCCGGTATCGCTGGCGGCGTTGATGGTTCCGGTCATGAGCCTTGGGCCGCGTCCGCCGCGCGCTGCTCTTCGCCGGCAAGGCGGACCGCGCCGCCCTCGCTGACGCTCTGGGTGCCTTCGGTGACCACCATGTCGCCGCTGTCGATCTCGGCGTCGATCAGTACGGTCTCGGTGTTGCGCTGGATGATGCGCACCGGCACCCGCCTGGCCTTGCCATTCTCGATCTGCCAGACATAGGCGCCGTCCGAACCCCACAGGATCGCCAACGGGCTGACGGCCGGATAGGTCTGCCCCGGGAATTTCATGGTGATGCCGAACGACATGCCGGCACGCAGCGAATCGGCCGGGTTGGCGATCTTGGCCTTGACCAGCAGGGTGCGGCTCTTTTCGTCGATGTGGTTGTCGATGGCCGAAACGGTGCCGCTGTAGGCGTTGCTGGGATTGGCGATCGGCGTCGCCGTCAATTGCGCACCGACCTTGACGGCGGCGGCGAAGCGCTCGGGCACCAGGAAGTCGACCAGGATAGAGGACCGGTCGTCGAGCGTGGCGATGGCCGACTGGTTGGTGACATAATTGCCGGCCGAGATCGGCAGGATGCCGACGGTGCCGGCGATCGGCGCCAGAATCGACCGGCGCTGCAGTGCAAGTTCCGCATCCTGAAGCGCCAGCTTGGCGCCCGCCAGCACCACCTCGGCGTCAGCCACGGCCACCGGGGTCGCGGCATTGGAGGCACGAAGCGATTTGACGCGGTCGAGTTTGGATTGCGCATCCTGCAAGGCGAGCTTGGCACGGTCCTGAGAGATCACCTCGGTTTCGGAATCGAGGGTGGCGAGGATCTGTCCCTTATCGACATGGCTGCCGGATTCGACCAGCAGTTCGGCGAGGCGGCCGGAGCTGTAGGGATTGACGGTCACCGAGGCGTTGGCACGGCCTGTGCCGATCGCCTGCAGGCGGTCGTTGATGACAGCCGAAGTGGCCGCCAGGGCGACCACGTTCACCCGCTGGTTGCCGTTGCGGCCGTCTGCCTGCCTCGCGTTCGCGGCGCCTCTTACAGCCGGGGGCGTTGCCGCGTAGGCCCAGTCGATGCCCCAACGTGCCAGCACGTCGGGTGCGCCGGGATAAAAGCGCAACCAGGCGACTGCCGCCACCACCAGCACCACGAGTGCAAAAAGTATCTGTTTCCAGGCGGCCATCAGCACTCCGGTTGGTAAAACAATCCTTCCGTCTACCGGTTTCCCTAGAAGAAGCAGACGCAGCGAGGCTATTGTAAGGCAAAGAAGCCGCCTCGATATCGCGTCTTTATGACAATTCTCCAGGGGCTGCGCACATTAAATATATGTAACGTTTGAGAAAATGTGCGTAACGCTTTGGATCATCGCACATGCACTAACGCAGACTTTCCATCTCGCGAATGCGTTTGGCGCCTTCTGCTTCCAGCTGCCTGGTGACGGCGCCGATCAGCGTTTCGGCGACGACGAAAAGGGCAGCCGATGAATCCCATGCCGACGGCACCGCGGTTCGTCCGGCGATAACATGGCGAGCAAAGCGGGCGATCGGCGATAGCCACTGGTCGGTGAACAGCACGATCTGGACGCCACGCTGATGCGCCTTTTCGGCGAAGCGGAGGAGGCTGTCCTGGTAGCGCCTGATGTCGAAAATCACCAGCACGTCGCGCTTGCCCATGTCGATCAACCGGTCACGCCACATGCTTTCCTGCCCGGCGAGGTGAAAGACATCCGGCTGGATGATGGCGAGGTGGGCGGCCATGTAGCGCGCCAGCGGATCGGTGAAGCGACCGCCGATCAGGAAGGTCTTGCCGCGCCGGTCCGCTAGCCGGGCGGCGATGTCGGCAAGCTGCTTATCGGACAGGTGCCGGAACGTCTCGCGCATGTTGTCGAGCGTCGCTTCCAGCATCGGCGACACCGTCCCGCCGCCGGGCGAGGGCGGATTGAGCGTCCTTGTCGCCGGCGATTGCAGTTGCGCCGCCAGTTCGTCCTGCAGGCTCGACTGGAATTCCGGATAGTTCTGAAAGCCGAGCCGGGCAACGAAACGCAGGATCGTCGGCGAGGAAACGCCCGCCGCTGCCGAAAATTCAGCAACAGTTTTCAGGCCGATCATCGGATAGTTTGCGATCAGCGTCTGGGCTGCGCGCCGTTCGCTGGCCGGCATGGTACCGATGCGGTCGGCGATCAATTCGGCAATGCTGGAAATCATCTTTTCCCCACCCTGGCTCTGTCGATGGTCTTTTCCGAGATCGCATTTGACAAAGCCGGACAAACTGTATGAAATCATCCATAGGGACGCAATGAGGCAAAATACGTAACATACGATACAGCGCTCCCCGGGGACGGCAGAGTATGGAGAAAGCACGGCCCGCCAGCCTTGCATCGTCTGATACCGTAAGGGTGACGAACCCCGGCGGATCAAGCCCTTTCGTGCTGACCTGCGATCACGCCTCGAACTTCCTGCCCGCCGAATTCGGCACGCTCGGCCTTACCGTCGAGGACCTGTCGCGCCACATTGCCTGGGATCCTGGCGCGCTGCCGGTTGCCCGCCGCATGGCGCAGGCGCTCGACGCGACGCTGGTCGAAACCCGCATTTCGCGCCTCGTCGTCGACTGCAACCGGCCGCTCGATGCGCCCGACCTGGTGCCGCCGGTCAGTGAGACAACTGCCATACCGGGCAATACCGGCCTGTCTGAAGGTGAGCGTGCCGCGCGTGTTGCGCTGTCATGGCAGCCTTTCCATGACACGATTGCAGATATCATCGAAAACAGGCTGTCGCACGGTCAGGAAACGCGGCTGGTTTCGGTCCATTCCTTCACGCCGGTCTACAAGTCCAAAAACCGGCCCTGGCATATCGGCATCATCCATGACGAGGATCGCCGGTTGGCGGCGCCGCTGATATCGGCGCTGAAGCGGCTTGCCGGCGTCACCGTCGGCGTCAACGAGCCGTATTCACCTGCCGACCGCGTCTATTTCACGCTGGAACGGCATGCGCGCTCGCGCGGCCTGCCCTGCGCGATGATCGAAATCCGCAACGACGAAATCGCCGGCGAGACCGGGCAGCGGAAATGGGCGGATCTGCTCACGGGTATTTTTTCGGATCTGGAGCCAGAGGAGGCCGGATATTCCAGATCGCATTCAGTCGGAAAGTCAGTTCAATCGGCTAGCTAGGGCGGGATGTCATCCCGACCCGAGAACCAACAGGGGACACTAAAATGGCAGCACCGGGTTATACTGAAGTTGACAAGGCGGAGGACGTAAAGCACCTCCACAGCATGGGCTATGCCCAGGAACTGGAGCGGCGCCTCAGTCGCTTTTCGAATTTCGCCGTTTCCTTCTCGATCATCTGCATCCTGTCGGGCGGCATCAATTCGCTGGCGCAAGGGACCTCCGGCGCTGGCGGCATCGGCATCGGCATCGGCTGGCTGGTCGGTTGCTTCGTCTCGCTGACCTTCGCGGTCGCCATGTCGCAGATCAGCTCGGCCTATCCGACGGCCGGCGGCCTCTACCACTGGGGTTCGATCCTCGGCAACCGCGGCACCGGCTGGGTCACCGCCTGGCTTAATCTGCTCGGCCTGATCACCGTGCTCGGTGCCATCAACGTCGGCACCTGGACGTTCTTCATAGGCGCCTTCGGGCCGACGTTCGGCATTGAAGGCACGCTAACCAACCAGATGATCTTCCTGGTCATCATCACCGGCGCCCAGGCGCTGATCAACCATCTCGGCATCAAGCTGACGGCCAAGCTGACCGACTTTTCGGGATATCTGATCTTTTTTGGCGCGATCCTGATTGCCGTCGTCTGCCTGATCTCCGCCGAGACCTGGGATTTCAGCCGTCTCTTCACCTTCCACAATTACTCCGGCGACGCCGGCGGCGGTGTGTGGCCATCGGTGTCGAATGCCTGGGTGTTCGCGCTCGGGCTGTTGCTGCCGATCTATACGATCACTGGGTATGACGCTTCGGCGCACACGTCCGAAGAAACCATCAAGGCAGCCTCCTCCGTGCCGCGTGCCATGGTGATGTCGGTGATCTGGTCGGCCCTGTTCGGCTATCTGTTCCTGGCCGCCTTCGTGCTGATGATCCCGAACATGGACGACGCCGCCAAGCAGGGCTGGAACGTGTTCTTCTGGGCCTTCGACCAGCGCGTCAGCCCCGGCATCAAGGAGTTCGTCTACCTCGTCGTGTTCGTTGCGCAGCTGCTGTGCGGTCTCGCAACCGTGACCTCGGCTTCGCGCATGATCTTTGCCTTCTCGCGTGACGGCGGCCTGCCCGGTTCGTCGGCACTCGCCAAGGTCAGCCCGACCTATCGCACACCGGTGGCGGCGATCTGGACGGCATCGATCCTGTCGGTGCTGTTCGTCTGGGGTTCGACGCTCGTCTCGGTCGCCGGTACTTCGGCCTATACCATCGTCGTGTCCTGCACCGTCATCTTCCTGTTCCTCTCCTTCATCGTGCCGATCGTGCTCGGCATGCTGGCCTGGGGAACGCCGAAGTGGGACAAGATGGGGCCGTGGAACATGGGCCGCGGCGTCTTCATGCTGTTCGGCTTCCTGTCGATCGTGTCGATGATCCTGATCTTCATCATCGGCATCCAGCCGCCGAACGACTGGGCGCTCTACATCACCGTCGGCTTCTTCATCCTGACGGCGGTCGTCTGGTTCGGTTTCGAGAAGCGCCGCTTCCAGGGGCCGCCGCTCGGCGACATCATCGCGGCACGTCAGGCGGCCATCAAGGCAGCCGAACAAGCCGTCGGCGAAACCGGCCACTGACACCAACCATCACGGCCATGGCCGGCATCGTGCCGGCCATGGTTTCTTTCACCTCATTCAAAGCCCAAGCGCTGGAGTGCCAAAGGAATGGCCGGAAATTTCTCGTTCGATCAGTTGAAGAAAGCGGTCTCCAGCGGCGAGATCGACACGGTGCTCGCCTGCATCGTCGACATGCAGGGCCGGCTGGCGGGAAAACGTTTCCTGGCGCAGTACTTCGTCGATTCCGCCCATGACGAAACGCATGGCTGCAACTATCTGCTGGCCGCCGACATCGATATGGAGCCGGTGCCCGGCTACAAGGCGGCGAGTTGGTCGAAGGGCTATGGCGACTTCGTCATGAAGCCGGATCTTGCCACGCTGCGGCGCATTCCCTGGCTGGAAAAGACCGCACTTGTGATCTGCGACGTGCTCGACCACCACACCCATGACGACCTGCCGCACTCGCCGCGCGCCATCTTGAAAAAGCAGGTCAAGCGGCTGAGCGAGCGCGGCTATATCGGCTATTTCGCTTCCGAGCTCGAATTCTATCTGTTCAACGAGACCTATGATTCCGCGCGCAAGAAGCACTGGCAGGGTCTCGACACCGCGTCGCCCTATATCGGCGACTACCAGATCGGCATTACCACAAAGGAAGAAGGCGTTATGCGCCGGCTTCGCAACGAGATGGAAGCGGCCGGCATCCCGATCGAAAACTCCAAGGGCGAGTGGGGTCCGGGCCAGGAAGAGATCAACGTGCGCTACGCCGAGGCGCTCGACATGGCCGACCGCCACGTCATCCTGAAGAACGGCGCCAAGGAAATCGCCGAGTCCGAGGGCAAGGCGATTTCGTTCATGTCCAAGTATAATTACGGGCTCGCCGGCAATTCCAGCCACATCCACAATTCGCTGTGGAGCGCCGACGGCAAGACACCATTGTTCTTCGACAAAAAGGCCGACTGGACGCTGTCGACACTTGGCCAGCAATGGGCCGCCGGCCAGCTCAAATACGCTAGGGAGTTCACCTGGTTCCTGGCGCCCTACATCAACTCCTACAAGCGCTTCCAGGCCGGTACCTTCGCGCCGACCAAGATCATGTGGAGCGAGGACAACCGCACCGCCGGCTTCCGCCTGTGCGGCGAGGGCACCAAGGGCATCCGCATGGAATGCCGCATCGGTGGCGCCGATCTGAACCCGTATCTTGCCTTCGCAGCGCTGATTGCCGCCGGCCTTGCCGGCATCGACGAGAAGCTGGAATTGCAAAAGCCCTTCGTCGGCGATGCCTATCAGGCATCGCGCCTGCCGGAGATCCCGAAGACGCTGCGCGATGCCACCGAGACGCTGGCGAAGTCGAAGATGCTCAAGCAGGCGCTCGGCGAGGACGTGCTCGAGCACTATGTCCACACCGCGAAGTGGGAGCAGTTCGAATACGACCGCCGGATCACGGATTGGGAACTGCACAGGGGGTTCGAGCGGTACTAGTTATCGACCGTGAGGGGCAGCGCTAGCCCGTACGATTTTTGATTTAGAATACGAGGACTTACAAAATGACCGAGACGGTCAAACTCATATCCCCCGTCGATGGCTCGATCTATGCCGAGCGGCCGATCGCGACCGACCAGGCGGTCAACGCCGCAGTGGAACGCGCCAAGGCGGCGCAAGCAAAATGGGCTGAGACGCCGATCGTCGAGCGCGGCAAGTACATGCTCGCCATGCTGGAAGCGCTGGTCGCGATGACCGACGAGATCGTGCCGGAGATCGCTTGGCAGATGGGGCGTCCGGTGCGCTATGGCGGCGAGTTCGGCGGGGTCAGGGAACGCACCACCTACATGGTCGAGATCGCAGAACAGGCGCTCAAGTCGGTGCCTGCCTCCAACCCGAAGGATGGCTTCCGCCGCTATGTGAAGAAGGATCCGCTCGGCGTGGTCATGGTTATCGCGCCGTGGAACTATCCTTACCTCACCGCCGTCAACACCATCGTGCCGGCGCTGATGGCCGCCAACACCGTCATCCTCAAGCATGCGGCGCAGACGCTGCTGGTCGGAGAGCGTTTTCAACAGGCTTTCGACAAAGTGGGTCTGCCCAAGGGCGTGTTCCAGAACGTTGTGCTGAACCACGCCCAGACCGAGAGGCTGCTCGGCTCGGGCAAGATCGACCATGTCAATTTCACCGGTTCGGTGGGCGGCGGCCGTGCCATCGAAAAGGCGGCGGCGGGCACTTTCATGACGCTCGGCCTCGAACTCGGCGGCAAGGATCCGGCCTACGTGCTGCCGGACGCCAAGATGGATCATGCCATCGCCAATCTGGTCGACGGCGCCTTCTACAATTCCGGCCAGTGCTGCTGCGGCATCGAACGCGTCTATGTGCACGAAAAGGTCTATGACGAATTCGTCGAAGGCTTCATCGCCGAGACCAGGAACTATGTCGTCGGCAATCCGCTCGACCAGGCGACGACGATGGGGCCGATGGCGCAGGCGCGTTTCGCCGACCTGATCCGCGAGCAGAAGGCCGAGGCACTGCGCAAGGGCGCGGTGGCGCACATCGGCATGAAGGTGACCAACGACAAGGTCGGTTCGCCCTATCTGGCGCCGGAAGTGCTCACCAATGTCGACCATCAGATGAGCGTCATGCGCGAGGAGAGCTTTGGCCCGATCGTCGGCATCATGAAGGTGCGCAACGACGAAGAGGCGATCGCGCTGATGAACGACAGCCCCTATGGGCTGACCGCTTCGATCTGGACGCGCGATACCGAACATGCCGTGGCGATCGGCAACCGCGTCGAGACCGGCACGGTGTTCATGAACCGCTGCGACTATCTCGATCCGGCACTGGTGTGGACCGGCGTCAAGGACACCGGCAAGGGTGCGGGCTTGTCGGCCATCGGCTACGACAATCTGACCCGGCCGAAATCCTTCCACCTGCGCGAAGCCATCTGATTTATTGAAAGACAAAAATGTCCAAGCTGATCTCCAAATGGAACTACCCCACCACCGTCCGCTTCGGCGCCGGCCGCATCAAGGAATTGCCTGAAGTCCTGGCGGCCACCGGCATCAAGCGGCCGTTGTTCGTCACCGATCCGGGCCTGGCGAAACTGCCGGTCGTCGCCTCGACCCTGAAGATCCTCGACGACGCCAAGGTTCCCTACGGCGTCTTCTCCGAGGTCAGGCCTAACCCGGTCGAATCCAACCTGACCGCCGGCATCGCCGTGTTCAAGAAGGGCAAGCATGACGGCGTCATCGCCTTCGGCGGCGGCTCGGCGCTCGATCTCGGCAAGCTGATCGCTTTCCAGGCCGGGCAGACGCGGCCTGTGTGGGACTTCGAGGATGTCGACGACTGGTGGACGCGCGCCAATTCGGATGCGATCGCGCCGATCATCGCGGTGCCGACCACTGCCGGCACCGGCTCGGAGGTTGGCCGCGCCGGCGTCATCACCAATGAGGCGACGCACACCAAGAAGGTCATCTTCCATCCCAAGCTGTTGCCGGCCATCGTCATCGCCGATCCGGAACTGTCGGTCGGCATGCCGGGCTTCATCACCGCCGGGACCGGCATGGATGCGCTTGCCCACTGCCTCGAAGCCTATTGCGCGCCGGGCTATCATCCGATGGCCGACGGCATCGCCGTCGAAGGTGTGAGGCTGGTCTTCGAAAACCTGCCGAAGGCCTATGCCAACGGCAGGGATCTCGTCGCGCGCGCCCACATGATGAGCGCCGCTGCCATGGGCGCCACCGCCTTCCAGAAGGGGCTCGGCGCCATCCACTCGCTGTCGCATCCGGTCGGTGCGCTCTACGACACCCATCACGGCATGACCAATGCGGTGTTCATGCCTTATGTGCTCGCCTTCAACCGTGACTCCATCGAGGAACGTATCGGCCGGCTCGCCGCCTATTGCGGCATCAAGGGCGGCTTCGACGGGTTCGCCAAGGCGATCATCAAGCTGCGCAAGGAATTGAAGGTGCCGCATGCGCTGCCGGGCCTTATCAAGGGGCTCGACATGGACAAGAAACGCAAGGCGCTGATCGCCGACATGGCGGTGGTCGATCCGACCTCCGGCGGCAACCCGGTCAAGCTGACCAAGAAGGCGGCGCTGACCTTGCTCGAAAACGCCATCGCCGGCACGATCTGAGGCGTTTCCGCGCCGCAAAGTGATCTGAAACGGGGCTATGAAAACAAGGGGGAGGATGACGGGCAAGGCAAAAACTAGTTAGCCGGAAAAAGAATCGCGGAGCGATTGCTACATCAGGTTAAAAAGAGTTTACTTTTTCGCACTGCGAGCAGCCGCTTTCACAAAGCTTTCATCTGGCTGTCACATGAAAACGATACCGCATCGCAGGCGTCCAACGGCGTCAGTTCAACGGAGAGAACACATGTTCAAATTCACGGGGAAAGTGCTTTCCCTTTCGGCCGCGGCGCTTTTCGCGTCGACGGTGATTTCGTCCGCGGATTCGCTGGACGATCTCGTCAAGGCTGCCAAGGCGGAAGGCCAGCTCACCACCATCGCGCTGCCGCATGACTGGTGCGGCTATGGCGATGTCATCGCAGGTTTCAAGGCGAAGTATCCGGAAATCACCGTCAACGAACTCAATCCCGATGCCGGTTCCGGCGACGAGATCGAGGCGATCAAGGCCAACAAGGACAACAAGGGCCCGCAGGCGCCCGACGTCATCGACGTCGGCCTGTCCTTCGGTCCGACGGCCAAGGCCGATGGCCTGATCCAACCCTACAAGGTGTCTACCTGGGACTCGATCCCCGACAGCGCCAAGGATGCCGAAGGTTTCTGGACCGGTGACTATTATGGCGTGCTTTCCTTCCAGGTGAACAAGGACCTCGTCAAGGAAGCTCCGGCCGACTGGGCCGACCTGCTGAAGCCGGAATTCGCCAACTCGGTAGCCCTAGCCGGTGATCCGCGTGCCTCGAACCAGGCGATCCAGGCGGTGTATGCCGCCGGCCTGTCGTCAGGCGCCGCCGCCGGTGAAGCTGCCGGCACCGCCGGCCTCGACTTCTTCAAGAAGCTCAACGCCGCCGGCAATTTCGTTCCGGTCATCGGCAAAGCCGCGACGCTCGCCCAGGGCCAGACCCCGATCCTCGTCACCTGGGACTACAACGCGCTCGCCGGCCGCGACACGCTGAAGGGCAATCCGCCCGTCGACGTCGTCGTGCCGAAGACCGGTGTTGTCGCCGGTGTCTATGTGCAGGCGATCAGCGCCTACGCGCCGCATCCGAATGCAGCCAAGCTCTGGCTCGAATACCTCTACTCGGACGAAGGCCAGATCGGCTGGCTGAAAGGCTATTGCCACCCGATCCGCTTCAACGATCTCGCCAAGAACGGCAAGATCCCGGCTGACATCCTGGCCAAGCTGCCGCCTGCCGAAGCCTATGCTTCCGCCGTGTTCCCGACACTCGACGAGCAAGGCAAGTCCAAGGAAGCCATCACCAAAAACTGGGATGCCGTCGTCGGCGCCAACGTCAAGTAATTCACACCATGCCGGGCGGCTTCGCGGCCGCCCGGTCCTTCTCTCGAAGACGGTAGCCGGCGCATGACCGATATCTCATTGTCCGACCACGCTGTTACCGGGAAGACCGCGCCTCCCGCCGAAGCACGCAGCATGCGGCTGCCGACACAATGGCTTGGTGTCGCGCCTTTCTTCATCTTCGCCATCATGTTCCTCATCCTGCCCACGCTCTATCTGATGCTGGGTGCATTCCAGAACGATGCCGGCGAATTCACTCTCGAGAACATCGCAGCGCTGGCGCAACCGTCCATCGTTGCCGCCTACTGGATTTCGATCAAGATCAGTCTTGCTTCATCGCTGATTGGCGCATTTGCGGGCCTGGCGATTGCCATCGCCATCGTGCGCGGTGGCCTGCCGGACTGGATACGTTCGGCGACACTGACGTTTTCCGGCGTGGCCTCTAATTTTGCCGGCGTGCCGCTGGCCTTTGCCTTCCTCGCCACGCTCGGCCGCCTCGGCCTTGCGACGGTGATCCTGAACACCGTGTTCGGCCTTAACATCTACGCGCATGGCTTCAACATCCTGTCATTCTGGGGCCTGACACTGACCTATGTCTATTTCCAGATACCGCTGATGGTGGTGATCATCGTGCCAGCCATCGACGGGCTGAAGAAGGAATGGGGCGAGGCAGCCGCGACGCTGGGCGCGACCATGTCCCAGTACTGGCGGATGGTGGTCATTCCGGTGATCTGGCCGAGTTTCCTCGGCACCGTGATCCTGTTGTTCGCCAACGCCTTCGGCGCCATCGCCACCGCCTATGCGCTGACCGGCTCGTCGCTCAACATCGTGCCGATCCTGCTTTATGCACAGATCCGTGGAGATGTGCTGCACAATGCCCATCTCGGCTATGCCATCGCCTTCGGCATGATCGTCATCACCGGTCTTGCCAATGTGTTCTACATCTGGTTCCGGACCCGTTCCGAGAGGTGGCTGAAATGAAGTCGGGAAAGTTCTGGGCCTGGCTCGTCTTCGCTCTTGGCGCGGCCTACTTTTTCATTCCGCTGATCGCGACCGTGGAGTTCTCGATGCGCATGCGGCGCGGGGAGTACTCCTTCGACGCCTACAAGGTCGTGTTGGGCGATGCCCGTTTCCAGGCCACCTTCGGCTATTCAGTGCTGGCCGCCGTTTTCACCATCATTCTCGGTGTGCTCATCGTGGTGCCAGCCGCCTACTGGATCCGGCTTCGCCTGCCGCAACTGCGGCCGATCGTCGAGTTCATTACCCTACTGCCGCTGGTCATCCCGGCCATCGTCATCGTCTTCGGCTACATTAGAATGTACGGGTCGAATTCGCCGCTACCGTTCCTGGCGACCGATACAGGCACCAATGCCTTGCTGGTCATCGGCTATGCGACACTGGCGCTGCCCTATATGTATCGCGCCGTCGACACCGGGCTTCGCACAATCGACGTGCGCACCTTGACGGAAGCTGCACAGATCCTTGGCGCTGGTTGGGGAACGATCATCACCCGTGTCATCCTGCCCAACGTGCTGATCGCGGTGCTCTCGGGCGCCTTCCTCACCTTCGCGATCGTCATCGGCGAATTCACCATGGCCAGCCTGCTCAACCGGCCGGCCTTCGGCCCCTATCTGCAGAATATCGGCGCCAACCGCGCCTATGAGCCGGCGGCGCTCGCCATCATCGCCTTCGCCATCACCTGGGGCTGCATGTCCCTGATCCAGATCCTGTCCCGCTTCGCGCCGAAATCGGCGAACCGCCCAAATTGATCGAGAGAACCACGCCATGGCCGACCCATTCCTCTCCATCCAGCACGTTCGAAAATCCTTCGGCGCCACCACGGTGGTGGAGGATTTCAATCTCGACGTGGAGCGCGGCGAATTCGTCTCCTTCCTCGGGCCATCCGGCTGCGGCAAGACGACCGTGCTGCGCATGGTCGCCGGTTTCGAGGAGCCGAGCGCGGGCACGATCGTCGTCAGCGGCAAGGACATTACGAGGCTGAAGCCCAACCAACGCAATGTCGGCATGGTGTTCCAGGCCTATGCGCTGTTCCCGAACCTGACCGTGGCACAGAATATCGGCTTCGGCCTGAAGGTCGCCGGCATGCCCAGGGCGGACATCGATGCCCGCGTCGCCGAGATGCTCGGCATCATCAAGCTGCCGCAGATGGCGGATCGCTATCCCTACCAGCTCTCGGGCGGCCAGCAGCAGCGCATCGCGCTCGCGCGGGCGATTGCACCGAAACCGAAACTCTTGCTGCTCGACGAGCCGCTGTCGGCGCTCGACGCCAAAGTGCGCGTGTCGCTGCGCGAGGAAATCCGCTCGATCCAGAAGAAGCTCGGCATCACCACCATTTTCGTGACGCATGACCAGGAAGAGGCGCTGTCGATCTCGGATCGCATCGCCGTCATGTATGGCGGCAAGGCCGAGCAGGTCGGCACGCCATTCGAGATCTACAACCGTCCGGCGACCAAGTTCGTTGCCAATTTCGTCGGCACGCTGAACGTGCTGGAAGGCACCGTCACCGATGCCGCTGCAGGCACGGTGCGGGTCAATTCCGAACAGGTCTCGCTCAAGGGCAAGCTCAACGGTTCCAAGTCAGGCGACACGCTGTCGCTGGCGTTGCGTCCGGAAGCCATCTCGCTTGGCCGCCAGCCCGGCCGCGACTCCAGCCTTTCCGGAGAAATCTCCGAAGTGCATTTCCTCGGCTCGGTCATCCGGGTTCGTGTCGGCATCGGCGGCAACACGGTCTCCCTCGACACATTCAACAGCCCGGCAACACCGCCCCCCGCTGTGGGCGAAAAGGCCGAGATTTCGTTCTCGTCGAGCGATATGCTGGTGCTGCACTAAGGCTTGTTGAGATTCAGCGTGAGTTTATGACGGCAGCAGCGAGATTGATGAAAGCCGCGAAGCTCTGGTCGGT